>JABCZS010000001.1 GCA_013289605.1 Gammaproteobacteria bacterium
TGTCACCAGAAACTGATGACTAGCCGCGATGGATGTCTAATTTAATTTTGCTCTACCCATTTCTTAAGTGGAATCTTTATTAAGACACCCATGTATTTATTAGATTTTCATATGGATGTCATATTACAGATAGACTTAAATATTCTTACAAACACTCAAAAATCTCAAGACGATTCCCGTCATGCAGATAGCAAGCTTGCCCTGTATAGGAGAGTTTCACCGTGGCTGAATTAATGTCAAATTGTTTAAATACCCCTATATTGGGGAGCTCGGAAAAAGGTTGGCCATCTATTAAAATACTACCTGCTACTTTGTAGCGCTGTCCCTCTTTATGATTGTTTTCATACACTATCGGCTGCTTAATCATTTCTAAATTAAAGCTACCATTATCTTCATAACAAGCTTGATGGGTAGTCATATTCAAACTGACCATTCCACCATTTGCGAGATAGTAACTTTTATCCATGTTCGCCCCTGACGGACACAACGAAAATATTTTCCATTGTATTTCCACTCCTGGAGTACGCTCATACTCATTTCCTATAGCGTCTAATATATTGTTATAAGCTTGAATTTCATCCGCTATTTTTTGCAGGTACGAAGGATCATTCCATTTACTCTTAATACGCTTAAATCTATTTTTTATTTCATTTTTGTTTAAATTAAAATGCGTAGACAATAGTTCCATGGGCGTTGCGCCCTGCTCTACTTTCTCTTTCCAATCATCAATTTTCAACTCATCAAGTGCGAGTGCACTTATGGCACCGACTGAGTAATTTCGCCACTTTATAGCGGAATCTACAACATTTATGGGCTCACTCGAGAGCCAGCTAAAATTCCGCTGCGTATAATAATCTAATAACTGCAACGGTGATACGTCCAAAATAGGTAATTTTAAAAAAGTATCAACATCGACATATTCTGCAATCCCTTCCATGCGCAACTGCCAATCTTCCCAGACACGTGATTTTTCTTGCATGATTGGCCGCCTGGTTTCATACACTGCGATCACGTCTTTCATATTTTCTACAGAAGACAAATCAGCAAGTAATGCAGCAAGTGCTTTATTTTCAAAAAATAATAATTGTTGAATATCTGTATTAAGATGATCTTGGTACATTGAATCTTGAATAAATATATTTTTAAAATGCAAGAATTGAAAACCGTGAAATTTTTCATGTACAAAGGCTTGATAGTTACGATCATGCATCGAATAATCAGACTTAAAACCATACACAAAAGCAAGTTTATTTTCTATCGGGTAGCTAGGATGAAACCCTATGTGATGCAAATCTGCGGCGTCGTGACGCGTTATCCAAGCTAAATGGGCAAGATCAGTCACTTTCTCCCAATGTTCTTCTTGAGGATATAAATTAAAGGCCAGCAACTCAGGCGTTCCATTATGAACAACTATAGGCCCATCGTTAAAGTTAAAGCTAT
The DNA here is from genome assembly GCA_013289605.1 of Gammaproteobacteria bacterium. Classification (GTDB taxonomy): domain Bacteria; phylum Pseudomonadota; class Gammaproteobacteria; order JABCZS01; family JABCZS01; genus JABCZS01. The sequence continues at coordinate 1,441 of JABCZS010000001.1, forward strand.
CCCAAATGACATTAGGATGTTCATTGAAAAAATTAACAATTTCAGCGGTTTTGATAAAAGTACTCGGATGGGCATATGTTGCTGAACAGAGCGGTAACCCAGCAAGACAAATAAGCAGATACTTTATCATATCCTTTCCTATCAAATAGTTATAACAAGCATGGTACCAGTTACCTGCTTCTTTGCAAGCTTCTAGCTTAAAACGGGTCCTGAGCTTAAATAAATATTAGACACCCATAAAATACATAGGAATATTATGGCTGTCCTATTTCTGCGCTATTGCGCTATTGAAAACAAACTAACAAGCAAAGTACTATGTAATCCTATGAAGCACTTTATATGGATGTCTTATCTTGCTTCTTTATATGGATGTCTTATCTTGCTTTGAAATAAAATATTATGTTAGTTTATTGGCTTTCTCCAGGTAATCTAAACTAGATATACAAGCCGCGGGAGTCTCGTAAAAAATGCACACGAATATCAAACGATTTTTGACCCCCATACTCTTTGTATTGTATTTGTGTCACACAGCACAAGCCGGCATTACAGATTATCATCAAACATTCATACCAGGCTTTGCGAATGATCATTTTCAAATTGCGATACGAACATACTATAAAGACAATAACGCATACTTTTTAGTCGTTAATCCCGATACACTAGCCACCTATGAAGTCCCTGCAAACAAATTTAGAGAACGCAGGGATATGACAGAAAGATTAAATCCACCACGATATTATACTTGGGAGCGAATAAAATCTAAGCCTTACATCAATGCATTGCTTAACTATACTTCCAGCCCATTAATTTTTGAAAAAAATAAAAATCAAGGCATTACCCATGCTGAATATGCTACTGAAGGAATGTTTTTAACTATTGATATGTGTCCCTCAACAAAATATTTTGATAAGGCGCTTTTTCAAAGTTTAGTTAAACTTTCAAATGAAAAACAGCAACCTATTCCTATTGCTATAGCGATCAGTGGCTTATGGTTACTTGAACATCAAGATGAGTTCAACTGGATAGCCGAACAAATTAAACAAAATAAACTAGCGGTGACATGGATTAACCATTCATTTAGTCATGTCTATTATGGTGACTTGGCGCTTGAGAAAAATTTCCTATTATTTCCTTATACCAATATCACGCTTGAAATACTAGAAACTGAAAAAATATTATTAGAAAATGGACAATTACCCTCTGTATTTTTTAGATTTCCAGGTCTTATTTCTAATAAGGAATGGATGCTGCAATTGCAAAAATTTGGCTTAATACCCATAGGCAGTAATGCGTGGCTTGCTGCACAGCAGGACGCTAAAGGTGGCAGTATTATTTTAGTGCATGGTAATTCCAATGAACCTGAAGGCATTAAACTTCTAATGCCATTAATAAATCAACAACTTAATGAATGGTTGCCGATTACTGCCCTACTTAGATCTCAGCCCAAATCAAAATAAAAGCCATGAAGACAACATGTGATGCGTTAATTCTTGGTCTAGGTGCCATAGGCAGTGCGGCACTTTACCAATTGGCCAAGCAAGGACAAAAAGTATTAGGAGTCGACCAATTCTCACCACCGCATATTTATGGTTCCTCACACGGGGAAACACGGATAATTCGGCAAGCCATTGGTGAAGGAGAAGGTTACACGCCACTATCGGTGCGTGCCTATGAATTATGGAAAGAGATAGAAGGATACTCAGGGCAACGATTATTCACGCAAACAGGTGGGCTTGTCATTGACAATGGCTCTTCTAAAAAATATATAGCTCAAACTGATTTTTTTACTAACACTGTCACTAGTGCTAAGAAGTACCATATCCCACATCATCTGTTAAATGCTAATGAACTACGCTATCAATTCCCCCAATTTAATGTCAACGACAATGCGAAAGGGTTTTATGAATATACTGCTGGTTTTTTATACCCTGAACAATGCATCACCTCGCAGATGACCTTGGCAAAACAGCATGGGGCAATTATTCATAAAAATGAAAAAATAGAATACTTTAGGCAAACACCCTATAGCACAGTCTACGTAAAAACAAACCAGGGGCATTATGAAGTAAAAAATCTAATACTCTGCGCAGGGTCGTGGATTTCACAGTTATTAAATCCGTCCTATAGCCATTTATTTACGCCCACGCGTCAAATATCATTTTGGTTTGGGATTCGGGATAATTTAGATTATTTTTCACCGCAAACATGTCCGATATTTATTATGAAAGGTATTGATCAACCCTTTTATGGCTTCCCTGCAATACAGGGTTTAGAAAAAGGAGTTAAAATTGCGCGTGGCAATTTTGGGGATAGCACTGGCGCAGATACCATCAATCGCCATGTCAGCCCAAAGGAAATATCTAACATGTTTCAAGGTATATCACGCTATCTCCCTGGCTTAGATGCTCGATGCATTAAAACAGCAACCTGTCTTTATACCTTAACCCCAGATAATCATTTTATTATTGACTGGTATCCAGAAATACCCTCTGTATTATTGGTTTCTCCCTGCTCTGGCCATGGTTTTAAATATTCCGCTGCAATCGGTGAAGTCGTTGCACAACTGGTGATGAACGGGAGTAGTGAATGCGATATCAGTCGGTTCGGATTATCCCGATTTAATCCATAAATAATCAAAACCGATAGACACCCATATGGAATAGCTACAAGTGGGTGTCTTATTTCTAATAATATCTCTACCGCTTCGACGAGAAATTAATAGACACCCACATAATGACAAATCCTGCATGTGGGTGTCTTGTTTTAGTCTGTCTTGTTTTAGTCTGCGTGCATGTGGGTGTCTTGTTTTAATCTGTCTTGTCTTGTTTTAGTCTGTGGGTGTCTTGTTTTAGTCCGGTGTCTTGTTTTAGTCCGGTGTCTTGTTTTAGTCTGCGCTAAAACTACACTTGATATTTATCTTTAAATTGGCTTTAATGTGCTTAATCATATATAAGGATAAAATCTGATGAATGGACTCAAGCGTGTTATCTGTGCTGCAACTATTTTTGCGACGACCATCACTCTTGCTTATGCAAACGATGATGATGACGATGAAGATGATGAAATTGAACCCTACTATGAACTCATCCTCATGGGCGGCATCGCTACGCTCGATGCTGAAAATACTCATGTCAGAGTCACGGATACGCAATCAGAAACTTTGATACAAAACAACAGTGGCGATTGGGATTCTTGGACAGGTCGCGTAGGGGTAGGCTATGTCTATGGACTTACTGATGAATCAATGCAATGGTTCCCCACGTTAAGCCCACAAGTAAATCTTATTTATCTCAATGGGGATATATCCGGAAAAGTCTACCGATTCAATGAGCCCAATACTAACCCTGCAGACTATGATATGAATTTAAAAAGTACGCGCTTAATGTTTGATTTAGCACTGACTGCTGTACGCATTGAAGCACTGTCAATTTACGCAATAGGTGGAGCGGGCGTTGCCTGGAATAAGGTTCATTTTGATTCAAGAAGAAATGATGATTTCCATCTCACTAATAAGGATTTAGAAACCGAACATAGCGCAGGATTCGCCTATGAATTTGGTGGCGGCTTAACCTATTCAGTCGGCCACAGGTTAGCCATTTCTGCGGAATACCTCTACACAGGCTTAACCGATGTGTTACTTGGCGCAAATGAATTTGTGGAAGATGCGGACTTTGATGTCAATTCACAAGCGGTTTTAGTCGGCTTCCGTTTTTCGTTTACATAATAAAAGGGTTAAAAGCACTTATGAAAAAATGGAAACCAGCAAAGCCATACGGACTGGGATCCCTGCATGGGCTTGTTTAAAATAATATGATCTGACATTCTCATCACAATCCGGTGAAATTTCAGTATTTCTGGGTAACGGATGCATTAAAATTAAATCTGGATGAAACGTGTTTAAAAATGCATTATGAATTGTAAATTCGGGAAATTCAGAGGATGGCCCTAATGCGCTAAATCGCTCAACTTGATTACGCGTCTGATAAATCACATCTAAATCTTTGGGTAATGCATCTAGTGTATGTAACGGAATATAGTGATTATTTTTAGTCAAGATATCGATATATTCTTGAGGTAACCCCAAAGCTTCGTGCGATAAACCATATACCGTATTATTCTCATATTTTGCAAATAACTTCGCCAGAGAGTGTACGGTTCTGCCATGGAATAGATCACCCACCACGGCAATTTTCAAACCATTTAAGGTATTTTTTTTCTTATTGATAGTATAAAGATCAAGCAACGCTTGAGTTGGATGCTCACCCATACCGCTGCCCGCATTGATTATCGGAACCGAAGAAACACGCGCCGCAACCTCAGCACTGTCCACATCAAAATGCCTAAGGATAATCGCATCACAATAGCCGCTGATGACGCGTATCGTGTCAGACAAAGATTCACCCTTGACTGCTGAACTCACCTCTTTCGCATTCTCCGTACTAATCACCTTGCCACCTAAGCGCTGCACAGCTGATTCAAATGAAAGCCGAGTACGGGTACTGGATTCATAAAATAATACTGCAATAATTTTATCATTGAGCACATGCTTATATTGCAAGTAATGCTGGTCCAACAAATCAGCCAAGGAGAATAACTTGTTAATGTCATCTTTAGTAAATTGATCGCACGATAAAATATTCATTCATTATCCTAATATTAAACTGATAATACGATATCTTACTCACAGATTATAATCTAGCATTATAACCCTAAAATACCAACTGTAGTTGCGATCGTGACATCCATTGCCCCGTTTCGTCAGTGATACGCCAACCGTCTACCGGATCTGCCCAATTTCCACCCATATTAGTAAACGCATAGCCAAATTCACTGGTAAATTTAAGTTTAGGTAAAATATAATAATTAAAGCCCGTGGTCAGTAAGCGTAAGTCTTCTTCATCAAGGTTAAGGATCGAATCATACTGCCCAGATCTACCCCATTCATAACGCGAATATAATTCCAGAGTCTTACGCAGTTCATCCACAAAAAGACCGCCTTGTACCCATGCGCCATAAGATGAATAATTTCTAATTTGATCCTGAAGGACCGCAACCATGCTGGAGACATTCCAACCACTGCCTTGAAAAGTAATGTCGGCTGTTCCCATGAGTTCTTCAGTTGCAAGATGATTATTATCCTTTTGATAGGCCGCAGCAATACCTATGAGTAAACCTTTACTCGTTCCTGCAGGGGTAGTGTAATCCGTAAACTCTTGCCATTTACCAAAGGGCTTAAACTCAAAGCGTGAAAGAAAAGCATAGGATAAGCCATTAAATATAACCTCGTTATCCGCATCATTGCCCGTTTCAGTCAATTGTTTATTGTAGACAAAGTCGCCATTAGTCGCTGAAAGTTGCAATTTAAAATGTTCATTTTCTTTACCAAATATCGTTCCGATTGAGGAATTTGTCGAAAAATACTTGGCCACTAATGACCGCTCAACAGCTAATTGCTTAGGCGTTAGCAGTATTGTTTCGTGCAAAAAAGGAGTGTTAAATAAGCCTATTTGTAACCATGTATTCTTATCAAATGTTTTAACGACAAAAGTATTAATCGGCGTAAAACTGCCGGCCTCACCAGAAGTTAATGCACCTAATACATAAGTCCATGATTCATCAGGTAGATGGCCAGAAAATAACAAGGCCATACGACGAAGTTGAAATTTCTCGTAATTGTCTAAATTATGCGCTTCAGAATAAAGAAAACGCAATTGAGTAAAGGAATTAATGCGCAGTAAAAAATTACTTTCCGGATCATGAATAAAAAAGCCATCTTTGTAACCAAAATATTCATGGGCAGGCAGTGTCTCGGTGCCTTCTGCCGGAGGTGCATATTCCTCATTAGGCAAGGCACCATCCGTTTGATTGAGTCCGTCTGCAAATACTGATGTCACTGTAAAAAGATAACATAAGCTAGAAATTAAAATTAACCACAAGCGGATCATACAGCTATCGTCCGTTACAACTATGTAAAGGAGGTAAGCTTACCGCAAAATTAAAATTTTAGCTCAACTTTTTACTTGTGATTATAATAAATACGTTTGATCCAATAATCACAACTTACAAAACGCCCCGCTCCAAAAAATAATAAGATGGACAACATGATCATATAAGTCACAGTAAATTCTACCCCATTATTTAACATGACCGGATCCATGTATTCAGTAACATAATTATATCGACCTGGAAAATAATCCTGAAGCCATTCCATTAAGCCACTTAATCGCAATGTAGACTCATCCGTATTCCCAGCAATGACGGGCCAGCCATGTACCCAATGTACGGTTAAGGCTGCAATAATTAAAAATACTAACAATTGTAAAGCCATCAAACGGGTCGCTAAGCCCAAAGAGAGTAATATCACCGCGGCCGCTTCGGTGATAAAAGCAATAATTACCATTAAGGTGGGAAACGGTAAACCTAAACCACCGTCTGCGACGGGGCCACCCATCCAGGCGACGGTGGCATCAAACTTAAACAGCTTGCTCTTAGCGCCTACATAAAATACCGGGACCAGGTATAAGCGTATCGCAAGTAACGGTATAAAATCTAAACATGCTAATTTACGTACCTGATGTAACGATTGATTGATAAATTTTTTCATAGTATGCCTTCTGTGTTAGGGTGGATCATTAAAATATGTTCTTCATATAACTTGAGCAGCGATTGAGTGATGGCAGATTTTTCGATACCAAGCTGACACTCCAGAAGAAAAGTTTCAAGAATTTGCTCTCCGGTTTTAACTGTATCCGCTTGTTGAAATAACTGAATCAAACGTGCTAAATAAGGCTGGATATGACGGTGCTTAACCCGGCCCTGACTATCTGTATAAATCAAACGATAATACAGTCGTGCTTCAGGTATCGGGATAAAATCTGGACTCAAGCGCTCTAAATCAAAGGGAAGTTCTACTAAACTCACCGAGGGAGATAACATTAAGATCTGCGTTGTGATTAACGCAAGCGGATACTCTTTATCTCTACTAGGCATCGTGCTAATTTCAGCAGTAAACTCCAACCATTCATATTCAGCAATTTTTTTCAGAAACAAAGGCAACGTAGTTGTTTGTAAAAATCGCAAGAATTCTGTAGGTAATTGATGGTGTGCAGGCTGCACACAGGAATGCATGGCTAAAAAATCATAAATCAGTGATTCTGCATATTCAGTTGTGAGGCATTGAAAAAAACGCACATAACAGGTTTGAATAATTTCCCCCAGCGCGCCACTGAGTAAGTGATGATAAAGATCTATCGATTTCTCCCCTGTATTACCTGCGCGGATCTCACACGCTAAATTATCCATCGCCAGCGAAACACGTAGCGGAATAGTCTGGGTTTGTAATGCAGCAATCTGTGCGAGTTCTTGTTTCAATTCTGATAATGGCGGTATAAAGTGATCACGCTCAAGTAGCGTGGGTCGTACACCTACATGCGCGTACGTATGGGCCAATAAATCCCATACCTCTGGGCACACAGGCCGACCATGGGTATCTAAAATATGATGATCGGTTTGCCGATAATGACCCGCAATATGTAAGTAACGAATACGTTGCGCAGGGAGTGCGCTGATAAATGCGTAAGGATCATACCCCTGATTTTGACTATTCACGTAGACATTATTCACGTCTAACAATAAATCACAATCTGCAGATTGTAATAACGCAGTGATAAATTCAATTTCAGACATATTATCTGGATACTGATGGTAATAGGAAATATTCTCTAAAGCGATGCGTCGGCCTAGTAATTCTTGCACGTGCATAATACGTAGACTCAAATAGGCAATATTTTCAGGATAAAACGGCACGGGAAGTAAATCATAAAGATAACCCTGTTGATCCCGACCAAAACTTAAATGCTCGCTATAAATATCAATCTGATAATCGGTAAGAAATTGCTTAATTTGGTGAATAAAACTTTTATTTAAAGGTTGAGTATCGCCTATGGAGAGACTCAAACCATGTGCAACTAAAGGAAATTTTTCTGAGATTTTTTTTAATTGTATCGCTTTACGCCCGCCTAGTCCCATCCAATTTTCAGGGGCAAGCTCAAGAAAATTTAACTGGGGATATTCACCCGTTAACAAATCATTGATGTGTTCATCTCTGAGTCCTAAACCACACGTAGCTCCCGTTACCATCATTTACTCCGTGCTGCCACAGACTCCGCTGGCGCATTTTCCTGGTTTTGCTGGTCGAGCGCTATGACCGGATACGCCACATTTGCCATCTCTTGCGTAAACTAATTTATCTTGCGGATCAACCACCGTATTCACTTCTTCAAATTTTTTTAAGCTGCCACATTTGCCTGCGGCGCAGCCTGCAGATTTAGTTTTGATGTCTTCTTCATCAAGATTTAGTGCACTATTATCAGGCGCTGCATAGGCACTGGCAGTTAACGAAATTGCCGTGACCACAGTAATCGTTAACAACATTTTATTATCCATAACTCATCCTTATTGCTTTTGTGATTGCACAGGAAAACATTCTAGATCATTTGCAGCAAATACCGGTCCTTGATATAAATCTTGAATAATTTTCATATTATCATCGGTATAGCGTAAAGTCGGGCCCATTAAATGACTTAAGACTAATAATTTAGCATCCGTTAGTTGCGCTATTTTACCCACGACATCAGGAGGCGCATGTAATTCCTGATCGGGATGACTGCTCTCTTCGGGGATAGCCATGGGCATCACGAGTATGTCAGCATTTTTAGCAAATTCTACAAAGCTTGGGCTATGGCCATTTTGATCGGTGGAAATCACCACGCGACCTTTCGGGGTATCGATTCTATGCGCTAACGCAGGTACGATGCCATGTGGCACACTCAACACACTAATGGTGACATCTTTATCCTGATAAATAATCACAGTCGGGTTATCAGGAGAAGCTACCATTGCCGTACTTACCTCTTGCGGTTCAAGCTTAAATAAACCACCCGTGCCGGTTAAATAGCCCCCTAAATAGGCATAAGCACCGGTTTTGGGATCAAACATGCGCTGCAGGAATTGATTTAAACTGGGAAATAAATCGCTGCCCGTAGGCCCGGTGACTTTGAGTGGACGTTCGCGAGAAGAAAAATATCCCCCTTTCATAATGGCGGGAAAATCAGCAGAATGATCAGTATGAAAATGCGACAAAGCAAATAAATCTAAATCTTCTATGCGTGCGCCCGCCTGACCGAAGCGTAAAAATGTTCCACCACCGGCATCGATGATAAAACGGGCTTTGCCATCCAACCAGATTAAATAACCACTGGAGGCACGACCATTTTCTGGGATAGGCCCGCCTGATCCCAATACCTGAAGGGTAAATGTTTTATCTAGGCATTGCGTTTGTGTTGCTGCGCAACAAATGAGGCTAAATAACAGTGCAGTAAAAAATAGAATACATTTTGACAGATAAAGACATGCTGTTTTCACAAGACAACCTTTGGGATAAAAGTAATAATATCATGAATTTAGTTTACAACCACGCGTCTGTCAAGCGTGCCAAACCCTATAGCCTGGCTCAATAGCTATTCGCATATTCGCAAGTGATCAGTATATAATCATCTCATTTTGAATAGGATAATAATTAATGAAACGTCACATGATATCCATTTTGTTGTTACTGCTCTTCCCATTAAACACCCTGTTTGCAATGAATGGATTAACGACAACACGTACCGCTACACCTGATGAACGTCTAAAAGCATTGGCGATTACTTTACCTGATATGCCCGCTCCGGTAGGCCATTATCGGCCTTATGCGATTGCTGATAATATGATCTACATCTCACAAGTAGCGTTAAAAAATGGAAAAATTTTGAATCCAGGCGCGCTTAAATCAGCTAGCGATATCGCACGCGGTCAAGAAGCCGCACAACAAACTATACTTAATGTGCTTGCGGTGGTTAAGCAGGCTTGCGGCGGAACACTTAATTGTGTTGAACAAATCGTTAGGCTCGATGGTTATATCGCGTCTACACCACAATTTTTTGATCAACCTAAAGTCATGGATGCAGCTTCTAATATTTTAGTGGATATTTTTGGTGAAAAAGGAATTCATGCACGATCTGCCGTGGGCGCCACTTCACTGCCACTGAATAGTCCCATTGAAATCACTGCGATGATTAAACTTATCGCGGATCACAAATAATAATTGTTGACAAGATTTTAGAACCCGTCTAGTTTACCTGCTTTGTTATACCTCTTAAATAAGGAGTTTGCAGGTGAATACAGTCATACGTGCTAATAAACTCATGGGAATGTTAGTGTTAATTATTCTGAGTGTCGGTTACGTTAATGCACAGGAAGTGACCTTAGCTCCCTCTGCGCCGCCAGGCATTAATATCTTACCCTATGTGATTTCAGGAAATTTAATTTTTATTTCTGGACAAGTGCCACTTGAAAACGGCAAAGTTAAATACACAGGTAAAGTCGGCAGCAAAGTCAGTGAAGCGCAAGCCATAGAGGCCGCTAAACTTGCAGCAGAAAATGTATTAACGCAATTAAAAACCGCTGTGGGTGATCTGAATAAAGTAAAACGCTGTGTTAAATTATCCGGGTATGTCAATGCAGAACCCAATTTTACCCGCCATTCTTATGTCATCAACGGCGCATCGGATACTATCATTAATGCCCTAGGGGAGAATGGACGCCACGCCCGTATCGCCATAGGTGCGGCTTCATTGCCCATGGATGCCGCTGTCGAGGTTGAAGCCATATTCGAGTTAAAATAGAGTGTGGGCGCAGGCCGGCAAAGATCCCGGCCTTTATCGCAGTATGACGCATACGCATTAATGCAAATAATTGATGATCCACACATGGAAAGGAATACCGACAATATCGGTCAATATGGTGCCACATAAGGGGACAATTAGAAAAGCTTTAAATGAATAGGCTTTAAAATCCTGACACACCGCATCCATATTCGCAACCGCGGTGGGCACCGCGCCTAAGCCGTGTCCCATCAAACCTGAACACATGACTGCAGCGTCATAGTTTCTGCCAATTAATGGGAAGACTATAAATATGGTGATTAATGCTAAAACGGCCACTTGAATAATCAGTATGAAGGATAAGGGTAGCGCCAAGGCATACAAATCCCATATCTTCAAATTCATAGTCGCTTGGGTTAAAAAGAAACCTAATGATAAATCCGCAATCACTTCAATTGCGGCACTATTTAATTTAATCATTTGAAAATGATCATTTAAATTTCTAAAGAGGATAGCAATAAACATCGCGCCCACGTAACTCGGCAACACTAAATCAAAATGCTCGGTAAATACACCACTAAACCAAAATCCCAATGTCATCAACACTAAAATTAATCCACCTGAAGAGATTAATTGATAACTGGTTAACTGCAGATCTTCTTCCCTATCATGTAAAGGCGGAGGATCATTTTGTGGCAATTCAGCCGGCAGGAGTAACTTATGTCTTTTGACTAAAAAACTCGCAACAGGACCACCGAGTACGCCGCCTGCAATAAGACCAAATGTGGCACACGCCAGTGCAATAGTTGTGGCATCAGGAACGCCCATACCCTCGGCCATATTACCAAAAGCTGCGGCCGTACCATGGCCACCTTGTAGCGATACACCGCCTGCCATGATCCCAAAGACCGGGTCAAGTCCAAGAAAATGCGCTAAAGTGGCGCCGATAATATCTTGGAAAATCACTAAGACCCAGCAAATCAACGCATAAACCAGCAGTAGCCGTCCGCCTAGTCTAATGGATCGCAGACTTCCGCCTATGCCGATGGTGGTAAAAAAGGCCACCATCGCAGGCATTTGCATAGTAGAATCAAAATGGACTATCCCCACTCCAGTTTCTTTTAAAAACAAAATAAATACAGCGGCTGTAAATCCACCTATCACGGCAACCGGAATACAAAAGCGCTCTAGTGCTTTAATGCGATGTTTTAATTGATAACCCAGCATCACTAACATGACCGTTATCATGCTTGTTGTGACCAAATCTAATTGCCATTCTTGCATCAAGAACTCCTCATTCACCTTACTTACTATGTCTTTATATAAAGGCGTATTATGGCCTACTTTGGGGGCTATTTTCTATAGCTGTGTCACTTATATCAGATAATAATGAATAAAAAACATGAATATTGCTAAATATTTGTACAGACAATAGACTATCTTCTTAATAAATCAATGAATAATCATCTGCAACACTATGTTATTATTCATTATTTCCATACACCACGGGGTGGCGCCCCAAATTAAGTTTGAAAGCTAATAAATCAATAATAAATGAGATTTCAATGCCGGTCAAATTAACATAAGCTTAACCAAAGACATACTTCACTTTGCGCTTTGCTGCATCAAATAATAACTCACTGTCACTGACACTGATGTGATCATTCGCATTGCGCCATTTATCATATTTTTCTGCAGTGCTCTGCACGATGTCATTATCTGGAAAATTAATTTTAGCGCCTGTAGACAGCGTTAACACTTGTATTTTGCAAGTTGTTTCTAAATAATAATGAAACCAAAAAGCTTCTTGTATCGATTTGCCTACACTGATCAAACCATGATTTTTTAAAATAACCGCTTGCTTACCCTGCATATCAGCCAACAAATCTTCTTGAACCGCATCGTTAATAAACAAAGTTTTAAATTCATGGTAACCTACTTTGTTATGGAACATCATGGCGATTTGATCAAGCAACATTAAATCACTGCTTAAATTTCCGATCGCAACACCATAATGTGAATGCGTATGTAAAATGCAGTTTACTTCTGGATTATTTTTATAAATACTGCGGTGCGCAGTCGTTCCATTGTTATTGATTTGAAAACCACATTTACTTTCTAAAATATTCCCGTCAAAATCAACTTTAACAAGATTATCCGGGGTGACTTCGTCAAAAGATAAACCAAAGGGAATAATCAATAAGGCGTCCTCATGGGGTACACGCACCGATAAGTGGGTGACAATCAAATCACACCAACCGTAAAAATCGAAAATGCGATATAAATACGCCAGCTGTTTTCTATAATTAGCTACTGTCTGCTCGCGTGCAGCGAAAATATTATTACTGACCTTGTCAAACGTTAATGCCATGGTACTCTCCTTTAAAAATTAAATAATTCTTTTGCATTGATATTATTATGCGCAACAAACTCTTCCGGAAAATCTGCTAATTTTTGCTGAGCTACTGGATAATTAGATCCAATTAAAAACTGCTTAGGCGTAAGCTGCTGCAAAAGCGACGTAATGATTTCAGGTGATGTCACTGTCAATTTAAAATATACCGACGTTTTTGCATAAGCCTGCAACATATCCAACCATTGTTGACGACCTTGGGGCCCATCTAATTTTGGCATACCCGCGTGATCGATTACACAACGCACATTGCTATCAATAATTATCTGGGATACTTTCAACAATTGAACGGGCGTCATTTGAAGATTAAAAATGTGATTTTTCTCATGTAATACATTAAGATTATTTTTAAAATGAGCGAGATTATCCTGGTTAAACTCAGTAGTCTCAGGAAATATCTGCCTAAACCCACAAACAAAAGAATAAGCAGAAAAAGCCATTAACTGACGATTAAATTCACTGGGTGCTTGCAATACATCAATAAAAGCCATGTGTTTTATGGTGATGTCATAAGGATTATTGACTATGTGTTGCTTAATCCATTCAGTTTCTTGTAGGGTGCGGTGATTATCAGCGGCTTCTATGGTAATGATGCCATCCACTTTGCCTTGAAAATTCACATAGTCATCCAGTGTAAAACTGCGTTTTAAAGCAGTACGATCACTTCTATTGATCCAACCATGAATATTTAAATCAATATCCCAAAAATGGACATGCGTATCTATCATGGTTATTTTACACTCATCATAGGTGAACGTTTAACTACCGCATCATTTAATTCTATCCCTAGCCCTGGAGCATCGGAGACTTCAAAATAACCCTTTATAGGCTGAGGGTCTTGCATGCACAATTCCCTATTCCACACTTTTGTGGCATAACAATGATGCTCATGTATCAGAAAATTGGGGATCGCACTTTCTAAATGCAATGCAGCTTGGGTTGCAATCGGTCCGCCGCACACATGCGCCTGGATCATCACATTATAAAGATCAGCATAATCGCAAACTTTTTTAGTTTCCGTAAATCCACCGCACAACCCTATATCGGGTTGCAATACTGCAACACTTTGCGTTTCCAAATAAGGACGCATACCGTTACGGGTGTAAAGGCGCTCTCCTGCCGCAGTAGGGATCTTAATTTTTTGAGCTACATGCTGATGCAATGCCGGGTTTAAATAATTGACCGGCTCTTCATAAAACATGCAATGGTATGCTTCAGCGACCTCGGCAAATTGAATCGCAGTAGTAGGACTTAATAAACTGTGACACTCAATAAGAATATCGACATCAGGTCCGACTGCGGTACGAATCGCACTCAGTCTATCACGGTATAATCTTAATTCTGCTTGTTTAAAAATCGTCGTTAAATTAAATTGCGTATTACCGTCCTTGTCGTAAAACATTGGATTTACTTTAACGCAGTCATAGCCTTCATGAACTGCTTTTTCTGCAGCCCTAGCGTAATCAGCAGGATGAATTAAGGGTTTAACCTCACTGCCCCAATCAAATTGTAATTGACTGGCATAGGTCCGTAAACGCTGCGTCGTTTTCCCCCCTAAAAGTTGATACACCGGTACGCCCAAAGCTTTACCTTTGATATCCCATAAAGCCGTATCAATTGCGCTCATGGCGGCATAAATAACCGGTCCGCCGCCTAAGCCCCAAAAACTCTCCCGCAACATGCGTGTCCATAATAATTCGGTTTTAAACGGGTCAAAACCTAGCAGTATAGCTTGGGCAATTTCTTTGATCATATGGGCCGCAGCGCTATGTCCCCAATCATATGCAAGCCCTGCTTCACCTACGCCGGTAAGGCCTTCATCTGTTGTGATCCGCACAAACACAGGATGCCATTTCGGACGCTTAGGACATTCAATATCAAAAATTTCAATTTGAGTAATTTTCATAATTCACTTGTTAAGGTAATTGTTTTATCGTGCAGTATAACCGCCGTCTATAGGATAAATTCCGCCCGTAATATAGGACGCCTCATCGCTACATAAAAAATAAATTAACTCGGCCACTTCGTGGGGCTGACCGATACGGCCTAAAGGCTGCTCGTTTGCTTCAAGCGCATGCACTTCTGCTATTGATGCGCCTGTTTTCTCACAATAGCGCGCAACAGCGGCTTGATAAAGAGGCGTGTCCACTGTGCCTACTGCCACTACGTTTGATCGTATCCCTTGCTTGGCATAATCTAGGGCCGTGGTCCGCGCAAGACTGGCTAACGCAGCTTTACTTGCACCATAAATTGCCGAGTGAGGCTTAGCGATCACGCTTTGTTCAGAACCTACAAAAACAATAGCCCCTTTATTTTGTGCGATCATAAGTGGTAATACCGATTGAGTTAGAAAAAAAGCGCTACTAAAATTAATATTAAGCACCTTGTTAAAGGCATCTTCATGAGTATCAAGAATAGTCGCAGAATAGTGCACCCCTGCGTTACACACTAGCGCATCGACACCCGCAGACTTTTGTGAAATTACTTTGATGGCCGCAGTAATTTTTTCAACCCGGGTCACATCACATTCAATAAATTCGCTCGCATCTAATCTAGAAGGCGGCGCTTTTATATCTAATATAAAGCAATAATAGCCTGCTTTAGAAAAACGCTGGACTGTTGCCCATCCGATACCACTAGCCCCGCCACTGATGACTAATGTTTTCATCTACTTTCCTTAAAATTTTATTTTATATTCATTCCGCAAAATACGTTCACAGCTGACGGCATCAATAAATTGAAAGGCAGACATCCCCACCTGATGTGCCCCGATGACATTAGGTAAATGATCGTCGATAAATAGCGTTTCAGAAGGATTAAGTTGATAATCCTGCAATAAATGTAAATAAATTTCAGGCGCGGGTTTTAAAACACCCACATCCGCTGAGACGACTAAACCTGTAAATTTCTGCCAGAAATCGTATTTTACTTTTAAATCTTCGACAATTTCTTTCACATTATCGGTGATGGAATACAGAGGCACATGATTCTTATGCAGTTTTTCTAATAATTCAAAACTACCGGGTATGGGCGTCAACGATATTTTAATCTGTCGCATTAATTCTTCAAATTGATCCTGAAAAATGGCGGGTAATTGTTTACGATAAAGACTTACCGCTTCGTTTTCAGTAATTAAGCCCCGATTTAAATCCAACCAAATTTCGGATTTAAATATCGCTTGTGTTAGGCTTTGCGGTGAAGCCTCATCGGGAAATACGGTGTGAACTACGTTTAGCGGATCCCAAGTCAGCAGCACATTACCTACATCAAAGACCACATTTTTTATAGCCATAAACCTCACCTACAGATGATACCAGGCAATTAGATTAAAAAATTTTACCTGATAACTGGCTTTTATACAATTCTTTAGTACGGTTAAGTCAATATAGACTTCAAATAACGCTCTAAAGTATAAAAAACGTGAGCAATAAAAAGCGTCAGCATCACAACCACTAATGCACACGCATAGCTCATTAATGGCGTATTCACCTGGCTAGCCAGTAATACAAAAGGCTCACGTATCACACCATTCAAAAGAAAAATATACAAAGACAGCACCCCTATTCGATGCAACATCACGACGCCATGTTGCGTGTGCGGTAACTGTTTTAATAACAAACCGCACAAAAACATGATAACGAGAGTGGCACAGACTGGCGCAAAAAACCAAAAAAGATAAAACATATTCCCGAGTACTAATCCAACTAAAGCCAAGATAATAAGACCTAAAGGCACATTAATTTTAGGTAAACTGGCAACCGCCATACCTAATGCAAATTCAGGCAAATGTCCGAGTGCAGTAAGCGTCAGGCTAAAACCATAGTGTTGCAACCAGGGCTCTAGTGGGATCATAATAAAAATCATTAGCAGTGACAGCACGGCTAAACTCGCATTCCCGTAGCGCATTTGCTTTGCACGTAAAGGCATAAAAAGCAAATAAAACTGCATAATCATCGATAAAAACCACCAAGGGCCTATCACTAAAAAGGCTTCACCAGGAATAAAATTTGAAATAAATAGCATTCTTTTTAACACATCGAATAAATCATGCTCGCCTGATCTAAGACTAAATAGTCCGGAAAAAAAGTAATCTAAGCCAAGATAAAACAACATCACGAATAGCATAGGGATGATAAGCTGAACAATACGTTTATGAATAAATTTTTTCCAAGTATTTGGCTGTAAGGCTATCGATCGCACTAAACCATATGCACTTAGAAAAATAAAAACTTGTACCCCATAATGCCCTAAAAATGTCATCATTACTGTAATGAGATGAGCAGGATCGCTATAGAGCATATGTAAAGCTTGCTCAATATAATCCCCATTAAAATAAAACTCATTGTAACCCGGCGCGCTCGGTATTTTTGCCACCACGTTATGAATGACAATAAATAAAATCGCAATGCCTTTACAGATATAGGTCTGCTGCTTGGTGAGATGTGCAAAAGAATATGTCTTGCATAAAAAATAAAATCGCACCCATTGATTTTTTTCAGAGCGTAACTTCATGGTGCTAGCACACTACGCTTGCGACTGTAGCTAAAATAAAAGATTAATCCTGCAACCGTCCAAATTAAAAATCCCCACCACGTGATTACGCGTAGATTGAACATCAGAAATAGACAAAGAATAATGCCCAGTACCGGGATAAAAGGCGAGTACGGTGTTTTAAAGGGGCGGGGTAAATCAGGTTGCTTATAGCGTAATACCATGACCGCGACACACACGCTAATAAACGCCGTTAAGGTACCGATATTGGTCAGTTGCGCCACCGTATGTATGGGGGCAAATCCTGCAGCCAGCGCAATTAATGTGCCTGTCGATAAAATAATCAGTGTGGGTGCTTTAGTTTTGGGATGCAATTCGGCTAATTTTGCGGGGAAAAGTCCATCACGCGACATGGCTAAAACGACGCGGCTTAAACCAAATTGCATCACCAAAATAGTGGAAGTCAGCCCCGCTATCGCGCCTATCGCCACAATAAAACTTCCCCAATGATAACCTAGTTTTAGTAACGCGTAACTAATCGGTGAACTCACATTTAATTCGGAGTAATTCACAGCCCCGGTTAATACGCCTGCGACCAACATATAAAGCAGTGTGCAAATCGCAAGGGATGCAATAATGCCGATGGGTAAATTACGTTCAGGGCGTAGTGTTTCTTCTGCTGCCGTCGAGACCGCATCAAACCCGATGTAAGCAAAGAAAATCAGCGCGGCTCCATTAATCACACCGATAGATCCAAACGGTAAAAAAGGACGCCAATTCTCATCGGGCCGAAAATAAGCGCCAGCCATGATAATAAACAATATGATCACGGTGAGTTTAATTATGACGATCATTCTATTTACTTTTACGCTTTCGCGCGCGCCCATCGCTAAGAGTAACGAGATAAAAAAGATAATAGCCATCGCAGGCAAGTTAACCAGACCGCCTTCAAATAAATTATTCGTTAGAGCCTCTGGAAGTGCGACCCCCATAGCCGCAAGCGCGTTATTGACATAGCCCGACCACCCAATAGCAACGGTGGCAGAGGCTACGCAATATTCGAGTAATAACATCCACCCGACTATCCAGGCAACGAGTTCACCTAAGCCCACAAAGGCATAACCATAGGCACTGCCACACCCCCCTATGCTCGATGCTAATTCAGCATAGGCCAGGGCACAAAAGGTACAGGCTAATCCAGCCAGCGCATAAGATAAAATGACGCCCGGCCCCGCAGCGGTGGCAGCTGCGATCCCCGTGAGTACAAAAATGCCCGCCCCCACAATTGCGCCGATACCGAGCAACGTTAAATCGGTGGCATTTAAGCAGCGCACTAATTGCGCTTCTTGTTGATAAAGATCGCGTAGTGATTGAGTGCGAAACAGTGATTTTAAGACTTCCATAGCATTTTCTCTTCATTTATCCGAAGCCTAATTGACAAAAAACAAGCCGTCAAATTTTGGAGCAGGTCTGTCTCTATTTGCTTGTATATCTAGAAAATACTATAATCATTAGTCTATCTTAAGGTAATAAATCTCATGCATACACCCTTTCCAAAAATCAGCACTATCACGCTATTAAGCCTGTTATTAATCGCGTGTAATACACCCAAAAACGAAGGGGTACCCGGTGTGGACTACCCTGGAGAGATAGGCGGCATGGATCCCGGCGTACGCCAAGTCATGATGGAAGAAGAATCACAATATCCTGAAGAGGAAGAAGGCTTGATCCCCTCCCCTTCTGATCAATTGCTCTGGCATTAGGCCCTAGTCGAAATGTATATAAGTTAAAGGGACATCGGTAATGGATAACTCCCCTGAGAAAGGATAATCCAAAACAATCAAGAACGAAAAATTCAATCCCAACATCATGCTGGTGAGTATAAGAAAAAACTGATGACTTCTTTTAGCACTGCTCGGATTCAGTAAGCACATCAATACATACATCCCTAATAGATTAGCCAATATGGTAAATAAAAAGAAATCAGGAATCGTACTGTTTAAATGATCAAGACGCAGATTTCTTGCAAACACCATGTCGTTAAAATCTTGCAGCATTTCATGGCGGTAATTACTTAATGTGGGATCTTTGGCATCGATGCGTTCTATCGCATAACGCAATTGTAACAATAATTCTGAAGCACGCTCACTGGCTAGGCCGATTTCCATCTTAATCCATTCATCATGAATCAAGGTATACACATACTCCTCAAGCAAAGAACTAATTTCTTTATCGTTTGCAAGCGGTAGCGATTCAGAAAAAATTTCTATCGTGCCTATAGTTTTAGCTTCACTCACAGCATTCTCTTGCAAAGTCGCATAAGACTGCCAGAGCAAAACGATCATGAAGGTGAGCAACAACGCGCACAGCACCGAGGTTAAATGTATGGACTCGCGTGCATCATTTGGATCTTGCACTAACAAAAATTTGGGTAAATAATGTTTAAATGAAATATAGATAAGCCACCCGGCTAAGCCGCAAAGTAGCATCATACCGACAATGACTCCCCAAGTCGGTACATGATTTAAAAGTAAACGTATCATATTGATCTCTGTAATGAATCGAATCTTTAATTTATAGCTGAAAATAATAGGGG
The DNA here is from genome assembly GCA_013289605.1 of Gammaproteobacteria bacterium. Taxonomy (GTDB): domain Bacteria; phylum Pseudomonadota; class Gammaproteobacteria; order JABCZS01; family JABCZS01; genus JABCZS01. Next base: position 21,644 of record JABCZS010000001.1, read on the forward strand.
AAGCCAGCATGCACTTGATTTGCAATATCAACACCAGATAGCCTATGATCTACAAGATCCAGATTATTGAGGGACTCCAATGTATACCCCACCTAACCGTGTCAAATTCTTATTCCTTGCATTATGGGTCTATGCAGTAGCACGGGCCGAGGCATCGGTTTCTGTAGATTATACCTGTCAGTTTACACGCGAAGACATCACCCTAGGCACCCCAGCACCTATTGATCACGTGCTACGTCAAATGAAAAAAAATGATGCCCTGAATCACTGGCAAGATTGCACTGTGGGTAAAGAAGGTGGCCTCACATTTACGGGCAATCTCCCCCGTCATCTGAATATTGAAGAGGCCGATTGCAAACCGAAAGTATTCAAAGTAAGCTTCACGCCCGGTGCGCCCATTATTTTAAGCAGCAATCTTAACCATAACAACACTATTTATCGCCGCTGGAATATAGACAATAATCCACGTGCCTCAGCTGTTTATACCCCCCAACACGATAAATCTGCAGTAGATCTGGCACCCTCGCGTTACACGCTGATGTGGGTAGGGACTTGTGATTTGGTGGAGTTTACTTTAAAGCCTAATTGGTAATATCCCCTACAAAACAATTGTGCATGAACGCCAGTTTCCATGCATTATCTTTTGAACCTGAAATTCAAATGCGGGTATTTTTCATCTAACGCCGTACACAACAAACCACTAATGATTAAGCATATCGCAATCATAGTCATGCCAGTAATGGGCTCACCTAATAGTACGGCGGATAATAGTAACCCTGTCACCGGCACGGCTAATAAACTTAGAGAAGATAAGGATAAGTAAAATATGTTTTTCTATTTTCATAAAGAAAACCTAATGGGTGTCTAAAGTATACACTCATTAATAATAATGAATAATAGTTAAAATAAATTTGAGGCTTGATGTGACCGCGTGTGCATCAGAATATTACTGATGCACATACAGTAAAGATAACGCGCATTGGGTTAACGATTACCGACGGTGTCCGCCGCCGCCACCACCGAACCCACCCATGTGTCCACCGCCGCCGCCATAACCGCCCATATGTTCACCGCCGCCGTGACCTGCAGGTCCTCCCATATGACCATTAGGTTGACCGCCGCCTTGAAATCCTGAATGTGCGCTAGATTGATTGCTCGGGTTGGCCGCATGACCGCTTGATTGGGCACCCTGTGTGTTTGTATGTCCGCTGGGTTGTCCATTTTGATGATGTCCGGTTTGTGCGCCTTGGTTTCCATTATGGCTATTGGCTTGTGACCCATTCCAACCCTGCGTGCCATGATTATTGCCTGAGGCACCATTATGGTAGTTATTATTATAGCCATTATGATAATGATCATAATTATCATGGTAATGACCATTACCATTCACTACAACTACCCCACCGCCATAGCCATAGCCATAGCCGTTATAATAAGGGTAATAAGGTTCATAAGGATAATAGGGTTGATAATAAGGCTCATAATAAGGCAGGAAAGGATAAAGCAACGATCCTAAAAGCCCAGGTTCTACCACATTGCCCTCATAGCCGTTCGAGTAACCGCCATTATCACTGGTATTGTAAGTATTATAAGTATTGGAAGTGTCTGAGGTAGTATTCGCAGGCGTATAAGCTGGAGTAGTTGTAGGCGTATTCGTAGGCGTAGACCCATCATTATATTGAAATACAGCACCACAGCCTTTATCCACCCAAATACCCGCGCTATCTACACCCCAGGCATTCGCCTGGTTACAATTTCCAGCTCTAATGCCATCAATTGCAACATTATATTGATCCGCATTTTGTAAATTACAACGCGTAAAAGCATTATTTTCAGAAACACACATCATGGTTTGCTGAGCAAATACAGGCATAATGGCCATACTCAAGGAAGCCGCAACAATTACTTTTATAGCGTCCATATTAAATTCCTTATGGTTAATACTCTTTATTATAGCCCGAGTTTGGGTAGATTTAATATAAAACCGCTCAAGTTGAGCGTAATGACCTAAATCCGGCTATTTTAGAGGTGAGACAATAACCCTAATCTAAACCAAGACTTGCTTAAAAAGTCACTGAAACATGCTGGAAAATTGGCATTAAAATCCATACTTTTGTGAGTGGATCTCGCACGAATTATTCAGAGATTTGTGATTGTGATAAAAAAATAATAGGCAGATAATAAAATTTATGTGAGGGACCGCCAGCACTAGAACAAGGAATAATAATAATAAAGCTAAGATTCTGGAGGTCCCCCAATGACTACATCATCCTCTTCACTCTCCTCACATTTATTTAAACTCACACAACAAGTGGATTTCTTATACAAACGTTTAGAACTTTATCATGCTGCCTTAGATCAGCTCAAAGAATTACCCAGTTACGAGCAAGCACAGCCGTTGCAGGCATTATCGCGCAATTTACATAAACACAGCATGATGCTAGCAAAATTACAACAAAAAATACGTGAGCTCACAGAAACGGACTGTACGCTCAAAGCGATGGAAAGAATAGACTCGTTACGGTATCAATTAGAAGATCTTTGGCAAATGCAACGCATGTTAAGCACGCAAACCAAACAGATGCAACACAGCCACTATTATTTGAATATGCGTATTAATGTGCCTGTGTTTTTAAATGCTTAAGGGGTGTGATCGCGCATTTGCAAGATCCTTAAGCTCAGATCTGCTATCCTAACAACAATCAAGGAGGATTTTTATCATGACGCTACATATTGCATTAATGCCTATTGTTTCATTGGTTGCAGGGATCGCTATTTTGCTCATCCCCCGTTTATTGAATCTTATTGTTGCATTGTATTTAATATTCGTAGGGGCCACAGGATTATTGGCCATCTATGGTTAAGGTAAGTGGCTAGAGCAGGAATAAACCTACTCTAGCCTTTTCTCCCCTACCCTATTTAAACCTAACCAGGTAAAATAACTTTTTTTACACCCTGTAGAGTTATGAACACACAAGATTTAAAAGCACTGATCCGCAATGTCCCTAATTTCCCTAAACCGGGCATTGTTTATCGCGACATTACCACGTTGTTGCAATCGCCTCAGGGGTTTGAAGCCGTTATTCACACCTTTGTAGAACGCTACCAACAAAAAAATATTCAAATCGATGCCGTGGCTGGCATCGAGTCTCGCGGGTTTATTTACGCGTCCGTGTGTGCTTATGCGCTGCATTTACCTTTAATTTTGATTCGAAAAAAGGGTAAGCTACCCGCGCTCACGCTCTCCCACGATTATGAGCTCGAGTATGGTGAGAATACTTTAGAAATGCATACCGATGCGCTGTCTAAAGGCGCAGGTATTTTGCTGATGGATGATTTGCTCGCAACCGGTGGCACTGCACTTGCGGCCTGTAAATTAATTGAAAAAGCACAAGGCCACGTTGTTGAAATCGCCACGATGATCGAACTTAAATTCTTAAGGGGCCGTGAACGATTAGCCCCTATTCCCGTGTTCAGCCAGATAGTTTACGAGGAAGAATAGTCCGACCTCTTTTTATTAGGGCTTATGAAAAATGCGGCTGTTAAAGTGTTTTTTGGCGATTTGCGACAGCCATGAGCAAAAAAACACTTTAACAGCCGTATCTTTCGTAAGTCCTTTTTATAATAGATGTGAGACAAAAATATTGTAAGCTTCATCAAAGGCTTCAATCGATGCATGTACTAAATCCGGTGAAGAACCGCGGCCTACGGCGTTAATCGCACCGCGCGTTAATTTAAGTTCAACATGCGCTGTGACTTTGTTGTCTTCTGTGCGGATATCAAACTGATAGGATTTGAGTTCAAATTCCATTTTATGCCCCAAGGCCATATGAAACGCATTAATCAGCGCATATACGGGACCTTCACCTTCTGCACGACCGGTACGCTCTTCACCTAAGAGATGCAGCGTAACAAAGGCCTGCGCCAAGCGACCTTTGCCGGTAGTGACTTCATAATCACGCACGGAAAAGACAGGATAGGACACCTCACGCAAGTTTACTAACGCATTTTGCACACAATTTTGCAGATCAAAAACCGTAATGTCTTTGCCTTTTTGTAAAATCTTATCGAGATTTACTTTTATTTTTTCTAGGTAATGCGGCTCATAATCTGCGGAGAGTATATTTTTAAGCGCGACTTTTAATTCTTCGAGGGTAGGTGTGTGTTGAAACAATACTTGATTTTTATTCGAAAAAATCATTTGCTTACCCGTAAAAAATTGGCTCTCGTACAAGCGAATAAATTCGCTCTCCTGAGGATATATCGTTGGCGGGTTAATCGCGGCTTTAAAAATCACACCGGCATCTTTTAAGCCGTCGCCAGTTAATACGCAAACTATTTTTTTATGTGCAAAAATGGGATCCTGTACAATTTTAAACAGCGCAGCCACAGTAGCCGCTGAAGCACTTTCAACAAATAAACCTTCTTGGGTGGATAAAATATATTGTGCCTGCAACATTTCCTCATCGCTAACCGCTATAGCGAGTCCTTTGCTGTTATAGATAGCAGCTAAAGCTTTAACCCCATCTATGGGATCAGGGACTGCAATCGCAGAGGCAATAGTCTCTGCACCTTTAAGGGGCGTAATCGAATGGAGTTGCGCATTAAAGCTGTGTACGATGGCTGCAGCCCCCGTGGCTTCTACACCAATTAACTGTGGAATTTTATCAATTAAACCGAGTGCTTTATATTCAGCAAAACCTTTTGCATAAGCCGTGATATTCGTCCCACACCCCATCGGTATAATGACCACATCAGGAGGATCAAATGAAAATTGATCACAGAGTTCAAACGCTGCCGCTTTTTGACCCTCAACGCGCGGTGCATAATCCCCTGCCAAGTAAAAATCCATCTGCATGGCAACCGTTTGAGCCAATTTAGCGGCATCATTGTAAGTGCCTTTAATCTGCACAATATGTCCACCAAAGGCAATCACCTGGGCCAATTTATTCATAGGCGCGCCTTCAGGCACAAAGATATAACACGGCATACGCGCAACAGCCGCATAACAGGCACAAGAAGCGGCCATATTGCCCGTGGACGCCAGAATGATGGCTTTTGCCCCTAATTCTTTTGCCATCGTGACCTCAAGCGCTGAGCCACGATCTTTAAACGAACCTGTGGGATTTTTCCCTTCCACTTTAAAATATAGGTTGATGTCTAATTGCGTGCTTAACTGTTTACTTTTTAATAGTGGGGTCGCCATTTCATTTAACGAAATAAAATCAGCGGGAGATTTAATCGGTAAAAAAGGTAAATATTTAGCTAAAGAAATGTTACGCTTCTTAAAAGCTTCTAAATCAAGACTAGCTTTTATTTTCTCTAAATCCATGACGATTTCCCATGGGGAATTTTCGCCTGTATATACAAAATTTGTAGGCTTAACTACTTTTTTGCTGATGAAATCAATGATTTTGTACAAAGTATTCCCTTCTTTACATTAGTTCACTAATTTAGCGGCGCTTTTGATCATTTTATCTGGTATTTGAATATTAAGCTTTTGCGCCGTAGCGGTATTAATATATAGATCTGGATGCGATAACTTCACCACATCAATATCACCCGGTCTTTTTCCGCCTAATATTTGCGCAACGATTGCACCGGTTGCGCGCCCCACTTCATATTGATCATAAGCCAGTGCCACCAAAGCACCCTTTTCTACCGAACCATGTTCACTGGCAAATAGCGGGATTTTGTTTTCCATAGTCAAGGCTAATACTTTATCAATCTGAGCCACCACCGTATTATCAGCCGGCACGTAAATCGCATCGACTTTCCCCAGTAAAGTTTTTGTGGACACCGTGATATCGGTATCCGATTTTACCGGCGCTTCAATAATTTTTAGGAAATAGCCCGCTGTTTTCAGCTCGTCTATCATATGCACAGAATTAATTTCATCGGGGTTATATAACACGCCCAAGGTTTTAAGTTGTGGAAGCAATTCGCGCATAATCTTCACTTTTGCAGCCACAGGAGGCATGTCATATACCCCGGTTACAAATCCACCGGGTTGCTTTAAAGTAGGCACCAATTTTGCGGACAGTGGATCGGTGACTGCTGAAAAAACCAATGGAATTTCAGCAGTGCGGTCTGCATGCATCAAGACTTGGGCAGAAGGCGTGGAAATGGCCACCATAACATCGGGTTTTAACGCGACAAAATCACGCGCAATACGTTCTGCGCGCTGAGTATCGCCTTGGGCATTTTCATAAATAATATGTAGATTTTTGCCCTCGATATAACCGTTTTCTTTTAAGCCTGCAACCGTGCCATGATAGGCTTGGGTGAGTACGGGATGATCAACAATTTGAGTGATGGCCACGGTAGGGTTTTCCCCCGCCATGAGCATGCTCGATAATCCCATTCCTAGCGACAATAGCCCTAGCTGGAAGATTTTTTTAATAAGCATCATATTTTTCATAAAGTAAAGGATAGCATATTATTGAGATAAATTAAGTGTGGAGGTTCTAATATCTTCTATTAATGGCGACAGGGAGAGATCTAGGGTTGCGCCTAATTTTGTTGTTTTTGCTTTATTGTATTTCTCTAAAATTACATTTGATCGATTCGGATTGCTATTCTCATTATTAATCTCATTTTTAAGATCTTGCACTAAATTTAAACTCTCATTACTTTTAGTCATCCGCGCATCATTATTGTACCCTTCGATGATGCGTTTAGCACGGCGCAAATGAAATGCGTCTCGTGCAGCTGGCTCATTACTTAATTGCGTTGTGAATTGTTGATGTAATGCCTCAAGAGAGGTAGATAAACTAAAATAAAGGGGTTTAAGCAGCGCATATAATTCACGCACCTGATTGTCTTCTTTAGACATATACGCTTTTAAAATGCCGTAGAGTTCCAGCTGATTTTCGAGTTGTTCTACCGGATTGCTTAAATTTTTGCATTCGACATAAAACTGATTAAGCTCTGCAAAAAATGCGCGACTTTCTTTACTTTTTCTAATCCCAAGTACATTCACACGGTTTTGATACGCTTCTAGTTTTGTTGCTAAGGTGTCGATGTAATTCGGCACCGCTTTGCTCCGTGCAAAACCTAAAGTATCGCTAGTTTGTGTCAGTAAAAACTTTAGAAAAAAATCCGATAACACATTATTTTTCGTCGATAAAGCTTGTGAGATATAGGATGCACTGACACTTCGACTTCGATTTGCGATAATAGGCATCAGTTCATATTCTTGAGTATCGGAAGTGTTTGTAGCCTTAGTGTCATCTGACATTAATTTTAAAGTGTATACATCGAGCTTCGCTATAAAATGAGGAAAACGTTCTTTAAATGCTAAAGCAAAGGCAAGATTGCTGTTACAGCGCGCAATTAAAAACGCCTCAGAGTGTTGCAAGACCCAATTTTTATTCACATGATCGGATAAAGCAGTGATCTCTATTGTGCAAGGTTCCTCTTGCAGAAGTTGCTCTATCACCGCAACATCATTTTTACTATAAATTGCTCGTGCACATTTTGCAGCCAAGCACGTTTTCGCCGATATGAAATTAGTGTCATTGTAAAAATCAGGATCATTTTTTGATGTTTTCAGTATTTTATAAAGTGCATACAAATTTTCTGCATCGATTTTTGCCAAGAATGTAGGATGTTGCAAAGCGAATAAGGCATTTTTAATATTTGATTTACAGGCCGCAATCACTGCAGCACGATATTGATCATCTTTAATATAATTATTTAATAAGTCTTCAAACCCAGCCATTGCATCATTCCCATTATAAAAGTTAGTATATTAGCATATCATTAATACGAAAGCTTATTCAATGACTTATACCATAAATTATTACAGGCTAGCAATTTTATTTATGGCAATTAATTTCCGGAGCATGCAATCTATCACCTGAATAACCCTGTACGTGCCCAAAACGATCACCCTCTTCCCAATCGCGTACGGCATCTAATAATTCCGCTTCACTTCTGGCCACAAAATTCCACCACATTACTATTTCTTCTTTAAAAGGCTCGCCGCCGATCAACAAGGCTTGCGCGCCTAGACGCATGCGCAGCGATACTTGTTTGCGGCCGCAGCCCAAATAAAGCAAGCTACTTAAATCAACAGTGTGATCTTCGAGCGTACACTCCCCTACCAAAGGCAAAATCCCATATTCAAAACTTGGATTAAGCGGTAATACCACTTCAGTATTCTCCTGTGCATTCAGGGCTACACCCACTAAGGGGCTATGCACTTTGGCGGGCGCCCTCTCTCCCCAAAATTCACCTGCGATGATTTGCAACTGTAATCCTTGGTGTAGGCGTTCAGGAACTGTTGGATAATGCGCAAACTCCGGGTCCATGTGACGCAGGCTACCCGGTAGCGCTATCCATAATTGCACACCGTGTAAAACACTATCCGGCAAGGATTCTTCCGAGTGAGAAATGCCCTGTCCAGAGGTCATTAAATTAACTTGACCGGGTTTGATAATTTGTTTGGAACCTAAACTATCACGGTGTAAGATTTCGCCATGCAAGGTCCAGGTAAAGGTTTGTAAACCCATATGAGGATGCGGCGCAATATTAAGGCCGTCTGTTTTTAAATTTAATGGGCCAAAATGATCAAAGAAACACCAGGCGCCGATCATGCGCCGCTGCGCATTGGGCAAGGCACGACGTATGGTTAAGTGTTCGCCAATTTGCGCATCCCGGGTCTGAATTTTTTGTAACACCGGGTGATCCCCTGCCAGCGGGCAATCTTTTGAATCAGATAATTGGGGTTTTGCAATTAAATCGCTCATTTTTCTTCCATTTTAATTGACGCCAAAATAAGACTTAAGCAAAACGTATTGTTCAAGGCAAAAGCTGTCCGAAAAAGCGCAGCATACAACGAGTATGTGAGCATTTTGAGGAAGCTTTTAACGCCGAGCAGCGCGTTTTGCGTAAGTCCGCTATCATTATAGGCAATAAAAATTAATTCGAGGATCCGTATGCTTGTTGACTCCCATTGCCATTTAAATATGCTCGAGGCTTACCCCGATCATTTAGACGATGTATTTCGTGCCGCCCGCGATAATGGTGTTACCCAGATGTTATGCGTGTGTGTCACCCTGGATAAATTCCCGGAAATTGTGCAGGTAGCGCAGCACTACCCTGCAGTCAGCATTTCGCTAGGTTTGCACCCTACAGAGCGTGTAGAGACAGAACCCACGGTAGAACAACTGATCACCTTAGCTAGCCAACCTAAGGTGGTCGCCATAGGCGAAACGGGCTTAGATTATTACCGCAGCACAGATGCCGATATGACTTGGCAACAATTACGTTTTGCGAACCATATTGAGGTTGCGAAAACAACACATAAACCCCTCATCATCCACACCCGTGCAGCCCAGCACGATACTATAGAATGGATGCGACGTGAAGGCGCACGTGAAGCAGGTGGCGTAATGCATTGTTTTACTGAAAGCTGGGACATGGCTAAACAAGCCTTGGATTTGGGATTTTATATTTCGATTTCCGGCATAGTCACGTTTAAAAACGCGCTGCAGGTACAAGATGTAGCACGACAGGTACCGCTAGATAGATTACTCATAGAAACCGATGCCCCCTATTTGGCGCCCGTACCGTTTCGGGGTAAATTGAATCAGCCCGCATATGTTTATTATACGGCGCAAGCCATTGCCAGTTTACGGGGCATTTCATTTGATGAAGTGGCAAAAGCCACTACTGAGAATTATTTTCGATTATTTGGTGAGGAATAATTCTTTAGACCGTCATCCCCACGTTTTCTTTAAACCATCATCCCCGCATTTTCTTTAAACCGTCATCCCCGCGTTTTCTTTAAACCGTCATCCCCGCGAAAGCGGGGATCCAGGATCCAGCCTGCTCACGCAAAAGCAGGTAAGTATTTTTAATTCAGCCTATGCAAGATCATGGTTTTTGTTATTCAGAAGGATCCTGGATCCCCGCTTTCGCGGGGATGACGGTCTAAAGAATTATTTTCGATTATTTGGTGAGGAATAATTCTTTAGACCGTCATCCCCACGTTTTCTTTAAACCGTCATCCCCGCGTTTTCTTTAAACCGTCATCCCCGCGAAAGCGGGGATCCAGGATCCAGCCTGCTCACGCAAAAGCAGGTAAGTATTTTTAATTCAGCCTATGCAAGATCATGGTTTTTGTTATTCAGAAGGATCCTGGATCCCCGCTTTCGCGGGGATGACGGTCTAAAGAATTATTTTCGATTATTTGGCGAGAATTAAAGTAGGATTTGCTCTCTCTATTGAGAGCAAATCTACTTAATGATTGATTTAAGAGGCTTCCAGTTCGTTTTCAAGCGGCTTATGCTTGGGACGATTTTGTGGACCATAAAATTTATTTTTTATAGGCATACTGGCACGTGCAGGTTTAGCGCTAGTGGTTTCAGCACTGCGTGCTGTTTGCCGTCTTGCTTTAACTGCATCACTTTGTCTGAGTGTTCTTGCAGGACGTTCACCATAGGGTTTATCTTGCCCCTGTGGACGCTGTGCCGATTCATAGGGACGCGCACCTGATGTGCTACGACGTCTTTCTCCTGAACCTGCGCCATCACGACTACTGCTGCGGGCACCAAACGGTGCGCTGCCATTTGCAGTCCGTCTTTCGAACGGTGCTGAATTATCCCGACCTCTGCTTCTGTCACTAAAAGGGGCTCTACCATTTTCAGAATATCGTCTTTCGCCCGCAGGTGCTGCTGCACCATCACGGCCTCTACTTCTATCACCAAATGGAGCTCTACCGCTTTCTGAATAACGTCTTTCGCCCGCAGGTGCTGCTGCACCATCACGGCTTCTACTTCTATCACCAAATGGGGCTCTACCACTTTCTGAATAACGTCTTTCGCCCGCGGGTGCTGCTGCACCATCACGGCTTCTACTTCTATCACCAAATGGGGCTCTACCACTTTCTGAATAACGTCTTTCGCCCGATGCGTTATCATTGCCTCGGCTTCTGTCACCAAAAGCAGGCTTGCCACTTGCAGCCCGACGATTATCTTGAGGCGCGTCCCCGCGACTTCTTCTCTCACCAAAAGGTTTATCTTGACCAAAACGAGGTCTTGCACGCGTATCGCTATCGCGTCTACCGTAGGATTCACCTTGTCTACCGGGTGCGCCACGACCACCTTGTTGAGGACGTCCACCACCGCCTTTACGCGCAAAAGCAGGAGCAGATTCATCGCCACCTAATAAACGTTCAATGGCACGCCAATATTTTTCATCTTCACGCGAAATAAAGCATAAAGAAGAACCTTGTGCCATCTCACCCCGTGCCGTTCTACCGATACGGTGTATGTAATCTTCAGGGGCTTGGGGTAAATCATAATTGATCACGTGTTCAATATGTGGAATATCTAAACCACGTGCAGCCACATCGGTCGCTACCAATATACGGTATTTTTGATCACGAAATTCTTTCAAGACGCGCGTGCGCTGATGTTGACGTAAGTCACCATGCATCGCTCCCGTGCCCATTTTTTGATTTAATTTTGAAGCCAAGAGATCAACTCTGCGTTTCGTTTTAGCAAAAATCAATACCGAACCGGTACGTATTGCCAATTCTTTGAGCAAGGAATCAAATTTACCGTCTTCAGAAATGCGCAATATTTCTTGCTTAATTTTAGCAAGCGGAGCATGAGTTGCACCGACTTTAATCCGCAAAGGTTCTGTTAAAAACTTCTCAGATAACGCTAAAATCCGCTTAGGCATAGTTGCTGAAAACATAAATGTTTGTCGAACAGTCGGTAAATACTCGGCAATGGCTTCTAATTGGACGCCAAAACCCATATCGAGCATACGATCGGCTTCATCTAAAACCAAAATTTTCGCGCTGTCTAATTGTAAACTACGGCGCTGTAAATGATCGTTAATCCGACCGGGAGTACCTACTATCACCCTAGGGCGAGCTTTCAGGCGTAAAAATTGCGTGTGTATCGAAACACCGCCAATTAATAGCGCCGTTTTAATTTGCGGGCATTTATTCAGTAATTGATGCAAAACCTGCATGACTTGTTCAGCCAATTCACGCGTAGGCGTTAAAATCAGGGCGCTAGCTGTGGGGTCTTCTATCAGTTTTGCAACTAAGGGAATGCTAAATGCAGCGGTTTTACCACTGCCAGTTTGTGCTGAACCCAATATATCTTTGCCTTCTAGGGCAAAGGGTATGGCTTGAGCTTGTATTTCCGTAGGTTTTGAGTAGTCCATCCGTGACAAAGCCTCTTGTAGAGGCAGGGGTAAATTGAGGCTGTCAAATGTGTTCATTTATCTCTTATTCTTGATTAATATGGGATAGTATACTAACCACCCGCTAAACACAAGCGCCTCTGCTCATAATTTTTTAAGAATTGCAGGGTGATTAACTATAATTCTGGGCCTCTGCCAACAAATCGGGGGTAATCAGGTGTGCATACTTACCGCCTGCAATATAAGGCCGCCCTATGTCTTCTAAGATGACACTATAGACTTGGCTATTCAGGCTTTTCTTATCCATTTTAAAATAATCTAGCCAGCTTACCTGCTTAATTGTATCGGGCAACGCCAAAGGGAGATGATAAGTCGCGAGGACCGCTTTTATGCGCGCTAGGGCTTTAGGCACTAAGTAACCTAATTGCTGGGAAAAATAACATTCTATCAACATCCCAAGCGCCACGGCTTCTCCATGCCGTATGTCGTAATGACTCACTGATTCAATCACATGCCCGACGGTGTGGCCAAAATTTAACAATTGCCGCATATTTTTTTCTTCGGGATCGATTTCAACGATATCGCGTTTAATCTCACAACTGCGATAAATCATATGTTCAAGCTGATTTTTATCTTGCAGACTCAGCGTCTGCCTTTCTAATTCTGCAAATAAATCAGCATCACGAATCAGGGCATGCTTAATCAGCTCCACCATGCCATTATTAAATTCAACCGTCGGCAAAGTCGTTAAAAAATCCACATCGATATATACGCAATGCGGCTGCTTGAATGCACCGATTAAATTTTTACCTTGAGGGACGTTCACACCGGTTTTGCCGCCTATACTCGCATCTACCATGGCGAGCAACGTGGTTGGTATGTAAATCACCGGAACGCCGCGACAATAGGTTGCGGCAACAAACCCCGCCACATCGGTGACGATGCCGCCGCCTAATGCGATCACATAAGTATCGCGCGTACAGCGGGCATTAAGCATCACCTCTTCTAGCTTCGCTTTAGTTTCACGTGTTTTGTAGTGTTCCCCCGGGGGAAATGTGGCGACATGCACGGGGGAACCTAATTGTTCGAGAATGTTTTTTAATCGTTGCGCATAAAGCGCCGATACGGTATCATCTGAAATAATGACAAACTGACTGGCTTTGTTTTTACAATCCTCGATAAGCAAATCACTATTAAACAAATCTTGAATAAATTTTATTTCATAACGGGTTTGAGCATGAACGGTTAAACTCAGCATTTTTTTATCCTAAGCGTATACAACGGTTACGTAATAAAGCATCAACCAATACCAGTGCGCACATCGCTTCAACAATGGGAACGGCGCGGATCGCGACACACGGATCATGGCGTGCCGTCTCGGGTAATTGAAACACAGCGGCTTTACCGGTTAAATCGACAGTCTCTTGGGGTTTTTTAATACTGGAGGTGGGCTTAAATGCCACGCGTCCGATTAAAGGCATACCTGTAGAAATGCCCCCCAACGTGCCACCGGCACGATTAGTTTGTGTACGTATGCCCTCTTGCCCCGTAACAAACGCATCGTTATGGGTAGAGCCTTGCATCAAGGCCGCATGAAAGCCTTCACCTATTTCAAAACCTTTCGTTGCAGGCAAACCTAGCATCGCTTTGGCTAAATTGGCTTCTAATTTTTCATACACAGGATCGCCTAAACCTGCCGGCAAATGTTCCACTCTAAATTCAATCACGCCGCCTAATGAATCACCACTCTGACTTGCTGCAGTGATGTCTAGCCGCATTTGCGCGCACGCTTTTTCATCGGGACAAAATAGAGGACTCGCTTCTGTCGCCGTTCTTAATGCGGGAAGTGCTTCTGGCAATTCAGTCGCATTGACTGCGCCGATAGATTTAATGTAAGCAACGATTTCAATTTGATAATGGCGTAAAATTTTAGTCGCAATCGCGCCTGCTGCAACACGACACGCGGTTTCGCGCGCCGACGCCCGGCCTCCACCACGATAATCAAATAAACCGTATTTTTCGATGTAGGTGTAATTTGCATGTCCAGGGCGCAATAAGTTTTTAATCGTCGCATATTGCGAAGAATCAGCGTCTTTATTTTTAATAATAATTGAAATCGGGGTGCCGGTAGTTTTGCCCTCAAATACCCCTGAGAATATTTCAGCGTTGTCGGTTTCTACACGCGGTGTCGTATACGCTTTACCCGGTGCGCGGCGTGCGAGTGCGACATTAATTTCTGCTTCATCGATGTCCAAACCTGCAGGACAACCATCAATGACAACGCCTATCGCTTTGCCGTGGGATTCGCCCCACGTAGTTATCCGAAAAATATCACCAAATGAATTACTGGCCATAATATCCTCAATTTGTCTCGTTTATTGATAAGGGAATAGCGTTTCTTATTTCCATCACTATCGCTTGCGTTTTCTTGCCATCTACGTCGATAATAAAATCAGCGATGCCTTCGTAAATTTTATAACGTTGTTCATGAATTTTTTCAAAAGAGGCATCCACCTCGTGGGGATTAATAAAGGCAGGAATGCGGCTTGCGATCATGCGTTCTTTTAATAGGGCTAGACTGGCACGTAAATAAATAATTTTTCCTATGGTGTGTAAATGCGCAACATTCGTTGGATTTAATACACTGCCACCGCCTAGTGCAATCACGCGTTTATCTTTTTTTACTAGCGCTTGAATAATGCTCGATTCTAATTTGCGAAAAATGTCTTGCCCATGCTGAGTGTAAATTTCAGCAGCGCCCAATAATTCATTATTTTCTTGCCGGTAATATTCTTCCAGCAGCGTATCGGTATCATCAAAATGAAAATGTAGCGTTTTAGCCAGCATCGCGCCTACTGTGGATTTACCACAATTCTTAAAGCCGCATAAAATAATATTCATACTGTGATCTCTAATTTTGCATTTAACTGGGTGAAATCAGCAAAAAAATTAGGGTAGCTTTTCTTGACCCATTCCACGCCATCAATCTTAGACTGACCTGCAGCAGCAAGGCCAGCTACGACTAAAGACATCACTATCCGATGATCATGATGCGAGTCTAATTCACTACCGGATAAAGGTGCGTGCTGAATGATTAAACCATCCTTTTGCTCAGTAATCTTTGCGCCCATTTTGGTTAACTCCAGCGTCATGGCTTGCAGCCTATCGCACTCTTTTTGACGTGCGATGCGTGCGCCCGTAATCACGGTCTCACCTTGAGCATAACAGCCGATAACCGCCAATATAGGGACTGCATCAATCATATCATTAACGTCAATGGCAATACCGTTTAAGCGGGGTGATTTTTCTACGGTCAACGTTTTCTCGGCATTATTGATGATAATATTTGCGCCCATTTGCTGTAGTATGGGGATGATTTTTTTATCCCCTTGCACATCAGACATATCGACATTTTCTATACAAATTTCCGATTGCGTCACTAGCGCTGCAGCAATAGGAAAGGCTAGGGAACTAAAATCACCCGGCACACAATAATCAAAAGCCGCGATTTTCGCACCTCCTGCTACAGTATAATGCGTATAATCGTTGTTTTTATATGCGATACCTAAGCGTTTAAACCAATCTAAGGTCACCTCTATCCAGGGTTTTTCTCCGGGGTGCTCAACAACAATCTGTGACTCCCCTGTTGCGAAGGCACAGGCCATTAATAGCGCTGAGACGGGCTGCGAGTCCTGTCCTTCTAACTGAGTTTTACCTGGCTTTAATGGGCCTTTTACAATCAGAGGCGCGCGACCATCATTTTTTGTGGACACACAAAATACACCTAAATGATTCAAGCCTTCAATTAAAGGCTGAGCCGGGCGTGAGTAACGGATAGAATGATCCCCGGTGAGTACGACGTAATCAGGCATTAAAGCAGCAATAGCTGCAATAAATCGCAATACCTGTCCGGAATTACCACAATCGATAACGTTATCCGGTGTTTGAAGTACGCCCGCATTACCCAAAATAGTGATGGTTTTATCCGTTTGAGTGATTTTTGCACCCAACTGTTGACACGCAGCAATCATGGCTGTGGCATCGGGTGAATGCAAGTAATCGTGCACATGGCTAGTGCCTTGCGCAAGGCTGGCAAATAAAATTGCGCGTAAGGTATGCGATTTAGAAGCTGAGGCTTTAATCGTACCACTGAGTTTTGAAGGCGTGACCTGAAAATATGTCATAGCTTACTCACTTTATAATACGGCTGCAGGATAAGATCCTAAAATATTCACTAACACTGGATTTTTCTGTAATTCTGCTAAAGCAAGTTTTACGGCTTCATCTTCCTGATGCCCCTCTATGTCTATAAAAAATAAGTAACTCCATTTTTGTCCTGAAGGACGCGAAGCAATACTGGTTAAATTAATATGGTGGAGATGAAACGGTAACATCAGTTTAATTAAAGCCCCAGGGGTATGCGGTGTCGCAAACATTAAAGTGGTTTTATCTTTACCGCTGGGTCTTATTTTTTGTTTACCGATAACAATAAATCGCGTGGTATTTTGCGTCTGCCCTTCAATGTTTTCATGCACTTTATTAAGGTGATAAAGCTCTGCCGCTAAATCGCCTGCAATGGCAGCTACGCCCTGTTCCGCTTGCGCAAGCTGCGCTGCCTCCGCATTACTCTTCACTGCAATCCGATCGGCATGCGGCAAATGTTTGTTCAGCCACGCTTTGCATTGTTCAAATGAATGCGGGTGTGAATAAATACGTGTAATCGGCGCCTCATCATCACGGTGACGCAATAAATGTTGATGCACGGGTAATAAATGCTCGCCACAAATCTGCAAGTTAGAATTAATTAATAAATCCAGGGTGGGCGTCACCACACCCGAACTTGAATTTTCAAAAGGCACAACACCGTAATAGGCATCACCCTGCTCGACACTAGCAAAGACTTCTTCAAGCGTTTGGCAAGGTTTAATTTCGATATTTTTACCAAAATGCTTAAGCACGCATAAATGAGAAAAAGTGCCGATGGGCCCTAAAAAAGCAATTTTTTGCTGTTGTTGTAAAGCCAAGCACACGCGCATAATTTCTTGAAAGATATGCGCGATGTCTTCTTTATTTAATACCCCTTGATAGGTATCCATGATACGCCGCAAAATCAAGGCTTCACGCTCAGGACGATAATAGTCTACGTGATCCACATGCTGTGCTTTAATTTTCGAGACTTCTATAGCAAGCTGTGCGCGTTCATCAATTAAATCACATATATTTTTATCTAATACGTCTATTTTATCGCGAATCAATGCCAGTTCATTCTCATGCATGCGACTCTCCTTTTTTACGTCGCACTTGTACCGCTTTTGCCAATGCGTGTAGCATGGTCACCGTCTCATCCCAAGCGATGCAGGCATCCGTTATACTTTGGCCATAAGTCATTTGCGCTTTATGGGTCAAGGCCTGTTGACCCGCCACTAAATTACTCTCCACCATGACGCCGCATATCGCTTGTTGTCCAGATTTTAATTGCTGACACAGATCCTCTGCCACTAACATCTGTTTTTTATAATCCTTTTGGCTATTGCCGTGACTGCAATCTATCATAATGCGTTGTTGCAAACCATGCTCATGGAGTAATTTTTGGGTCCGCTCGATGTCAGCTGCACTGTAATTAGGCCCACTGCTTGCACCACGTAAAATCACGTGCGTATCGGTATTGCCTTTAGTGCTGACGATAACCGGCACACCCAGTTTACTCACGCTTAAAAAATGATGCCCTTCTTGTGCCGAGCGCATCGCATCAACCGCAATTTTAATATTTCCATCCGTACCGTTTTTAAAACCCACGGGCATAGATAAACCTGAGGCTAATTCTCTATGCACTTGACTCTCTGTAGTGCGTGCCCCGATTGCGCCCCAGGACACCACATCACTAATGTATTGCGGAATGATCACATCTAGAAATTCCGTGCCTATGGGTAAGCCCATTACACTTAAATCAATTAATAATTTTCGAGCTATCGCAAGCCCAGTATTTATATCAAAGCTGCCATCAAGGTGTGGATCATTAATCAAACCTTTCCAGCCCACTGTGGTACGTGGCTTTTCAAAATAAACCCGCATGATAATATGCAGATCAGCCTGCAATTCAGACCTTAACGCCTGTAACTTTTCGCCATAAGCCAATGCGGCATCCACATCATGTATCGAGCACGGGCCAACTACGACAATTAAGCGATCATCACGGCCATAAATAATGTCACTGGCCATTTTCCTCGAATCGATAATCGCAGCAGCACTGGAACTGGGCAGTGGCTGCTGTGCTAATAAGAGTGCGGGCGAGGTAATGGGTCGCAGCTGACTAATGCGTATATCATCGGTAGTATGTATCATGGTTAGGTTCTCTAGTATTAAAAAAATAAAATTCAATCTTCACACGGGTTAATCTGTCTTGCAAGCGCGGTTAATTGCTCGGGGCTCGCGCCATTTTCTATTGCCTGAATAAAATAAGACCCCACTACAAATCCTTGAGCGTGAGCTACCGCCGCACGGCTAGCCGCGCGTGAGGCAATACCAAAACCCACGATCACCGGCAAATCAGTGACCTGCTTAATCTGCTTTAATTTCTCATCAACTCCATTAGGCAATTGTTGTCTGACTCCGGTGGTGCCGGCCCGACACGCGTAATATAAAAATCCTCGTGCGTGCTGAATAATTTCAGGCAAACGCGCAGGTAGAGTATTCGGAGCAATCACCATAATAGGATCTAAATTTAACTGCGCACACGTTTGCAGGTGATCATGCGCCTCAAAAAAGGGTAAATCAATGATTAAAATTCCATCTACCCCTGCTTGTTGCGCTTGGGCTAAGATATGCTGCTCGCTCAAAGCAAGTATGGGATTATAGTAAGTAAATAAAATAATAGGGATCTGCGTCTGTATGCGTAGCGTTTTAATCAAAGTTAAGGCATCAAAAACAGTCGTATTTTTCGCAAGGGATCGCTGCATAGCGCGCTGTATCACCACGCCATCTGCAATCGGATCTGAAAAGGGAATGCCGATTTCTAGCAGGTTCACGCCCCCTGCAATCAGTGCATGGATCTGCTCCAGCTGCTGATTTAAAGTCCCATCGCCTGCGGTGAGATACGCTGCAAATACTTTACCTTGTTGAAAGGTTTTTTCAATTCTATTCATCATGCATCATCCAACAATTTTTTCTCAAATAACTGCGGTAAATCTTTATCGCCGCGTCCGGATAAATTAATCACGACATTATAATCACGTGGCCATGCGTGAGCCTCTGCACACACAAAGGCGAGCGCATGAGAGGATTCCAAAGCAGGAATAATGCCTTCTGTTTTGGCCAAAAGTTTAAACGCCGCAATCACGGCATCATCTTGCACACTGGAATAGTGTACCCGATCGCTCTCAAAAAGTTGTGCATGTTGTGGCCCGACCATGGGGTAGTCTAAACCTGCAGAAATCGAATGGGTATCTGCGACTTGTCCAAAGCTATCTTGCAATAAATAACTGTAACACCCGTGTAACACACCCGGACTGCCCGATAAAAATCGGGCCGCATGCTCCCCGGTGTGCGGCCCCTTACCGCCTGCTTCCACACCGTAAAGTGCCACTTTTTCCTCGGCCAAAAAAGGCGCAAAAATACCAATGGCATTTGATCCCCCGCCTACGCACGCAATCACGCTATTAGGCAATTGACCGAAGCGTTCTAAACATTGTACTTTAGTTTCGCGCCCGATCACTTCTTGAAAATAGCCTACCATTTGTGGATAGGGATGCGGCCCTAAGGCTGAACCTAAACAATAATGACTGGTCGCAAAATGTGCCGCCCAATCGCGCAGGGCCTCATTGACCGCATCTTTTAAAGTTTGACTGCCTAGGGTGACGCTTGCCACCTCGGCCCCTAATAAACGCATCCGCGCCACATTAGGCCCTTGGCGTTTCATGTCTACAGCGCCCATATATATCACGCACTCAAGACCTAACAATGCACATGCCGTTGCAGTAGCCACACCATGTTGTCCAGCGCCTGTTTCCGCAATAATACGGGTTTTACCTAAGTGTTTAGCGAGTAAACATTGTCCAATCGCATTATTAAATTTATGCGCGCCCGTGTGCAATAAATCTTCACGTTTTAAAAAAAGACGCGGCCCATGCACCGCTGCGGCAAACCGTTTAATTTCAGTCAAGGGCGTCGGGCGACCCGCATAAGTGGTTAAGTGCTCATGCAAAACTTGTTTGAAAGCAGGATCCCTCTTTATTGCTTCAAACGCGTCCGTTAATTCCTGGATAGGCGCAATCAATAATTCAGGTAAAAATTGTCCGCCAAATTTTCCGTAGTAACTGGAAGGTTGCGTCATGCTTGTTCTCTCACTTTGGTAATAAATTGAGCAATCAGATCAGCTGATTTTTCCCCACGCGTCAATTCCACCCCACTTGAAACATCCACAGCATAAGGGTGGGTTGTGCATATCGCAGCTTGCACAGTGTCTACCGTTAAGCCCCCGGCTAAAAAAAAGCGTAAGCCGTATAACGATTGAATATGAGTTAACACAACCTTCTGGCCGCTGCCCGCCTGTACCCCATCAAATAAAATAAAATCATGTTCTGGGCGTAAATGGTGCACGTCATTTTTATCATACGTTAATTCGCCCAAAGGGTTAACCGTTATCACATAAATTTTCTGTAAAGATTCGGGTAAATCATACAACTCGGCTTTGGCTTTTTCACCGTGCAATTGCACATGGGTGATCCCGGTTTGCTTACACACAGTGCGTATAGTAGCTACATCAGCATGATTAAAAACGGCAACGGGAATGCCCTTTTCTTTATGCACCATTGCGGCAATAGCTATGGCCTCATCTAATGACACATAACGTGGGGAGTTTGGATCAAAAACCAATCCCACGAAATGAGCACCTAATTGTATACACTTTTGCGCAATCTGTGGCGTGCGGACACCGCATATTTTTATCTGGGTCATGGGGCGACTCCACGCATGTTGCGGATTAACTCACCTGGATCCTCTGCGCGTACCAAAGCTTCACCCACTAATAAAGCATCAAATCCAGCAGCAAATAAATGCTGCGCCGTCATGGCATCTTTAATCCCAGATTCTGAGACGACTATGCGTGAAGCTGGGATTTCAGAAATTAAAGCAAATGATGTTTCGATATCTACTAAAAGTGTACTTAAATTACGATTATTAATGCCAATAATATCCGCCTCTATCTCCAAGGCATAGTCTAACTCTTCTAGCGTGTGAACCTCCACCAAAGCCTCTAAACCTAGATGATGCGCAAAATCTAATAATTCTTCTGTTTTATCTTGAGTTGCAGCGACTATAAGTAATACTGCATCCGCACCATAATGGGCAGCCTCGGCAATTTGAATCTCATCAATAATAAATTCTTTACGCAAAATTGCACAATCCATAGTTTCTAGGGCTGAACTAATGTGTAGTAAATCATTAAGCGATCCCTTGAAAAAAGTTTCATCCGTTAATACCGAAATGGCAGCTGCCCCAGCCTGTTGGTAGATTTGAGCCAAATGCACGGGATCAGGGATCTGTGCCAAGAGACCTGATGCAGGTGAAGCCCGCTTAATTTCAGCGATAATGGCGCAAGGCTTACGCAGTGCCTTTTTCAAAGATTTTATTTTACGCGTAGATTCGCCCTGCATGTAAGGCGCTAACACATGATGCGGGTCTTGGGTTAATTGTATTTTCAATGCTGCAACCTGTTGTTGTTTAAGCGCAAGAATTTCTTTTAAGGTATTATGCATGCCCTGCTCCTGCATTAGCGCGGATAAAATTATCTAAAGTTTGTGCGGCACGCCCGCTGGCTAAACTCTCGCGCACCAGAGGAATAGCCGCTTGTATGCTCGTGGTTTTACCGTATAAATAAATCGCGGCAGCGGCATTGAGTACAAAGGTATCAACTAAGGGACTGGGTTTATTGTGCAACATATCGCGTAATAACGTGGCATTATCACTCGCGCTGCCGCCTTTTAAATCATCCAGTGTACAGGGGGATAAACCGAGCGCCCGAGGATCGATTTGATAACTGTGGACGATGCCATGATTAATTTCCATGACCTCGCAGGGACCTAAACAATTTAATTCATCTAAACCATTGCCATGGACCACCATGGCGCGGGCGATATTTAATTGCACCAAAATATCAGTCATCAACTGTTGGAGCTGCGCATCAAACACACCCAGTAAACGATATGCGGATCTGTCTGGGTTTAACAATGGACCTAAAAGATTAAAAAACGTGGCCACTTTGAGTTGTTGACGAATGGGTTTTAAAGCCAATAAAGCCGGATGAAATGTAGGGGCATAGCAAAAACCTATTTTTTGATGGACCAGTGACTGAATGACTTGCTCAGGTGTTTGTTCTAATTGTAGACCTAAGGCTTCTAATACATCCGCACTGCCGGCACGCGAGGAGACCGCGCGATTACCGTGTTTTAAAATCGGCACATCGCAACTGGCGGCTAAAATACTAGCACCAGTAGAAATATTCACCGTATGCGCACCATCGCCGCCCGTACCCACAATATCAATGACCGGTATGCCCACATTCACACTGATTTGATGATCCTGCATGACTTGAACAAACGCAGTCATTTCTTCTACCGTTTCACTTTTAGCGCGCATCAACACTAAAAATGCAGCAATTTGTTCTTTATTATCCGAAGCAAGAATAATCTCTAACGCCTGTATCGCCTCTTTATGCGACAAATCTTCATGCGCAATTAGTTTTTTCAAATAGTGACTTAGCATCATTTTATTCCTTGCGTTAAGAAATCTTGAATAAGAAAATGCCCATTATGCGTGAGTATGGACTCAGGATGAAATTGCACGCCAAAAGTCAAATGGTGTTTATGTTTGATTCCCATGATAATGCCTTCTCGTGTGTGCGCTTCGATAGTTAATATTTCAGGCAAACTTTTCTGTTCAGCAATCAAAGAGTGGTAACGTCCCGCTACAAATGGCATAGGCATGTGTGCAAAAATCCCTCGCTGGGTGTGAAATACTTCACTGGTTTTACCGTGCATCGCATAATCGGCCTGCACGATATGACCACCAAAGGCTTGCACGATGGCTTGATGCCCTAAACACACACCTAAAATCGGGATCACCCCCGAATAATTTTTTATGACTTCTAAACAAATCCCAGCCTCCTCTGGCCGACCCGGCCCCGGCGATAGAATAATGGCGTGTGGACGCAGGGATGCAATCTGCGCGATGCTGATTTTATCGTTACGGATCACCTCTACATTTTTTTCTATCTGCGCCACCATTTGGTACAGGTTATACGTAAAGCTATCGTAATTATCTATCAATAAAATCATTGGATACCTCTGCCCGCTAGGTCTATCGCTTCGAGTATGGCGTTGGCTTTATACCGGGTTTCATCCGCTTCTTTTTGTAAATCTGAATCCATGACTATGCCGGCTCCAGCACTGACTTTTGCTATCCCTTGTTGCAACACTGCCATACGGATGGCAATGCAACTGTCTAGATTCCCTCTGCTGTCTAGAAAACCAATCACGCCGCCGTATAATTCTCTAGGAGAAGCTTCAAGTTCATGAATAATTTGCATCGCGCGAATTTTCGGTGCGCCACTTAAAGTGCCTGCAGGAAAAGACGCACACAACGCATCGAGTGCATCTTTTCCTGCAGCAAGCTCTGCTTCTACAGTCGATGAAATATGCATGACGTGAGAAAAATATTGGATCTGTTGCAAAACAGGCACACTGACGCCCTTAGGTTTTGCTACGCGTCCCAGATCATTGCGCGCAAGATCGACCAGCATCATGTGTTCAGCAACCTCTTTGGTATCTGCTAAAAGATCGGAGGCTTGTGTTTCATCACAGTACGCCTCCCCCCGCGGTCTAGTCCCTGCTAATGGACAAGATTGAACACGTCCATTTTGCACACTAATCATTTTCTCAGGAGAAGCGCCGCAAATGACACGATCTGTATCATTGATATAAAACATATAAGGCGAAGGGTTGCGCAGCCGCAAGAGGCGATAAATATCAAACGGATTGGCGGTATAGCGCGCTTTAAATGTACGCGCGAGGACGATTTGAAACGCATCGCCCAAAGCAATATGATCTTTTGCTTTTTGTCCTGCAGCGATATAGGCCGGATCATCTAAGCTCACTTGCAAGTCCATGGGCACATGTTGAGCGCTAGGTTTATCTTCGTGATGCGGTGCCTTTAAAATTTCTTGGACAAAATTATCCAAACGCATGATCGCTTGCTGGTATAATAGCGTAGCATCGCTCGCTGCATTACCCACTTCCACTAAAGTCGCGATAAATACTTGTCCTGTTTTTTGATCAAAAATAATATGATCGCGGTAACATTTAAACTGGATCTCTGGAAAATCACTAGGCTCAGTAAATTTAGGCAAGGTTGCTTCAAATAAGCACGCCGATTCAAACGAAAAAAATCCTACAATACCGCCCACAAATCCAGAGAGCACCGGATCGGTATAGGCGCATGTATCGTGATGAAATGCCCGTAATGCTTCTAATGGAGTGCAACTGTTCACTTCATGGTTTTCTTTAGCATTTTTTATAGTGATCTGATTATTTTTCACTTTAAATTCAGATAAAACGGTAAAGCCTAAAAAAGAATAGCGGCCTAGATTTTTTTCTTTAGGACTGGATTCCAATAAGCTCGCGCCTAACATATGCGCCTTTAAAGCATGATAAATGTGGATCGGAGTCATGCAATCGCCCAAAATTTCTTTATGCACCATGATGCGGCCATGGACTTTTGCAAGTTTTAAAAATTCATCTTGTTTGAGCTGATTAAACATCGTTTATCCGGTCTTTATTTATTAATATGTGCCAATAAAAAGGCTTTTAGTTCAGAGTCTATTAACTTTAAGCTATTAGATCCCCGAGTAATTTTTGCAATACTGACTTGCAATGTTTTCCCTATGACGCGTTGTGTTTTGTCTTCTTTTAATAATTCACGCACTATTAAGCAACGCATCGCTACCGCCTCCTGCTCTTCCTGCGTTAAATGCAAACGCAGTAACTTTTCTAAAATATCTATCGAGTTGGCTTCTTTACAAAGCTGTAAAAACTCACGCCAACCGGTTTCTTCGCTGTAATTGTCCATAGTCCTATCATTGAGTGCTTGTAATGATGTAATGGTATACCATTACAAAATAGGTGTCAAGCACCCGAAAGTGATAAAAAAGAATTTAATTATTGAAACAAGTCAGACTGGGGATAAATAAATAAGGATCATCAGAAATGGCTAAACGCGTGAAATAGCGCTGGCCCAAGCCGGCATATGCGCCTAAGTTGTCAAGGGCAGTGAGTTCATCATCATTATAAAGCGTATCCCCTTCAATATGACTGTCCGTAATATCTGCTAAGGTTCTTGTCGCTACGGTTATTTGCTTTAGATCAACAAATCCCTGATCAGGCACAGTGATTTTAAACGCTGAGAATACTTTGCAAATTAATTTGTAGGCTTCTGTATCAAAATCATCATCACCTGGTAACCGGTAATCCATCTTTTGAACGGGAGTACGTATTAACTTTCTCTGAGTGGAATTTTTCTGGATCAAGGCAGCCAGCGCCTGTAGGGTTTTAGTGGGCTCATACACGTTAGGATCAAATTCCTTTAAAGCATTACTAATCAAGATTTGCTTGTTTCCACGCACCGGATCTGCACCATATAGACTCCACAGAGACATTATCCCTGCGACCAGGGTCGGGCTTTTAACGGCCTTAAGGTAAGGTACCAATGTGGTCTCACTATTTAAGATGTCCTCAACTGTTTCGCCACTTTTATTTGGGATATTAATGCGAGCGCCAGATTTAAGTAATTGATCAGCCAAGGTTTTTAAGTTTTCTAGGGGCTGGGTTAGCTCTGCTTTGTATTTTAATTGATGCATAACGGCATGTAGTAAGGTATCCCCCGTAATGGGGTCTTGAAGGTCTACGATGGCTGCTAGCTCAGGTAAAGACTTTCCCTCAGCTAGGTGCTCACATAATCGCGCTAGGACTTTATTAATATACATAATTTGCATTACTAACTAAGTTAAGTAAGACATATTACATCATATATTACTTAAACTCAAGCAACAAAAAAGCCACCCAAACCTTGCGATCGGGGCAGCTTTTTGCGAGAAAATCGACTACGAACTAGGCGTATTCTTCAACCTTCTCAATAGGCACCGTTGCATTCTTGGTGCTAGCGACTTTATCTAACCATTTGCTTAAAGAAACCTTAAGATTTGCTAGAATTTTAGGATCTTTGAAGGTATTCGTTAACAGCGCGTTGCCTTGAACCGCTGCAACGAATTGCATCGCCAAGCCACGTGAAGCCTCACCCATACCCATGCCCTGAAACTGCTTTTCAGCCCAAAGCATAGTATCACTTAACAGTTTAGCTGCCGCATCAGCCAATGAACCCCCTTGTTTCGCCAGTTCTTGGCATAGACCACCCACTGGGCAGCCGCTTTTAGCGGTTTCTTCAGCGCTATCGACTTCAAATTGCACATAAGCCAATAGACGTTCTTTAGCATTCGCAGCCTTTTCCCAAGTTTGCAAGGCATCATGCAACTCACGACCCCGGTTAGCAATAACGGCTTCACCAATGGCTTCTTTCGTTTTAAAGTAGTAATACACATTACCTAGCGGCACATCAGCTTCCTGAGCGATGTCGGCTAAAGTAGTTAAGTTAAATCCTTGTCTATGAATTAACGCTTTTGCAGCGTCTACTAAGCGAACACGTTTATCTGTTTTCCGTGGCATAATTATTTTCCGTTGTAGTTAAAAGTACATAATCCACTACTCTATGAGTAGCACCTTCCATCCTTTGAATTGCATTACAAAGCTTAAGCGGAATGATAATCTATTAAGTGAACTAACGCAAGCTTTTTTTCTGACTCTCTTAATAGCTTATTTACTCTCAAGTCCTTGTTAGCTGTAGAAACACACGTTCCGTATAGTATGCTGTCCTCATCTGACCGTCTTTTTGTTTTAATAGTCAGTGAGATAATATAAATACCATAGTCAAACAGGTAACACAATCAGGCATTCATGCATTTTTCTGTGAGATATGGCTTACAAATTATTTTTTTAACTTTAACAATCAGCATGTTATAAATTATGTTATGTATTTATTAATAACTTTAATGGCCAGTTCAGGGCTTGATAGCCCTCTTTTGGCACGGAAACTCTTATCCTTAAAGCCTTAAAATCGACAGATTTGAGTTTTTCTCCTAATCGTATTAGGATCCTCGTTTGACACACGGATAACCCCTAATCATTATGCCCCATACCCCTGCCCCAGCCTTTGATAAGCCCCATTTAGACGAATTTATCAATGAATTAGCCGTCATGCTGATTTGGGTGGATGCTGAATTAAGGGTAACTAAGCTTAATATCATGGCTAACCATATATTGGGCTGTAAGCAAAGCCCCATAGGCCAGAGCCTATTTGAGCTGTTCCCTGCCTTAGCCGACTACCGGGCTAGCCTAGTTGAGACGCTACTAAAGCAAAAAAAGCTCAGCTTAAGTCAGCAAATGCTTGATTACGGTGATCGTACCCATCCCTGTTACGTCACGGTTTACCCCTTACTCTCAGGGCCAGAAGCGCTGATTAAAATTGAAGATCTGTCGCATCAAACCTTACTGGATGATATGGTTATCCAATCCGAGAAAATGGTCACGATTGGAGGCCTGGCTTCAGGGATGGCGCATGAAGTCAAAAACCCTTTAGGTATTATTTTACAAAATATTCAAAATATTTTACACCGGCTTGATAAAACCGCAGAAAAAAATATAGTCGTTGCGCAAGAATTAAAGGTCTCTTTAGATGAAATTAACCGTTACCTTGAAGCGCGCAATATACTTAAATTTATGGATAATATTCGCATCGCTATCGATCGCGCATTGCAAATCATCGCCACCATGCTGAATTTTGGTACGCAAAATCCTATTCATATGAAAAATGAGAATGTCCTGGAGTTAATTGAAAATGCACTCAGTTTTGTCGAGCAAGATTATGATTTATTGCACAGCTTTGATATTTCAAGAGTTAAAGTTAACCGTGATTTTCCGATCTATCCGATACCGCCTATCGTATGCTCCGGCACGCAACTCACCCAAGTATTTTTTAATTTAATTAAAAATGCGATACAAGCACTGCATCATATTCCTCAGTCTGAAATTACCCTGCGTGTCATCGATCAACCCGATGCGGTTATTATTAGCGTGAGTGATAATGGTCAGGGGATCCCCCCGCATTTATTAACAAACTTATTTAAACCCTTTTTCACCACTAAATCGAGAGAGCAAGGAACCGGCCTAGGCTTAGCGGTTTCACATTATATTATTAGTGAAAATCATCATGGCACGCTGACCGCAGATAATTTACCTGAAGGCGGCGCTTGTTTTACCGCAGTGATCCCGCGTCATCCCTGTTAAGGTGACGTAATTAATTGACAGATAGGGTTCTTTAGACCGTCATCCTCGCATACGCCTGAATCTTCTACACAAATGTCTTTAAAGGAGGTTGGCCATTAAAGCGGAAAGATCGATAAACTTGCCCCCTATGTAAAGGGGGCCGGACGCTTCGGCCGGGGGGATTTTAGCGATCTTAATGCACACAACGAATTTTATTAAAGCTTAACTCTTAGAAAATTTAATCTGTAAAGGAGGTTGGCCATAAAAGCGGAGAGATCGATAGGCTTGCCCCCTTTGTAAAGGGGGCCGGACGCTTCGTCCGGGGGGATTTTAGCGATCTTAATGCACACAACGAATTTTATTAAAGCTTAACTCTTAGAAAATTTAATCTGTAAAGGAGGTTGGCAATAAAAGCGGAGAGATCGATAGGCTTGCCCCCTTTGTAAAGGGGGCCGGACGCTTCGTCCGGGGGGATTTTAGCGATCTTAATGAACACAACGAATTTGATTAAAGCTTAACTCTTAGAAAATTTAAATAGCAAGTGTTGATGTGATGAGAGATCGCTAAAATCCCCCCGGACGAAGCGTCCGACCCCCTTTACAAAGGGGGCAAGTCTATCGATCTCTCCGCTTCTACAGCCAATTTCATTTACAATCCCTAGGTAATAATTGCGCTACCGTATAAAAAGAACCCGCCACTACTAATAAATCATTAGCTTGTGCCTGGTGCAGAGCAGCTTGATACGCACGCGCTAAATCATTAAATCCATATACTAACGCATCATGACGCGCTGTTTTTTGCACTGCGGCTTGTAATTGCGCAAGACTTGCCGCACGCTCGTTTTCTAAGGGAGCAATAAACCAGGCATCAATTTCATTGTGCAACATCGCGCAACTCTTTAATAAATCTTTATCTGCTAACATGGAAAATACTAACAATACCCGGCCTGTAGATTTTTCTTGTTTTATTCGCTCAGCCAATACTTTCAGTCCCGCAGGATTATGCGCAACATCAAACAATTGTTTACAATGATGAACAATGATTTGTTGCCGACCAGGTAAATGTGCAGCTTGCAAGCCTTGTTTTATTGCGACATCACTGACCGGAAAACGTGATTGTAATTGCATCACCGCAGCCAGCGCTACACTCATGTTTTCTAATAACAAACCATTTCGGGGTAAGTGTTCCAATCTGGTTTGTCCCGCTTGCCACGCCCACGTCGCTTGTGTTTCATGATAATGAAATGATTGATTTAAGCCATAAAACGGTGCATGTAACTGCGCAGCCTGTGCGCGCAATACCTCAGGGGGATGTTTATCCCCGCAAACAATCGGCACACCCACACGAAAAATGCCCGCTTTTTCTGCAGCAATCGCCTCGCGCGTTGCGCCTAATCTTTCGGTATGATCTAAATCAATAGTAGTAATGATGCATAAATTGGGATCAATAATATTCACGGCATCCAAACGCCCGCCTAAACCCACTTCTAAAATAAGTAGATCTAAAGGCTGCTGTTTAAAAAACCAAAGCGCAGCCAAAGTGATGGTTTCAAAATACGTGAGCTGATGTGCTGTGGCACAGGCATTTGTTGCCTCTAATGCCGCCAATAAATGAGCATCTGTTACGGGCTTAGCATTGAGTTTGAGTCGTTCATTAAAATAAAGTAAATGCGGCGAGGTATAACTGCCTACTTGATATCCTGCAGCCGTATAAATGGATTCCAGCGCACAGACGACTGAGCCTTTACCATTGGTGCCCGCAACAGTAATGACCGGTATAGGAAATGGGATGAGCGAGAGCGCTTTTGCTGCGTGTTGCATGCGTGCAAGGCTTAAATCAATATGACTACTTGAAACACGCGTATCAAGTGCCTTTAGAAAAGTCGCCAAATCGTTTACATTAGGCGACATGCTGATGTAGGAATTTTTGCGTTAAAGCGGTGATCCGATCACGCAGTTCACGTCTATCCAACACTTGATCAATAAAGCCATGGGCTAATAAAAATTCACTTTGTTGGAAACCTTCAGGCAAGGTCTCACGTACGGTTTGCTCAATGACGCGAGGACCTGCAAAACCTATCATGGCTTTAGGCTCGGCAATATTCACATCGCCCAACATCGCAAGACTTGCAGAGACGCCGCCATAGGTCGGATCTGTCATCACCGAAATAAAAGGTAATCCCGCTTCGGCGAGTTTCCCTAAGGCTGCGCTGGTTTTACTCATTTGCAATAAGGAAAATACAGACTCTTGCATGCGGGCGCCGCCACTTGCAGCAAAACACACTAGAGGACATCGTTTTGAAATCGCAGCATTAACCGCGAGGACAAATTTTTGTCCGACGGTGACGCCCATCGAGCCGCCAATAAAATTAAATTCAAACGCGGCGGCGACCATAGGCACTTCTTTCACAGTGCCTTGATAAACCACTAAGGCATCATTTTCACCGGTTGCTTTTTGCGCGGCAAGAAGACGATCTTTATATTTTTTACTGTCACGGAATTTCAACCGATCCACAGGTTCTAAATCGGTGCCTAACTCTTGCGTACTGTTTTCATCGAAAAAATAAGCCAATCGGGTACGGGCATTGATCCGCAGGTGATGATCGCATTTAGGGCAAACATCCACATTGCGCGCTAAATCTGCACGGTAAAGGATATGATGGCACTGGGGGCAATTGCTCCAAATGCCCTCAGGCACCTGGACTTTTTTCTCTATCGGCGCTTTACGCAACCGTGTGGGTAATAATTTGGTAAACCAACTCATTTTGTACTCCCCTTAACTAAGGAAGTGATTATACCATACCTGCAAATTAGAGCTAAATTCATTCTAAGGGGGATCTGCGGATTATTCTAACCTCAATTTAGGGTCATTCTAGCCGTTTTAGATTCTGAAGGCGAGAGGGAAATAAACAGGGCTTTATCTATTTTATTGTCTAGTTTTTTAAATGCGTCTACGATTTTTTTGTCTGTTATTTCTTCACCTTCTGTTTTCATTTCTAATAATGCAGCATCAATGCGCTTACACAATTGTGCCAAGGTATCAAGATAAGTACGATCCGTCTCTAGTGCTAGCAAAGTGCCCAATTCAGCATAAGACGTCATCATCTGCGCCCATTCTTTGATAAACGGCTTTTTAGGAAGTAGCTTCAAGAATTCACTTATCAGGCTATCGGTATGTTCTTTTACGGAGAAACTCGGCATGCTACTCATGAGCGCCTGGACATTTTGCATCAAGGCTTTTAATTTCTTATCTAAATCATGTTGGGTAGGAATCGAGTTGATATTTTTAATCAGTCCAAGAAAAATATCTTTATTCTGATTTAAATTACGTGCCATAAGGACTTTAAAAAACATGGCTCTATCATCATTAAATCCAAAAATAGGAAAAGTAATTTGCGATACTTTAGCAATAAAATCATCAAGCAGTGGACAAGGTTCATTGCCTATCATTTCATATAGGTGTCTAATGACAGTAAAGGCTAAATC
Organism: Gammaproteobacteria bacterium; assembly: GCA_013289605.1. Classification (GTDB taxonomy): domain Bacteria; phylum Pseudomonadota; class Gammaproteobacteria; order JABCZS01; family JABCZS01; genus JABCZS01. Next base: position 53,721 of record JABCZS010000001.1, read on the forward strand.
GGCAGAATTTCTATTGGAGTTACTCATATAAGATAAAGGCCATGGATTTTTGATTAAAGTCGATAAAAGAGGAGTAACCTTATCCAAAACAGTTTGAGCATTCATTTTAATAGCCATTGAAATCTCGAGTAAATTATCAATTCTAACCACCACATCATCTTTATCTAGGCGTATTTCTTGCGCAATCATCCACGCAAAAACACGATCTTTAAATTCGTCATACAGATCAAATGTTTTCAAGGTTAATATTAAATTAACAAAATTATCAGGGGATTGAGCTGCAATTAATTTTCTTATTTTACTACGGATATGATCGATGGCCTTCGTATCATTTATTTTTTTACTCATAAGATAATATTTAACTAGATGGGACTGATCAAGAACATGTATTCGGTTTAATATTAAATCATCTGAGCCCAGTCTATTAATAGTATTCACAGAGGGCGCAAAGCAACGAAAGACATTGGAATATAATTCAGAAACCGTAAAATTAGGCTGATCTATAAATGCAATATCAATTTTATTGCGAAATCTATGCAAATATTTTTCAGCAAGGTCAGTATCATGATAAACAATATACAAAAGACAGTCATCATCAGGAACAATCTCAGCTGATAATTTAGTATGTATTTCTCTGTAAAATGTATCTTTGAGCTCTTTTATGCAGATGCTTAAGGCCTCATCAATTTCAGCCTTCAACGCTGAGTTATAATGCCTATCTAAAGGTAAAAGTTTGGTGCTTACAGAGGGTTTATGCCAATAACGATGTTCACATCTACCGTAACAAGCCAATGTTTTCAAGGTTTCAAGCGAGTTATTAAAAATTATAGCGTCTTTATATTGATTTACTGCAACATGGCTCGTGATAAGGTTTTTCCATAAAGCGATAAGTTCATTTTTATTTTTAAAAGACAGCGGGGTCATTTTAATAACACTGCCTATGGGATCATAGCTGTAAATGGGTAACAATTCACCATTAGTTTTAACAAAATGCATTTGCTGCATATAAAGCGCTTGCAGTTGCGCGGAAAGTGGATTGTAATACTGATCTGCATCATCAACAATATCATTATGGGTTTTCCCTAAAGAAAAATAAATGCCATCCACTTTATCGATATGATATAACATTTCACTGTGGGTATTAACATCTCTGCTATGCGAATATTTGGCAGAGAGCATATTTTTTTTATGCATATCATAGAGTGCACACTGCAACTTTTCGCTCGATTGAACTTCCCGGGCTTGTAGGTGCTCTTTTTTACCGTAACCTGTGCCTGCATCAGTTGCGCTGACCATTTGAATTTTAGAAGGATTACTGGCAAACAGATAACCTGTCGGGGCAAAAGCAATGCTGCCATATCCGACTTGCGTCACAGAACGTAATGGGTTACCGATTTTTGGCTTGCCGTCCGCATCGTGCTTCTCACCTCTTCGCAACAATTTTCTCAGCTCAAACTCTGCAAAGGTTTCATTGGTTTCGGTGAGATTATTTTCTCTTTCTTTTAATACTACGGCTGATACATGATAGATCCCGCGAAAAAATATTTTCCCCATTTCTAAATCGCGCTGAATACTACCCACTTCACTCATTAATAAATCAACTGCGCGATTATCATGGATAGACGCCACACTTCCGGTGCATAATTGATTGTAGATGCGTCCTGATTTTGCATCTTCTTTCGTTTTGCTAAAACAATTTTCAGCATATTCAAATTGCAGTTTGATGTCATCACGCATGAGTCCTACGCCATCGCCTTGCCTATGGATCATAGCGCGGCTCTCATTGAGAACGTTTCCTAATTCATATAACGCCCAATCATTTTTTTTAGCAAAGTCCTGATAAAAATCCAATCGTGTGCCATCAAACATATTGCTCGATTTGGCTAGGGTTTTATAATTAGTGTCGTAGCAACGCATCACGTCCAAACAATCCGCATTTTGAATAATGGTTTCTTCGATAGATTTAGCTTGGGTAGAGTTGGCCGAGAGCCAAGTAACCTTTTTTGTGTCGGGGTCATAGATTAAATGGTGATACTCACCCCCAGGTTGGTAATCCTTATTGGCAATCGCATGGGCATAGATTTGCGCTTTTTTAGGGTGTAATTTCAGCACCTCTACCAGGTATTTAAAACACAACGCAGCACTCTCTTTATCCCAACGATCTTCATCATCATCTTCTCTTGCTGCATCATGGAACAGTGCAGCTATTTGGATATAAAACAAATCCTCATCGGTGAGCTTTAATGCCCTTTCATCCCCATAACGCCGGTATAATTTTGTAAACACCTCGGCATCTAAGGCCACACGGCTAGTATGTTGCCCGCCATGGATAGGACGGGCAATTTTATTTTTAGGCTTCTGGTTTTTATAAGGCTGATGGTAAAACTCGCGAATAATTGCATGGGCATGAGCGCTAATGTCGCTCTGACCCGTCAATGCGTATGTTGTGGCTATCTGATTGAAATCAGTCATGATTTATTCATGGGCTTACTTAATTTAGTTAGTTTACATTACAGGTTTTTGGTGATATTGTCAAATCGAAATTGGGTTTTCTTTGGTTCTTAAGCAAAGACTAAAAAAGCAGGTGACTATTCGTTTTGATGATACGATTACTTATTTTAAAGAGATGGCAGAAGATAAAGAGAGCCCTTACCAGAGTTTAATCCATTTATATTTACGAGATTATGCGTTAAAACACAAAAATATTCATATAAACTGGAAAGAAAATAATAAATAAACAATCTACCTTCTGCAAAAAAATCACAACTCAGGTGTAACAGAGTTCTTATCATTCGCTTGCTGATCTGACAACTTCTCGGCAATTTGCCTAAACTCCAAATACATATCATGGATATGATTTTTGGTGTGGGGCGCAGTGCCTAGTTCTTGGAATTCGTCTTCCAGAAGGGTCAGGGCTTTTTGTAAGGACTTAATGGTATAGCTCATAGGAAACCTACTGTTCTAAATATTGTTATATTAAAGTTCCCGCGTCTTTTGATTATAGGTGAATAAATAGTCATGCGCCATAATAACCGGTTTTATGACCCATGGCGAATTAATTGTAGAAAAGCCGCCTCATCGAGGATAGATACCCCTAAGGTCTGGGCTTTGACTAATTTACTGCCTGCTTTATCCCCTGCCACCACATAATCTGTTTTTGCAGATACGCTACCACTGACTTTCGCACCCAAGGCTTGTAAGCGTTCTGTTGCGGCTTCGCGGCTTAATTGTAATAAAGTGCCGGTTAATACAAACGTTTTCCCGGATAAGGGTTGTGTGCTAGAGGATACCGGTACGGGCCAATGAATACCCGCCTCTAATAACGCTTTAATCAAGGTTTGGTGCCGAGGCATACTAAAAAACTGTGCGATATGTTGCGCAACAATAGGGCCTATATCGCCCACTTGTTGCAGCGTTTCCTCATCTGCGTGCATAATCGCATCTAAATCAGCAAAATGCTGCGCTAAGCTTAATGCCGTTTGGCTGCCCACTTCGCGTATGCCTAAGGCATAAATAAATTTTGCGAGCGTGGTCTTTTTACTGTGCGCTAAGGCTAAAAGGATATTATCTGCAGATTTTTGCCCCATGCGTGGCAGTTCAGACAGCTGTACACCCGTTAAATGATATAAATCAGCCGGTGTTTTAATCACCTTAAGATCAATAAGTTGCTCGATCAGCTTCTCGCCCAACCCCTCAATATCTAAGCCGCCTTTTGAGGCAAAATGCTTAATGCTGGCCGCACGCTGCGCAGGGCACAACAAGGCATCGCTACAACGCGCCGTGGCTTCGCCTTCCTCATGCAACACAGGCGCGCCACAAACGGGGCATTTTTCAGGTAATACGATGACTTGAGCATGCGCGGGGCGCTTAGCCAATACCACTGATACCACTTCGGGAATGACATCTCCGGCGCGCCGGATAATCACCGTATCATGGATGCGCACATCTTTGCGGTGAATTTCATCCATATTATGCAAGGTGGCATTGCGCACGGTAACGCCGCCTACTAAAACGGGCGTTAAACGTGCCACCGGCGTTAAAGCCCCAGTCCGACCGACTTGAAAATCCACACTCTCTAATAGCGTCATTTCTTCTTGGGCAGGAAATTTATGGGCTAAGGCAAAACGTGGCGCGCGCGCCACAAAACCTAATTGCCGCTGCCAGTCTAAGCGGTTAACTTTATAGACCACACCATCGATTTCATATTCTAAATTTGCACGCAGGGTCAGTAAGCGTTGGTGGTACGCTAAACAGGCCTCAATATTCTCAGCAAGCGCACGCAGTGGAGAAATGCGCACGCCCCACGTGGCAATTTGTGCCATTAATTCCTCTTGGGTTGATGGCACATCAAAACCTTCTACCTCACCCATGCCATAAGAGAAGAAAGCCAAGGGGCGTTTGGCGGTAATTTTAGGGTCCAGTTGCCGCAAACTACCGGCTGCGGCATTACGCGGATTGGCAAATACTTTTTCTTGATAAGCCTGTGCATGCGCATTCATCGCATTAAAACCCTGCAAAGGCATATACACTTCGCCTCGGATTTCGATTAAACGAGGATAAGGACTGCGCAAGCGTAAAGGGATGGTCGCAATCGTACGCACATTTTGCGTCACATCTTCACCCAGCAAACCATCGCCCCGCGTTGCAGCCTGGACCAACTGACCGTGTTCATACAATAAATTGATGGCCAGACCATCTAATTTAGGTTCGCAGTAATAACTGACCGACAGGATATCGAGTCTCTCGCATACCCGCTTATTAAACGCGCGCAATTCTTCTTCGCTAAACGCATTCTCTAATGAAAGCATGGGTTGTTTATGTTGAACTTCATTAAAGTAAGGTAATGGCGCTGCGCCTACGCGTTGCGTGGGAGAATCGGGAGTAATTAATTCAGGGTGTTGCTGCTCTAATGCCTGTAGCGATTTAAAAAGACGATCATACTCCGCATCGGGGACACTCGGGTGATCTAATACGTAATATTGATAATTGTATTCATCAATTTGTTGACGTAAATCGGTGAGGGTTTTTTGTATTGATAGCTTGGACATCAGCGCCTCTAAAACTAAACCTTGCCTAGCGGCGTATCAGTCTCTAATCCCTTGCACTTGATTACGATAATCTTGCGCAGTAGTTACGGTCAGCGGTTGGCGTTGATGATCGCACAAACGGGCATTAAAAGATTTGGCTAAGGCTGTTGCCGTATTAAGCATGGTTTCAAACGAAAATAAGGGATTCGCCTTATTAGAGGTTTGCATAAAAAAGGTTAAGCCACGGGTATAAAAACTCTCTGGATATTCTAAATTTAAAGTGCCAGGCTCAAACGCATTCGCCACGCTAAATAATATCGCACCACTGCCGTCTGTATTTTCATACTTATGATAAATATGCATAGGCCCATATAATAAATTATACGCAGCAAATTTAGCGCGCAGATCTTCCCCGGAAAAATAACGATCCAATTCAGCCAGCACGTGTAACACGACAATATTATCCTTAACCGGCATCATGGGACTGCTGGGGGCAGCCGGTGCAGGAATGGGGAATACCGGCTCAACCTCATCGGTATCAATGGTTTTCGCAAGCGTATCGGGTAATTCTAATGTGGGTGGTGCAATTATAGGTTCATCAAAAACGGAAGGTTTTTTGCGAGAAAATAATACATCATCGAAAGTAGGCTCCGCATCATCTAATGTGATCCGCGGCATGACTTCTAAATCATCTTTACCTAAGGGTTTGCTAAAGTGAGGTTCATTCGGTTCTTTATAACGGCGTTCTTTAGTGATCTTGTTTTGCTTATGTGCACGACGCCAATGCCGGTAGCCGTCCAACAGTATGGCGACAATAATCAGCGCCCCAATCACAATTAGTATTAATCGTAAACTCATTTGTCCCTTCCTTAGGCAACAGCCAGTTCCGCTGCTTTATCCACATCCACGCTCACTAAACGAGAAACGCCGGCTTCCTTCATCGTGACCCCCATTAAGTGATCCACCATTTCCATGGTCGTCTTATTATGGGTAATCAAGATAAATTGAATATGCTCAGACATCTCCTTCACCAGCCGCGCAAACCGCATGACATTGGCTTCATCTAGAGGAGCATCGACCTCATCCAACATACAAAACGGTGCAGGATTCAATTTAAACATCGCAAATACTAATGATAAGGCAGTTAATGCTTTCTCGCCACCTGAGAGCGCATGAATTGTGCTATTACGCTTACCCGGGGGTTGCGCCATTAAGACGACCCCTGTATTGAGTAAATCATTTTCCGTAAGTTCTAAATAGGCATTGCCGCCACCAAAAACCTGCGCAAACAAGGCGCCAAAACTTTTATTGACGGTATCAAAGGTGTCTTTAAAGCGCTGCTTGGTTTCTTTATCAATTTTCTCTATGGCTTGCTCTAAGGTCTCTAAAGCCGAGAGCAAATCAGCATTTTGCTGATCTAAATAAAGCAAACGCTCAGCATGTTCCGCATGCTCATCAATAGCCGCAAGATTAATTGCGCCTAAACGCTTAATTTGTGCTTCTAATTTTTCAACTCTTTGTGCAATCGTGGCTAAATCAGCATCTGCCGCTAAAGTTGCTAACACGGATGTTAACTCTATTTCTTGTGCGTGTAATTGTTCAAATACCGTATCCCGCTTAACTTTAATCGTTTGTGCGGTTAAACGATGGTCTTCTAGATTTTGTCGCTGATCTTGTACTTCGGTTTCACTCTGGAGCCGCGCTTGCTCTTGCCCACGTAAACCGTGTGCAACTTCATCCACTTGGGTGCGTGCTTCTTGCATCGCCGCTTCGCAATCCGTTTGTAATTCCAAAGCCTGCTCGAGCGCGTGCTCCATTTCTGGGATAGGCTGTCCTGCTTCCTCGGATGCGTGCTGGAGTTGTTGCCAGCGGCCTTTTAATTTGGCTAATTGTTGTGCAGATCGTTGCACATGCGCTGCGGTGGCTTCTAAGCGATGGGTTAATCCGGATAATTGAATATGAACTTGATTGCTTTGACTCTGATCCTGATGCGCATTGGTTTTCGCCTGCTGCAGATCCGCATTCAATTGCTCGCGTGCTTGTTCTAATTGGGTTCTGTCTGCAGAGAGATTCGCCATGCTGGCCGCTAAATTGTGCTCGCTCGCCTCTACCTGCGTCAATTGCCCTTGATGTTCGGTTAAGCGCTGCTTAATCAGGTCAATTTCTTGCAAGGTTTTTTCTTGTTGATGCTGCAGTTCCTGTTGTTTGACCTTTAAAGCGCGCTGCTCAGCGTGCAGATCAGCATCAATACGGGCGTGTTGGTTCAGTTGTTGCTGGGCCTCAATTAAATCATCATGCAAGGTTTTAGCCCGCTCTTTTCCGGTCACGAGATCTTGTTGCAAGGTTTGCACCCCCGCCAAATTGTCTTCAATTAGGGGGTGTAAGACTTGTAGACGTTGCTCACGTGCTAACACACCGCTTTGCGCATCACCTATTCTTTTGACCCGTAGCCATTGTGACGACAACCAAAACCCTTCGGGAGTAATCACCGATTCATGTGCACGCAATTGCGAACGCATGCGCAAGGCCTCATCTAGCGAGGCTGCGCAATAAACGCCGATTAATAGCGGCTCTATGGCCAATGCAGTTTTAATTTTATCGCGCAGGGGCATTGCGGCTAGAACAGGTGTAGGCGCCTGCGTGGACGCATTTTCAAATAACACTAAAGTACCTTGGGTAAACTCAGCCAGTTTTTGGGTAAAGTGTTCACACTTCTCGACGCAAATGGCTTGTAAGTAATCCCCCAGGACTGTTTCAACCGCAGAGATCCATTCCGGTTCCACCACCAGTTGTTGCACTAGACGTTGTTTATCGGTGAGCTGTTGCGCATCCAGCCACGCCATGGCTTCTGCATCGCTATCACCCCAGGCCGCTTGTTGCAGCGCTTGAAGTGACACATATTCATTTTGCAGGGTATGCAAGGCCGTACGCGCGGCTTCGAGTTGTTGCTCAGCCGCTTCATTTGCGGTGTGCTGATGATTAAATTGTTGTTGCAAGCCTAGCAGTTGTGCTTTAGTTTGTGACAACTGATCTTCGCTCTCTAGGCATTTCTCAGTAAGCGTGGTTAACTGCTCCTCAACATTCGAGTGTTCTAAGGTGGCATACTGCGCTTCTAAAACGGTGAGACGTTCGTTTGCACCCTGAATCTTCTCTTGTGTGTGTGTGATCTCGGCGCGTGCCAGCTGCATGTGTTGTTGCATGTGCGCAATATTTTGCATCAGCCTTTCCCAATCAGACTGCCAAGTGTGCATTTTAGCTTCTGCACTGCCTAGGATCTGATAACTGTGCTGATATTGATCCTGTAATTGGCTTGCTTGCGGCGTAAGCTCAGAGACTTGTGATTGCATGGCTTGCCAGAGACGCTCATCTTCAGCCAACACGTGCTGCAATTCTTCAAACGATTCTTGGACTTGGGCTAAATCCATTTCAAGCTGACCTTGTCGCTCGCGTTGATACGCCAGGGTTTGCTCGCATTGAGACACTTCTGTTTTGCTACGGTAATAACGACTTTGCACATCTTGTAAACCCTCTTGCGCTTCTTCATAAGCTGCGCGCGCAGTTTCAATTTCTGCATCCAGTTGCCGCATTTGGGCGATTTTCTTTTCTAATAAAATTTCTTGTTCAGCTAACACGCGCTGTTGCTGCGTCATGTCTTCATCCAAACCACGCCAGGACAGCGCCAAATGTTCTGCGCTGACTTGACGCAAGGTGGTTTTTAATTCTTTATAAGTACGTGCCGCTTCGGCTTGTTTTTCTAGCCGCACTAATTGTTTTTGCAACTCATCGCGTAAGTCGGTCAGACGTTCTAAATTTTCACGGGTATGGCGCAAACGCGTTTCGGTTTCACGGCGACGTTCTTTATATTTGGAAATGCCCGCCGCTTCTTCTAAGAAGATGCGTAAATCATCAGGCTTGGCTTCGATTAAACGAGAAATCATGCCTTGCTCGATGATGGCATAACTCCGTGCACCCAACCCTGTTCCTAAAAAAATATCGGTAATGTCTTTACGCCGGCAACGGGCATTATTTAAAAAGTAATTGGACTCACCGTCGCGTCCGACATGACGCTTCACGGCAATTTCACTAAAGGCCGCATATTCGCCGCCTAAACGACCTTCTGCATTATCAAAAACTAATTCTACAGAGGCTTGGCCGACGGGAGCACGCGCAACTGATCCGCTAAATATCACATCAGCCATGGATTCGCCACGCAATTGTTTGGCGGAAGATTCGCCCATGACCCAACGCACGGCATCGATAATATTCGATTTACCGCATCCATTAGGACCTACGATCGCCACGCGGTTACTTCTTAGGTCTACCGAAGTCGGATCAACAAAGGATTTAAATCCCGCTAATTTGATTTTTTTAAGACGCATTTTTTAATCTACTACTGTAAAAATTTTAGCCTAGACAGATGGATCATTGTATATATGAATAAGTGCTAGTGTAGCATGAAAATAAATAAAGCAAGAATAGAAGAAGAGTGAATTGCCCGGGGCCGGAGTCGAACCGGCACGGGAGATTAAGTCCCGAGGGATTTTAAGTCCCTTGCGTCTACCTATTCCGCCACCCGGGCGGGTGGAAATTTAAAAGGCTAGGAACGGAATCGAACCGATGTACGCGGCTTTGCAGGCCGCTGCATGACCACTCTGCCACCCAGCCGCGTGAACAAGGAAATTAGCGGGAGACGAGACTCGAACTCGCGACCCCAACCTTGGCAAGGTTGTGCTCTACCAACTGAGCTACTCCCGCGGAGAGAGCAGTGTACGAAAACAGAACCCTGGTGTCAATAACAGAATAAATTAAATAGCCCACCTTATTTTACTATTTAAGGCCGAAGGCCTGACCGTATCTAGCCCAGGGTGTAGGCGCTCTTCGCGCCGTAACCCTGGGTAGGAGAAAAAAGAGAACAGCGCTGAAAGCGCGTAAGATTAAACTTTAAATATTTTTCTTGCGCGCTTACAGCGCTTGATTCTTATACTCATCCTACCCAGGGTTACGGCGCGAAGACGCGCCTACACCCTGGGCTAGATACGGTCAGGCCTTCGGCCTTAAATACTAAAATGAGTAACATCTCAATAACCCCGGGAAACAGGAAGTTATTTAGCTCCGTCATTGCGAGCCGTAGGCAAAGCAATCCAGGTTTAGATGCTTGATTTAAAACCTGGATTGCAGCAAAGCTACGCTTCTCGCAATGACGGTGCTGGGTGTATTTTATTTCCTGGGGTTATTGAGAAGTTACTAAAATAAAATGATTTATAACAAATTGCTTTTAAATAAAAATTCGTGTGGATTACTTAGCCCTGTCCCTCTCCTACACTTAACCTCTGATCTCTTTGAATAAAGATTTGGTAGTGGGAGAGGGGACATCTAACTAAATTTCTCTGCAATAATTAAAACATCCTCGTCAATCTCTATTGCGATTTCAAATGCGGCCAAGCGGCGCGTAGATAGATGATCATGGTGTATAAAGTAAGAATGGCTGCGCTGTAGAGGAGTACGTAGGCTAGGATAATTAGTGAGGTGTATGGCAGTGTTTTAGCAATTAATAAACACAATAAAGCAATCATCTGCAGAGCCGTCTTATATTTAGCGATATAAGTCACGGCCACTTGGGCGCGCAAAGATAATTCTGCCATCCATTCCCTCAAGGCCGAGACCACAATTTCACGGCAAATTATAATGGCTGCGGGTATCGTCAACCAGGCATCCGCATAAACCGAAACGATCAACACCAGCGCTATGGCGACCATCAACTTATCCGCAACGGGATCTATAAAGGCGCCAAAGGCGGTGGTTTGGTGAAGTTTTCTTGCTAAATAGCCATCGACCCAATCCGTTATTGCGGCTATGGCAAAAATAACCGCGCAGACTAAATATTGACCCGTGAACGGTAAATAAAAAACCAAGACAAATACGGGAAGTAACAGGATACGCAATAAAGTAAGTAAATTAGGTAAATTTAAATGCATAACTAATCCTGATGGTGCAAAGCGTGATAAATTTGTTCTGCTAAAGCTTGACTGATGCCCGGTACTTTAGCAAGCATTTCTATGCTTGCAGCCTGCACTTCTTGCAAACCACCAAAATGGCGCAACAAAGTGCGCCTGCGCACGGGACCAAGTCCAGGAATTAACTCTAAACTGGATTCGCTGCGTGCTTGCAAGCGTTTTTTCCGGTGCGCGGTAATTGCAAACCGATGCGCTTCATCGCGTAGCGCTTCTAAAAGGTGCCGGCCTGTCACAGAGACTTCACGGGTTTGGTAGTCATCGCCGACCATTTGCCAGAGGGTTTCCAAACCGCTTTTACGCGTAGTGTCTTTGCTGATAGACAATAAACAAATGTCCGTCAATTGCACTTCTTCCAGCACGTGTTGGGCCACACCCAACTGCCCTCGCCCACCATCAATCAAGATAATATCCGGCAATACGCCTTCATTAGTTTTGATCCGCGTGTAGCGTCGTGTTAAGACTTGCTGCAAGGCGGCATAATCATCGCCGGGCGTAATGCCAGTAATATTGTAACGGCGATAATCGGTTTTAATCGGTCCCGAGGGTCCAAATACGACACATGAAGCCACCGTGGCTTCCCCTAGGGTGTGACTGACATCAAAACATTCGATGCGTTGCGCGCTAGCGGGCAACCCTAAATCATCTTGCAAGGCCGCAAAGCGCGCAGCCAGTGTGGCTTCACTGTGTAAGCGTTGTGCTAGCGCATTTTGTCCATTACGCTCAGCCATATTCAACCAACGCAAACGCTCGCCCCGCACCGTGGTACGCACGCGGACCCGTGCTTTTGCATGCGCAGAGAGTGCTGCTTCGATTAATGCTTGTTCAGATAACACAATATTGGTAATCAATTGTTGCGGCGGTTTGATATCAATTTTCGTTAAATAGTGTTGACCTATAAATGCCATGAGCACATCTTCACAGGTATCAAGCGCAGAAATTTTAGGGAAAAAACTGCGTGATCCTAATAATTGCCCCTGTCTAATCATCACTAATTCTACGCACATAATGCCTTGTTGTTGCTGAACTACGACGACATCTTCACTGCTACTGCCACGCGTAATGTATTGTTGCGCTTGCACGATGCGCAGTTGCGCAATTTGATCCCGGTAATGGGCCGCACGTTCATAATCTTGCGCGCCCGCCGCCAAGTCCATTTTCTCGACTAATTCATGCATGACTTCTTCATCTTTTCCTTCTAAAAAAAGCAGCGCATGCTGAACGTCTTTGTTATAGGCTTCTTCACTGATCAAGCCTACACAAGGCGCGGTGCAACGTTTGATTTGATACTGTAAACACGGCCGCGTGCGGCTTTGAAAAAAACTATCGCGGCATTGACGCAACAAAAATGTTTTTTGCAATAAGCGTAAACTGTTACGGGCGGCGCTGGCGTTTGGAAAGGGACCAAAAAATTGTCCCGATTTATCGGCACGTTTGCGCACTAAATCCATGCGCGGAAAGGCATGTTTGCCAATAAAAATATACGGGTAAGATTTATCATCGCGTAATAAAATATTGTAACGCGGTTTTAAGCGTTTAATTAAATTACTTTCCAATAATAACGCATCGGTTTCTGTTTCCGTAAGCGTGATACTGATATCGTCTAATTGATTAAGAAATAATTGGGTTTTCGGATCAGGTGTGCCACGAAAATAACTGCTGACACGTTTTTTTAAGTTACGGGCTTTGCCGACATAAAGCGTAGTCCCCTTCGCATCTAACATTTGATAGACGCCGGGGGTGTGTGGAAGTGTAGTTAAAAAATTATTTAAATCTATCACTGACCTTTCATATCATCAGTATCAAGCATACCATGGCGGATTGCCAAATGAGTGAGCTCAACATCGCTGCTCACGCCTAGTTTTTCGAATAGACGGTAGCGATAACTGTTTACCGTTTTCGGACTTAAACATAATTTATCGGAAATATCTTGGACTTTAACGCCGCTAGTGATCATTAACATCACTTGCAATTCACGCTCTGATAATGCATCAAACGGCAGCGCTTCTTTATCTGCAAAGTGTTTCAGCGCTAATTGTTGCGCGACTTCTGGACTTAAGTAACGTTGTCCGGCAAATACAGTGCGTATGGCTTGAACCATTTCGTCTAAGCTTGAGCCTTTAGTAATATACCCTGCAGCGCCTGCTTGTAATAATCGTGAGGGAAAAGGCTCTTCGCCGTAAACCGTCACGGCGATCACTTTGGTTTTAGGGGTGGTACGAAGGATTTTACGGGTGGCTTCTAAGCCCCCTATTCCGGGCATTTTGACATCCATCAGCACGACATCCGGTTTGAGCTCTTTAACGAGTTGGACCGCTTCTTCACCACTTCTTGCTTCACCCACTACTTTAATACCTTTCACATCGCTTAATAAGCGCGTCATCCCGATACGGACCAGATCATGATCATCGACTAGTAATAAAGTAATCAAGTTGCGTCTCTTTTGGTTATTTAACTTTCTGGGTTATAAGCGTACGGATTTATCTTCAATTTTAGCCTGATATCCTACAATCGCATAATACTCTCTCTCAAATTATTGTAGGGTCAATTTTAGGACAGTTTAAAGTAGCCTACTCCAGAAAACAAGATCTTGCGGGGCTTTATAATGGCTGTTGCGGGTTTAACCCTATTCAATCCGTTAGCGTTATTGCAGCCAGCTAGCTTTATAAATTCTAAGAATATTTCACTTTCTTGGGTTGGTGTTTTAGCTCACCTGCAGTGGCAATAATCTCTTGTTTAATTTTGTTGGATGCGTCACTCACAGTTGCCCTTTGGTTTACAGAGTCATAGGTGACGAGTTGATAATATCTGCACACCAGATCGGATAACTTCTCTAAACAGGTAGGCTGTGCATTTGCAGGAGAAAGTGAGGCTTGCATAGTGTGTAACAACTTTTTTGTGTCATCAATATCTTTGGCTAGCACAGTATTTAAAGCCGTAATATCATGCTTATAGCCGGCTACAGTCACTGATTTTGCCGCACTTTTTTGTATGTTTTCGAGTAACGCTTGTATTGCATTTAACCATGTGGCTAAGATCGGGTGCAGAGTCTTTGTATTCACGCTTGCAATCAGCGCTAAAGTCAGGGCAATCGTCCCCTGCTGATCTTCTGATGACGTCACTACATCTTGCACACCTTGCATAATTTCGCTTAAATCCAAGTATTGATTAAGGATGACATTGATATTTTCGCTGGCCGCTTTCATTGAGCACAGTATAAATCGCTGTTTGAATACAATGCTTCTTTCACAACGCGTGATGTCATAGTCTAGCTTCTGGTCATTATCACGTGAGCGCTTTTTCGAGGGCAAAGCTATTTCTGCATTTAATCTGGCCAGTCTATGTTTCAATTCTTCTAACTGTTGTTGATCTACTTCCAATCGTGCGCTTATTTGGCTAGCGACGGCATAAATACTATTGCGATCGCATTTGACAGGAGGTTCGTTAGCAATACTAGGCATTGCATTATTATTGCTATTGTTGTTAGCAGGAGCAGCAGAAGTATTGCTCGCTTGAGGTTTAGGCAACTCGACTGGAGATGGGGATCGGGCAAATCGATTTTCTCTGCCGGCTTGAGTCTCTGTGACATGTTGCCTTTTAAATACTGCTAGCCTTGCACCCAATCCTTCTCCTTCGCTGGATTCGAGTAAGTCCCCCAGTTCTTTTAATTTAATCAGACGATCAAATTCAACTACATTATTTTTCGCCATCGCCTTTATTAATTGTTCGCGCAGTAGCCCTCGCGCAAGCGCTCTATTAGTCGCTTGAATCTGTTCGGCAGTAGCATCATCGTCTACGTCTCCATCGTCTATATCATCGAACTCTTCCAAATGAGGAAGATTAGGATGCTCAACCGTAGTCCCCTGCATGCCAAAAGGAGTCGTTAAGGTGTATTTACTCCCCACAATTGCTTGATTTGCTTGATACTGCTGAGCAGCATCTGGGAAAACATGTGTGTTGTCTGCGTCTTCATTCACGTCATTTTGCTTGGGATTACCCCCCAGTAGCGTGGTTAATATTTTATCCACTTCAGCCCAGGGAATTTCCGCTTTAATATTTTGCGCATCCATAATTGCACTTAAATTTTGTCGTACAATCACATCAATGACGGCACGATTATTTTGATGATTAAAAGCCTCCTCAGGCAATGCAAACTCCACCAATGTGCTCCAATTGATTTTCGGTTGCGATAAGACGGGTGCACTCCGCTCATTCGCCTGTGCTTTATTAAAATAAGGTGTTATACGTTTTATCAGATAAGTATTATTTGCCCGCTCTGCATAATCCAAAGCGGTTTGAGCAGGATGAGTCATAGTATTTGCGATATAAATAAATCTATCAGGCTCAGATGCAAGTAACACATCCACCGCTACGCAATCTTGTATACTAATAGCAAGTAACAGTGGCGTTTCACCATTCGCATTGACAGTTTTGAGTGCTTGCTGTGCACTTCTAGAATCAAATTCTAGTAAGGCCTGAGTAATAGAGGAACGACCCGATACCATCGCCCAATGCATGGGCGTATCGCCATTGTCATTAGTCGCCAAACTAGACTCATTTAGAAAAAGCGCTACTCGCACCAGGGTACCCCATCCCTGCTCGGATAATTGAAGATTTCCCAATTCCCCTTTAGCAACCCAATGAAGTAAGCGATTACCGTTCTTATCAACGAGTCCATGTTGTTCAATATAGGAGTTTGCGTAAGCGAGTAGTGAATCAAAGTCTTCTTGCATGGTGTGGTTTACTCCCAATCTCTTTTAAAATGATAATATATGGCAGCGGATAAAAAGATGTATGTTGCCATACTTAAACTGTTAATTCAAGAATTAGGTTTTTAAACCCCTAGAAATGGACCAATAGAAAATTCTTAATTTTTCCTTAAAGCTCAAGCAACAATAGTGATTAAGAAAAAACCATTTGCCCATCTCAAGATAAACAAGCCAAACGGTTTAATCACATTCTTGCCCTACCTTGGGAGGATGGCATAAAACGAATATTTGAGATCTGACCCCACACACTAGTATCACAATATCGGCGCATATCTCGCGGTGAACTGCAATTGTGGATAATTGATTGCTTCATCAATTATCCACATTTGGGCAAAATCCCAGTCGGTATAGGTGGCTAAAAAACCCAGTGAGCCTTATTGACATATCAATATAAGGGATATCATAATGCTTGATTTATCGCACCAGCAGGTCATATTCCACTTTCTGTTATCGAAAGGAATAATTCTATGAGAATACTTCAAGCACCTAGTAATGTCTGTAATATAAGCTGGGCAATGGCAGAGGGATTACGTGCCAGAGGACACCATGTTGAAGTTTGGAACCACGGAGAAAGCCCAAACAATTTTTCGGTAGATCGAGTCTTTGATGTCAATCAAACACCTGAATCTTATATCAATTGCTTTATGGAAGCTGTCGCAGCTGATTTTGATGTTTTCCATTTTCATGGCACGCGCTCATTGATACCCGCGAGAGGACCGCTACCCGATATGTGGGACTTGCCGATGTTAAAAGCGATGGGCAAGAAATTGATATTTACTTTTCACGGTTCTGACGTCAGACTTCGTAGCAAAGATATAGCAGACCCATGGAGTTTTCATAATTTTGCTAATATCCCTTGTGATGAAGCGCTTATATCCCATCGATTATCGATTATTTCTGCATATGCGGATCATTTGATGGTTGGCAATGTACTCAATCTTGCATATGTGGCAGGGAGCACATACCTACCCAAGCCCATTAATCTGATTGATTATAAATATAGAGGTATACGTCAAACCAATGTTCCAGTTGTGCTGCATGCAACGCGCAAACGCGAAACTAAGGGCACCGATACAATTATTGCTGCTTTAGAAGATCTGTCAGCTTCTGGTTTGCAGTTTGATTTTCGATTAGTGGAAGGGGCTACCCATCAAGAAACAATCGATGCTATAGCGGACGCTGATATTATTATTGAAAAAGTATTAAGCGGAGATGCCGGTGTGCTGGCGCTGGAAGCTTTGGCCATGGGTAAAGTGGTGGTATCGCGTATTCGAGATGAAGTTTATGCAAGACATCCGGATATGCCCATTATCAATGCAAACCCAGATACTGTTAAAACAGTTATGCATTCTTTGTTATCTGATCAACAGCGTCGAAATGAAGTAGCACTCAAAGGGCGTTCTTATATTGAGAAAAACCATTCTCCCGATGTAATTGCCGAGGCATTAGAAGCTATTTACAGTGCTCCGCCTAAAAAATATCAAACAAGAGATGTGTGGCCTCGCAAAAAGCCTATCTCTAGGGTGCTGCGAGAGTTATTATTATCCGCATATAAAAAAGTTATTAGATTCTAAATATTTTCCCCCAAAACCTGGATCTTCTAAACCTTTCTGGGCAGGAAATCCTATTGTTTATCCTAAAGCGATTGATACAGCGCCTACGTTAGTTAGCTGGGATTGGGTATACATAGAAGATGCACTAATCGCTGTAAAATGATAACGTATGTCAGGGTACAAAATATGTATGTTGTCATACTTAAACTGTAAATTCAAGGACTAGGGGTTTAAATTCATAGGCATAATTCTTAATATGTTCTTAATGGTCCTGTGGGAAGCTCAGTACCTCAGTTCAATACGGGAATACGCGATATCTTAATCACAGAATCTACTCAATACAAATTTGTTAAACTTAACGACCGACCTAGCACCTTATACGCAATTGTACCTATTCCCACATCACGGCATATCATTGTAAACACACCGCATACAGGGCATAATTGGTAAGCTACCTTTATTATATGAAATGATTTAATGCGCCCTAATTTTTTAAATGATACTTTCTATATCGAATCAAATGATTCGTTAAAATCATTGCAAATAAGCAAATGGCTTAATAATGAAGCACGCATTCCTAGCTTGGATGATATCATCACTATAGGCAATACGTTTCAAGCGGAATACTATAAAGAAAATCTGCTTCATTCTTGGCTAAGTAACAGAGAAGAAAAACTAAAAGAAAAAAACGATCTCACTGCTGATGAAATAATTAAATCATGTCATTTATTTGTAAAAGACTATTATCAAGCCTCCTTGGTGGAATTTTGGCTGAACATAGACGGTAATAATCAAAATACTGCAGCGATTAAACAAGTACTTCAGCATTTTAATGACGATTTCAGGAATCATCGCTTTGCTGAAATTTGGCTAGAAAATCCAGCGAATAGTCCAACGGCTCAATCCGTTAAAACAATAATAGACTGTCTTAATAACGAAAATAATAAGATAGCATTTATTGTCAAATGGCTATCAACCGTCAAACCTACTCCAGAGAGTGACTCAATTAAAATTATCATTGATTCATTAACGCATGAAAGTAGTAAGAAAGAAGTTGTAAAAAAATGGTTGGCACACAATCCAGATGTAACCGCCATCAAAACCATCATTACTTCTTTTCAAAGTAATCTTGATAAAATAGAAATTATTAAATCCTGGCTAGAAAATCCACAGAATAACCCGAGCTTAGAAGCGCTATTATCCCTGCTGGAAAACCTAACCTATATCAATAAAAATCACATCCTAAAATTCTGGTTAAACCAGCCTCAAACACAAGAGAAAAAAAGTGAACGATTAACACAGTACCAGGATTATATTGCAAAAAAAATCCAATCCAAACAACCCCAGGGCAATGCGACAAATGGCTCCGGACTTTTATTATATAACACCGATCGGGAGAATGTGCTGCGGCAAGAGTTGATTGATGGTCAGCATGTTAGGCCTGAACAAAAATCATTTTTAGAATTTGCATCCATAGCTGATCTGGAAATGATATACAAATATAAAAATCATAAAGATGAAATCCATAAAATGATGACATTATTAAAAAATGGCGAAATGGAATTGTTTTTAAAAGAATATTCCGATTATTCCAAAACTCCGGATGCGCATTATATTTTACTTTCTGCCTTTTGTTACTCAACGGATCCAATATTAAATCTGACTGAATTTGCGACCGCATTTGAATTTTTATCTATTGCACAAGACGTAGGGGAAGGAAATTATGAGATTTGCAGAAGAGAAGGCAATAATGCCTTAGCGCTCGGTCCAGAACATATCAATTTATCTGCAGAAGAAATGGACAAGATCCCAGACAAACAACAAATAGCGATTAAAGTAAAGGGTAAGGCACTTGATTCCAATGTTGAAAGTATCACTAATCTTTTATTTGCGCAGATGCAAGGTCTAGGCTTTTCAAGTGCCTATAGACTTAACGATGATATCATATGCCCCTCTTTATCAATCATAAAAGCCGTGCTAAAAGATGAAGACAATTCACATGTGTTAAAGCCTGTATTAGCATTTACTTCAAGAAATGATTTTATAAGAGATCTTTTTAATAATTATTCTCAGATAGCACTCTTAACGCCTCAGACTGCAGAAGATACCTGTGTGCATGGGCTTAGACGAAAAGTTAAAGGAACCAGTGTGTTTAGGTACATCCATGATGCGGCCTATCATACTGCGCTTAGGATTATTCAAAAATTTGCGACTAATGATAAGCTCAAAAACATAATCTTAAGTTTAATCAAAATGATCGACGAGCGAGCCCCTCTTACTGTTACAACAATAGCGCTCGGGTTTGCTTATCCTCGTCTTGCAGAAGGCGCAACCCAGCACGATTTGGAAACTAAAATGATCATGAATCTGTTAGGGCATTATTTAGATGGGAACCTGGGTCTACCCAAAGAGGCTGCGAATATTGAAGCATATTTATACCGATCTATCGATCTAGTGTTTAAACTAGACCTGGATGATAGCTCAGTATTAGATACTGATGATAAGAGCAATGAACTGACCGCAATTTTTTCTGATGAAACCATAGCCGCAGCAAAAGAAAATGTTAGAAAGTTATTTAGGCCAGTGATTGAAAATGTTGTTGGACTTAGTCAAAATGTCCCCGCACCGCCTGCGCTTAGTGCACATTAGAATGCATCTATTTGTAAACAATCATCAGAGCAGTACGCCCATAAGCAGACTATTTTTCTATCATTTGAAGGTTATACGTATGCCGGGCAATCATCAGCGCTTCATTCGTCGGAATCACGCCCACAAGAATTTTACTCTCTGGAGGGCTAATAATACCTGCATTATTTTTATTCGCATCACTATCTAGGGATAAACCTAGCCATGCCGCATAATTACAAATTTTCTCGCGTATCCATGCAGAATTTTCTCCTATGCCTGCGGTGAAAATAATCGCATCACAACCCTTTAACACAAATGCGAGCGCACCTAATTCTTGTGCAGCGCGGTAACAAAAAAGATCTAACGCTTCTTTAGCGTGCGGATCCGTGCTGGTTTGCAATACGCGAACATCATCACTTATGTTTGATACACCCAAGAGTCCTGATTGTTTATATAAAATATCGGATACTTCTGTAACCGTTTTTTTCTTTTCCTCTAATAAATATAAGAGCACACCCGGATCAATACTTCCGCAGCGCTTGCCCATTATCAAGCCATCTAATGCGGTTAATCCCATAGAGGTTGCCATACTTTTACCTGCAGACATCGCACACATGCTTGCGCCGCCGCCTAAATGGGCAACAATCACTTTTTTATCTGCAACACTGCCAATATGCTGCGGTAATACAGAAGCAATATATTCATAAGATAAACCATGAAAACCATAACGCATGATCCCTTCATCTGTGAGTTTGCGTGGTAATGCAAATAATGTGGCTAAACGCGGTTGTGTGTGATGAAAAGCGGTATCAAAGCAAGCGACTTGTAACATTAAGGGGTAACGTTTTGCAATGATTTCTATGGCTAGAAGATTATCCTTTTGATGGTATGGCGCCAAGGGAATAAGTTTTGACAATTGTTTAAATACTGTTTCCGTCACTTTTACGGGTGTAAAAAAATCTCTACCGCCATGCACCACACGATGGCCTACTGCTTTTAAACTAAATGATTCGATAGAGTGCTCTAAATTATTTAATAATTTTTCTAACGCTAGTGCAGGGTCGCCAGTGACTTCGATCTCACCCTGATGTATGACCTCTAATGACGACTGACAATGATACGTCGAATATTTAATACTGGATGATCCTGAATTAATGATCAGTATAATTTCATTTTTCATTGTGTCCCCACCCTTTAGTACTTGTGCCTAACCCTATTTCCAGTATAGGCTGAATCCCTTTTACAGGGCGTGGTAGCATTTTATCTAAAAGAATATGTTGAAGGCAAATACGCACCTAGATAAATCGTTACCAGGCCATAGGGACAAAAAATCAGGTGGCATTAAATCGATTAGATCAGGTGATTTCCAACTTTAATACGAGTGACAATAACAGCAACAATATAGATTCATCAGCAGCCAACGCTCAAGCGCTGCACCTGTGATCCCTAAAATGAATTTCAACGGCTTATAAAAATTATTTTATCAGCATCTGGATGCATTGCATATTATTTTCGCCACGTTCAGGTCCAACCATAGACCAGGATCCGTCCTCATTTTTATTGAAGTTACCCGTAGGCGTGTTATTAGGAGGACCACTCACAAAATATGCGGAAACGATAAAACCGCTCTCATATTTAGCAGTCGTAGTGAAGCCTAACCCTGGTGCGAATACCACACCGGAATCATCGACCATCCACGCGAAATGACTACCTTTACAATAGCCAAATTGGGGCTGTACAGGTATAGCCTTCTCATCAGCAACAACACTCTGACTTATCATACCGAGGGATAATAATAACGCTAAAAGAATTTTTTTATCCATGTTACACCTTTAATTCGTGAGCAAAAGTAGCCTAATATTTCATTATAATAGATAATTTAAGGAAGTCAATTAGCTTGATGTGTTTTCTTCAGCGCTTGGATACTCAGTTTTTCTTAATTAAATCTCACAATAGGTGCCCATCGCAATGGTACGATTATAAGGCAATTGTAGAAACTCTATATTCAAAGTTGAATTACGCATTAGAAATGCAAAAAATCTTTCCTGCCAGTTAAACATCAGCGTACGTTTGCGCATCGCCAATGAAATATTAGTCATTTCTACTAAATAATTAATCTGGTCAACATCGATATGAAACGGAAATATTTTCATTTTATCCGTTTTTTCCAATGCTTTTGGAATGTGTATAGATTCAATAAAACCGTAATGCAACACTAAGCGATGTATATTTTTACCCAAGTCGGTTAATTGATAACGCTCTAATATAGGCACCTTGGGTCGGTTTTCAATCAACACGCTGAGAATAATCACATGCTCTGGGATCATATGACTTAATTTTAAATAGTGAAAAAAGCAGCCACCGCCATTATCATAAGGATCAGTGATAAATACCGAAGTGGCATTTTTTATCATATTTAAATCTTTAGGATCAAATTGTTTGATAACATCAATCAGATCAACTTTTTCCCTATAATAATTTTGCCGTAGATATTTCATGCCTTGATACCACGTCAACATGACTATGCTGGCTAGCATTGCAAATACTAACGGTATCCAGCCCCCACTCATGATCTTTTGTAAATTAGCGCCTAAAAAAGCCAATTCAATAATTAAAAATAGCGAAAATACAGCAAAGACTTTGATAATAGACCAATGCCAATATTGATAGGCTAAGCGCATCACCATTAGAGTGGCACCTAGCATCACTAAGTTCACAGCAATACCATAAGCATTGGCCAAAGCACTGCTGTTGCCAAAAATTAGGACTAAAGCTATCGTGCCTAGGGCTAAAATCACATTCATTTGGGGGACATAAATTTGACCAAATAAAGTGTGTGAGGTTTGAATAATTCTAACCCGCGGAAACAAATCTAATAATATCGCTTGCCGAGTCAGTGAAAAAATAGCTGAAATAACAGCTTGTGAGGCAATAATCGTCGCCATCGTTGCTAAAATGAGTAAAGGATATTCAAACCAAGTAGGTGCGAGTGCATAAAAAGGATTAGATATGGCACTCGGATCTCGCAGCAAATGCGCGCCTTGACCAAAATAATTCAGCAATAATGCGGGCAAAGCCACGGTAAACCAACTCATGCGTATTGGCTCTTTACCAAAAATACCTAAATCAGCATATAACGCTTCACCACCCGTGACTACCAAAAATACGCCACCGAGTAACGCATAACCTGTCCAGCCATTATTTATGAAAAATTTAAATCCATAATAAGGATTAATCGCTTGTACGACTTCAGGATTTTGCAAAATATGGCTTACTCCCAAAATGCCTAAAGTGATAAACCAAATGAATATAATCGGCCCAAAGCATCTGGCAATTTTAGCAATGCCAAAATGTTGAGTAAAAAATAAGCCTAATAAAATAACTATTGTCAGCGGTAATACCAGATGAGAGAAATCAGGTGAGATAATATGCAAACCTTCTATCGCACTCATGACTGAAATTGCCGGCGTTAACATGCCATCACCAAATAATAATCCTGTGCCTAGAATACCTATTAAAAAAAATACTGGGCTGTGTTTTTTGCTTGAAGCTTTTAATAAGGCAAATAAAGCTAATACGCCACCTTCTCCATCGTTATCCGCGCGAAGAATAAAACATAAATATTTAATTGAGACAATTAAAATCAATGCCCAAAAAATCAGGGATAATACGCCTAATATATTGTCCTGGTTTACCGCAATGCCTTGCAAGGATTGACGCATCGCATACAAAACGCTGGTGCCAATATCGCCATATACTATGCCTAATGCCGCTAAAGTCAGGGGAAATAGTTTTTTATTTTTCATGGAATATATTCGTCTCCACAGTCACGTTCACAAGATGAAGTTTTTGATCATTTAATAAGGAGATCATGTTTGTAGCGATTTTTATGCCATCAAGGGTTAAGATCTCTTGGGGCCCACGGGTGATGGTGATGCGATACAGGGTTTCTTTATAACGATAATCTAGCGTAAACTGATCCCAATTGACGGGTAAGCATGGGCAAAAGCGCAGTTGCTCTCCCATAAGCTGCACACCCAGCAATGATTCTATGATAAGCCGATACATCCACCCTGCCGAACCGGTATACCAACTCCAGCCGCCTCGACCTATATGCGGCGTCACACTGTAAACATCACCTGCAATCACATACGGTTCAATTTTATAACGATGTATGGCCTCTAGTGTACTGCCATGATTAATCGGATTAATGATATTAAAAATTTGCCACGCAAGCGCAGTTTCACCTAGCTTTGCATAAGCCATCGCTACCCAGGTAGCCGCGTGCGTATATTGTCCGCCGTTTTCACGTATTCCAGCGACATATCCTTGAATGTAACCCGGGTTAGGTGTTGAATGATCAAAAGGCGGATCTAATAATGTGACCACACCATCGATAGGCCGCACTAAATAATGATTTAATGCGCTCATCGCTTGTTTTGCACGTGTAGAGGGCGCAGCATTAGATAATACCGACCAACTCTGTGCAATAGAATCAATGCGACATTCGGTATTACTACTTGAGCCTAAGGGTGTTCCGTCATCAAAATAAGCGCGGCGATACCATGTTCCATCCCACGCGTGTTGTTCCAAATTTTTCTGTAATAATAGACTTGCCTCATCACACCGAGTAGCAAACTCTGTATCACCATAGCGCTGCGCTAATAATGCAAACTGTTGCAGTACGGTATATAGAAAAAAACCCAGCCAAACACTTTCGCCACGGCCTAACGCCCCGACCAAATTCATCCCGTCATTCCAATCTCCGCATCCCATCAAAGGCAAACCATGCTCACCAAATTTTAAACCGTGCACAATAGCACGCACACCATGCTGATAAAGACTATCGCTTTTTTGACTTGGAGTGGCCTGTTCATAATAGGATTCTTCATCGTCTTTTAAGGGGCGTCCTTCAAGAAAGAGAATTTTTTCATCCAGTACAGCCACGTCCCCCGTAGTCTCTACATAGCGACAAATCGCAAACGGCAGCCATAAATAATCGTCTGAACACCGTGTGCGTACGCCACGCCCCATAGGAGGATGCCACCAATGTTGCACATCGCCTTCAACAAATTGGCGTGAGGCACACAATAATAAATGTGCACGAAATAATTCCGGCTGGGTATGAACCAACGACATGACATCTTGCAATTGATCACGAAAGCCAAAAGCACCTGAGCATTGATAAAAACCCGTACGTCCCCACAAACGACTCGAAATAACCTGATACATTAACCAACCGTTGGCCAAGAGATCAAGTGCTGGATCGGGAGTCTGCACGCGCACTGCGCTCAATGTCTTACGCCAATATTGACGAAGGGTAAGTAAAGCGGTATCTGCTGCGGCCTTGGTCAGATAACGTTGCACTAAACTATTGGCATCATCTTGATTCTGACCTGCACCTAGGATGAAAATAATCTCGCAGGTTTCATTGGGTGCTAAATTAAATGCTAATTGAATAGCGCCACAAGGATCCAAACCTGCACCCACAGCACCAGATAATTGTTTATCCAGCGCTGCGGGGTTTTGTAGCGTACCCTGGGGTCCTATAAATTCACTACGACTGCAAGTATGGCTACGTGTATTTAACGTAAGCATTGATGTTGTGGCAGAAAAAAATGCAGTGCGATCCCCAAAATCAGTATTATAATAATTTTGCGCGAGCAAAGCGCCATCAGGGGAAATCTGCGTCACTACATGCATCGCGTATTTAGAACGCAAATCACCTAATACCCATTCAACATAACCTGTTACAGATAATTGACGTGCACGTGTAGCATCATTGCGTAGTTTCAAAACAAAAAATTTAACCGGCGCGTCTAATGCGACATACATACATAATTCAGAATAAATATCTTCTTCCCTATGTTCAAATACACTGTAACCAAAACCGTGTCGCGTTTGATAATCACCGCTGCCCCGACAAGGTAAAACTGTAGGAGAATAAAATTTTCCTGTTTCATCATCACGGATATAAAACACTTCGCCAGATGAATCTTCTATCGGATCATTACTCCAAGGCGTTAATCTAAATTCATGGGAATTTTCTATCCAAGTATACCCTTGGCCACTTTCAGAGACTAACGTGCCAAAATTTGGATTGGCTAAGACATTGACCCAAGGTGCGGGGGTCATTTGCTGTTCAGGCAATTGAATAATATATTCATCACCTTCTGGGGAGAATCCGCCTATACCGTTGTAAAAAAGTAAAGTACTCATAATTGTTTCGCCAAAAGAACAACACGCGCAACGGATTGCAGTAATATATGATCTGCTGAGGGTATTTGTTCACTCCTTAGTACGTAAATATTCTTTTTATCATGAATAAGACTCATGATTTTTTCTTGTAAGATTTGACCTGCATTAGCATGCGCTTCATTTAAAATCACCAAATCAACGTTTAAACCGAGGAAACGCCAATAGGCTTGTGCGTGCAGCAGTTGTTGCACCTTATCAATATCTATCGCATTTTCTATGTGTAATAAAACAATCGGTAAATCCCCAGAAATAGAATACGCCCATAAATTTGATTGTCCATGACGATTACTGGCCAAAATATCAGCTTGGGCGCGATAAGTCTGACTGACATAAATTATCGCAGCTGCAAGTTTCATATAAAACTTTGCCTCTTGTGCAGCAATATTGAGTTTCTGTAACATGAGTTTTTGATATATTTTGGCCAGTTCAAATTGACGATCGGTCCAATGACGGGCGTAATATTTTTCACTAATACGGATACCCTCATCACGATTACTCGTTACTCCATTGATAAGATCAAGCACAATACGCTCGTTTGGTTTAAGCGTTATTTGACAACGTATAGCCACTATGGGATCTAAGACTGTTCCCACCGTATTAGAAAGATCCCCTGATTGCTTCATCGCAGTAGGCGCTAGCGGCGTGCCACCACGACCGATAAAATTTCCACGATTGGTTTCAAACGATATTCGATAATTTGTCTTGGTGTAAACATTCAGTTTGTGATACATCCAAATCGGATCATCCTTTTCACTGCGACGACGCCTTGTTGCTAAAATAGTCGCCTGCTCTGCTACCCATTGTGTTTCAACAAATAAATTACTAAATGCAGGTTGTGCTTCATCATCGCCTTGCGCTGCTAATACCACCTCGGCATAACTGGTAAATTCTATAGTACGACTCTCATTAGAGCGATTATGAATACCGATTCTACGTAATTCCATATCCTCTTCGGGGGAAACGATAATTTCAGTATGCGTACCGATTTCGTGATGACGAGAATAGGGGCTAAGATCTGATCCTACTGTCCAAAAATTACCTGTTTTACTATCGTATAGATAACTTTGCATGCCCCAATGTTTAGCCACACTCTCTGCGCGCCATCTTGTTACCGCTAGATCTTTCCACCGGCTATACCCATTCCCTACTCGGGTGAGCATGACATGATAGCGTCCATTAGACAAAATATTGAGCTCAAGATTATCTTGGCAATCATTGATAGTTTTATCAGGACTCAAGGGCAGAGATTTTGTTTTAGCCTGGTAAACCACGGATTTTGGTATGCGCTCTTGTAAGAGTAATAATGTTGATTGAAATAAGGGATCTGATGCAAATCGTCGCTGCATAGGTTGGTTGTGCAGCAAATGAGAAAAAGCCAACAAACTCATGCCTTGATGATGTACCATAAATGAGCGCACGAAAACAGGGGTGCGCTCATTTGCACGACGAGATTCAGTAAAATCAATCGCTTCATAAAAACCAAAGCGCCCAACACTCCCCATTTGCGCCAATCGTAGTAAATTAACACACGCGGCTTGGGGTGCTATCATCAATGCCATCACGCAAGCATAAGGTGCAATCACTAGATCTTGTTTGACCTCTCGTTTAAGGCCTAATTCAGGCACACCAAAGGCTTGATATAAATAATTAGAATCGGCATCAACGTCATTATAACCTGACTCAGAGATCCCCCAGGGTACACCTTGTTGCTGACCATAATCTATATGTTGATTAACAACCGCCTTATAGGTTTGATCAAGCAATGTATCAGAATAAGTAGGCATCACTAAGACAGGCATTAAATATTCAAACATGGAACCACTCCAAGACATCATGACGGACTGTCCACGCTGATTGATTCTTTGTAATCGACCCAATGCAAACCAACTCTCCTGGGGCACTTGCCCTTGCGCGATAGCTACAAAATTTGCTAAACGCGCTTCTGAAGAAAGTAAATCGTAATGACTGTTATCATGTTGCTGTTCATCCACATTATAACCAATCGTCATTAGACGAAGAGTCTCGTTGTAAAGAAATTTTACATCCATTTGTGCTAAAAGATAAGCTTGTTCGGCTAAATTTTCAATAAGGGCAATGCGCTCAATATTATTCGCGTTTGTTTTAACGCGCATGATTTCATCTTGCACAGCATCACATTGCGTTAGCAATTTTTGGGACCACAAAACAAAATCAGCTTCTAATTTCAATACAGTGATTTGTTTTGCCATCAGACATAATTTATCACAAGTCCGTAAAGCATCAGACTCTGATGTAAATGATGATCGGGAATCATGTAACAGCACTCGAAAATGATTAACTATTGCAGGCACAGGTTCTGAAATGGTTTCTACCAATACATCTAAAGTATCTTCCAAACCTTCTAAATAAACCACTCTAAGCACGGAATCATTCAAGAGCGCTAATAATCCTTGGCGCAAAGTTAACAAATGTCCAGCCAAATTCCCGCCATCTACGGTCGATACATAACGCGGTGCCAAAGGCTCTAAGGTTTGGGTGTCATACCAATTATAAAAATGACCACGGTACCGTTCAAGCCGGGCCATTGTGTTTAGCGTCTTTGCCGTGCGCTCTAATAATTGATGACTTGTGATATATCCAAAATCATACGCACTTAAATTGGCTAATAATGCCAAACCCATATTAGTGGGCGACGTACGATGACATAATACTTCCACCGGTGCTTCTTGATAATTATCAGGCGGCAATCCATTATCTTGTGCCGTGACAAAGGTATCAAAGAAATCCCATGTTTTACGGGCCATTTTATGTAAAAAACGTTTTTGTGAGAGCTCAAGTGCAACCTGTGGTTGCTCAATAGGCTGGCTGAGCCAACGCGTCAACAATGGTGATACAGCCCAAAGCAGTAACAGGGGTGATGCCAATAATAAAGCCTCTGGTTTATGCATCAGTAATAAAGTCACAACCATTAACAATGCGGCCACGGGTCCCATCCACATACTTCTTAGCCACTCTATCGGTGTATTATGAAAACTCTGATCCACGTGATCAGAGGCAGTCCATTCGAGTAGATGGCGATGAGAGCACATCAGTCGGTAGCCTGTGCGTATGATCCCGTTAAGACTATAATACGCTTCGTGGGGTAAACAAGCTAAATATAACACTAATCGATAAAAACGCTGACATAATACCGAAATGAGATTTTTTAAATGGGGTCTTATGGAAAACTCTAATGCAGTTGAGATCATTCCTGGCAATAACACAATAGCAAATAGTGTGCAAACCCAAAAAGATGTTTCAGGTAAGAGGGTCCAGCTGAGGATGAAAAACACTAATAATGACATCGGCACTAAACTACGGCGTAAATTATCCAATAATTTCCATTGAGATAAAGCAGATAATTCAGGAGCGCTTATCCCAGGGATCAACTGCCAATCTCCGCGGATCCAGCGTGCGCGGCGTTTGACATCACTGAGATAACAGCTCGGTGAAGTTTCATATAAAGGGACATCACTTATAAAACCGGAACGTAAATAACAGCCTTCCAGTAAATCATGGCTTAATATCCTATTTTCAGGAAAACGTTGTGCCAAGACTTGTTTAAACATCTCAACATCGTAAATGCCTTTACCAATAAATGAACCTTCGTTAAATAAATCTTGATAAACGTTAGATACCATTTGGGTATAAGGGTCTATGCCCACCTCGCTACTCAATAACCCTAAATAGCGACTCGAAGACTTACCCCATGCTTCAGCCATACGCGGTTGCAACATGCCAAAACCAGCAACTACACGTTGTTTTTTTGGATCATAATAGGGACGATTCAATGGATGTGCCATGACACCTATCAATTGATGCGCTGATTCACGAGGTAATTGCGTATCAGTATCTAAAGTAATCACATACTTGACTTGTGCCAATATCTCAATACGGCCCGCGATGAGAGAAAAGTTTGTTTGAATATTATCGCAGAGCAAAGCATTCAGATCATTTAATTTACCACGCTTGCGCTCATAACCCATCCAGACTTGCTCAGAGTCATTCCAACGTCTCGGACGATGGAGCAGAAAGAAAATATCTTCATGTTTACGGCAATAACGTTTATTTAAAGCCATTATTCGTGCTGAAGCCACAGCAAGCAATTTTTCATCGGTGGGCATATTTTCGCTCGGCGCATCATTAAAATCAGTTAATAATGCAAAATGCAGATGATGATCACGATTACCCAGATAACGGACCTCTAGGGCTTCGACCAAAGATTCAATTTGCGCCACAGAACCTAGCATAGACGGCACAACTACTAGGGTTTGACACGAAGCAGGAATTTCTTTACTAAAATCCATTCGGGGAAGTGGCTCTGGCTTTATAAATAACATCACGACCCAATTCACCAGTGCAATAGTCGATTGACTCACCGATAATGCCATTACGGCACCTAGCATGACGAGCATTAATATAGGGACATCGCTTTGATAAGCTTTAAACAATAAACCCGCTGTTACGCCAACAACTATAGCCAGGATAGCACCCAAATAACCGAATAAAGACAGCTTTTTACGGGTCTTTCGTATACCCAGTGTTTGTTGTAATAAGGCCAGCCCTGCATCTATCAAATAATAACCCACATGCCTTTGTCGGATACCTTTGTCACTGCACTTTTTTGCTAATTGAATAGCGCTAAGTGCCACCTCTATTTCCGAGCGTTGACTTGCGCGCGCCAGATGCTCCACCACCTGACGGTAACTATTTCGTGTCGTAAAATCCATATATTGATAAGTATCTGAAGGATCCTGACGCAAGGTATTTTCGACCAGACTAGTGTTTTCAACAAATTTACGCCAATCCACTGCACTTATACGCCGCAAGCTGGCCATAGTCGTGTTGATATTGACACGATGGCTTGCTTGCTGGAGCGCGTCTTCTTCATCAGCCCAAGGCATGTGGCTAAGATGCTCAAGCAACGCTAAGCGTAATAAAACAGGGATTGCCCATAATTCACTTAAAGTCAGCACACTAACGCCTTGAGAGGCTTGGATTAACTCAGTCAAATGTTCTAAATCCCAATAGCCTTCGTTTTGCTTGATCATCTGCAATAGCAAGTCATATATACTGGGATAAGCTGAATTTTTTGATAGCGCAGATTGAACAATCTGGATTTGTTGTGCTACAAAATAAAAATCATCGCATAACCATTGTGCTGCAACTTTGTTCAATGAATCTTTGCTGTCTTTTAATCGATTCAATAAACCACGTAGCGCTACTTTTTGGGTTGTTGTCATGTTAAATTGGGTTCAATGTATTGTTTAATGATAATAGCTGATACATATTATTTTTGCGAAACTATACTCTATAGTTGACATGTCTTAACTTGGGAAAATATATGCACAAAAAAAAATTAACGATGGATGCTGAGCTGGAACAACTTCAACTTGACACCTTCAAATATTTCTTGCATGAAACCAATCTAGCGAATGGTTTAGTCCTTGACAAGACCGCTAAAAATTGGCCTTGCAGTATTGCAGCAACCGGACTGGCATTAGCTTCCTACCCTGTAGGCATCAAACGCGGATTTATATCAAGAAAGGAAGCCGTCGCGCGCGTATTAACGACTTTACGTTTTTTTTGGAATAGTCCACAAGGTCCCGAGCCCGATGCGACAGGTTATAAAGGTTTCTATTATCATTTTTTAGATATGAAAACTGGACGACGCGCTTGGCAGTGTGAGTTATCTACAGTAGATAGTTCTTTTCTAATCGCCGGCATGTTGACCGCCAGTATATATTTTGACCATCAAACTGCAGATGAAGTTGAGATCCGCACACTTGCAGATGCCCTGTATCGCCGTGTAGATTGGCAATGGGCACAAAACCAAGCAGAAACAATTACCCATGGCTGGAAACCAGAAAGTGGATTTCTTCCCTATCGCTGGGAAGGGTATAACGAAGCCATGTTGTTATATACCTTAGGCCTGGGTTCGCCTACTTTTCCGCTGCCCGCAAACAGTTATGAAGCATGGGTCTCTACTTATAAATGGGAAAATAATTTTGGCTATGAATATCTTTATGCGGGATCATTATTTATTCATCACCTCTCACATATTTGGATTGATTTTCGCAAAATTCAAGATCCCTACATGCGGGATAAAGGCATTGATTATTTTGAAAATAGCCGCCGTGCCACCTATGTGCAGCAACAATATGCCATCCAAAATCCATTAAAATTTGTCGGTTATGGCGAATGTTGTTGGGGTATTACTGCCAGCGACGGTCCAGGTCCTGATACGCTGAAAGTAGAGGGTATTGAGCGTATTTTTTACAATTATATCGCACGAGGTGTGCCCTATGGACCGGACGATGGCACTGTTGCGCCATGGGCGTCCATAACATCATTGCCTTTTGCACCAGAAATTGCATTGCCCGTGCTTGATCATTATATTTATAAATTAAAACTCAAAGAAGGTCATGTTTACGGATTTAAAGCAACATTTAATCAAACTCACCCTGAAAAAAATCATCATTGTGGCTGGGTTTCTCCCTGGTATTATGGCATTAATATAGGCCCCATACTGTTAATGACTGAAAATTACCGTAGCGGTTTAATCTGGGAATTAATGCGTCATTGCCCCTATATCATCAAAGGTTTGCAACGCGCAGGGTTTAAAGGGGGCTGGTTAGAAGATTAATCTTTCAGCGCTTTTCGCATCGCTGAAATCACAGCGGCATAATCAGGTTGATTAAAGATGGCTGAACCGGCAATGAATGTATCCGCTCCAGCGCGCGCGATGCTTGCAATATTATCAATTTTTACACCACCGTCTACGCCTAGACGAGTATTTGCGCCATGAGCAGTAATGACTTCTCTGACATGCTTAATTTTATCTAAAGTAGCAGGAATAAAAGGCTGTCCAGCAAATCCTGGATTGACTGACATGACTAAAATAAAATCCAAAGTATCTAACACATCCTTAATGGCATCTGTCTTTACTAATGGACTTAGCGCAAGACCTACCTTACACTCTTGTTCTTTGATAAGCTTTATACTCTGTGCGACATTATCAGAGGTTTGTGGGTGAAATATAATGCACGACGCGCCCGCTTTTGCAAAGTCTATAATGAGTTTATCCACCGGCTGAGCCATCACATGTACCTGGATGGCCGCTTTAATACCGTAACGGCGTAATGCGGCACAAATCAATGGCCCGACAGTAAGCTGCGGCACAAAATGATTATCCATCGCATCCAAATGCAACGTATCTGCGCCTGCATCAATTACCGCTTGAGCTTGCTCACCTAATCGTGCGAAATCAGCAGAAAGTAAAGAAGCGGATAGTTGATAGCTAGTCTTTAAAATATATTCTGCCGCTTGCATTAATGAATCAGCAGTAAAGTTTGCAGGAGGATTCGGTTTTTTTTCAGCATAATGGCGATCAATCCAAATGGTTTTACACGGTGCGTTTTGTCCCGCTTCAATATCACGCCAGCGATCACCTATCATATAACTGCGCGTTAAATCTATATCGTATTTTTTTACTGCATCCAACAGCAATCCAGGTTTTGGTTTATAGCACGCACTATTTTCATGATAACAAATAAATACGTCATCGAGCGGCAACTCAGCACGCATTTTTTTATAGATAGCATCGACAGCTTCTTGGGTCATTAAACCACGCTCAACATCCGGCTTATTGGTCACACAGATTAATAAATAACCGGCTGCTTTTAGTTTTTCTAACGCAGGCTTAACTTCTTCTGGGATCTCTAATTCAGACAATGTGGTGGGTGCAACCGGTTTACCCTCTTTCATGATGGCCGTATTTAATACGCCGTCAGAATCAAGAAAAATGGCTTTATTTGACATGTAAACTTCCTAAGCAGGCTGCAGAATTAAGTTTTGCCCCATCATACAAAATTTTCTGCGCTGCGGCTACATTATCCATTTTTCCTTGCCAGGCATGCAAACAAGGTTCTTGCAACGCACGCGCAAATGAAAAACTTAAATTCCAAGGTTGTGGTCCGCGTGTATTAATGGCATTTAAATGTTCACAAGCCGCGCTAGGACTTTGGCCACCCGAAAGAAAATTAATGCTCGGGACGGCCGCTGGCACTGTTCTGCGTAAAACCGTGAGAGTTGCCCGCGCAACCTCCATCACGCCATCTTGTGGCTGATGATCTTTACCAGATATGACCATACTGGGTTTTAGTATCATATATTCTAAGATAACCTGATGAACGCTTAGCGCCGAAAAAACAGCTTGTAATACCGCCGTGCTCACGCGTGCGCACCGCTCCAAGGTATGATTGCCTTCCATCAACACCTCAGGTTCTACAATGGGGACTATTCCTAGTGACTGACAAATAGCGGCATAACGCGCCAAAGTCTGCGCATTCTCAATAATGGCTAATGAACTCGGTTGCTCATCTGCAATCGTAAATACTGCGCGCCATTTTGCAAATTGAGCGCCTAGCTTTTTATAATCTGCTAATCTTTGCGCAAGTCCATCTAAGCCTTCGGTAATAGATTCATGGTTTGTACCCGCTAAAGGAGTTAAGCCCTTATCCACTTTAATGCCTGGAACAATTCCAGATTTAAGAAGTAATTGAGGGAATGCTTGTCCAGACTGAGCGCTTTGTTTTATCGTTTCGTCAAACAAAATCACTCCAGAAATAAACTCATGAAGATGAGGGGTAGTAAATAATAACTCTCGATAAGCTTGACGATTATCGACAGTGGATTCCACCCCAATCTCAGCAAAGCGTTTTTCAATAGTCCCACTGCTTTCATCCGCAGCTAAGAGGCCTTTGCCGGGAGAAATGAGCTGATTTATAGTATGGTTTAATTCTTGTCTAGACATAATTTTCCTGCTGCTGCTTTATCAAGATACCAAATGGTTTTTCCATGCAATGATTGAATCAGTTGCGCTGGATAGTGTTCGGGCAATAAAGGTCCTTCTAACACGTCCCAGACTGCCAATTTTTTATTTTCGCCTGATACCAAAAAAATAATAGAGAGACTCTGATTAAACGTATGAGCCGTTAAGGTGATTCTATACCTATTTAATTCAGGCACCCATAAAGAAGTCACAAGCTGCTTACTTGCCGTAAGTGCGTCACTAAAAGGCATCAGTGATGCCGTATGCGCGTTTTCACCTAGCCCTAGGTATACTAAGTCAAATTTAGGATACGCTTCACCATTGAGATTAAAAAATTTTCTCAGTGTGAGTTCATACTGTTGTGCTGCTTGCTTGGGATCCTCAAATTCCGTAGGGATCCGATGAATGTTCTTAGCAGGAATATCTGCTTTTGAAAATAGATGTTCGTAAGCCATGTGGTAATTACTTTCAGCATCCTCCATGGGAACGTAACGTTCATCACCCCAAAAAAAGTGTATCTGATCCCATGGAATGTGCTCCTTATAATACATCACCAGGCTATCTAAAAAAAAATTAGCGGTATTCCCACCCGATAGCACTACTGTAAAAGCGCTCTTGCGCTCGAGCGTCTCAATGACACGGTGCATAAAATCTGCAGCCGCTGCTTTAAATAAATCAGGAGCATTTGGGAAAATTTTAATTTCGGTACGATCTCTCACAATATCCATGCTCGGCCATCTTTTTGTATTAATTCATCAGCGTCCGCAGGTCCCCAAGACGCTTGTGGGTAGTTTGGGAATTCTCTGGGCGTTAACGCACTCCAAACGTCCAAAATAGGTTGTACCAATGCCCATTCAGTTTCAACCATATCAGCTTTCTTGAAAAGCAAATGATCCCCACACATACAATCGTACAAAATAGTCTCATAACCCGTTTGTGGTTTTATTCCAAAATAATCACTGTATTTAAACTTCATATCCACCTGCCCTAATTCTAAATTAGGTCCTGGCACTTTTGCATTAAATTGAAGAGAAATACCTTCATCCGGTTGAATATAAATTCGCAATAAATTAGGGGGTATATCTTTTTTACAACTATTAAATAAAGCAGCAGGCCCGGATTTAAACTGAATGATGATTTCAGAAGTTCGAGATTTTAATTTTTTTCCCGTACGTAAATAAAAAGGCACATGTAACCAACGCCAATTATCTAAATGTAATTTTAAGGCGACATAAGTTTCAGTAGATGAATCCGCTGCGACATCAGGCTCTAAGCGATAACCCTCATATTGACCACGAACTGTTTGCGCCAATACTTGCTCAGGTGTCATTAATTGTACGGCTTGCAACACCTTTTCTTTTTCATTTTGAATATAATCTGGAGTAAAGGCTATAGGCGGCTCCATCGTAATTAAGCTTAACATTTGAAACAAATGATTAGGTACCATATCGCGTAAAGCGCCCACATGATCATAATAATTGCCTCTTGCTTCCACGCCTAAGGTTTCTGTCACAGAAATCTGCACATGGTCAATATACAAACGGTTCCAAATCGGTTCAAATAAACCGTTTGAAAATCTAAATGCCATAATATTTTGTACGGTTTCTTTTCCTAAAAAATGATCAATGCGAAATATTTGATTTTCACTCGCAACTGACAATAATTCTTGATTTAATTGTTTGGCAGAAGCCAGATCATGTCCAAAGGGTTTTTCTACCACTATACGTCTAAAATAATCACCTTCTTCTGTCAGCAGTTTTGCTTTACCCAGCTGACTCGCAATAATCGTCATAAACTCAGGCGGTGCGGCAAAATAAAATAAATAATTCTGGCTTGCCTTTTTTGTTTCTAGTGTTTTAAGCTTATTTTTCAAAGTGACATAAACCTTAGAATCGGAAAAATCACCCGAGATATAATAAACTCGGCTGACCAGTTTAATCGCTACTTTTCTTATCACCGGATCATGAATAAATGCCTTAACATCTTTTATTAATTGTGCACGAAAAGATGGGTTAGTATACTTCTCCTTGGCAACCCCTACGATGCAAAAGTTTTCATCGAGCAGGCCCTCACTTTCCAAATTACAAATGGCCGGATAAAGCAGGCGCTTAACTAAATCACCTGCAATCCCAAAAATAACGAGTGTGCAAGGCGGCGCAGCGGTATGTTGCTTCATCATTCATCCTTATTAAGCGCTAAATATATCATCTGATGTAGTTGTTTAAGACCTGCGCCAACATCTCCTTTAATATGAATGCGTAAAACTCGACGCGCGCGCTGGTTCAGTAC
This sequence comes from Gammaproteobacteria bacterium, assembly GCA_013289605.1. Taxonomy (GTDB): domain Bacteria; phylum Pseudomonadota; class Gammaproteobacteria; order JABCZS01; family JABCZS01; genus JABCZS01. The sequence continues at coordinate 91,107 of JABCZS010000001.1, forward strand.
TTCAAAATCACCTTGCGCCTGCGCATTAATCACCAAACCAAAAGTGTAAGGTTCTCCAGGAATGGGAATATCTTCTGGATGATCTGTTGTAATTTGTAAAAATACACCTATATTGGGCCCCCCCTTATAGACTTGTCCTGTAGAATGTAGAGATCGTGGACCAAAACCAAGGCAAGTCGCTACTTTTTTTACATCTCGAATCAGCAGTCTAGTTTGCTGTAAGGATGTAATATTTTCATTTGACATTTCAATAAAAGCGGATAAATCCACATAGTCATTTTCACGAATGCGATCTAAATGGGCTCGCAAATAATCAACAAGATCTTTAGAGCCGGTAAGGTGCTTATCTATATCACGTGCATTTATTTCATCAGTATATAACTCTATATTATTTTTTGAAAAAATAGGTTTAGGATGGGAAATTTTACCGGTTTGTTCATATTCTTTAGTTAATTGCATCGTGCGCACTTTACTTGCTTCAACATCCGGTTGATCAAAAGGATTGATATCCAGTATGCTCCCAGCCACGACTGTCGCAATTTCCCATAAAAATAGGGCAGCACCTAAATGCATTTTATCTTGCAAATGACAGCGCACGACTACTTGTCCTGCTTGCTCCAATGCCGCAACACCTGCTTCTTGTTCACTATCCACCCCATCTTCTAAGCGTATATAAATAAAGATTCGATCATCGCCATAGACTGATGGCAAACCTAGCGCTTCTTGATCCACGGGTATCAAACCTTTGCCTTGTTTACCGGTGGATTCAGCCAGTAGCTGCTCTAGCCAAGCGCCTAAGGCATGAATTCCAGGTGAGGCAATCAACGTGATTTTATTTTTACCTAACTTCCCGCAAACGCCTAAAATAACCCCTAAAATCGCGCCTGGATTATCGAGCACTCCAATGTTCGGCCCGCAAGCATGGGTCATTTCTATTGCAGATCCTAAAAATTTATTCACGTCAATTCCCATTAATCCAGCAGGCGCCATACCAAAATTAGACAATGCCGAATAACGCCCCCCAATGGAAGGAATGCCATAAAAAATGGTTTTAAAATGATTATCTTTTGCCAAGCTATCAAGGGCTGTACCCGGATCTGTAATCGCCATAAAACAATGTCCGACATCCGGTTTTTCTAACACGGTTTGTAATCGAGCATAGAAATATTGTTTAAAAATGTTGGGCTCTAAAGTAGTCCCTGATTTGCTAGACACTATAAAAAAAGTATGTTTTAAATCAATCCGCTCTTCTAAGTGCCGTATTTGTAGCGGATCCGTTGAGTCTAATATATGTAAGCGTGGATAATCTTCTATTTTTCCAAATGTTTTAGCCAACATGGCTGGACAAAGACTAGAGCCGCCCATGCCTAATAATACGATATCTTTAAAGCCTTCGGTTTTAATCTGGTGGGCTAAACTCATAATACGATTTACTTCAGACAGCTCTGATTGCATCAGTGCTAACCAACCTGTCCATTTATTTTCATCATGGTTAGTCCAAAGACTCGGATCATTCTTCCATAAACGTGACATCTTATTTTCTTTTTGCCACGCATTGAGCTCTTTCGTGATCGCATCTTGTGCGTTGCCTGCATTGTACTTGATCATTTTGAATCCTTTGATGATTTATCTTTCAACACTGACATTAATTGATCAAAAGATTTATTGAATTTATCCACGCCTTCATGTTCTAATTGTTGAGTCATTTTATCAATATCAATACCGAGTTCTGATAGTTTTTTAAAAACCGCCTGTGCTTTATCAATATCTTGTTCAAGTTCAAGTTTTGGATGACCATGATCCCGATAGGCATTTAGGGTTTCTAAGGGCAGTGTATTAACCGTATTAGGCCCAATGATAGCTTCCACATATTTTACATCACTATAATTAGGATTTTTTGTGCTAGTGCTTGCCCAGAGTAAACGTTGCACACGTGCGCCCTGCTCTATCAATTTTTTAAATCGCACACTATTAAATAATTCGTGATAAATTTGATAAGCCAATTTTGCGCTGGATAGTGCGACTTGACCTTGCAATTCTTTTGCATGGTCTAATTGTGGATCGATTAACACATCAATACGACTTAAGAAAAAACTAGCGACACTGGCAATAGATTTGAGTGGCGCACCACTCGCCGCACGCATTTCCAACCCTTCAATATAGGCTAGCGCCACTTCTTTATAACGTGGCAAACCAAACAGTAAGGTCACGTTGACATTAATGCCTTCACTAATCAATTGTTTGATAGCAGGTATTCCTGCTTTAGTTGCGGGGACTTTAATTAGAACATTGGGGCGGTTCAAGGCTTTCCACAAGCTACGCGCTTGTGCAATGGTGGCAAACGTATCATGGGAAAGATGAGGATTGACTTCTAAACTGACATAGCCATCGTTGCCATCAAGCTTATTGTATAAATCACGAAATTCATCGGCAGCAGTTTGCACATCTTTTTGTGTGAGTGCGGCATAAATATCATCTATAGTATGACCTGCTTGTGTCATCATTTGAATATCTGCATCATAATCATGACTCTTGCTAATCGCTTGTTCAAAAATTGATGGATTTGAAGTCATACCACCTAGACCGTCTTCATCAATCATTTTTTTTAACTGGCCGCTAGTCATTAATTCTCGTTGAATATAATCCAACCAGATAGACTGACCCAGAGCTTCAAGAGCGCGCAAAGGATTTGTTTTCATGATTTATACCTTATTTTTTTTATTTTTTTTCAATAATGCTAAAGCACGTTTATAAACATGCTCCGCAGTAAACCCATATTTTTGCATCACTATCGAGCCAGGCGCAGAAGCGCCAAAATCTTCTACGCTTAACATATCTCCAAGGGGTCCAATATAACGCTCCCAGCCTTGACGCACACCTGCCTCCACAACTAAACGTGTTGTCATTGCAGGCGGCAATACACTGTCACGGTATTTTTGTGGTTGTGCTTCAAATAATTCCATACTTGGCATGGAAACAATACGCACTGCAATTTTTTGTTTTTGTAATTTTTGTTGTGCTGCAAGGATCAAACCCACTTCAGACCCGGTTGCAATTAAAATAATATCGGGTTTAGATTTTGGTGCATCGATTAATATATAAGCGCCTTTAAGCAATCCTGTTGCACGGGCAAACAATTGTCTATCTATCGTAGGCACAGCTTGTCGTGTTAATATTAAGGCGACTGGACTATCGCGCGTTTCAATTGCCATTTTCCAGGCCACGGCAGTTTCATTGGCATCACTGGGGCGGATCACAATTAAATGTGGAATAGCCCGTAAACTTGCCAACTGTTCCACCGGTTGATGCGTCGGGCCATCTTCACCTAAAGCTAAACTATCATGCGTAAAGACATAAATCACCTGAAGTTTCATCAGTGAAGCAAGGCGTATCGCAGGTCGCATATAATCTGCAAAACATAAAAATGTAGCCGTAAAAGGAATGAGGCTACCAAAAGTCGCAAGTCCATTGGATATCGATCCCATGGCATGTTCACGCACGCCATAAAAAATATTACGACCGGAATAATCCCAACCGCCATCTAATGAACCTTGTAAGTCACCCACAGCCATGGAGCTATTTTGAAAATTACCAAAATTAATCAGTTGGGTAAAAGTTGATGGATTCAAATCTGCTGATCCACCGACAAGTCCAGGAAGATTTGGATTAATCGCTTGCATGACTTTTCCACTCGCAACCCGTGTCGCCATGCCGATAGGATCGGCAGGAAATTTAGGAATATTCTCATACCAATTTGGTTGAAGTTCGCCTTTAATAAATTGTTGCAGCTCTTTTGCCAAAATAGGATGTTTCTTTGCATAGCGCATAAACTGTGTATTCCATCTTGTCTCTATTTTTTTACCGGAAACGAGTGCCTTTTGAAAATGCTTGACAACTTCCTTAGGAATATAAAATGATTTTTCAGTCGGCCAATTTAAATTTTGCTTGGTTAATTTAACCTCTTCTTTTCCTAGCGGCGAGCCATGTGCTTCAAAGGTATCATGCTTATGCGGAGAGCCAAAACCAATATGTGTTTTAACCAAAATGATTGAAGGCTTTTGAGTTTCTTTTTGTGCCGCTTCGATAGCCTTATGGATGGCGTTCAAATCATTACCGTCATCAATGATTTGTGTATGCCAGCCATAGGCTGCAAAACGCACGGCCCTGTCTTCAGTAAAAGCCAATTGCGTTGCAGCAGACAGTGTAATATGATTGTTATCGTATAAATAAATCAATTTTCCTAGTTTTAAATGTCCAGCCAAAGATGCCGCTTCTGAGGCGACGCCTTCCATTAAATCACCATCACTGACTATGCCATAAGTAAAATGATCAATGATATTAAATTCTAGTTTATTATATCGCGCGGCTAGATAGGCTTCTGCTATCGCCATCCCGACACCATTTGCAAAACCTTGCCCTAAGGGACCTGTGGTTATTTCAACGCCGGGTGTTAATTGATATTCTGGATGACCAGGTGTAATGCTACCCCATTGGCGAAATTGCTTGATATCATCGATAGAAACCGCATAACCGGTTAAATGTAATAAACTATACAATAACATTGAGCCGTGACCTGCTGATAATACAAAGCGATCTCTATCATACCAATTCGGATTTTTAGGATTATGTTTTAAAAAATGTGTCCATAATACATAAGCCATGGGCGCAGCACCCATAGGCAAACCAGGATGCCCACTATTGGCCTTTTGAACCGCATCCATAGACAGCGTGCGTATCGTATTGATACAGAGTAAATCTAAAGATGAATGTTGTGCTGACATATTATTCTTCCCATTGAGTGTGAAAAGTGCCTGTAGCATCAATTCGCTGATACGTATGTGAGCCAAAATAATCACGCTGTGCCTGGATAAGATTAGCAGGCAGCCATGCACTCCGATATGAATCGAAATATCCAAGTGAGGCCATGAATGCAGGCATAGGCACGCCTAATACTATGGCCTGGGAGATCACTTGCCGTAAATCTTCCTGATTAGCCATTAGCACATGGGACAAGTGAGGATCCAACAATAAATGGGGTAAATCACCATTATTCTGAAATGCAGTGCAGATATCCTCTAATAAAGTTGCGCGGATAATGCAGCCGCCGCGCCAGATCCGTGCAATAGTGGCAAGATCTAAATCATATTCATATTTTTTAGAGGCAACGAATAAGAGCGCCATCCCTTGTGCGTACGTGATAATCATGGCAGCATACAATGCCTGTTGCAATTGCGTAAGAAAAGTATTTTCCACTCCCGTAAATTTTTTTATGGCGCGTTGATAAATCTCACTGGCATTGCGACGCTGTTCCGTAAATACGGATAAATCGCGGATCATCACTGCGGAATCGATAGTCGGTGTAGGGCATTGTAATTCCATCGCACTACGCGAAGTCCACATGCCCGTACCGTTTTGTTGCGCTACAGCTAGAATTTGATCGATCAGTTCTTTGCCTGTTCTATCATCTTTTTTACTAAAAATATTGCCCGTAATTTCGAGCAAATAGCTGTTTAATTCCCCTTGGTTCCATTCGCCATATATTTTACATAATTGCTCATCATTGAAATTTAAGCCACGTTTCATTACATCGTAAGTTTCGGCAATAAGTTGCATGATGCCGTATTCAATGCCATTATGTATCATTTTGACATAATGGCCGGCAGATTTTGGACCCAGATAAGCAACGCAGGGTTCATTATTTACTTTTGCTGCGACGGCTGAAAATATAGGATGAATACGATCGTAGGCTGCTTTAGGCCCCCCTGGCATAATACTGGGCCCATGGCGCGCACCTTCTTCTCCACCGGATATGCCTACACCTAAAAAATAAATTCCTTTTGCTATTAATTTTTGAGCACGGTTATCGGTATCTTTAAAATATGAATTACCGGCATCTATAATTAAATCTCCGGTTTGCAAAAAGGGTAGTAATTCTTCGATGATAGCATCTACTGCAGGACCTGCGGGCACGAGTAGCATAATGGCGCGTGGCGCTTTTAATAATGCCAAAAAATCTTTAATGTTGCTGGCGGCATATACGTCGTGTTGTTTAGACTCTTGATTTAATGAGGTCACCTTGGTTTCATCTTTATCATACCCTGCAACACAAAAATCATGTTCAGCCATATTCAATAATAAATTCCGGCCCATGATGCCCAAGCCTATCATGCCGATGTCACATTGTTGTTGGGCTTGTTCATTTTTCATTATTTTTTCCAGGTATTGATAACGCTTCATTGATGATGGTTTGTGCTTCGGTAATAATCTGTTGCAGATGATCCGCATCTTGAAAACTTTCCGCATAAATTCTGTAAATATCTTCTGTTCCTGAAGGACGCGCAGCAAACCATCCACTCTTAGTTATCACTTTCACCCCGCCTATGGGTGCATCATTGCCCGGTGCGTTAGTTAAGATGGACTGAATTTTCTCACCTGCGAGTGTAGTAGAGTGAATTTGATTCGCAGTCAATTTTTCCAGAATAGTTTTTTGTTCTAGTGTGGCGGGGGCATCAATCCGATCAAAAACTGCAGGACCCAATTCATTGACTAGATTATCATATATTTCAACTATATCTCGCCCATAATGCGCAGTCATTTCTGCGGCCAACAGCGCAGCAATAATGCCATCTTTATCACTGGTCCACACACGGCCTGAGATACGACTAAATGACGCGCCAGCACTTTCTTCTGAGGCAAAACAAAGAGAACTATCTAACAGCCCCTCCACAAACCATTTAAATCCAACTGGCACTTCATAAAGTTTACGACACAGCTTTTTACTGATGCGGTCGATCATCGCGCTGCTCACAATAGTTTTACCTATCGCTGCAGATGAATGCCATTTTTTGCGTTGCTCCAATAAATAGGAGATGGCAAGACTCTGAAAATGATTGGAGGGTAACAATCCTTTGCTAGGACTAATAATGCCATGACGATCATAATCTGTATCGCAAGCAAATGAGATGTCAAAATTATTTTTTAAGTTAATTAACTTCGCCATGGCATAAGGTGATGAAGGATCCATACGAATTTGACCATCCCAATCCACGGTCATGAAACTAAACGTGGGATCCACAGTTTCATTCGTAATAGTCATATTCAATCCATATTTATGCGCAATAGGCTGCCAATAATGCACGCCTGCGCCACCCAATGGATCCACACCCATATGAATCTTTGAATCACGGATTAAATTGAGATCCACTACATTTTCTAAATCATTCACATAAGTATTCAGGTAATCATATCGATGTGTAGTATCGGCACGTAATGCAGTCTCAAAAGATACTCTTTTGATATTTTTTAATTTATTTTCAAGAAATTCATTAGCTTTTTTTTCTATCCAATGCGTCACATTTTGATTAGCCGGACCGCCTGATGGAGGATTATATTTAAATCCACCATCTTTTGGCGGATTGTGTGACGGGGTTACCACTATCCCATCGGCTAATCCTGTGCTGCGCTCTTGATTATAAGTTAATATGGCGTGCGAAATCACCGGCGTGGGGGTATATTCATCATTGGGTGCAATCATGACTTCTACTTTGTTAGCTGCTAATACTTCAAGAGCGCTGACAAATGCAGGCACTGAGAGTGCATGCGTATCTATCCCTAAAAATAATGGCCCATTGATATTGTGTTGCGTACGATATAAACAAATAGCCTGAGTGATTGCAAGAATATGCCATTCATTAAAGCTTTTATCAAAAGATGAGCCGCGATGTCCTGAGGTGCCAAATACAACCCGTTGTTCAGGCACATGAGCATCGGGTATTTCTGAATAATAGGCTGTGATTAGTTTTGGCACATTCACTAACAAGGAAGGCGGTGCCGGCAAACCTGCAAGCGGACTTAACATGTTGCACTCCCAGCAAGTAGCTTTAGCAAGTATTGACCATAATGATTCTTAGCATAACGATTTGCGGCAACAATCAACGCCTCATCATTAATAAATCCTAAACGCCAAGCTGTTTCTTCTGGGCATCCAATTTTAATACCTAGCTTAGTCTCTGTGGTGTGAATAAAATTTGCAGCAGCAAGTAAACTTGCAGAGGTGCCTGCATCTAACCACGTGGTATTTTCATTTAGTATTTCCACCTCTAGATTTTTTTTATGCAAATAAGCACGGTTAACATCAGTAATTTCAAGTTCCCCACGAGCCGAGGGCTTTAAACTTTTAGCAATGTCGATCACATAATTGTCATAATAATAAAGTCCAGTCACCGCATATTGCGATTTAGGACATTGAGGTTTTTCTTCAATGCTCACAGGTTTTCCACTTTCATTAAATGCGATAACACCGTACTGGCTTGGATCTTCTACAGGATAAGCAAACACAGTAGCACCAGAAGTATTGTTTAGTGCATTTTTCAAACTATCATCCACATTTCCACCGTGAAAAATATTATCACCTAGCAGTAATACAACATTATCTCGACCTATAAATTGCTCCCCGATTAAAAAAGCATCTGCAATACCACAGAGTTTTTCTTGTACCGCAAAGGAAATATTAATACCCCACTGCGAACCATCTTGCAGCAATGTTTGATATACCTCCAGATCATATGCAGAGGTAATGATCAGAATATCGCGTACATCCGCTTTCATTAGCTGAGTTAATGGATAGTAAATCATGGGTTTATCATAGATAGGAAGCATCTGTTTATTGACACTGTGCGTCAAAGGCCACAGTCGTGTGCCGGCACCGGCGGTCATAATAATGCCTTTGCGTAGCATGTGCATCACCATTTATTTTATATTGAATGTCTGCCATACAGCACTATAACGAATAGTAAGTTTAGCATAGAATGAGCAATATAAAAGTTATCTGACCCATTTCCTAAGTCTCTGAAACTATTATTTTGCTGGATTAAATCGAAAAATTTATTGGCATGTTCCTCTTCATCTTTTTAATATTTTTTTTAACTCCATTTCCAATTCAAGATCTCAGGCATGTCTTTGCCATGCTTATCGATATACAGCTTGTGTTCAATAAGCTTATCACGAACCATTTGTTTCAAATAATCTCCTTTGTCACCCAAATGCGGGACGCGATCAATGACATCTTGGACAAAATGAAAACGATCTATTTCATTCTGCACGCGTAAGTCAAAAGGTGTGGTGATAGTGCCTTCCTCTTTGTAGCCTCTAACGTGAATATTACGAGGGTAAAAAGAATAAAATCAAAAGGGAAAATGACTATTATGACGGTGTCCTATGGATAACCGCTCCAATATGGTTTACCAGCTCATTTTCCCATGATTTAGTTTTCAAAATTTTCAAAACGGACATGGCATTATGCATGCTCTGTTGTTCGATATGCGTCTATCGCTTTGTTAATTTATTTAACCCATGATCGAATAACCTGCATCAATATAATAAACTTGACCAGTAATATCGCTTCCCGCACTACTGGAAATAAACGCGGCCAAGTTACCCACGCTGCCCGTATCCACCAATTTATGTAAGGGTGTTTTTGCTGTTTCAGCTTTAATATAGGCTTCAAAATTTGGAATACCCGATGCGGCTCGCGTTTGAATAGCCCCTGGCGATATCGCATTGATACGGATGTTGCTTTTGCCTAATTCGGATGCCAAGTAGCGAACCGATGCTTCGAGTGCTGCTTTAACAATACCCATCATATTATAATTCAATATTACTTTTTGACTGCCATAATACGTCATGGTCAATATACTTCCGCCCTCTTTCATTAAAGGTTCAGCTAATTTTGCCATACGAATAAGTGAATGACAGGAAATATCCATGGAATCCAGAAATCCTGCTTTTGAACAATCGACTACTCTACCGCTTAAATCTGCTTTAGAAGCAAAAGCAATCGAATGCAACATAAAATCTAGCTTTCCCCATTTTTGCCGAATATTTTCAAACACCGCTTTCAACTCGTCTTCATTCTGCACATTACAAGGTAAAAATAAAGGTGTTTTCAGTGCTGTAGCCAAGGGCTGCACATAGGGTTTTGCTTTTTCGTTAAGGTAGGTAATGACCAATTCGGCACCTGCTTCATGAAATTTTTCTGAGCAACCGTATGCGATGCTGTGTTCATTTGCAATGCCGACGACCAAACCCACTTTTCCCTTTAAATCAATTAACATTTTGAACTCCTACTGATATCACTGATCAGTATGTTTTGTAAATTTAAATCCGTGATGAACTCGCATCTGAATTTCTCATTTTGCAATCACCTTTTTATTACGCACATAATGTAGCGCCATGGCGCAGGACGCTTGCCTTGATAAGGCATCGCTACCCCGACTGGTCAATATGATGGGGACAGTGGCACCAATCACAATACCGGCCGCTTCAGCACCAGAAAGGTATGTCATTTGTTTGTAAAGCATATTACCAGACTCAACGTCTGGCACCACGATAATATCCGCATCACCTGCCACCTCAGAGATGATCCCCTTTACTTTTGCTGATTCAACCGATATCGCATTATCAAATGCCAAAGGACCGTCTAATATCCCACCGGTGATTTCACCGCGCTCTGCCATTTTACATAACGCGCAAGCATCTAAAGTCGAAGGGATTTTTTCATTCACGGTTTCAACGGCGGAAACAATAGCGACTTTTGGAGTTCCCATTCCCAAAGCTTGAAATAAATCAATAGCATTTTGCACTATGTCTACTTTTTCCGTAAGATGGGGAAATAAATTGATAGCGGCATCGGTAATAAATAGTGGTTTAAAATAATTAGGGACATCCATTGCAAAGATATGGCTCATACGCCTAGCGGTACGTAGTCCTTTGTCTTTGTCGATAACGGCGTGCATCAGCTCGTCAGTGTGTATTTTACCTTTCATCAAGGCTTCCACTTCACCGCTTCTTGCCAGGGCTACGGCTTTTTCTGCAGCTTCTAGACTGTGCAATGTGGGGATCAATTTATACGATGAAATATCAAGATTGTTTTCTTTTGCCGCAGCCTGAATTTTATCTTTAGGCCCAACCAATATCGGTATGATTAAGCCTGCTTGTGCTGATTCAATGGCGCCTTGTAGTGATAGTGCATCCACAGGATGGACAATAGCGGTTTTTAGTGGCGCCATGCTGCTTTTGGAAGCCAACTTTTTATACCACTCACGTATCGGCATTTTTAGTGTAGCTGTGGGCAACACAGAAGCTTCTAATTTCATTTTTTTGTCTGGTGCAATGACGGTTGCCAAGCCACTAATAACGACTTTATTATCTTGATTGATACACTGACAATCAAGCTCAACGATATTATATTTGCCTGCTTTTTTACTGCTGACGGTAACGCTAATAGTAATAGAGTCGCCAATAAAAATGGGTTGCTCAAATTTAAGGGTTTGATCTAAATAGATAGTTCCCGGGCCCGGTAGTTCAGTGCCCAATACTGTCGAGAAAAACGACGCGCCCCACATGCCTTGCGCGATAATTTTATGAAACATATCGCCTTTGGCGTATGTCGGATCTAAATGGGCGGGATTGACATCGCCGCACATAATAGAAAAGAGCTCGATATCTTTTTGTAATACCCTATGCTTGATGCTGGCTGTGTCACCGATTTTCATTTCGTCGAAAGTTTTATTTTCTATAGTGTTCATATTTAAAATCCTTAAGTTTAGGTTTCCACAATATTTTTTAGAGGCTTATTGGAAGACGTTTTACTTTTTATAGGATCAAGAAACCTATAAGCAAGCAACTTAACGCGATCATTCACGAGGAACCATGCAAGCGCATATCCCCAAACGAACAACGCCCAACCCCAGCCTAGCGGTGTCATAAACAGCCCATAAACTGCAATCAGTGTCGCTATAATTTGTGTGCCCAACACTGCCAGCCATAAAATTCGTGCAGGACGTATGGACCAGAATGGACCGCGGGTACGTGTTAAGAAAATCGTTAGATGTCCTGCCACAGATAACTTCAAATACATCATCGTCTGAACTAGCGCACGATCAAGATGAAAAACGCGTTCAGCAAGATAAAATAAACCAAACGCAGCGATGACTCCGACGACACCTAACACGGTGGAAATGCCGATTACTTTACGCATATTCCATCCCTCTGGCTCGTTACTATAATGGACATTATCATAGGCTATCGAGAGGATGGCGCCATCATTCAGTAGCGCTAACATCACGATCATGATGGCTGTCACAGGATAAAAGTTAAATACCAAGATCGCTAGTGTCATAAAGAGCAGCACACGCAAGGTTTCAGCAATCCGGTACATCGCATAGCTATTCATACGCTGGAAAATTTTTCGGCTTTCCTTAATAGCATCAATAATTACCGAAAGCCCCGGCGCCAGCAACACAATAGATGCCGCCGCTCGCGCTGCATCTGTTGCGGTGGAAACGGCGATGCCGCAGTCCGCTTGCTTGAGTGCAGGTGCATCATTCACCCCATCACCGGTCATACCGACGATGTGACCGAGTTTTTGCAAAATGGTGATGATGCGAAACTTGTCTTCAGGAAACACTTGAGCAAAACCATCCGCTTTTTCAACAGAGGCTATGAGTTTTGGATCTTCAGGGCCTTTATCCTTCTTGTCAGTAAAGCCGCTTGCATCAAGAATATTTGTACCCATATCTAAGCTCTGCGCGATTTCTTTGGCTATAGGTATTTGATCACCGGTGACCATTTTAATTTTCACACCCATCTGTTTTGCATTCGCGATCGTTGTCTTAGCATCTGTTCGGGGTGGATCGGACAAAGGTAACACCCCTTGAAACTGCCACTGCCCGGCCTTATCACAGCGCGCAACGCCCAATGAACGAAATCCTTGCGCGGCAAATTCATCGACAGACTTTTCAACAACCGCTTTCACCTGTGATGCATTTGCAGATAACGCCATGATGACTTGTGGCGCGCCTTTAGTCACTTTGAACTCCTCTCCGTCTTTGCCTTTGACGGTCGCCTCCGTACGCTTATGCACGGGATCAAAAGGTTGAAAATGAATGACTTGATATTCTTTCAACACGGCAGCATCTTGCAATCCACTGATGACTGCCATATCGATGGTGTCTTTATCTTCTGCACGTGAGGCTAACGCCGCCTCCAATATCACTTGACCAGCTGCTATCTTGTTCACAGTGAACGGTGTGCCTAAGGTGAGTTTGTTTTGGGTCAATGTGCCTGTTTTATCTGCGCACAATATATCCACTCCCGCCAATTCTTCAATGGCAGACAGCTTGGTTACAATCGCTTCTTTTTTAGCGAGCAAACGTGCGCCCACTGCCATGGTCACGGATAACACCGTAGGCATAGCGACGGGAATTGCCGCGACCGTGAGTACCAAGGCGAACTGCAAGGTCGTGAGTAATGGATCGCCACGATAAATCGCGACAGCAATAATCGCTGCCACCAGAACCAGCGCTAACATAATTAAGTAATTACCAATTTTCAACACAGCGCGTTGAAAATGGCTGATAGTATGTGCTTCTTGAACCAGTTGCGCTGTTTTTCCAAAATAAGTATGGGTTCCGGTCGCGTAAACCAACGCACTGATTTCTCCTTGACGCATGATTGAACCCGAATAGACAGCCTCCCCTGTTTTACGTGTGGCAGGCAAAGATTCTCCTGTCAGTAAGGATTGATCAACCTCCACAGGATCACCTTCTAACAAACGCGCATCAGCGGGCACAATATCGCCTAAACATAATCGAATGACATCACCAGGTACTAATTCACGTGCATTTTGACTACCCCATTTACCATCACGTTTCACTTTCGCCTTAATGGCAAGCTTAGCTTTTAGCGCAGCGATAGCGTTGCCGGCTGAATGTTCTTCCCAGAATCTAACTCCAGCATTAGAAAAAAGCAAAACAAGGATAATGAAAAAATCCGGCCAGTGTTGAATCGCGCCTGATAAGATGATCGCGACTTCAATCATCCAAGGGATGGGACCCCAAAAATAGCTTAAAAATTTCAAAAATTCATTAGGTTTTTTTTCTACAATCTCGTTAGCCCCATATTGGGATAGGCGAGTTTTTGCATCACTTTCAGTCAAGCCATTTGCTGACGCATTCAATTTCTTTTCCAGATCTGGCATGGACAGTGATTTTAAATTGTCCTGCGGCTGGGAGTTAGCGCCTGCTTTAACTTCTATTTTGCTTGCTGGTTTTGTGTTATCTGGCTTAGGCGCAGCTTCAGTTTTGGGTGCAGCTTCTGCTGTATCAGGCTTAGGTTCCGCTTCGGTTTTGGGTGCAGCTTCCGCTGTATCAGGCTTAGGTTCCGCTTCGGTTTTGGGTGCAGGTTCAGCTTTATCAGGTACGGCCTCTGGTATGCCGGCTGCGGCATTAGCCATCTCTTTCCTAATCTCCTCCTCTGCCAACTTCCAGTCCTGAGCGAAACGACCACTCTCCTCATAGATTTGATGTGCACGTTTCGCGATCCGCTGCTGCATCAAATCGTCAGAAGGTTTAGGTACCTTAGGTAGATCATCATTAGGTTTCATAGGTTACATTCTCTTTATTATCTATTTAGTCAGGAATAATTTCTACTACCACAGCCGTTGCTTCTCCACCACCGATACACAATGCAGCAAGACCTCGCTTTAATTTTATTTGCTTTAATGCATTTAATATCGTAACTATAATTCTTGCACCTGTATCACCCAACGGATGACCCAGCACGCAAGCGCCTCCATAAACATTCACTTTTTCTGCAGAGAGCTTTAACTCTTTAATAGCACATTGTTCTGCGAAATAACCCATGGGTTTTTCTGTATAAGGATCAAGTAAACCATCCGTCATCATATGATCGAAAATTTCGTTTTTCCCTACATGATTGTTTCCTCATTATTCTCAGCCCATGTGTATTCCGCCATTGACGCTCAAATTCGTGCCGGTAATAAAAGCACTTCTTTCTGAGGCTAAAAATGCAATTGACCACGCAATTTCTTCCGGTTTTGCTAAACGGCCTACCGGGATTCCTGCAATAATTTTTGCTAGCACCTCTTTTGAAACAGACAGGACCATACGACTTTCAACATAGCCAGGTGAAATGCTATTCACAGTAATGCCATGTTTAGCGACTTCTTGCGCTAAACTTTTGCTAAAACCATAAATACCCGATTTCGCTGATGAATAATTGGTTTGTCCAAATTGTCCTTTTTCACCGTTAACAGAAGAGATATTAACAATACGGCCATATCCGCGTTCGATCATGCCATTAATAAATTGCCGCGTAACATTAAATACGCTATCTAGATCGGTGTGTACCACTTGATTCCATTGCTCTGGCGTCATTTTATGTAAGGTGGCATCGTTAATGGTACCTGCAGCGTTGATGAGGATATCAACAGGGCCCACGCGTTTTTCAACATCATTTTGCAATTCAGCACAACTGTCAAATTGCGTCACATCTGCAAAACCGAGTTCAATGTCAAACCCAAGTTTTTTTTGTTCTGCTTGCCATAATAATGCTTTATCTTTGGCTAAGCGATCAACCGCTATCACTTTAGCGCCTCTAGTACAAAACTCATGACAAATTTTTGTGCCAATGTCACCCAAACCACCCGTAACTAATGCGATACGATTTTTCATAAAAACTCCTTTCTAATTGAGTAAATGATTATTTTTGTAACACATAGGTACCCGGTGCATCACATAAAATTTCATACCCTTGCTGAGGATTACCCATAGGAACAGGCACTACTTTTTCTCCAGAATGTTTGGCGAGCCACTTCACCCAGGCAGGCCACCAGGATCCTTCATGGCTCAAGGCTTGTTGTTGCCAACTTTCTGGAGAAAGATAATTCTCATCTTTTTTATGCTTCATCAGTTGATAACTACGCCCAGGATGTCCCGGTTCATTAACGACGCCCGAATTATGTCCACCGCTAGTTAAAACAAATGAGATATCGGAATCAGTAAGGAAATGAATTTTATAAACAGATTTCCAAGGGGCGACATGATCTCTTATCGTGCTTACTGCAAAAATGGGAATATTAATATCTTCTAAAGCAAGCGTTTGTCCATCAATCGTATAATGTCCTTCTACCAGATCATTATCTAAAAATAATTTTCTAAGATATTCTGAGTGCATTTTATAAGGCATACGAGTCGTGTCGGAATCCCAAGCCATTAAATCATTCATCGGCCTTCTTTGTCCTAGTTGATAATCCAAAACACTTCTAGACCAAATGAGATCAACAGACTGGAGCATACTGAAGGTACCTGCCATTTGTTGCCCCTCTAAATAGCCTTTTTCCCACATAATGTCATCAATATAATTTAATTCGCTAGAGTCAATAAATAAAAGAAGCTCGCCTGCATCTTTAAAATCCACCTGGGTCGCAAACAAGGTAATAGATTTTAATCGATGATCATTTGCATTTGCCATGGCTGCTGCAGCAATCATGAGTAAAGTTCCGCCTATGCAATAACCCACCGCATTAATTTGTTGTTTTGGTATGATATGATTTATGGCATTCACAGCTTCCATAACTCCGAGCTTGACGTAATCGTCCATGCTCAAATTTCTATCTTCACTGCCAGGATTTCTCCATGAAATTATAAATACCGTGTGACCTTTATCTACCAGATACTTTACCATGGAATTATTCGGTGAAAGATCCAGGATGTAATATTTCATAATCCATGCGGGAATAATTAAAATGGGTTCCGAAAAAACTTTTTCAGTGGTAGGTTCATACTGGATAAGTTCTATCAAATGATTTCGATAGATCACTTTCCCTGGTGTAATGGCTACATTCTTCCCCACTATAAAATTTTCCGCACCTACTGGGGGAGATTTATTAATGCGGTGTGAGATATCTTCAATCAAATTACGGTATCCCCTTACAAAATTAATACCCAATTGATCAGCTGTCGCTTTAATGACTTCAGGATTAGTGAGTGGAAAATTGGATGGAGAAAACACATCGAGCATTTGCCTGGTCAAAAAATTAACCAGGTTCAGATGATGTTTAGAAACGCCTGGTATATTTTTTGTGGCATCATCCCAAGTTTGTTCATATATTAAAAAGAATTGCGAGTACATATTAAATGGGAAGTGATTCCATAATTCATTTTTAAACCGACGATCGGATTCTTTTGGATCCACACAACGCCCACATTGTTGGCCACTCGATGATTGCAAAAACAATGACATAAATTGTATATTTCTTTTGATGGCATTAGTGAGCAGTTCCAATCTTTTATCGGGAGAATGGCTTAAATGGGTTAGCCAATCAAAATAAGCCAATAAAAAAGAGGATGGCGCTAACCAACCAGTAAATTGGCTCATCCAGGCATGTAAGGGCTTGTCAAAACCAAATTGATTAGGTTGTCCTGATGCATCTAATGCATTCGCATTATCTTCATTACTCAGTTTATTCATTTATTATCCTCACAAATATTAATTTCTCGTCCTTGAAAAAGTCTAAACAGAACCTTGGCATGGACATATAGTTAGGTAACTATAGCAAAATATATCCCCCTTTCCAGTCTCTTAAAGATATACTGTATTACATTTAAAAGAGATATGATTATTCTGATGAATTAATCATTTACAACGAAAGAAGGGGCCATAAGGCCCCCTCTATATCGAGCTAAGATTAGCTTAGAACACGCCTTTAATCTGCAGATAAGGACCGCTGAATGTCAGAGCGCTGGTATTGGTTTCAAAACCTATGCCTGCGTCAAACCCTGCGGGTCCGCCATTTAATTGTGCGGTATCAACAGTCGCGATAGCATTATCATAATAATCCACTAGGTAACCTAATTCGATGCCTAAAGTTGATTCTTCATTATCAAAGAAAAAGACATAATCGATACCTAAATTAGCTCTTAAATTGGTAACCGCTTGATTTTCCAATTTGTCTGAAAAAGTAGTTTCGATTTGTTCTATAGTTGGGTCTCGAAGATTACTATCAGGTGGTGGGGGTACTGGCATTGCTACATCAGTGTTGCCAGTAATTTTATTATTACCTAAGAAGAACGCTAATGAAGCGCCGCCAACAATACCTAATCCTTCTGCATCACCACCAAAATCATAGCGAGAATCCAAAGAAACACGAGGACCGAAACCACTGAATTTGCTGGTTTGATCTATAGCATATATTCCTGGTGCAGGTGGCCCAGGTAATGGAGGTGTTGGTGGTGATGGTGGAAATGGAGCACTTACATCAGCTGAAAGATTTTCTTGTTGCTGAGTAAAAAGGTAAGACAAACCGCCTGAAAAGCGCATTTGTACATGGGTACCTAAGTCGATAAATTGGCCGATCATCAAATCTGCAGTTTCCAATTCATACTTTAATTTGCTTGATATATCAGAAGTAGTGTCTTCGAATATTGGAGAAACTACACCATTAATATCATTCGTTGTGTCGTTAGAAAGACCACGATAATATAATTCAATATCATTTCCAGTATCTTCAAATATATAACCTATTGAAGCTTCCCAGCCAAATTGATATTTTGTTGAGGGGCTGATATATCCAAGATTATCGAAGACAACAGGATTATCTTGTGGACCAACTACGGCTAAAGTGCCATCTGCTGAAGAAGGCACGACATAAAATGTTCCGATAGAAGCAGTGAATCCGCCTTCAAATGTGGGAACTGTTACAGCTTGTTCAGCATTAGCTAAGCTAGAAGCTAATACTGCTATCGAGGTTAAAGAACCTAGATAGAGGTTTTTAATTTTCATTTGTAATCTTCCTTGATGTATACCCATTTGGGCGATATAAAATATTATAGACCAATAAAAAGAAAGTTAAAGAGATGAGATAAAATGATGATTAGGAAGCTGTAGAACATAAATAACACTTAGATATCAAACTATCTGCCGGAATACCATCGCTTGCCCTAGAACCCCCATCATATAAAATGCCTAGGGTAGTACCGTAAACAATCGTACCATCCGAATCTCTTCATAGCTAAATTTCCCCGTAAATTTCTCATAAATGGGCATGAGTCTCCCCTCCTCCGAGGCCTTCAATGCAACAAAAATCGCTTCAAAATCTTCTTGTGCAAGCGCAGCCTTAAGGTGATTAATGTGCTGAAGATTGATGAGTTTCAAGCCATTAAGCTTTTCAATATGGGTTAATAAAGTGCCATAGGTCAGATTGCGTTCCGCGGCAATCATTGCTATGGACTGATTGTTTTGCAGCATTTCCAAGGTAATGAGGTGCGTAGGCTTGGATTTTTCTTTTCTCGCTTTTGTTGCTATTTTTGCCTTAGGTTTAATGGCACAGCCACGAAAACGATCTATCAGTGTTTGCTTTTGAGAATCTGCTATTTGTTCAGTAGAGAGTGTTTTCAGGTATTCCACATTATCCGCCGAACACTGTTTAAAAATTTTATCATGGTCAAGAATTTTAGGATGCACTTGCAACGCCATTTCATTCAGATTCATCAGTTTTAAACCATTTAAACAGCGTACGCGTGATAAGGCGACATAACCCATGCCAGGTTCAAATGCATCGCCTAAATCAATTTCAGCCGCATCTAGCGTCATGCCCTGACTTTTATGAATCGTGATAGCCCAGGCGAGTTTGAGTGGGACTTGGGTGATGGTGGCACGCACAATGCCATTATCCTCATATCGCCATTCTTCGGGTTCGGCAATAATGGTGTCATTATCAAACGTTTTAACCCTAGGCCAGCCTTCGCCGCGCTCAAAGCCAATCACAGTGCAGCGTGTACCATTCACATATTTCCCTAGCATATGATTTTTGATAAACATGACCTCAGCGCCAATTTTTAATTTTAATTCATCCGGCGCAAGACAATTCTTCTTTAATCCTTCTATGTGTAACGGATAACCATTGCTAGTCATCTTAAATTTTTTTTCCTGACTATTTATAGAGGCAAGTTCACGCTCATTAATCAAATCCACATTCACATTGCGGGAATATATTTTTGTAGCTTTGGTATTCCCATCGGGTTCTTTTCTATAACGCGTACGCAATGGCACTTTGGTATGCTCGCCGGCAGTACCACTGCGTATATCGTTTAAAATACCATATAAAGGATCATTACCTTGACGATGTTGCTCGTGCAAATAGCATACATAAAAATCCCCTCTTTCCCATGCAGAGGCTTCGAAGGCAAACTGTTTTTCATGCGTCAAAGCATTTCCACGAGAAATCGGCGGCAATTGAAAAAAATCGCCACAGACTATGACTTGCATGCCACCAAAGGCTTCATCCGGTTCAAGCAATGAACGCGCTATCGTATCGACCATATCCAGTTGATGCTTCTGCAGCATAGAGATTTCATCAATCACCAATACCCGGGCGTTTTTATAATTACGGATGATCCGATCAGAAGCGATGATATTCTCTAAATCATTATCAGTCAGGGTATCTCGTACGCCTATGCCCGACCATGAATGTATGGTGTTGCCTTGTATATGGGTGGCCGCGATGCCCGTGGAGGCAGTCACAGCGACTTTAACATGATTTTCTTTGAGATATTGTATGTATTTATTTAATAAATAGGTTTTCCCAGAACCGGCTTCACCGGTGAGAAAAATATTTTTTCCCATTTTTAATAAATCTAATGCTTCGATTTGCTGCATAAATGATTTCTTTGTGTGAGTGCATCCAATAATAACTGTTTTACTTACCCATTCCAATTGTTTATATCCTCATTTCTGCATGATTAAATAAACAAAAGGCAGCAGTTTTCACTGCTGCCTTTGCGAACTACTCAAGCCATTTATTGGAAAGCGTGTTAAGACTGTGGACCTACCAATGTGTTAATTTTTTCAAGCTGGCCACAGAGTGAACTTCTAAGGAATTCATTTTAGTGGTATAAAATTCGTGCTTGGCCGAAACTAGAATAAATTTATCGTCATCCAGGAGCAATTTTTGATCGATGAGTGCCTGAATGACAACCATGATGTGCTCCGTAGAGCTGGGATCCAGTGTAAAAGGAATAACAACAACCTCAGACCCCCAAATTAAATTCATTTTTCTTGCTTTTTCTATGGTATTAATCGCTATAATTATTTTTGCCTGCCCACGATAGCGTGCAATCATTTTGGCAGAATAGCCTGTAGAAGCGATACTGACAATTTTATCAATGTTCAGTGAGCGTGTAATATCATATACGGCGCGACCGATCGTGTTAGACGTGTCTTTGATATCGCCCACCTTGAGGGGATTTCCCATTTGATTTAGATAGACTTCTGTTTGTCGAATCACATCTGAGAGCAATTTTACCGACTCAAAAGGATATTTACCTACCGCACTCTCACCTGAGAGCATGACTGCAGAAGCACCGTCTAGAATAGCATTGGTGATATCATTGACTTCGGCTTTAGTGGGCATAGGATTTTCAATCATCGAATTCAGCATTTCGGTAGCGATAATGACCGGTACGCCTTGCTGAGTGGCAATATGCACCACTTTCTTTTGTAAAAGCCCAATTTGTTCAACAGAGGTTTCGGCACCTAAATCACCGCGATCAATCATAATCGCATCGGATACTGCCAATATTTCTTCAAGATTTTCAATACCCCGGCTATTTTCAATCTTAGCAATGATCCCGACGTCTGAGCCTGATAATACCCCACGCACTTGATAAACATCCCCCGCGTTTTCAACAAAAGAAAGGCCTATATAATCAACACCTTCTTTTTGACAAAATTCGAGTATTGCTTTATCTCTTTCGGAAACGACGGGTGAATTAACCTTGACATAAGGAACATTCACGCCTTTAAAACTTTTAACTTGTCCATTGTTTTCTGCCTGACAATGAATATCATGCCCGTCAATTTTTACCACTGTAAAGAATAATGTTCCGTCATCAACAAGAATATGATCACCTTCTTTGAGATCCTCATGCAGCTTTGCATAGTTCACTGGGATTTTATGCGGATCTTTAGGCAGGGTTATGGTAGTAAAGATAACCAAATCACCTATTTTGACAGGATAAGGCGCATCGAGCTCAGTTGTTCTAATTTTCCGACCTGGAATATCAACCAAAATTGAAATTAAAGGATCTACCGCACGCACTAATTGTATAGCCTGCTTATGCCATTCAAGATCCCCTTGTGCACCATTGAGCCGCGCAACATCCATGCCCATTTTTCTCAGCTTAGTGATGGCATCAATTGAGAACGTTTTGGGACCTAAAGTACAAACAATTTTAGTCTTTTTAGCGGTTAGCCTATCGTCTGTATTTAATAGATGTGACACCATGCTATGCTCCCCATTTCCACAAAGTAATAACGCTTAATTATAGCTTATTTTCTCGAACATTCTATTAGAAAGGCTTAAAAGCATGCGCCGTCAGCATTAACCTGTACGGCGCATAAATTATGTTTTAGTTATTTTCCGGCAGTTTTGCCAAATGGCGATAAAACACAGCCGCCACGACCGCACCCAAGATAGGCGCCACCCAAAATAACCATAATTGCTGTATGGCCCAACCGCCTACAAAAAGTGCAGGACCTGTACTACGCACTGGATTAGCAGAAAGTCCCGTCACGGGGATCCCTACTAAAAGCAGTAATGTCAGCCCCAAACCGATTGCAATCGGTGCAAAGCCTTTAGGCACCCGAGTATCTGTACTGCCTAAAATAATCATTAACAACATAAAAGTGAATACCGCTTCGGTAATAAACGCTGAGACGACTGAATAACCGCCGAAAGAATGTTCGCCATACCCATTGGCTGCAAACCCATGCGCCACATCAAACCCGGGCTTACCACTTGCGATTAAATATAATAACCCTGCACCGGCGATGCCACCTAAAATTTGCGCGAAAATATACGGCAACACATCCCGCGCAGGAAATCGGCCCACAATAAATAAACCTATAGAAACCGCAGGATTAATATGACAACCTGAAATATGCCCTATCGTATATATCATGGTTAATAACGATAAACCGAAGGCCAAGGCAACCCCTAAGAAACCTATGCCTAACCCAGGAAACGCAGATGCAATCACCAAACTACCGCAACCACATAACACTAACCACGCTGTGCCCATAAATTCAGCGATCAAACGATTGCTTAATGGCATTTCTTTTTCTCTTAATATCATTTTATTTGTCCTTAAATTAAAAAGTACTGACTTTATTCCTAGCACAAGGAGCGTTATTTTTCCATTAGACTCAAGGATCTGCCCCGCTTTTAAAAGCTGAAAGGTAATTAAAACCAGTCCAAAACCCTTAACCTTGTGCCTGATTAAAAGTAAGTTTATTTTCCCTCATCAGCATGTTTATTTTTTTTGCCTGCTCTAGCAACCGCTGGGTATCAAGTGATGGTATTGTTTCTTTAAATTTTTCAGCGAGTAAATTGCGCAATGCTTCATTATCAATGTAGGCAATAAGGCGTAACGCATCATTTTCCGTGTTGATACTATGCTCCCAATTCGCGATACCGCGTACAGCATATTTCAAGTCTGCTCCGCGCTTGATTAAATCATTCACAAAAGCGATATAACCGCCGCCCGCTGCACCCTGCACGGCTTGATTTAAACTGCCTCCGCGGATAATCAGATCATTAGTAAGATCGATATGACCGCCATTTGCCGCGCCATTGACTGCATTATTTAAATGAGCACCAAGGTGGATAAGCGTATGAGTCAGTTCTGCATGACCGCCAAATGCTGCACCATGTACAGCGTTATTGATGCTTGCGCCACGATTAAGCAACGCTTTGGTTGATGTGCTGTGTCCTCCGAATGCTGCACCCCAAATGGCATAACTTAAACTCGCATCAACATTGATGAGTTCATTGGTAAGTGCTACATGATTTCCACTTGCTGCACCGTATACGGCAAAATTTAAGCTGGCTCCACGATTAATCAATTCATGGGTCAGATCCACATGACCTGCGCATGCACTTCCCCATACGGCATAATCTAAACTGGCTCCGCGTTCTATGAGATGATTGATAAGCGCATTATGTCCCCCCAATGCCGCACCGCGTACCGCATAATTTATATTTGCATTAAACTTATCAATTAAAAATTCAACTGATTCATAGTCATTTTCAGCGGCCAAACGCATGACTTGCTGGTCCTCTCCCTGAAAGAGTGCAACGCAACCCATCGAGTCTATGACTATAGATAATGCTTTTTCATCTTTGGCTTTGGTTAATTGATAAATGGTTTCAAATAAAGTTTTTTGTGGTTGCATTTTTTAATTACCCATATAAATGTTTTATGCACAGCAATTAATATATTGTTCACTATTTCATTATTTTTATATGGGCCATTACTCATTTACTAGTCAGCCCTCACTTAAACACCACTTTTGACGATAGCTCTATAATGAACTAATAGATAAAGTATCAGATAGCTTTGATCTAATTTTACAAACATAATTACTGGGCTTTGGTAGTGTACGCTAAGGAGAGAAAACATGCGCACTTTTATACGTCTTGGACTACTCATGTTCTCTTTACTCTTTTCCTTGGTAATCAATGCTACATCATCTCCTTGCAGCGGTCATGAAGACAGCTGCGGGGTATCATTATCTTCGCCAGATATTGCACCTTTACTTAATTGTGCAACTCAGACACCACAGGCAGTAGCCACTTACACGCT
Organism: Gammaproteobacteria bacterium; assembly: GCA_013289605.1. Lineage (GTDB taxonomy): Bacteria > Pseudomonadota > Gammaproteobacteria > JABCZS01 > JABCZS01 > JABCZS01. The sequence goes on from JABCZS010000001.1 coordinate 115,610, forward strand.
CACTAATAACAACGCAACGCCCGTGAAAATACAAAAAATTACCCTAATAAATAATGATGGCTTTGCAAATAATGATATGACTATAGATCCAACAAGTTCTTGCCATGTAGGAAGCACGCTTGCCGCGGGTGGCACGTGCACTTTTATTTTTGATTTTCAACCGTGTGATACCCCACCGGCGCCACAACTTGACCGTGTATTAATTGTAAATATCAATACCACACAATTGTTAGTAAGCACCACAATTGATCCTTTAATATTTAGCCTTGCAGTTAATCAAAATGATACCCATTTACAATATAAACGTGTGGACATATCTGCTGGGAGTAATGTTATACTGAACGATGTTTCGACTTCTTCGCCAAGTGATATACAATGGTGTCAAAGCACAGATGCAGCCACATGCGCCTATGTTTCCACGTGTGAAGTTGGCCAATCCGTAAGTTCAGCGTGTATATTATGGTTTAAAAGTATTGATAATGATCAAACACCTCAAGAAGATTTTAAAACAGGTACGATTGATATCACGCTTGCCGATAGTGCAGGTTCAACACGCGTTGAAACGCTTAACTTTACTAAAAAATCGAATCTATATGTGACGGGTCGTTTTTCTACAGCAGGCACTTTAAAAACAACTACGGCCAATATTGCACAATGGAATAATACCGAAGGCTGGACAAATATTGCATCTAGTGGTGGCGGATTAAGTCATACTGGATATGCATTGGCTATTTTTAGAGGAGATTTATTTGTCGGTGGTGATTTTTCACAAGTGGATAATATCGCTTCTACTCACAAAATAGCCGTTTGGAATGATAGTACTTGGGCTGCCGTAGATGGGAGTTTTGACGTGAGTAGCAGTAGCGTACAAAGTTTATTTGCTGAGGGTGACCAATTATTATATGCGGGGGGTGTCTTTGGAATCGTAGGTTCAGACGCTACCGAAGCACAAAGTATTGCGCAATTTGATGGTGAAACTTGGTCGTCATTGGGTAGTATTCCCAATAATGGGTCTTTTGGTAATTTTCAAACAGTTGAGGCCATCACCACTGTGCAAAATGAGGTCTATGTAGGCGGAATGATCCTATGCGTAGGTGTAGCACCATCCGGACCACCCACATGTACTTCACCGAATACCGCGCCGAATAATATTGCCGCATGGGCAACCACAAGCAGCAGTTGGCAGACATTAGGGATGTCCCCTTTTGGCGTGACTGGAATGACTTACCCACAGCCCAGAATCGGTGTGAGTGCATTGTTAAATGACAGCGTATCTCCCAATACACTCTATATTGCAGGCAATTTTAATACAGCCCATGCAACTTCACCCGTACATTCTAATAAAATTGTGCATTATGATCCCTCTTCATCTACGTGGTCGACTGTTGGCAATAATAATACTTTTTTTGATAATACGGGGACAAATATCTTATCACTGGTTTATTATGAAAATACGCTTTATGCAGCGGGTCAATTTAATCCATATGTAGCTTATCTGTCAGCGGGTACGACCTGGACTGCTCAAGGTGCATTGACTGCTACAGCCAGAGTTTTATTTCCCTATGCTGATCAATTATATGTTGGCGGCGATTTTACTAGTTTAAACAATGTGGCTATTTTAAATACGAACACATGGGAGTCGATAGATGGCGGCGTTAGCAATCCGAGTGGTCTTACTCCTCAAGTGCAAGATCTACGGGTGGCTACTTCTATTGAGATCTATTAAGGATAAATCGTTAATGCTTGCAATTGTCATCACGGATCGGAGAAATCATGCCTAGGTATTAATGCAATTGGGCGGTCTATCTCACATTAAATGCTGTACAATCACTGTCTTCATAATTGCAGACAAGACTATCGTAATGACAGCATTAAAAATTTAAGTTTGACGACTTGTCCTAATTTTGTTACTTTACACCTATGATAAATAACCCTCCCCTGCCTAACAAAGTAAATCTACTCGGCTTAGATCTGGCAGCAATGCGCCAACTGTTTGAAAGTATTGGAGAAAAGCCTTTTCGCGCCCAGCAAGTCTTAAAATGGATCCACGAGGTCGGCGTACTAGACTTTGAGCATATGACCAATCTTAGCAAGGATTTACGTGAAAAACTCAGCCAGATAGCTGAAATAAAGCCACCCGCAGTGCTATCAGAAAAATGTGCAGGAGATGATACGCGTAAATGGATCATTCAGCTAAACGATGGTAACTGCGTAGAAGCGGTATTTATCCCTGCCAGCAATCGCGGCACCTTATGTATTTCTTCACAAGTGGGCTGTATTTTAAATTGTGATTTTTGTTCTACGGGCAAACAAGGATTTAGTCGCAATCTGACCAGCGCTGAAATTATTGGGCAATTATGGATTGCTGTGCGTGCGTTATCACAAAAGCAAGGCTTACATGATCATGCCATCACAAATGTAGTGATGATGGGCATGGGTGAACCGATGTTAAATTATGAAAATGTGTTGCCCGCACTTAATTTAATGCGCAGCGATTTTGCCTATGGATTATCTAAATACCGCGTGACTGTCAGTACCGCCGGTGTTATTCCAGGCATAGAGGCATTGAGCGCAGCGTCCGATGTCGCACTGGCCATTTCATTACATGCGCCTAATAATGCTTTGCGCGACAAGTTGGTTCCTCTTAATAAAAAATATCCACTGGAAGAATTAATAGCGACGTGTAAAGATTATTTTAAAAATGAGCCTAGACGTAGCATTGTCATGGAATATGTCATGCTCGATGGCGTCAATGATCACATTGAACATGCAAAACAACTCGTAAAACTGCTGCGTGATATTTCGGTTAAAATCAATCTTATTCCTTTTAATCCCTTTCCGCATACGACCTATCAAAGATCAACTGACGCAACCATCGACGAATTTCAACGCATCTTATCAAAAGCAGGTTACATTACGACGGTTAGACGCACACGCGGCGATGATATTGATGCCGCTTGCGGACAACTCGTAGGACAAGTTCAAGACAGAACCCGCCGTCAAGAACGTTATCTGAAAGCAAGGCTCAGTGAGTCTGAAAATCTCTCGTAATTAAAAGAAAACTAAACACCCACATATTTGATGATGCAATTAAACTCAATACGACTACAAGATATCTTACAAGTCGTTGTTTTAAGCTTTCAAATTAACGCTACTTATTCTATTGTCCTTGCATGGCCTGCAAATGTTTTTGTAGGCTATATTAAAAGAAAAACGGGTATAGATAGTTTTGATACTACAATACCTAATTCAGTAACATTAAAAGAGCATGCGCAAACATGATTGAGAAAATTATATCCGGCGGCCAAACAGGGGTAGATCGCGCAGCATTAGATATTGCTATTGATCTTGGCATTCCTCATGGTGGTTGGTGTCCAAAAGATCGTCTTTCTGAAGCAGGTGCAATACCTAATCAGTATTCACTACAAGAAACAGCCTCTATGGATTATTCAGAAAGAACAAAATTAAATATCAGAGATTCTGACGGAACATTAGTAGTGGTTCCTACCTTTCCTTTACAGGTTACTGATGGCACTGCGCTTACACTTCAAGAATTACAAGAAAAAAATAAACCTTTTTTTATTGTTGATATATCAAAAGGATTTAATCTAGACCAGTTTAATTCATGGGTACAACAAAATAACATAAAAATACTAAATGTTGCTGGTCCAAGAGAGTCACAATCTCCAGGAATTTATAAAAAAAGTACAGAATTATTACCAAAGTTATTAGTGGATGCCTTAAAAAAGGATATGGATACTCAAATTGATCGTGAACTGGATAGAGACATATGAATATTGTAGATTCTTCAGGTTGGATTGAATTTTTAAGTGATGGTAAAAATGCAGAAATATTTACTCCTTAATACTTAAAGTCAATGAGCTAGTCGTACCTACTAGTATTCTCTATGAGGTCTATAATAAAATTGCTTTGGAATGTGATCATGAAAAAGCCATTGAAGTTATTGCCCCTATGCAACAAGCAAACTTATCGTTGAAGTAGATAACACATTAGCCTTAGAAGCTGCACAATGTTCTTTGGAATATAAACTGCATGGCTGATAGTTTGATTTACGCTACAGCGAAAAAATTTAATGCCACAATATGGACACAGGATAGCAATTTTACAAACCTTCCAAAGGTACGATATATTGAGAAAAAAATCTAAAAGTTATTGATTGCTTGCGCATTTTAAGCTTGTTGCCGATGTGAGTCGGTCATTGAGAAATTGGATAGCCCAGGTATGCAATCTAGGGTTATCTAGATCTGTATTGCTCTTAAATGCTTCCTTCGCCCCTACTACAAAGTTTTCTCGCTCTACAGAAGTTAATTTCTGTCCTGCAGCTTTTTCTAGCTCATTGACATAAAATTGTATTTCAATGATGTCAATAAATTTAAGACCTTTTTCTCTTAAATAGTTATTAAAATTTTTCTCTGTAAAATTATCATCACCCCTATACTTTTCTAAAAAATCATTTGAGGTTTGAAATTTTCCTTGAAACATGATCTCATCTTTCTTTTCATTTATGAATACAGGTTTTGTGTATCTTGCACGAAATGCATTTAATGTTTCAGGTTTATTTCCATGCTGATGGACTTGAATGTCTTCTTGTTCTTTATGCTCTTTTACAAAGGCTGGTAATTGCGATGTTTTTAGCAATTCATCGGGTAGCATAGCAATTTTATAATGTTCTGCATTGATTGATCTGGCCTCTAACCGCGAGAGTAAATTGGGCACAAGATAGTGTTGTTCAGAATTCTTTCCTGTTGCATCTTTTCCAAATATAACTGCATCGGTATGACAGGAAACAAAATCTGTTTGCCTCGGGTTTTGAACCATATAAATAGGTACCTCTGGACTGACTTGAAGTGCAGCTAAATCTTTATCAGATAATTTTGCTCCTTTTGTACCCGCAATCAAAACAGCTTCTTTGTTATTTTCTTTCATATAAATAATCGGTGTAGAATGTGTAATGCCAACTATAAACGCTACACGATATTCTCCAGGTTGTTTTCTAGCGAGGGCTATATTATCTTTTATTCTTGTTAAATGGTCTAAGGGTATGCCTACTTTTAAATCAAGGGTAGGGATAATCGTAATATTTGCTGAATATTTTTCTTTGTAATATTGAGCAATCAATTCAACCCCAGGATCGTTAAGCATCACTTCATCCGCGTTTCTTCCTGTGGCGTAATAACTCGAGGAATTAAAGCTTTCCAAGCTATAACGCATTGATTTTTCAGCAATTAAATCAGCGGGCGCGGGACCAGGACCTATTATATTTTGTGCTGCCGAGCTTGTTAATAGCATGACGCCTCATTAGTTTAGTTTCTGAGATAATTATATCGTATCTTTTTGCTGACCTATGACTACTTATATTAATACCGCTATTCTCAAGAATATCAGCGTATTTTAGAAGTTGAACTATTGATTTTATCATCCAACTGCGTTAATATAGTTATTTAGCTAAGATGGTAACGCTATGGGATTATTGACTTTACAACAATGTGATGACGGTGAAAAAGCCTTATTAATAGATATGTTAGGGAAGTTTCTGGGGACCACCACCGCCCCCTATATCACATTTAAATATTACCCTGATCTCAATGAAAATTTCCTAACCATAGCCTTCACTATCAAGCCCTTTGAGGAATATTTAGGGGTATATAAATACAGTCAATCTGGACTGAAACTTCAGCAGCTCTTAAAAACTAACTTTTTTGACATAGTGAGTGACCGCTATCATAATTATGAAAAAATTAAGGCAAGTAATCCAGATTCAGAGGCTTCTGAACAATTGTTTGTCATACCGGACAGGGATGCTTTAGATTCTGATTTGAAATATACTTTTCATATTCGAAAAATCGATGAAACTTTCGTCAAAAGTAAATTTTTTCAACTCTCAAATCCACAGTCGCAACTATCTGTTACACCTTATAATCTTACTCTAACAGCAGATGGAGGATATCAGATACCTAACCCTAGAAATTTTGACTCTAATCATATGCCCTCTACGAAAGAGGTGGTTTTATTACGAGCCGCCGAATCAACTAAAATAACAAATTTAAATCGATCAGACGGTACGTGGCACATTTCCGGACCCAATAGAGATGAATTTAATTTACAGATTTTAAATGAAGAAAAATTTCTTGCAGAACATGGTGAGTATTGCATCACTAAATTAAATCATTTATTTATTGCAGCAATTAAAGATGATTCTTCTAATACTATAGCTGCGAAAGCAAATCAATGGGTAAATCAAGGCTTAGTGATCCGCATACAGAATATTGAGGACTATGCAGTAATGGCTCAGCTACACGCATGGGGGATAATTAAAGTTGATGTTTATCCAAATTCTGAAAATAAATTATGGTATATTAAATCAATTGATTTAGTAAAGCTTCAATCACTTGATGAAGAAAAATTTGTAAAAGAATTTAAAGAAAGAAATAAACACGTCAATGAATTAGAAAAGGCAATGGATGGGCAAGTCTCATGGATGACCTTGGGGTCATGGTATGTTCTTGCTCCTAATTCACTCAATTACTCATTTTCTGATGATCAAAAAACCATTTTAAAATTTATTACAGATTTACAAAACATGTCCGGACATCATGATTTAGAAATTTATAAAGATTTGATAGGTGGGAACCCTCCCTTGAATCTCATGAAATATAAAAATGTAAACCCAGATCATATCGAATGGCTCAATAAAAGTAAAAATTACAGAGGAACTGTTCAGGTGAAATTCAATAATTTTATTGAGGCCTATAACGACAAGCTCAAGGATGGAGAAAATAAAGAGCCTTTATTAAGTTGTGTATTGCAAATTTGGTGCACCAATGAAAGTAATATTTTTAAGTTACTAAAAGATTTAGCAAAACAAAATATCATATCACTAGATGAAAGAAAAATAGGATATCTAAATCAATATAATTCAATCAGAATCACTGAAGTAAAAGATGCTGAAAAATTTAATAGCATCATTACCACGCTATCGACGAAACTCGATACTTTAGATAAAAATAATACCAGTGCCTTCTGGGGTGAACCCACCACGAGTGGTACGGAATTTACATGTAGTTAATTTAGTGCTTTGTCACTGAAAAAACCCAAGACACCCATAAATTAAAATTGAGCTTCTAATATTTATCCCTCACTAATCGGGTCAGGCTTAACATTTGACATCTGCGTAGTGAAATGTTAATTGTTAAGCCTGCCCCCGTTATTAAATGCCCCCATTACTTGGATATAAGGATTAAACTCATGCACACCTCCCCCACCGTTTTAATTACGGGTGCTAATCGTGGCATAGGATTAGGTTTTACGCTTGCCTATCTGGCTCGCGGTTATCAGGTCATTGCAACGTGTCGACATCCGCAGCAAGCAATGGAATTAAATCATCTCACAGCAGAATATAAAACCCAGCTGCATCTTGATAAACTAGATGTAACCGTAGAAAATGATTTTGCACGTTTAAAAGTCAAGTATGCCGATCAGCCGATTGATATACTCATTAATAATGCCGGGGTTTTTCCGGAAGATCATGAAAGAGCAGGCATTGCCCATACCCGCTATCAACAATTGATTAGCGCACTCACTACTAATGCCGCTGGAGCTTTATTAACGATACAAAGTTTTCAGCAGAATTTATTACGATGCGAAACACCTAAAATTATTAATATTTCCAGTCAAATGGCTGCATTACACCATGCAAAAGGTTTTGCATACGCTTATCGCATGTCTAAAGCGGCACTTAATATGCTTACATGCAGTTTTGCAGCTGAAAATAAGCACATCATCACTATTTCATTACGGCCTGGATGGGTTAAAACCGCTATGGGTGGTAGCCATGCCAATATCAGTGTTGAAGAGAGCATTAATAAAATGATCACCATAATAGATGGTCTTACACGCGATGATTCTGGCACCTTTTTAGATAATGACAAAAATCATTGTGCGTGGTGAGCTTCACCTTAGGCCGATGCATTTGTAATCGCTGCAAGTATATTTTCATATTCAAAAGAATGGTTAAATCGCTGGCCATTAATAAAAAAGGAAGGGGTACCATTAACGCCGCTGCGCACACCGCCCATGAAATCATCTTCAATTTTTTTTACAAAAGTTTCATTTTCAATGGCGGTTTGCAATTCCTTGCCGGAAAGATTAAGCGAGGTTGCATAATCTATTAAAGCGGATAACTCTAAATTATCTTGATTTTCATATAATAGATCATGCATTTGCCAAAATTGGTCTTTAGTTGCGGCAAATTCAGCGGTCATGGCTGCAATTCCAGCATGAGGGTGACTCTCAGGGATAGGAAAATTGCGAAATACAAAACGTAAACGTTCACCAAAATGTTTTTGAATTTGTTTAACAATCGGATATGCCATGCCGCAATAGGGACATTCATAGTCACCATATTCAACTAATGTAATAGGCGCATTAGTATTACCTTGAATATGATCATCACTGGATACAGGGACTTTTAACATGGCAACACTCCTATTGCGGTAGGGCTTCTAATGCTTCTAAAATACCATCTGCGCCGGGATTTTCTGCAACCGGAGAGAGATAGCTCCAAGTAATGATTCCATTTTTATCGATGACGAATAAGGCACGTTCACAACAACCCTCATGCTCACGGTAGGCACCGTATTGTTTAGCAATTTTACCTTTAGGTTCAAAATCTGCCAGCAGTGGGAAATGAAGATTTCGATCTTTAGCAAAAGCATCATGAGACCACACGCTATCGACAGAAATACCCAACAATTCGGCTTTAAATTTACGAAACTCTGGCAGCACTGCATTTAATAACGCCATTTGATCGCCACACACCGGGCTCCAATCCGCAGGATAAAAAGCAATAATCACGGGCTTGCCTTTGAGCTCGCTTAGCGACAAAGATTGATCAGCGGTAACATATAATTTAAATTCAGGTGCAGCAGTATTGGGTGCAAGTATTTTGGACATCCCTGTCTCCTAGAAAAACTTTAAATAAATATTAAGTATATCATAGAGGTTTGAAATTTTCCTTGAAACATGATCTCATCCTTCTTTATATAGGGCATTTTTTTCTCTATTATTAAGAAATCTGAATCAGGTTATCATATCCATGTTGTATTGCTAAAAATTTTTGCTTCTTTTAAATTAGATGATCTTGCCTTGTTGGGTTATACTCATAAAATTTACAAGCAGGGAAGATTATGGGCATTATAGATACTTTTTCAAGTAGTTTTATGCATCCGCCCATCCTATTTTTCTTGCTGGGCATACTCGCTGTGCTTGTTAAATCTGATTTGAAAATCCCTGTATCTATTGGTAAATTTTTATCTTTATACTTACTGTTTTGTATTGGGCTTAAGGGCGGGCAAGCCTTATTCGCCCATGGGTTTACTCCCACCTCAATTCTAATCCTGACTCTGTGTATTGTGATCTCATTCGTTACGCCCTTAATTTGTTATTTTATTTTAAAATTTAAACTTAATATTTATGATGCGGGTGCCATTGCCGCGAGCTACGGATCGGTCAGTGCAGTGACCTTTATCACCGCGACCGAATTCCTCGAGGAAAATAACATTCCCTATGATAGCGTGATGATATCAGGATTAGCTTTAATGGAAGTCCCTGCCATCATTACTGGGCTTATTATCATTAAGCTTCTCTCCAAAGACCAAAAAAGTGTTCAGCCTATGCAAAAATTATCAGCGGTAATTCATGAGGCGGTTACCAACGGTTATGTATTTATTTTAATTGGCAGTATGGTCATTGGATACCTAGGTGGTATCGCTGGCGAAATCGAGCTTAAGCCGTTTACCTATGACATCTTTAAAGGCATGTTATGTTTATATTTATTAGACATGGGCATCATTGCGGGCAGCAAATTGACCTCCCTGCGTCAATTTGGGGTATTTTTGTCATCATTCGCATTGATCTATCCACTCGTCGCTGCAATGTGCATGATCATCATTGCAAAACTTGCCGGCATCAGTGCAGGTAACGCTTTATTATTTACCATTTTAGGCGCGAGTGCCTCCTATATTGCGGCCCCCGCTGCGATGCGATTTGCCGTCCCTCAAGTGAATATGGGATTATTACTCCCTATGGTATTGGGCATCACTTTTACCTTTAATATTATATTCGGGATCCCGCTCTATAATTACATTATTCAACGCATATGGATCTAGACAATAACGGAATATTTTAATCTCCTTTTTTGATGCGCCGCTGCCGAGATCGCATCGCCATACCCAGAATCAAAAAGAAAAACAACGCTGTGACTATCGCCATACTGATAATGACATACCAAGCGATTTGATATCCAATCATATCCATAGTTAATAATAATATTGATCCGATGATAAAAAAGATTAAACCCAATATGCCTAATGCCCCTAGTCTTGGCATAAATAGTTTTATAGGCATAACGATAATGGATAAAGCGATCAATATCAGTCCCACGTAATTGATCGGCAATAAACTAAACGCATATAAAGCAATGATGATAGCGATAGCACCGATCACGCCAGGAACAATTAAACCAGGACGAACAAACTCAAAAAATAATCCATAAATACCGATGAGCAGTAAAATATAAGCCACATTAGGATCAGTGATCACAGATAAAAATTGTGAGTACCACTCCGGTGTTAACTGCGTAACCGTCATGGCTGTGGTATCTAAAGTAATCATTTTCTCGCCCAACTTGACTGTCGCTCCATTAAGATTTTTTAGTAAACTATCCACGTTATCCGCTATTAAATTAATAACCTTATTAGCCAATGCAGCCTCGGCAGTCAGACTTGCCCCTGTACTTACGGCTGATTCTGCCCAATCGGCATTGTGATCATTTCGCTGCGCAAGGCTGCGAATATAAGCAATATTATCTTGAGTAACTTTTTGTATTAATTCTTCGTCATCCCCCATATTCATGGGTAAAGCCGGGCCTAAATGCGTACCTGGCGCCATAGCAGCAATGGGACTTGCCAAAAGAATATACGTTCCGGCATTAGATGCGCGCGCACCATTGGGGGCAACATAAATAACTATCGGGATTTTTGAAACCTCAATCGTGTGAATGATGCTGCGCATATACTTATCTAAGCCGCCCGGCGTATTTAATTGCAGAATAATCAAATGGGCTTGTGCTTGATGTGCAGTTTTAATACCCCGTTCAATATAATTTGCGGTGCCAGGGTCGATAGTGCCATTGATTTCGAGTAATAATGCGGTGTTCTGCTGCGCATGAACGCTACTGGCAACGCCAAATAGAGCTAATAGTATTAACAACGCTGGTAAATAAATTTTAAATTTTTGGAGCATGAAATATGTTCTCTTTTGGTAGAATTGCGCAGCAGCTATTACCTATTCTAGCCTAACATAACAATGGGGTGGTCAGGTTTGACAATTCAGTTCTTAAATGTCAAAGGTTAAGCCTGACCGCATCAAGGTTTAATATTAACCCATTCCCCCAAACTGTTATATTACGTACGCATCTTTCTATCCAAAATTATATATTTCACGCGCCAAATATTTTACGCGCCGTATTATCCAAGAATTGAAAGCAATTTTTTAGCTCACCTTTCTCTTGTGTATCCATAAAGTGTTGATAGGATTGTAAACATCCCTCTCGTTGCAGATCCCCCTTGTTTGCGATAATCTGTTTCGCTATAGTGGTACTTGATTCACTTCTCCAAGCAGGACGGAACATGAATTGATGCTCTATAGCGATTTTATGCATGATCCACATCAAATCTTGTTTGAGGGTCTCTTTATTATCGAGCATGTATTGTTCGACAGCTCCCGTTACTTCCGGATCCTGATCCAATAAATTATATATCGGCTTAAACATCTCATTGAAAACTTTACCTTGGGAAGTCTTTATATAAAGACCCATTATGATATAGAAACGAACTTTATCATTGTGTGATAAAAAATTGTTTGGTGCCCGATTAAAAGTACTAGGGTCCACTTTTCCGTCAGGCAGTGTAAATCGTTTTAGCAAAAACTCGGACATGACACAACTTTTTATACTTTTGGTCAGACCTAAGCGCCACCTATTGTCGTCTGAATAGCTCTCCGCTTTAATGTATATATCAAGGTAAGTAAGCGTCTTTGATGTAATCTTATCTTCTGTCCATGACGTCCTTAAATGATACAGTCCGTGCGCTATTGATGTGCCTATCTCATCTAGTGGTATTGTCTCACCAGCGCCAGGCGTTCCTTTTTTCGACCCTGCTACTAACACTGAAGCGCCATTTCGATCGTATTCTAGATATTTATTATCTTTGCTGCTGGTAACAAGGCATCGATAGTTTTGAGCGTACGCGTAGTTTTTTAAAGCTTCAATTTTATTATTATCAGTCACTAGGTCTGATTTAGTACCCACAAGCACTATCTCAGGTCTAAACGGGCTGGTAGGGGGATATTTCTTATCGACTAGATCCTTCCAAGGGCGGACAGCATCTTCTACCGATTGAGTCTTAGATAAATCAACTGTGATAAAAACTGCTGCTAACACTGGATTAATGCTAGACCAATTGAGAGTGTTTTGAGACCCCGCTAACTCCCAGGAAACCACCCTTGCACCGATGTCGGTGTCGGCGTCGGGATAAAATTGTGCTCCAACTTCCTTAAAGGTTTGATCATCTTGCATATAAATCCTAGAACCCGGCATGCCAATAGTCGGTTCGTAGTAAGAACTAAAGAGATAACCATGGCCTCTGTTCCATAAAGACGTTTTCCCACTTCCTGAATTACCTAGGAACAATACATTATACTTTTTCATTTCACACCTCTTTTTACCCAAGCAGCACAAACGGATATATTTCGAATATATTACTAGTTATTAACATAACACAGATACCTTAAGGATATATTAAGGACCAAGCCTTACTTGATTTTTATTTGTTAGTCGGTGAGTATTGGCATCTTAACTACTTCTGAACATGTCATGTTTAAATCCACCTACTCCGGAATATTCAGCAATCTACCATAATAAGCGCCAGTAGGAAAAACCTGATGCATAGGCATATAATTGAGAAGGCTTGACGTTTTGCATTTCACTGCGCAGATATTAAATGTTAAGATCCACTCACTAGCTCTTCAAGCACAACTGTCAACTTTGATGCGATTAATAACTCTGGTGAAAATAACGCAACGGACAAAACGATTTTTCACGTAAAAATGCAGCAAACATTCGCATATTACAATGAATAGTGAAACCTCGAAAATCTAAGTCTCAACGGCCTAAAAGTGCCAGTAGATGATCCTGGTGAATTTAATAAGTGCGATTCTTGCACGAGTAAAAATGGAGAGAAAAATGTTTGAATTAAATCAAGCCGTATTAAAAGGTGATCTTGAGCAAGTTAAAAAAATAATAAAAGGTGGGATGTTTTCTAATCCAGCCACGAAAGATGAAATTAGCAATGCTTTATTAGATGCGATAGGCACAAAAAACTATTTAATTGTTTTAGCATTGGTTCAGGCAGGAGCCGATGTTAATGGTCATTTTACAACGCCTTTACTTCTGGCCGTGAAATCGGGATATCTTGATATAGTCCAGTTACTTTGTAAGCATGGAGCCACGTTGCCATTATCTAAAGATGAGAATCACCCTCTATGGTATGCGGTTTATCATGGGGATTTACCGATTGTAAAATATTTTATTGAAGATCAAAAGTGTCCGTTAATTGGTCAGGACATAAAAGGAGATGATGTTTTCGCCTATGCTAGGCATAAAAATACTTATGATAGCGATGAAAAAAAACGGCTAGCCAATGAAAAAAAGCAAAACGCCATGAAAGATTATTTACAACAACAGGCAAAGCCTATTGAAAAATCTCAACTAGCCATGGTCTCCAAGGGAGATTTAGAAGCACTTAAACAATCACTAGATACAGAGTTAAGTGAAAACTTCCATGAGAATTCGTTATTAACGTCTGCTGTTTCCCAAGGTCAATTACCTATCGTGAAATATTTAATCCAAGATCGTAAGATAAAAACAAGATATAGCGAATATGAGATCTTAGGGCAGGCAGTAAACCATGGACAGATTGCAATCGTAAAATATTTTCTTGAAGAGCGTAAAATAGATGTTAATCAAGGGGATCATAGTAAATGTATGGTTTTACTATGGGCTATCTATCAGCGTAATTTAGTGATGATAAAATATTTGGTAGATAAGGGCGCAAGACTTGACAGACTAAATGAAACTGGCACTACAGCCTTAATCCAAGCAGCCAGTCGCAATGATTTGCCCACGATTAAATATTTAGTCATAGATCGCAAAGTAAAAGTTGACCAAACGGATGATCAGGGAAACACTGCGTTACTCACTGCAGCAAGTGGTGGTTATTTAGAAGTGATGCAATATTTGGTAGCCCAAGGTGCGGACGTCAATAAAAGTAATAGCAAAGGCTCAACAGCATTGCTGGAAGCTGCGCGGGGTGGACATGTGTTTGTGCTGAAATATTTACGCGAAGAAATAAAATGTGCGCTCGATGTGCGTGATAAAAGTAATCAAAGTGTTTTTGATTATGGAAAAAATCATCAGGCAGTCCTTTTATATTTAAATGCAGCAATAACAAATAATAATACCCATAAGGTAGATGATCTGGTTAATCCATTAGGTAAAATCTCTGTTTCCTTGACAATACCGCAGGATAAAATCATTCGAGGAGATAAGTTAGGCGAAGGTGGGTTTGGGATTGTGTATCGCGCCAAATGGCAAGGTACAGATGTGGCGGTTAAAACCCTACATATAAATAATTTTAACCAGGATACACTGGACGATTTTAAAAATGAAGCTTCAATCATGGCAAATTTACGTCATAAAAATATAATTATGCTATATGGAATTTGCGTGACGCAACCTTATTCCATGGTCATGGAGCTTGCAGCAAAAGGCTCTCTTTCTGATGTATTAAAGAGTAATGCAAATAGTAAAACGCCCATGGATTGGTCAGTACGCTTAAAAATTGCCGTTGGCGCTGTAAATGGCATTGCGTTTTTACATAATCAAACGCCGAAGATGATTTTGCACCGTGATATTAAAAGTATGAATCTATTATTAGATGATACGATGAATCCAAAATGGACAGATTTTGGATTGGCGAAAGTAAAAGATACGGCAATGACTACAAGCTCTAATGCACAAGGGGGTATAGCGGGTACTCTGCCCTGGATGGCACCAGAACTATTAGATGGATCTAATACAAATTATACTGCTGCGTGTGATGTTTATAGTTTGTCCATATTATTATGGGAAATAGCCAGTGGAATATTACCGTATGCAGGTATACCTGCTATGCAAATATATGCAAGTGTGGTCATGAGAGGAGAACGTCAACCCATCCCTAAAGATTGTCCAGTAAAATTTGCCAATGTAATCTCAGACGGCTGGATGCAACTAGCGGGTAAAAGAATAAAAATTCCCGAAATGCTAACCAGACTAGAAGGGCAATATAAAGAAGCAAGTACAAATATCTCAGGCTATATGAGTCTTACAACATAATTTAAGGAAGAATATGCTTCTTCATCCAACGCATCAGAAATTACAACAAGAGAACCGCAGTTTGCGTAGAGCCGCTGAATTTGCAAAATTTTTGCAAGATGTGAAGAGTATTCTCAGTGCGCTGGAAAAACCAATATGTTTTATTAGTTACGCTTGGGAAGATAATGCAACAGTTACGGGCAAAGCGGCTAATGTCATCTTGCAGGAGCGATTATCGCGATTAAAAAAAGATTTAGAAATATTAGGCGCACAGATTTTTTTAGATATTAATGATATGCATGGCCATATGCCCACAAGGATGGAAGAAAACATTGCTAAAAGTAATATTGTTTTCTTAATCGGCACGCCGCGTTTAAAGGTGAGATTGCAACAAACTCCAAAAACGAACGCCGCCTTTGAATGGGATCATATTCAAAATAAAGTGGCGCAAGACAAGGATTGTTTATTGCCGCTCTGGTTTGAAGGAGATTTTGCCGAAGCTTTTCCGAGTGAGGTTCATAAAGACTTAGTCCGTGATATGCGCGCAACAGATGCCCATGAAATGATGTTAGCAGGACTTGCCAACCCGATGGGTATTATCCCCAATATATTTCAATTACATAAACGCTATGCGTCAGATCCTATTATGCAGCAATACCGTATATGCTGGGAAAGACTAGAGACGGCCTTACGTTTAATTGATTTAGACAATACGCCACAAAAACCAGAAATTGATCCGCAATTACAGATTAATTTTTCTGACATTCAAATAGAAAAAACGCTCGATAATAAAGCGCATGAAGCGCTAAGTTTAGGTAAATGGAAAGGTCAGTCTGTAATAGTCAAGCGCGTACAATTAATCAGTAACGACCTAAAACAAACATTTATCCGCGAAGCTCAAATTATGGGCAGACTACGCCATGCGAATATTCTATTACTCTATGGTGTCAGCCTAGATGTGGGATATGAATGCTTAGTCATGGAGCATTGTTCACGGGGTTCGTTAGCACAAGTTTTTCGCAAAGGACAATTACCCACTGCATTGCAAAATAAAATCTCCCTGAATGTGGCCCATGGTTTATTATATTTACATAGCCATCAAAATCATATTTTGCATCAAGATTTAACCAGTGAGAATGTTGTGCTGGATGAACAATATCAAGCAAAACTCACAGGATTTTGTTTTGCGCACGCGCACACGAACAGTGTTGCAAAAGCTGTAAAAGGATCTCCCGCTTTAACATGGATGGCACCGGAAGTATTACGCGGTGAAACCTATACAGCAAAAGCAGATATTTATAGTTATGGCGTGGTGTTATGGGAAATTTTAACGGGAAAAGTGCCCGTTATTCCCATTAGCTTTGATAATATTCCAGACCCTTATGTTACTCTGATTCAATCCTGCATGGCTGAACAACCACTGCGACGACCCAGTGCACAAGAAATCGTTACACAATTAGAATCCATTTCGGTATCATATGAGAGTGGCACAAAAAACGTTACCTTGCCAGCGTTAGCACTTCATCAGCAACCTGACAAACGTGCAGAATTAATATTTGAACAAGCAAAAACAGCAGGACAAGCAAACAACCATCAAGAAGCTTTTGATTTATATTTAAAAGCAACAACTTTAGGACACGTGAAAGCAGAAGCGAATGTTGGCCATTATTTATTAGAAGGTATAGGTGGCACTCTCATTGACAAAAAAAGAGCATATGATTATTTACTCAGTGCAGCAAAAAAAGATGAACCACGCGCTCAATATAATTTAGCACGGATGTTAGAAAAGGGCGATGGTGTTACAATAGATGAAATACAAGCAAAATATTGGTACACTCAAGCTTCAAACCAAACGATTGATACAAAAGTAGCAGGCCAGGCGCGTGCTAAATTACAAGGATTATTCAATAGTAATGTCGGTATAAAAAATAAAAATGAAGGTTAATGTAAAGAATGTTGAAAAATGTTAAGTCTTGATTTACATGGTATGTCTGTTAAGGACGCGATACAAGCCGTTCAGAATACTTTTCGAATCGCAA
Organism: Gammaproteobacteria bacterium; assembly: GCA_013289605.1. Classification (GTDB taxonomy): domain Bacteria; phylum Pseudomonadota; class Gammaproteobacteria; order JABCZS01; family JABCZS01; genus JABCZS01. Next base: position 133,142 of record JABCZS010000001.1, read on the forward strand.
TTGAACAAGGCCATCATGACATTTATTTTGTCACAGGCTATGGTAGCCATGTCAACGCGGATGGCTCTAAGGGGGTACTTAAAAAAATATTGCCCTCCTTATTTACGCCTTTTAACGAATTAATTGTAAAGATTGATAAAGAAGTTTCAGCTTACAAAGTAACCTTAAAAAAAACACCTACCGAAAAACAAAAATTCTATGAACGGCTCTTACAAACAGATTTTTTTAAACTGGTAACAGCCAATATAGAACGCGAAGCCAGTTCAGGTAACGTAGATTCAAAGTTAGCACTCGCTACTTTTTATTTAAGTTCATATTATAAAGGCGATGATAAAATTTCAGAAGCTTTGAAAATTCTTGAAACTGAAGAAAGTAAAGGTTGTGCACAAGCGGGAGTATTGCTCGCAGAAATTCTTTTAGAAGGCACAAAAGTATCCCGTGATCCTAAAAAAGCAAAAAGAATACTTGAAAAATATGCTGACAAAAGTAAAGATGCCAAATACATGCTGGCTAAAACCATCTTGCAAGGCGAAGGTACAATTCGAGATGACCAACGCGGCAAAACTTTAATGTTAGAATTAGCCGACACAAATTATGCGCCTGCGTGTTGCAGCGTGGGGCAGAGTTACTTATCCGCTGATTACACACAAAGAAATGAAGAACTTGGCGTAGAATACCTTCAACGTGCTGCTGTACAAGACTATCATTACGCCTTTGTAGATTTGGCGCGTTGTTACGGTGCAGGTCAAGGCATAAAACAAAATGCCAAATTAGCTTTGCATTATTATGGTGAAGCAGCAAAATTTAATAATCCTTATGCGATATATCAGCTGGGCCGCTATCATATGATGGGTAAAGGCCTCCCGGTTAATAATGAAGTAGCTTTTGCCTATTTTGTAAAAGCAGCACAATTAGAAGATGGGGACGCACAAGGAATGGTGGCTGTCTTTTATTTATTAGGTTTGAGTGTTGCGCTTGATATAAATGAGGGTTTACGCTGGTTACAAAAAGCTACCGCCAAAAATCACCCAGAAGCCTGTTATTTAATGGGGTGTTTACTGCTCGAAGGCCAATTCATAAGCCCAGATGTTACACGAGGGCTTCTTTACTTAAGAGTTGCAGCTAAAGATAAACACCCTTTGGCCATGTTTTCCTTAGCAGTCACTCTTTTATCCAAAGAACATACGCCGGAAGAAAAAAAGCAAGCTTTTGCTTTACTAAAAACATCCTGTAGGTTAGATCCGAGTTTGGACCCTACGGGTGTCATGAAAAAACTTGTTACAAAAAACTATTATATGGCTGGATTATTTTTTGAAGCACCCAAGTTGATCGCTTCAGAAACTGGTGAAACGGATCTTTTCCCTGTGGGATTACTATCGCTTGCTATGGAATACATTAGACAAAACAATATCTCTTTAGGCTTATTGCTCGCTACCCATGCTGCTGAATTAGATCATACCGATTCACAGTGGTTTCTAGCTCGAATTTATCTTTTTGAAAAATCTCATGACGTGCCTCCAGATGAGAAAAAAGGTTTTAATTATCTGCAAAAATTGGTCGCAAAAAAAGAGCCTGAAGCCATTTATATTCTAGCCATTGCTTACGCTCAAGGCCTGTATGGCTTAACAAAAGATAATCAACAAGCGATGTATTTAATGATCCAAGCAGCACAAAAACTCTGGCCAGCAGCAATACAGTTTTTGCATGTGTTTCATCAAGATAGTTTGAAGAAAGAAGAAAGTCTATCTAAAATTGAAAAAACAAGCGTACCGGTGCCACAGACGCAACCCCATATCTCTAATGAATCAAATGCAACTGGAATGCCTTTCTTAAGCAAATATCAGATTGTCGCAGCAGCTGCGGGTTTAGCCAGTATTGCTTCAGCAATAATATATAAATATTATAGGTAACTGGTTAATCAGCACCCTTTAAACTTTATGCGAATAATGGGGGCAGGTTTGATAATTCAGTTCTTAAATGTCAACTACCTAGCCTGCCCCCTTCGCATCATGCTACCTAAATAATGCACATAAAGCGCTAGTTTCTACATTTTGATTATAATTTTTCGTGCCTAGATCTTCTTGCCCTAAACATGACCAACTATTACGATTAACAGGCAGATTCTCGATAACTTTCCATTCTTCAGTTATTTTTGAATGACTTTGCACTTGGCAACCCCCGCTTAATAAATCGTAGCCCGCCTCACACTGAATGACAGATCCATTGGTATATTTAGGTTGAGTGCCACTCCATTCACTTATCTGCTCGATATTCAATAGATCTCCTTCTGCAAATTTTGTACAAATGGCAAATCCCTCTGCAACACCATTATATGTGTGTGTATCAGCATCTTCACCGGTCCTACAGTACCAGCTATTCGTTATATAATTTGGTCTTGATGCTGTTACTTTCCATGGCCACTGAATCCCCGTAGTATTAGACTCGCAACCTCCACCAGTTAAGAGATATCCTGTGTCACAGCGTGCATAACAAGAACTGCCATGTTCACCTACCGATCCCGTGCATGTTTCCACCACTCTATCCTCAATATAACTATTATGTAGACAGGTGCCTTTGGCAGTGACACCATTATAGTGCGTTCTGGTCTCTTGAGAATAATTTTCATTGGCCATACAGTAATAGGCGTTATCTATCGGTTTCATTGAGGGCAAAATCCAACGATGCGGTTCGGGTTCATATTCTGTTTGACAACCACCGCCGATCAAGGAATAGCCTGTTGGACACGTCGCACGGATGTCATTCTTTGTTTGATAATCGCCGTCATTTATTTCACTGACCTGTACAATACGTTCAGGACTTGGAGGCTCTGGAGGCTCAGGGATATGACAACCGGGGATTAAACCACAATATTCAAGATAAGCCGCTTCTAAAATTTCACGTTTTTGATTAATTTGTGGATCGTTAGGGAAGAAACTGGAAGTAAATAATTCAGCCATTGGGCGTAATTCAAAAGATTGAGGGATAGGATCCTCAATATTTTCCGCCCATTCGCCTATTGAAAGACTCGTAGGCGGAGTTGATCCGATACTAATTGCATCGATTGAAGCATACAACTCCATGTATTTCAAACGTAATTCTGTTTCTTGTCTTGTTTCTAATTCAGCAGAAGCGCCTTCTGTACGAAGGAATTCAGCTGTTAATTCAGCAGCAAGATAAATATCAAGCTCTGTAGCAACCATAGCTTCGTAATTTGCTTTGGTAAAAATAGATTCCACCGTCCATCTTGCACCAATACTCGCGCTATCGACCATATGCGTACCATAATCATCGAAAAAAGCATAAGCTTTATCTAGCCATAAAGGATCATCTTTGGTGGTGGGGAAAGTCGCGATAACATTGGAAAAACCCTCAGTGAATTCAACGCTATAACAGTTCCAATCTCTTACACCATGATAAGTTTGACACCAAGTCTCAGCGTGGATATTGATCATATCTAAACCAAATATCATTTCTAATTGATATTGATATTCAGCTGAGCCAGTAAAAGCAACATCGACGAGAAAATTCCCATGATTGGTAGAAGCGTAGACTTTGCCATATAAATTTTCATAATAGTCCATTTCAAAATGCATAGTATCAAATGCATAATCCGCTTTACAGACTGTAGATGAAACGCAAGTTAAACATCGGTCATTGAGACTTTTATACATGATGTTTTGCGTCCAACCGGGATCAAAACCATCATTTAAGGGGTTGCCCTTAACCAAATCGTATCCCAAATATAAATATTCTCTTGGGCATTCAGGATCGTTTTTTATTTGACTAGCATAGAGTGCGGGAGATATAAGAAAACTAAATAAAAACGCCGAAAAGAAAATATTAGAAAATTTTTTCATGATGAGACTCTTGAAAGTGACGGAAGGTGCTATGTTAATAATTATCTAATATATAGTCAACCATTAAGAATCACGTTAACTTTGTACTGTATCGCTAATCAATAGTGTTTTGTGAATATGTAATTATTTTTATGATAACGTGATAGGATACCCAGAATCAAGGAAGGCACTTTAAACTAAGCTGTGGTAGAAAAAAATCCAGTAGTAAATTAGCAAAAAAATTTGATGCCTTTTTACCAGGTTCGCCGCCACCCTTCAAGAGGATGACAATCGCCCTGCCCCACTGTATATCAGCCCAGAACTGGGGAATCTTAAGCAAGCACCCTCAGGGGATCTTGTAAATTTAGCATAATTCAGTTAGTATTTAAGCTTTCTAAAATGAGATCATCTTATGCCTCCAGATCAAGCGCTGCAAGCATTATTGGCTCAATTGCTAGAAATTAATACCCACCTGGAACAACAAAATTTTGCCGCACTCTCCGCTTGTTTGCAATCCTTTAGAAAGCAATATCCATTGATGACCTTAGAGCAGGCATATAGTAAAACCTGTGTTCTCCACAACCCGACAAACCCATTATATATTCTCTTAAAATTAGGAGATAAGCCTGATTATGTATCAGCTTTAATGAATTATGGTGCCAATCCTAACGAGGGTGTAGTGTTTAATCGGAGTGTTTATACTCCTTTTGCTTATGCGATACAGCAAGGTTATGATGGCACGATTAAAGCTATATTAGACAATGAAAATTTTATCTTTAGCGCCAATACCGTATATGCACTGTTGATGGCTGCCTCTTGCAAAAGATCAGATGTTATTAAAAAAATACTTGGATATCACGATAGATTATCTGGTTCCATCGATGAATTACCCAGGTTCATCAGCACAACACCCTTATGGGCTGCTGTAGAAAATGATGATCCTGAATCTGTATTCGCTTTGGTCAGTCATGGTGCCAATCCTGACCGGCATAACGGTGTACAGGGATCTACTTTTACTCCTCTTTCTTATGCAAAAGATCGAAATAAAACTCAAATCATTAAAGCCATCGATGAAGGGGAAAATAATTTTCTTATTTTTAAATTTTCACATATCACCGATCAAGCCGAGCTTAATAAATTATTTTCTCATACTATTCAGAAAGAATATATTGACAGCGTTTATCATTTTTTAAATAGCGGCAAATTACAGGCAGAAGTGATAGCTCCCTATGCAATACAGATTTATTTATTAGCCATAGCAAAAAAACGAGAAGATGTTGTTAAAATAATAATGCCACACCTGCGCAGTCAAAAAGGCGACAGTAACACCTGCCATCACCCACCCTCCTTATTTGTACTGTTCGGCGCTATTGCTGTAGCCCTGCATAACAAAGATCTTTGGGTCCTAAACATCTCGTTACAATTGTTTAGGCAGGGATATCCTTCCATGACATTAGAAGCAGCATATAGTCAACTTCAAACTAAAACTGCTCCTCCGTTAGACGTTGCTGTAGAAATTGAAAACCTTGACTTTGCATTTACCTTAATCAATCATGGCGCTGATCCTAATGCACGTATCAAAACTTCAGCTACTGATTTTTATACGCCTCTTTCTAAAGCAATATCACAAAAAAATATTCTAATGATCAATGCACTATTAGACCATGAAAAGTTTGTTTATACAGACGAAACTTACACTGCATTGCGTCAAGCTGCAAAGGATAAAATGCCTGATGTTGTCAAAAAAATTCTTAGCAAACGCATCAATTCATCTCCTCTCTTAGATAGACCAGCAAGCGGCAATGAAATGGATACAGCCCCAATCTGGCTAGCTGTAAAAAATGATGATCCTGAATCTGTAGTCGCTTTGGTCAGTCATGGTGTTAATCCTCACAGGGCTGTCAGTGATTCAGGTAAAAGATATTTTTCTCCTCTTTCTTATGCTAAAGAACAAAATAAAGTCCAAATAGTGAATGCCATCAATGAAGGGGAAGAAAGTTATCAATTATTTCTTGCCATTAATAGAAATAACATTCAAGACATTTATAATATTTTAAATAGAGGGAAATTTGCAGAAGTGAATATACGCCGACATGCAGACAATATACGCCCGCATGCAAGACAGCTTTATTTATTAGCAAAATCAAATGAACAAGAAAATATTATTAGAATAATACTTCAACTACCAGGCGTTAAGGAAATGCTTTGCGCTGAAAAAATAAATAACCAAACAGTTCTCGGAAAACTTATTGATGACATTGTTGGGGATGATTTTTCCAACATCAACGCATTGCTGCCACAACCGTTTGATGAGAATACGCTACTTATTTCGGGTGCAACTAATTTAAATAATCTGTTGTTGTTTGCATGCGAGAAAATAGCTACACTAAACACCATTAATGAAATTTTAAATTTATCCGGTTTTGAATTTACAACAGAAACCATCAATAGTGTAAAAAAAGCCATTAAACGGGAATCGAAAGAAGCGCTTGATATTGCAGAAGCAATTTTAGCAAAAAATACCCATGGTATAAATGTTGCCCTTGATGATACCATCATTTATGGACATAGCACTGTTTTAGAAATTGCTATACACAAAAATTTACCAAACCTTGCGCGTATCATCCCAAAACAAGTGGACAGCGAGACTCACATGACTAATGCCGAAATAGAAAACAGACTTCTTTCAAACGGAAATTTTCAGACGTGTTTAAATATTTGGCCTTCGAGAAGTAATGCAAGTGTAACAGTGGATGTAACTAAGACCGCTAGCATTATTCCAATGTCAACCCTAGGAAAACATTAGTAAAAATTTGAAATTTCAGAAGGCTCTTTTTAGCATTAAACGATAAGCAGCCGTTAATCCCGCAAGACCGGCACCGATTACAATTATTTTTTCATGCTGAGTATTCATAAATTAGACGTTAGGGTTCTGTAGAGAGACTCATGAGGGCGCTTAATAATTTATCCAAAAATGCATACGCTTGCTATTTGAGAGTTGGGTAGTAGCCATCCTCTAATTTCCAAATACTTTCATCCCAACTCGCTGCTTTAAATGTTTGTGCAGTTTTCATTTCAGAAGTCTTCTTCGCTTTAGGTTCATAGCTTTGATTATTGCTAATATCTGTGTACCTTGCACCAGAATATTCTTTTCCAGTAGCTTCCTTATCAAAAAAACTACCGACAGATTTAACGCGTGGCGTGCCTTTATCTGGATTGCCTAATACACCTCTTTTGGCACAATGACCGCTACCATTAGGCGGCATCACGTCACATTGCTTGTTGTCGCCTACCACGTTGGCTGCGTTATAAACGTTGGTCATGGTTACATTACTGCGTTTATTATTTTCTTCGGATGCCTGACCAATCAAACCGCCCGCGTATTTCTTAGTGTTAATCACGACCTGCGCGTAGCTATTATCGATATTGACGTAAGAGTGGTGAGCCACTAAACCAATCAGTCCACCTCCATTTTTATCGGCGAACACTCCTCCTGTAGCATAGGAGCGGGAAATAGTTGTGGGTAATTGTATTTGTTCACTACTGGTGGTGATCCCGATGAGTCCGCCTGCTGCGCACGATCCATTTATGCAATTGGCATTATGGATGGTCAATGCTTCAACACTGGAGGCAAGAATTTTTACATTATAAACGCTATTGCCAATCAGGCCCCCAGCATATTGATTGAGTGTGATATCAATTTTAGTATCCAGATGTACATTAGATAAAGTGAGATTTGAGGCAACCCCCAGGATCCCGCCTTTTGCTGCATCTGATCCACTGACGTTTAAGTTTTTGACATTAATATTATCTATCAACGCTTCATCCGCACTGCCTGCGATAAGCCCAGTGTTGGAACCTGTGGTACTGTCTCCTAGGACTATAATGTTCTCAAAATTTATATTTTGAACCATGACGGGAAAATAGACTTCATCAAGCCCCTTAATTTGTTCAAATAATCCCGTACCCTTTTCGCCAGGATTAATGGTGAGATTAGAAATAGTATATTGATTGCCATTTAAACTCCCAGAAAAAGCACCAGGAATAGGGAGGAAATTTAACACCTGAGCACAATCAATAGAATTCACTAAATAGTATTCGCCATTATTATCCGCAATATTAGCCAGATCTTCACAAGTGGAAATGGGGTAGGATTCAGCGGCCCATACAGTACTGGCAAAAGATGCAAGCAATCCAGTCTTTACAAATAATTTCAATAGCATGTTCATAGTGATTTGGAATCTCCGATCCAGTTGATTGTTTTATTATGATTTCATATTTAAATTTCATAGACCATCTGAATATTATACAGAAATTTATATAATTGTCAGGCAATTTATGCCTACCTCACCCGTTAATGACAGTCATGAATATTACTTATGCTCTTTATTATTTTATTGACACAGTTTTGTGAACACTACCGAGCAGAAAAATCAAATCGTTACTTTTAGATTACGGAATTTTGTGTCGCGCCTAGTTTGCAATCCAGATTCATTATTAAGTGCTACACTCGTATTTCCTGAATTTGAATTAACAAATCCATCACTGATAGTGCGTACTGTCCCAAAGTTTGGAGCAGAATTCTGGGCAGCTAAGGCATTTCGATTCATTAAAACTTTTACTTGATTGTTTAGTGCAGCCTGGGCATTTTCATCTTGTAAGTTATGCCCTACACCCAAAGTAGTTAATGTAGAGTTTTTTTCAACGGTTTTCAAAAATTCTTTTAAAGCATTTTCACTTATGTTATTGCTGCAGATATCAAAAAACGTGATCGTTGGATGAGTGACTAATGCCTGAGCTAAAGCCTGTGCACCCTGATCTTGTAAGTTGTTAAACGCGAAATCTAGAGATTTTAGGTTTTTTTCCTTTAATCCTTCGGCAATGGCTTTTGCACCTGAAGCGCTCACGTTGCAACCTATGAAACGTAATCGTTGTAAATTTGGCAAGGCATCTTTTTGTTTTAACAGCTTGGCTATTTGTATTGCTTCATCGTCGCCTATTTCTTTATTCTCAGCAAAAGCATTCCCAGCAAAAGCGAGCGCTACTATTTGAGTGTTCTTTGCTTTAATTAGTGCATCTATAATATCTAGCCTATCTTTTTTCTCAACGTAATCGAACTCGTCTTTTGCATGATTGTAAATCATATTATCATAGAAGCTGATAGAAGTTATAGTGGAATCATTCGTATTAATTTTATCGAGCAACTGTTGTTTTTTCCGTGGATCCATATTAGACCTCCTATATTTAAAACAGTAAATTAACACAGCATTTCTAATATGTCAATTTAATTACTAAATATACTGATACACGCGTTATAAGTTTTAAAACTAAATATATCGCCGTTCAAACGGTGATGGAGCTACACTAAACCGGGCACGTAAAGTAAACTAGTATTAATTGGAGAGATTTTGGGGTTTCGAACCCTGGGAAGCGAGTACAGTTCAACGGTGTTCAAGACCAAGGGTTGCAAATGTATCACTATATAAATCAATAGCTTAACGATCATTCTCCTTTTTCTTCATTAACAGATCCATTAGCTCTTTGCCCGGTTAAAAATTGGAGCATTCCCCCATTTTAATTCATTATGCTTCTTCATTCATTGAACCGATAAAAAGTGGCATACCTTCTCTCTTTTTTATGATTATGCAATATAGGATAGATGGCTTCTAATCTATATACCATAATATAAATTACCCACTTACTATCTCCGTATTTTGCAAAAGCCCTTACTTTGTAAAACTTAAGTTTGTAGTTTTTTCATATTCAAAACCATCACTGTCATTAGAATATTCAGAAGTATTATCATCTGACTCTGCACCTGAACCATAAAAATCTCTAAGCTCAGTATACATACTACTTTTTCCTGAGATAATCATGCCGTTTGTGCTGTAAGAAGGTTCAAAAGCAGCTGACCATGCAGGAGTTATTTTTGCAGCATTATGACTTGCATTAATATGCTTTAATTTATCATTGACAATAGGCAGATTATCAATTGTTCCTACACCCGAGACCAAAGCAAGACTTCCGTTGTGCATGGATTTATCAGCACCATATTTTGGTGATTCACCAAAAAATTCATTATACGCTGCTAAGGCGTCAGTTATAGTTTGAGATTGCATGACCCGATCCAAAGTTAGCATTAATCCTCTCGCTTGTGCGATACCCACTGGTAATTTATCGCTTTCAATTGCTTTTGGATCAGCATATTTAAATGTGTTTCCATCAGCATCTCTATAACTTCTTGCATTGACTTCTACATTAGTTACTAAAAATAATAAACCATTTAAAAAATCAACCCTAATTACAATGTTATTTTTAGAAGTGTCCTTCACTGCACTCGTTTCAAAATCCAACTTAATCATTCCATCGGAATTAAAATCTGTTTGCACAAAAGGCGTAAAAGTGTTTATTCGTGCGCGCATAAGACTCGCTAATTGCTGATATCTTTCTAGTTTTAATCCGCGATTATATCCTGTCATATGACCAAACTGATCCACACAATACTTGCCATAGCTAATAGTCCAGATAAAATTATCAGCAGTCAACAAAGCATTTCCTCTTTGTCTGTTTTTTGAACTGTTAGACAATCTTAACGTTGTAGGGCCAATTTTAAAAGCAACTTCAGGCATTTCTTGATAATCTCTCACAATGTTTTTTAAGGCAATCACTAGGCTTCTTCTTTCAAAACCAGTGATGTCTATTGCTTCCTTTGCTTTGCCAGATATTTGCCGTCTAAGCCTTAAATATAAATTATGTGAATTTGTGCCTGGTTTTACTGGTTTTCTAAAAGAGAAAAACTTTTCAGTTGCTTTTTTTTGCCATTCAACTTCCTTCTGAACACCTTCATTCTTTTTAGGAAAGGCATAAACTGAAGCTGGCCGTCCACTGGTAGTGTCTTTAATTTTTAATACCTTAGGTGTTTTAGTTATCGCTAAGGCTTCAATACCTGCTAATTGAGCTTCAGTTTTCTTTACCTGTTCACTGTTGTTATTATTGTTTGCATTACTCGATGAGCTTGCAACATTTCTTGCCTGATGGTCCTTAAGTAAAGATAAAATTTCTGGGCTGCTTTTCGCAAGCGAAAAATAATCAAAGTCTCCTTCATCAGACTCCATAGAAAATCCTAATTCAAGCAATTTTTTAACAGCAGGTATATTCTTGCAGTCAATGGCCACTGTCATAAGAGTCCATAACGTTACAACCTCTTCATTATCATCGAGCAAAAGAGGATCATTTTCCGAAAGCGCATCCTCTCCTACTTCATTAATATCAAAATTGATGGGCGGCCATGTTTGAGGATCTCTGTTTTCCTTTATCCATTCTCTTACTTTTTTAATGTTCATTATTTATCTCCTATATATTTGTAATTACTTTAGATCAATAATTTTTGCTCTAAATTTTTGGTCATAATATTGCTACTTAACGGAACTAAAAAACAAAAACTATCCGCACTTTCTCTTCAACCAATTTTTGACTCAAAATATGGATTTATAAAAACAGGAACGATCCTAAGATATTAAGAAGCAAGGAACAGGTATTTCATTAAAGCAGTCTTCTCGATGTTTTGTGTATCAACTGAACACTTACAATAGTCACACATATCATTATCAACAAGCCGATACTAAACAGTGGTATTGGATCAAATAGAAAAATTGAAAACATCCAAACCGTACTAAAAACAGATGTGATGATAATACTTTGGAAGATCCCGCGCCCTATAAAAACTAAAACACAAATAAGAAAGCCAGACAACACTATACCATAAAACCAAACTATATCTTGAGTCTGTGATAATTTGACACCTGCTCCAATCTCAGCGCGCTCTTTAATCCCCATTAAAGTTCGCCTTTCCATGATAAAGTGTAGAGGTACAGCAATATAATTTGCGATTTTTACCCATGGGTTTGATGTTTTAGACTCTTGTGAACGAATAACCAAGCGTGTTTGCTGATTATTCACTTTGATGAGTAAGAATGTTCCCCAATGATCCAAAACAAAAGCGTCTTGGGGTTTAACATAAAGTACTCGAAAATTATAAGGAATGATGCTGCGCTGTTCGTTAATTGACCCGCGGATTATTTCACCTACTTTTATCTCTGTAAATTCAGGTTTAATCATATCCTGGTCACGAGTATCATATCCCAGCATTTTTTCAATAAAGTCATAACTGTAAAAGCCACCTCGATCGGCACCTAACTGTATTAACCATTTCCAAACTTCAGCTTGTGGTGCGTTGATCAATATAGCGCGGGTAGAAGTAATCATTAAATTTTCATCATCCCCAGCCATAGGCATGGAGACTTCATATTCAGAAGCACCCCAGGTAGTAATGATGGATTTTAAATAAAGATCATATATTAATAATTGTAATAGGCTTATAAAAATAATAATGAGTATAGATTTAAATAAATTCTTCATTAAGTGTGTACGCTAGGTTTTAGTCTTTTTCCATGCTTTATATATGAAATATATTACTATAAAAAGTGCGTTTGAGTGATGTTGTTAGAACTGTCTTTGTTCATATAACCACTTCTCTTTTTGTATAACCATAAACTGGCTACAATCAAACAAACGCCACCCAAAAATATCAAACCACGGGTGGTAAATAAATCTAATAAGTTAGACATAAGCCCGGTGATTGCCCATGCACAGGCTAATACTGCATTAGCTATCCCCATGGCCCAGCCTTGTGATTGCTTATCTACTGAGTCTGAAAACAGTGTGAGCATTCCGGTAAATACCATAATATTTACGCCAGCGATTAAAAATGCTAACACCCATTGTAATGACTCTACTGTTGCAATGGCTACGATGATTTGTCCTATTCCAGTTAATAATCCTGTTGCAATCGCAATTGCTAATATTTTCCAAAATTTTAGCGCTAAAGGAATGCCTATTAATAAACCTACAGCAAATCCTATACCAATCATCCCTTGGACACCACCGAGTAACGCATTACTATACGCATACTCCTGTTCCATTTGTACAATAATATATTGAAAATACAAACTAAAACCCATTTGCATGAGTAGAAAAACAATCGCCAGTGTACGCACTTGTCGATGTTCAAACGCTTCGATAAAAATTTTAAAAGGGCGGGTTAATTGGATAGGTTTGCGCACTGTCACTTGATACGTTTCAGTAAAACCAAATTGTAACCACACAAAAGCGATAACGGACAAGAAAGTTGCAATATAAAAAGGTGTAGCAAAACTAAACCAGGGACTCACTTCAGGATCTGAGGTCACCCCACCAATAAAAGGCCCTAAAATAGTCCCTATACAATAAGATAAAGCAATGACACTCATATTCTTCGCTTTAGTATCCGCAGTACTCAAATCTGCAATCGCCGCTTGCGCAATCGGCTGACTACCCGCCATAATCCCAGAAACTGCCCGGCCTAACATTAATAATGCAATGCTTTGTATTTCAATCGCAATGGCCATAGCAAAAAAACTTAATGCAATCCCACCCATGCAAATCATCAAAATTCGTTTTCGACCATAATTATCCGACAAATCAGCCATAAATGCAGCACCAAAAAACATACATAGTGGATACAACATAAATCCCAAGCCCAGATAAAAATGTCGCAAATTATCTGACGTCCCCATAGCCAATAAAGGACTTTCTGCTGCTGTAAAAATAGTAGTGAGTACCGGGTAGACTAAACCAAAACCTAGCGCATCGATAACAATAGCAAATAAACAGGGTGCAATATTTTTATAAGATATTTTGCCGTTACTCATTTCAATCCTTGGAGGCTTTAAAGCTCATCATAATCATCACTTGGGCTGCCAGAATCAGCAAAGCAATTGTGGCCAGTATCGTAAATTCCGTGACATAGGTGGCACGTTGAATATTCATAAAAATACCTGCTGCTGCAACATGGGCGCCCATATAGGCGATGACGATGGTAAATAATCGGCTAAAAATTGGGCAAATGGGTAATACCATAATGAGTCCAATTAAGCCGATGGATGCCCGAATGGTTCGACAATAGACACACACTTCAAAAATACCTACAGATTCCATGAACTGGGTAATAATAAAAATTAGTATACCGATTAAACCTATCCAGCGTATATTCTTCTGCACGTCAAAATGATGGCATTTTTTGAGTAAATGTTTCATTGCTTAAGTTCCCTTATTTAGTACAGGACTTACGAAAAATACGGCGGTTAGAGTATTTTTTTGCTCATGGCTGTCGCAAAATCGCCAAAACATACTCTAACCGCCGTATTTTTCGTAAGTCCTGTAGTAAAATAATAGTCGAAAATCTTCACTCTTGTATATAATAGTGATATGAAAAAAGATATATTTCATTTACCCGTGTCAACAGATTCGATACTAGCGATTGAAGCAGTGAATCATTTCCATGGGTAATTATTAAATTCAGGTACACAGAGCTATCGTCAAAAGTTATACTTAAGTGAGAGCTGACTAGCAAAATAGCTTGCTTCATTACAAATGTATTAATAGTAAAAATGAATCTCATTCGCCAACTTCTCAAGCACTGTTAAAAGCATTACAATAAAAAAATTTAGATCTGATATATGCATATGGAGTAGAACGTTTTTCAGAAGATGGTAAATCAATTACTCTTGAACAATTTAAAGAAACACTCAATTTATTATTCTATATCAGTCATGAAACATTTTTTGATGAAGCCACCGATATCCTGGGACACTCTGCAGAGAACGGTACATTTTCATGGTTATTGCTATAATTTACTATGAAGCAACGTTTTAAAATAAATTGTATCCCCCGCCTCTTCTTGTTTTTCAATAGCATCGGCGCCTAAATGACTAACATTCAGCATATTCTTAGGCAATTCATAAGGACCAAGGTATTGCATTAATAAAAAACCTCGAAAAGCAGGTAAACCCACTTGGGTGACCTCCTGCTTTTTTTTATACGTCACTTCATGAAATAATATTTGATCTGCAAACGTAACACTCATGCCTTCTTGTGTTTTAATAGAGGCAAAATCTTTTTCTTCCTTATAATTTACTAATTCATCATCAGCCTGCATAAATGAAAGCAATCCTTCGCAAGCATCATGTAAAAAATAAATCAGAGAGCAGACAGGAAAAGGACGATAAGAAGTACCATCTGTATGCCAGCTAAGCTTTCTGGATTTGTCCGTAAAAAGTCCATCAACCATATTTAATACAATATCAAATTTTAAGTGATGCTTTGCATTTTTTAAGTCTTTTTGCAACACTTTTTCCATATTGTGCAAAACTGCTTGAAAGGCTAATGAAATGACTAAGATCAGTTTTTCATCTTTATCTTGGCAAGATACTTTCCCCCTTCTTCTCACAATACCATCGGGAATAGTAACTTGACCATCAGCACTGACATTCACTGTGGCGTGTGGCATCGGATTGGATGGGTCAAAAACATAAGCATTGCCAAATTCCCAATCTAATGCTGAGAATATATTCATGATGTATGCTTTTAAATGATTAACAATATCTTGTTTAACTGTTGATTGAATAACAAGAGCGTGCTGTTCTTTTTGTTTGCTTGTTAACATTATTCCTACTTCCTTTCTTTATTGTTTATGTAAAACCGGGTCATGTTAACATATGAACAAGACGCTCTCCAGATTCCACAGCGGCTTCAAGCGATCCAATTTCAGGTAAAACAGTAGTGTGCTCGCCAATAAAGAAAATTTGATCTTGAATGGGATAAAAAATTTCCTTAATGGGCGTATTTTTATAGCTGGTAATTTTTTGAAAGTGATCGCCCGATGCAATTCCATAATTTGAATAAGAACCCTTGGCATAAGAATCATCAACCCATGATTTAGCAACGCTTGATTCATAGTAATCAAACTGTTTATCCGCAGCCAAAATAGGAGGAGTATTATTCACTTTAATACGATCATTTTGAGCAGTTAAAATGGATAAATCTTGGTTAAACGTTTTGGTAAATGCGTTCATACCATTATCATTAGCAAAATGAATGTTGATAATTTGTTTATCTGCATTTAAAAATCCCACAAAATTATCTGTAAAGGTCACAGAATAATCCCTGTTTTGTAATTGAATAGGCGCAAGGATTTTTGCCGTTCTACCGGTTTGAATTTTTTTTATCAGATCTAATTGCTTTTTAGCAATTAGATTATCTGAGAAAGAGATGTCGTGATAAATAGACACTGGGAGTGCTAAAATTAGTTTATCGCATAATTTAATTTCATGATCTTTAAAGGTAAGCGCAACACGATTATTGGCACGCTCTATGTGTGTTAAAATTTTATTTAAATGGAGCCTATCGCCTATATGATCTGCTAATTTTAGAGGTAATAAAGCATTCCCACCTTTAATGGATTGCATCTGTACTGTTTTGTGATGCACAGTACTTTCATTTGTTGGACATCCTCTTTTCATTAAGTTTTTTAACGTATCCAAATTACGGTGGAGTGCCAATAATGCAGGTGGGGATCCTTCATAAGCGGATAATTCAAACTCAAAAAATCTTTTTAATATGGGATCATTAACAAACACGGCATCAAGCACTTCTTGCATAGACTGATAAGGCTTTTCTAATAAAGTAGCATCAATATCTAAGGGGTTTAATAATGATTGAATGTGAAAATATTGAGCACCGTCATAAAACAATGGATCAAAATGAATTTCAAAATCTTCGACAGACAAGTGAAGTTCTTTTATTAATTGATGAATATATTTTGCTTCTCCACCATCTGCAATATTTTGTCCACCCAATTCACCGATGGAATATTGAGCAGTTAAATTCTTAATAAAAACAGATTGCACACGCCCACCCACTCGCGAGCGTGCTTCATACAATTCTACATCTAATCCTTTTTGCATTAAACGATAAGCAGCCGTTAATCCCGCAAGACCGGCACCGATTACAATAATTTTTTCATGTTGAATATTCATAAATTAGGCATATTGTATTGCTTCACTATCCTTCTTCGCAATCAAATTTATTATTTTAGAAACTTCTGGTGAAATATTACCAACAAATCGCTGGATGTTGCGAACAAGTCGCAACACGTCGTGAAGAAATGAGCAAAAATTCCCGGAAGTATTAGAAGTTACTTTGTTATAGCATATCTTGTATTTTTTAAATACTGGTACAAATTGGGTACAAGCCTGTCTCACCAAGAATATTTATTGGTTTAGGTTTGTTAACTATAGCTCTATAGGGTGTTATTTTTATTGAAGATTTCGAAGAGACAGGGATTCGAACCCTGGGAAGTAGAGTATACTTCAACGGTTTTCAAGACCTATATCGCGGATATAATTTTATATATCAATGCCTTTCAACCTCTCTTCCCACTTCAAAACCGCTGAAAGCGCCTTGAAACCAATGGTAATACCACCTCATATAATAACCCGCCTACGCTCGAATATTTTGCGGGAAGAACTGCCGAATTTGATATCACGCTAAACACTATAAAATATAGACTCAGTTTAAATACGAAAGATGAAGCCACGCTGCAGTCTTTTATCAATCACTATTACATTGTATTTTCGCCGCTGGGTGCCACAATTATCAATGCACCTCCACTGCATACGACGGGATCTTCGTATACGACGGCAGGATTAAGGTAAAAGAAAAGAAATCATAGGCATCCATGTTTTAATTTTTTGGGTGTCTTGTATTTTTGTAATTTCGGAGATAAGGATCGTCATTTACTAAGTGAACAGCAAATGACGACCCTTGAAAACAGAACAAGAACGTTACATTTATTCGGAAATGTTGCTAACAAGCTCAGGATATTTCCCTTTTTCAAACTTCCAAATGGATGCATCCCAGTTTTCAAAAATTTTATTATTAGGGTCTTGCAGTGCTACTGTATTTACTCCGATAGAAAAATCATCGCCAGAATGATTTTTTTCAACCGTATCCAAATCAAAATAATTCTCAGAACCACTCACACGTTTTGCGCCATGTTTTTCTTTATGGCCTACTACCGCGCGAGCCCTATACTCAGCATCTAATTTCACTCTACCCAAAACAAATACATAGTTCAGCGTGATGGGCTTTGCGTCTTTTATGTTTGTGCCTTCAGCTCGGCCTAACGCCCCTCCTGCATATTCGCAGTCCTCTCTACAATCCTTTGGCTCAAGAATCACGTTAGAGTAACTATTGTCAATGCTAACGGCTTGTCCAGGTTGAACTCTACCAATTAAGCCGCCGGCATGATTGTGTATATCGCTCTTGCCTTGAGCAGAAGAACTCGTAATTTTTATCATACCTTCATGCGTTGCATCATCTCCTGCACGCCCAATCAAACCACCAAAACCACATTCATAGGTATCGAACGCCACGGGGTGAGTCTGATTATTATCACGTATATAGTGATACCCACATGATGCCTTGGGTGTCGACAGTGTATTAATACTTGATTGTTTAATAACAGTATTACCTATAGCCACGCCCAATAAACCACCCACATAAGTATTTTTGTCAATGCTTACATTAGAAAGGTGGACATTGGATAAAGATATATTGATTGCCTGCCCAATAAGTCCACCGGATACGCCCTTTTCAATTTCTACGTTATCAGATGATGTGCTAACAATCTTTAGCGTATTCATAGTGATATCAGAAAGCTCGGCATTCTCAGCTTTTCCAGCAATCACACCACGATCAATCTCAGCATGGGTCTTAATGGTTACATTTTCAAACTTAATATTTTTAACAGCTGGAACTTCTGTATCAGCATTGGAACCAGATAAAGTTCTAAATAAACCTACATTTCCCCTATTTGGCTCACTGGCATGATTTTGGAGATGGAGATCATAAATGGTAAATCCTCGCCCATCTAATGTACCGCTGAATTCGCCCTCTATGGGATAAAAAACATTGTCATCACAATAAATATCGTTGGCTAAATAAAAATTTTCTTTCAAATTCAAAGAGATACCATATTGTAAATCATTACAATTGTAAAGCGGCTGATCGGCATAGGCTAAACTGGAGAAAATAATAAGGATAGGACCTAATAGGTCTTTATGTTTTAACATGCTGCCCCCTTTCATATGGAAATTAAATTAACATTAGAATTCAAACTAATCTAAATTTGGTTTTGGGTCAAGTATTGTTTCAAGGGGCATTTCCAAACCTTTGCTTTAGAGAGGTTATAACAACATCTCAGGGATCATATTGGTTCAGCCATTTAAGGTTTTCAAAGTTAATACGAAAATTAATGTATGTTATTTTACTTTATTAAAACAACCCAAACGCTTTTCAAGACCCATGATAGCAAATATAGCACTATATAAATCAATAGCTTACCGCACCCTCTCGCCTTTAAAGCGGTCTAAAAAAGTGACAATACGCCACAAACGGCAGCAAGTTGTTACACAAAGTGACACTCTATTTAATTTATATAATGTACATTTTGTACATTATAGGGTATAATTAATTAATATATAACACTAATAGGAGAGTCTGATGTATCACATTAGCGCAACAGAAGCGCGTCTCACTTTTTCCGATATTATCAATAAAGCTCAAAAAGAGCCTGTTATTATTGAACGTCAACAAAAAGATGTCGCTGTGCTGATGTCTTTTGATAAATACGAGCAGCTAACCGCTACCAATATTGAACAATTAAAACGCTTTTCACAGCGTATTAGCGAGCAAGCATCAAAACGCGGTTTAACCGAGTCTAAGCTCCAACAACTATTAAACGATGAAAAATAAGCCTCGAATTGTACTTGATACCAACCTATTGATCAGTTTTTTATTAGCCAATCAATCTGTTCCAGGGAAAGCTGCTTTAAAAGCACTAGAGCGCGGACAACTCATTGCTTCAATTTATACCTTAGAGGAATTAATGGAAGTACTTGGCCGCTCTAAATTTGATGCCTATATTTCACAAAACGATCAAAAAGAATTTATTACTTATTTAAGTAGAGTCGTAGAAATAACCATTCCTACTACACATTTAGAAATCTGCCGAGATCCTAATGATAATAAATTTCTGGATACGGCTGTTTCTGGAAATGTTAATTATATTGTTACTGGGGATAATGACTTGTTAGTTCTAAATCCTTTTATGAAAATAACAATTCTCAGCCCAAAAGATTTTTTAGAGATGGATTTATAAAAACATGAACAAAGGTTTAAAATGACCGTATTTGATCAAGTAGATGCACAAAAAAAAATTATGCAATTTAGAAACCATTTCTGCCACATTAGATTGGCATACGCCTGAACAATTTAACTCAGTCGCATATGAAATGAGTATGATTGCGTGTCAACACGCCCTAATGCTGCGAGATTTATAGATACAATAAATCCCGCCTGGGTTACGAAGGCTTCTTTTTGCATTGTGACTGTTTGTCAATTATGCCTAGTAGTCCATCATATCTGGAATCATCAGATAATACTTTTACAAAAGACGCGGGTGAAAGTGTTTCATTAAATCCATCAACATATTGAATAGAAACATCAGCACCACGTTCAATAAATAGTTTGACAATTCTTTCCACCGTTTCCTTGGAGCTATGATCTGCAGGAATTCTTGAGTTTTTCAGGCAAATACCTTTATTATACAAATAGCCTAGATATACAGCAAGTGGAGTGCCTTCAGGATTTTCCTGATCTAAACATTGAGTATTTATTTGAATATCCTTACAAGCCAGAAGTTTCAGGATAATATCTGGATTTCCTTTTTCTGCAGCAATATGCAGTGCTTGCTGAATTTAACGTCTTTGCCATTTTCCATCACATATTCTTGAGGTAGAAATAAATGATATTTTGCATGATATTTTCCATTTTGGGCAGTTATTTTAAGAAGGGAAGTGCCTATTGTAAATTTCTTTTCATCTATTTTTGATCGCCATGCATGATTTTGCTGATCTCCAAAATAGAGCAACAATCGTTTTGCCTTTTCAGAAGTACACACTGACAATAGCTGGGTTAAAACATTTGCTCTTAGGGTGCCCAGAGACTCCATTATGATGCGAGACTCTTCAAAACTATATAATCGTGGTGTTAAACAAAGAAGTTCTAAGGCAGCCCGTTCTCTAGAAGAAACCCCTATATTAAAATTACCCATAGAGATTTGATCTATTTCTATCTTGGAAGGCAATGCACTATTTTCTGTTATTCTCAATCGTTCTTCCCAATTATGGCGAACAAACCATCGGGGGATTAATGTTCTAGGTGCCATTAGCAGATCAATAGTCTCATGTCCCATTGGCATATAATGAACAAATCCTTGGAGTTCCAACGCTGTTTTTCCACCCACATGAATCTCCAGCCCTAATTGAAACTGCAGCGCATATAGGCCGCCATACCATTCTACCCTGTCTTGTGGTTTAGAAACCGCGCCTGATCCAAATGATTGAACCCAACCGCTCGATTTATAGGCGCCAATTAATTGCCGTGAGAAACCTAAGGCGCCTAACCATTTTGTCGTGGATATCGTGCCTGTCGGCCAAGACTGTAGGAGATTTTGTAATTTGCTATTAGTATGTCTATTCATACTATACATAATAGAATAAAAATACAAAAAAGCAAATGATTTTTGTAATAAGACATTTAGATGTCAAGCTTAAATTGTCATATAAGTAGAAAAATACAAATACATCTCAGCTTTTTAAGCTTGATGTGCTTTACCGCCTGGTGTATTGTGAGTTAGGAAGGGAAAATATAAAAGCTTTTGCGGTGACTGATGAGTATAACTTTTGGGCATACCAACATTATTGCAACCGATTGGAAACTTTTGGCTTCTTTTTACAAAAATGTATTTTCATGTATAGAGGTTCCTCCACAGCGTTCACAATCTGGTAAATGGCTTGAAGAAGGAACGGGTGTTGCTAATGCGCAGCTTGAAGGGGTGCATTTAAGACTCCCGGGTCACGGCAATACAGGTCCAACATTAGAAATTTATTCTTATTCTAAAATGGAAGAAAAGCCACCTTCTGTTGCCAATCGAAAAGGCTTTGGTCATATTGCTTTTACGGTTGATAATGTAGCTACCATTGTAGAAAAAGTACTCGCGCATCACGGTAGTTTGCTGGGCAAAATTACCCAAAACAATGTTCCTGGCGTAGGGCTGCTTACTTTCGTTTATTGCGAAGATCCCGAAGAAAATATCATTGAAATTCAAAGCTGGAAAAAACCACAGGGGCTTAAATGAAAAAAGTAAACTTAGCTGAAAAATTTAACCTTTTTAATGAATATTGGGCACCACGAATTGTGGGTGAACTTAATGGACAATACGTTAAGCTAGCAAAATTTAACGGTGAATTCATGTGGCATAGTCATGCCAATGAGGATGAATTATTTTTGGTCATAAAAGGCACGTTAAAAATTGAGCTTAGAGACGGGGTGATTACAGTAAACGAAGGTGAGTTTTATATTGTTCCTAAAGGGGTTGAACATAAACCCATGGCAGATGAAGAAGCGCATGTTTTATTACTAGAGCCAAAATCTACCGAGCAAACTGGTGGAATTGATAGTGACTTGCTTGTTGATGAACAACCTTGGGTTTGATATCTTTGTAACGGGGTCGACATTGGACTTTTTAAAGTTGGATTTATGCATTCATGAACCGAAGCGAAATGTCAAATGTCAAATGTCAAGCCCCATCACTATTCATTAAATCCATAAGGCAGCAATATAGATGGAAAAATTTAATTTTAGTATACGAATCTTCCCCTATCTAATGGCAAACATATATGATAAGGCGATGCATAATGCAGAAGTGCGTTGTTTACAAGAATGGCGCGCTGAATTACTCAATTCTACTTCAGGCACTGTACTAGAAATTGGTGCAGGTTCGGGATTAAATTTAGCATTTTATCCTAACACTGTCTCAGAACTCTATTTACTTGAACCAGATAAAACGATGCGCATAAAACTTGAAGAAAAAATACTATCTGATCATGGTCACAACAAAAATATTAAAGTCATTGCGACGACAGCTGAATCAATTCCCCTGCCAGATAATAGCTGCGATCATATCGTGAGCACTTTAGTGTTATGCAGTGTGCTCGATATTGAAAAAGTATTATCTGAGGTTAAACGAATATTAAAACCTCAAGGTAAATTTATTTTCATTGAACATGTCGCAGCTAACAATAGATTGGCTCGATTAAAATGGCAGCATCGTTTGGAGCCAATTTGGAAAATAATTGCTTGCGGCTGCCATTTGACTCGTGAAACAGAAAAAACTATTCAAAATGCAGGATTCAAATTTATAGAAATTTCTCATCAAAGCATTCGAGGTGTGCCTGCAATTGTTAGACCTAGCATTAAAGGGATCGCTATTAAAGAGGTCCAGGAACCTGAACAATTGACAGAGCTTATGCAAGAAATGTCCAATATTAAAATTTGATTTTTAGAAAAAACAAGCAAAATCAATGGGGACTTTTGGCAGGTGAGATAGACAATTGCATTCGGCAAGCAAAAATTTGGTCAGACATTGCATATATTTTCAAAGACTTTCCTTCAATAAGAGAGAATTCATTTTTAGGCTGGATGCAATACCAAGGATTTAGATCAATTGTAACTGATGGGATTAAACTTCCTAAAGACATAAAAAAATATATCAAATCAGTGATTAAAGATATAATTAGCAAAGATCAATATAATAATTTAATTAAATGTAGCCAATTGCAAAATGCACTAGATGAAATAAGCGATATTGTTACTCCATTGAAAAAATGGCGCGATAAAAGATTTGCCCACTTTGAAAACCATGAATTAGAAGTAATCAGTTGTGATTTTCAAAATGAATTTTATTTCAATCCTTTTTGGCATTGAATGAATCTCCAATTTTCCATGCCCTGATCTTTTTAAAGCATCCTCCAGATCTATGGCATTTTCAGTCCAGAAAAAATAAGACCAGGGTTTTAAAAAATAAACATTTAATTCATGCGCAAAATTTCTCATATAGATCTTAAGAAATTCTTTATCAAGTTCTTCTGTTATTTTATCTTTTAAAATGTACATTTTTTCCGCCATGCGTTGCGCGGAAATCCAAGCCATTCGTCTTGTGGGTGTATCTGATTTTAAATGCTTTAAAATATAACTAGAAGCCTCAATATATTTTTCAAGATAAAATTTTGAATTCTTTTCCTATCTACTTTGGATTTGCTGATATATTGCCCAAGATGCAGTCACAACTGCAATTGCTAAAGGTAATGAAATAAGACTAATAATTTGATTAAGCATTTCAAAAACACATCATCGCTTCCTTCAAAAACATAGAAAAAAAGAAGAAATATCAAAGTCAGTTGAAAACAGGTTACAATTTCGTGACAGTGTACTTTTTGAGGATATTTTTTCGACTTGGGTAAGTTAACAAGAACCTTGTAACTTATTAATTTTAATCATCTTTCGGAGAGACAGGGATTCGAACCCTGGGAAGTAGAGTATACTTCAACGGTTTTCAAGACTTGGGATGGTGAATAGGGTTCTTTATAAATCAATGCCTTGTGGTCTTTCTTCTTCTATTAAAACCGCCTAAAACAGCGTTAAAACGCCTTATGCAGCCCTGTTTTGACACAAATTTGGCATAGCCGCCGGGCTATTGAAATATGACTTAAAATGATTTATAATGAATCATAATGAATCATAATGAATCATAATGAATCGGAGAGATTATGAGCTATAAAATCCAAATTACTGTAGACAAAGAGTTGAATGACTCTATTAAAGATAGAGCGCATCACATGGGCTTGTCTGTGAGCTCCTATGCTCGTCTAGCGCTGATGAACTCTGTCCCCCAAAAAGGCAATGGCTTGTTAAGCGATGCCATAGAAGACGTCAAGTTTAATAATGTCGAATCCCTCACTTTAGCTGAATTTAACCAACAGATTGATGACTTATTATAATGCTCGAGCTGTCTCAAACAAAAACATTTAAAAAATGTCTCAAAAAATATAAGCATAATAAATCAGTATTAGAAGAGCTGAGAAAAGTTGTTGATATACTCGTTCATGAACGCCCTATCCCCGCCAAATATCTTGACCATGAATTAACTAACAATCATAAAGGTATCCGCGAACTGCATTTAAAGCCAGATGATTTGTTGCTTTATATCAAGCAGATCGATAGAAAGAGAATCGTTTTAATGGCGATAGGTAGTCATTCTAAGATTTTTTAACTGATTGTGAGCTGTAATTAATTATGTTAGAAATTTTTATACACCAATCTTTCGATTTGGCTAATGGTAATAAGGAGATCCTACGTGAACTTTTACTGCTATTATTTGGAAATAAAAATAACCAGAAAAGAACGACAATATTAAAATATGGTCGCTCTTTCTTTTCCTAATTATTTTTTTCCCATTGCAAATGAGGATAATCAACGCCGTTGCTTATTTCCCAGGTATTAGCGAAGTTCCAATTGACATAAGTGGCTTGTTGATACATTTGTTCCGTGGTTTTAGATACCCCACCTACAGAATAAGGTTGACCAGAAATATCCCTATCCCAGTAACTATTGGTAGTTGTATTGGTACCATATCCTACTAAGCCACCAGCATAAATTGCGCCAGTGACTTTTGTTGCAGCATAAGTATTGGTGATTATCGTTGAAGAAGTTCTACCAATAAGTCCACCTACAGTGATTTTTGATACCATTTTGGTGCATTCAATAAGGCCCGTGATCTTTTCAGCTTTTGATATAAAATATGCCTGTGCTGGAACTTACTTCTGTCTCTAGGTAAGATCTTGACAGCTATACCGCGAAATAGTAAGCTACATTAATAATATTTTAAGGACTATTTTTTATGCCAAAGCAAGAAAACACCACCTTATTTGAACTTCAGAACCGCGCTTTATTCCTGGAAAAAGCATCGTCCTTGAAAATAAACTCATTCCTGAAAATATTACCATCACCATCAACCCGCAATTAAAATACAAAACTTTGCATGCGGGAAATTATTAAGATGATGATTTTTGGGGTAATGTGCACATTGAGTTAATTCATGAATGAAGCGCCCCCCTGCGTCAAGTGCTCATTAAACTAGGCTATAAAAAAGCGAAATTTTATTTTACAGAAGTTTATAAAATGGCAACAGATTTATACAATAATTGCTCAATGATATCTTTAACTACTTATAAATACAACTCCGATGGTACCCCCCCATCACATCTCACATGCTCATTGAACTAGGCGTATGAAATTTTTTCGCATAATCCACCAGAGCAGTTTTATTAGATTCTCTCGCAAGCTGATAAAAAACTCCTGCTTCAGAAGAGCTTTGTCGTTCTAATATTTTCTTAGCCTGATTGTTTTGCGCAAACACCGTTAAATTTTCTGCTTGGCTTAAGCCATTTTTTAATACCAAAATATTTTTATATAAACAATTTCTTAAATGAGAAAGAAAAAGTGGAGTTAATTGATTGTTTTTATCAAGATGATCAAATAACAAATAAATTTTTTCATTATCTAGTTTAATTAAATAGGTAGGCGTAATGAGTTGAGAAAAGATAGTGTTATTTGCAAAAAGCGCCTGAAAATGAACTGCAGTCATATAATTAAGCATTTCTTTTCCTAATATAAAATCCATGCGTGGGCGATTATCTGGTAGCTGCGTTGTATCATTGGCAGCAAGGATGACACGTGTTATCCATTCATTGCGCTGCGAAACACTAAGGTCGCCGATCGCTTCTAAAAAACCAGGTTCTGAATCAAATGCTGCGATCATATACTCACATGCAGGATTAAATAAATTGGCTTTAATGAGAAAAATAATTAAACGCTCTTTATCCTGCGGAAATTTTTGCAACATAAAATCAATTTCAGCTGTATTAGTAAAGTTAATATTCTGCGCAAGAATGATTTGCAATGCTAAAGCGCGATTTGATGTTTGTTGTGATGCTTTGCCTTGCATCCCCTTCTTTGCTTCATCAATCATCTGATTAATGGAGTGGACTTTAAAATAATATAAACTTCGAAGTTTTATATCATTAATTGTAGAAGACTTCCATAACAAAATGCTTTCATTGATGCTTATTGCAGGGCAGCGTGCAATCACTGCATTAGCATAACCATAAGGCTGAGTTAGAAAAATATTCATGAGCTGCTCAAGAATACGATCAACATGCGTGCGCATATTTTTAATAATGATAGCGTCAACGCGTTGGATAAATTGATCAAGCAAAGCAGAGTCACTCTCGAGAGATTTCAGATCGACGATTAAATAAGCTGCAGCTTGGCCTTGAAGCCAATAACAATCTTCAAGCAGCGCTGGAATACGGTCTTGGGTACTGGGATCACAAAGTGTGCGATAGATTTTTTTTATAAAAGCATCATCTTTTTCATCTTGATAGCCACCATGCTTTAAAAAAAACATTAAAATAATTTGTTGATCGCGAGATAATGAATAAAAATCTTGCCAACGCAGTACGCCCTTTTGAATTATTGTTTCTAATGTTAAATAAGGTACAATTAATTCGCGTGTGACACCCATTGACCGAGTGATATTATTGACCAGCGGTATTGTTGTTTCCAATAAGAAAAATAGCAACAAGGCTCGTTTTTCTGAATAAGTTTTAAAAATAGCGGGAAGGTAAGTCTCAACAGTATCAACATAAGCTTTGCAGCGTTCGTCTGTTGCCGTACGAAGATCATTTAGTAATAAAACAATAAAATCATGTTCAACCGCTGGATGTGAGCCGATCGATTGCAGTGCTTGTCGTTTATTGGGAGATAAGCGCAGCAAGGCTTGCAAATTAACAACCCCTTGCACCACTAAATCAGCAAAGTGTAGACGACCTCTAGCCTCTTCTTCACTCATCAAATCGAATAGTGGTACCGCTGCAGGGACATATGAGCTGTTTATCAATGGTTCGGGCATCTGCGACTCCTCTAAATATAAGTTATCAACTTAAACTAAAGGTGATTATTTGTCAATACAATAAAATAAAGTGACGGGGTCATGACGGGGTTAACATTTTAACATTTCGGCGCTCATCTATAATGTTAAAATGTTAAGCCTGACCCATTAAACTGATCCCATTACTTTCTTGAATCATTAAAGATGCCTTGATAGAATGAGCCTACGAAATTAAGGTAATGGAGGAAAATCATGTGGGATGGGATTACTGAATCAAACGACATTGCCGATCCTTTGGACTCTATTATTGAGCCACTGAAATACATAATAAACGCACAAAACTGGAATCAAGGGCCTGATAACACAACATTCCCTATTTCATATCAATTTTTGCCAGCTACCGATACGGCACCGGAAGGCACCCTGAATATTTTCATTTCTTATGATAGAACGAATCTTAAATCACGGGACTCTGCAATTGACATAGCTCATAAGATTGGCAAAGGGCTCCAATTTTCTCTTCGCCAAGAAACTGAACATTTGGATTGGAAGGGATACCAAGTTGTAGCCCCCATAGAAACCCATATTTCCCGCGTAACCCTACGTATAAATGCCTCTCCAGATGTCTCTTTGAATATACTTCGTGGGAACATTTTGGGGTATACATTGCAAGAATCATATCAAATACCGTTACCTTCATTTGTACTGTCATACGTAAACCCTGCACCTGTTGGTAAGTGGGTATTTAGCACAGATAATCAGGATCAGAAGCAAGGTATCGAACAGCTTAAATTGTTATTACTCAAGATTGGGTTTACACAAACAACCTCACCCGAATTATTTAACGGTCCGCGACAATTTGCAGATGGTGGTTATATAGGGATTAATAATGGAAGTAGTAGCACGTCTTCTGGTATAAAATCTTTATCAATTCAGGCAAGCGAAGTATCATTGCAAGCTGTATTAGAAGAGTTTACACTAAAAAATCGTACCAATAGCCAAAACTCTCAAACACCTCAATTGAAAAAAAGCGGTAAGTAAATATGGGGTCAGGCTTAACATTTAACATTTCAATTTTGATAGATGTTAAATGTTAAGCCTGACCCCATTTCCCCGCACTTGATCATAGACACCTTCCAGCATTTGAGAAATTTGTTCCAATGTCGCGTTATTTACTCTGGACGGTAAATTTTTAGGTAGTAACCCTCCTGTTCCTAAACAGTAATAGACTGTAGATTGCGCGAGATCCTCTTGGTATCCCCCTTCAAGAAAACTAATCATTTGTTTAGATAAACTTGCAAGGTATGCGCCTATCTCGTAATAATTTTGCGGTATTAAACCACCGGAAAATCCTTCATTCGAGAGTCCATCAAAACCTGCGCAAACTAAAACAACATCGGGTTCAAAGTTAAACTTTTGTACCGCTTTCTTTATTTTGTTTAGCAAATCTTCACCGCTAAAATTTTTTTTCATTTCATTCAGGCTGATGTTATTGCTAAATTTCGCTTCTGCTGCTTTAGGCTGATTTTGAATAAAGGGGGAATATTTTGCCTCGATATAAACATCAATGAGCCTATACAAATGTGCATATTCATCATGTATTTTTTTGAGTTGCTCATAGTTACCATCACCATGATGAATATCAAAATCAACAATCATCACTTTAAAACCATTTTTCATTAATCGAATAGCAGCGGCAATGACGGTGTTCACCAAACAAAATCCCAGTGCGTGATCATGTGTTGCGTGATGAGTCGGGGGTCTGAATGCGCAAAATATTTTTCCCAATTGATTATTTGTTATATTGTGTAAAACTTTATCGACAGCAGCCATCATCGCGCCCAGAACTTCGCAAATGGCTTGTTTTGTGTCATTTGTAACAAGATTATCGTCTTCGTCAATGCCTTTAGATTTATCGCCTAAAGTGTCATATTTTTTATGGGTGGTTGAAGATAATTTTTCTAAATACTGTTTTGTATGCAACCCTAGCTGCAATAAAATATCTAAATTCTTAGTGGGTTCAGATCCTTTCTTCTCGATAATCGGTCTAAAGTCATTGAGCGCTTTCTCCACCCGTTCAATGCGTTTATGACTTTCCATATACCAAGATGGAAGGTGACGATAAGTGCTCCCTGCTGAATAATAGCTGAGATTTTTTTGAGCGATATTGCTTTGAACGGCGCTAATGACTTCATTTGCTAAATTTTGTGTCTTATTTTTCTCATCGGGTGTTTTATATTTATCACGCAGTTGGATAATGGTGCAATATAAATAAACCAAATATTGCATGCGCTCATTTTCTAACAATTGACAATGATGCGTAATAAAATCACTCAGTGAAAAGGCAAAATTAAATAAGCAATCCGCCATGGATAATTCTTTACCTTTGAGTGCTTGATAATCTGCTTGCACTTTGGCTAGAGGATCAAAATTATCTTTACGCAGTTTTTTAGTGGTGGGTTGTGGAATAATTTTTTCTTCAACAATTTCGTAGCTTGGAGTTTTTATATCTTGTTGAATCTCATGAACACCTGGTTTTTCCGGCGTTAAAGGCGTTGCGGATTGAAACTGGATATTGGCTTTTTGTTCTAGCTTCTTTTCTTTTTTTTGCAAACTATATTCTTGTTGCACGTGATTTTTTAATTGCGTAAATTTGACATACACATCAGGGTCATCCGCATAATCAGCGATTTGGTTAAGTAAATGAAGGTATTTTTCTAAAAAAATCGTATATTCCGGACAAGTATTTAATGTTGCTGGATCAGGCTTATTTTTTGCAGCGGATTTTTTCTTATAACGATTTAAAAAGTAAGTGCTGGGCTCATTGGCTGGGCTACTCACCAGTAGCGCTATTAACTGCTTTTGCAATATTTTGTTTTCTTTTTTATCTATTTCATACTTGGTTTTTAAGTGTCCAAACTTAACAATACAACCCAAGGCAATGCTCGCTTTAACATTTTTTATTAAGATATTGGCCTTTTGTCGCATCACTTGTTCTGTATCTGGAGTGGTGGGCTTATAAGTAGGGACCTGAGAGATATAGATATCCAGCAGCTTAGAATCCCAATTTTTGTAACGTTTCGCTAACTCGTTCCTATCGGTGGTTAGGCGGCCGAACTTCTTATCAGCCTTTAAGGCGGTATCCATTAAACGTTGTTCTTGCTGCGCGTCGGTGCCTCTAAACGCCTGAAAACCTGCTATATACTTCTCGGCATCTTCGGGTGTATAGCCTTTTTTTTGCAAATCGGCTAACTGTGGCCCTAGAGGGTAATAACAGCCCTTATAGGCAGCGTCCTTTCCTTTTTGATGCATTGTATTCTTACGCAAGATCCTGGCTCATTTAAGTTAGAAACCATATAAGATACCAGTTTCTTTTAAAAAAGCAAGACAGTTAACACCCTGTATGTCAAGTGCTTGAATATTTACATCAGTCCGCTTCTTTTTTATTTCAGCAAAGCAGCAGGATATGATTATGAATAAAAAATCATCTCAAGGCTTAGAGCCACTGTCGGTCGCGCCCGCTAACCTTGCAATAATAATATAATATGTTATTATTGCAATATGATAACAAGGCTATCTCAATCAATCATTCTGGAACAATTACACCACTCCCCTGCCGTAGCCCTTTTGGGTCCTAGGCAAGTAGGGAAAGCTACACTTGCGCGTGAAATTGCTAGAGAATGGCCACATGAAACTATTTACCTTGATTTAGAACGCCCCTCTGATTTGGCAAGGGTAGGCGAGCCCGAAATTTTTCTAAAAAAACCGGGTAAATTAATTATTATTGATGAAATTCAGCGAGTCCCAACACTATTTCCTGTTTTGCGCGCGGTCATTGACGAGCGTCGATTTGCGGGTGAAAAAACAGGACAGTTTTTACTTCTAGTCTCAGCTTCATTAGATATTGTTCAAGGAGTTTCAGAAAGTCTTGCTGGCCGTGTGTCCTATGTCGATTTAGGTATTGTCAATACACTTGAGTATTCGCCAAACAACGATTCAAACACCTTATGGCTTCGCGGAGGCTTTCCAGAAAGTTTGCTCGCGGCCTCTGATACGACAAGTTTTATCTGGCGAGAAAATTTTATTAC
Organism: Gammaproteobacteria bacterium; assembly: GCA_013289605.1. Taxonomy (GTDB): domain Bacteria; phylum Pseudomonadota; class Gammaproteobacteria; order JABCZS01; family JABCZS01; genus JABCZS01. The sequence goes on from JABCZS010000001.1 coordinate 164,857, forward strand.
CAGTTATTTAGAGAGGGATATTCCCAATTTGGGTCCCAGAGTCCCTGCTGAAACTTTACGTCGTTTTTGGACAATGCTCGCACACTTACAAGGGCAAGTGATTGATAAAGCCAGCATTGCCGCAGGTATTGGCGTCAGCCCTCCTACCATCGCACGTTATATTGATCTTTTAGTCGATTTATTTTTAATCCGCCCATTGCAGCCCTGGTCAGGCAATATTGGTAAACGTTTGGTGAAACGACCTAAATATTTTATTAGGGATAGTGGCTTGGTTCATGCATTGCTGAATATTAAAACGCTCGATGAACTACTTGGTCATCCTGTAGTCGGTAAAAGCTTTGAAGGATTTGTGATAGAAAATTTATTGTCTGTTGCGCCTAAACGAGCGATACCATTTTTTTATGAATCTAGTAGTCAAGCAGAAATTGATCTTATTTTTGAACTTTCATCTCAACACCGTATTGCTATAGAAGTGAAGCGATCACTCACGCCCTCTCTTTCAAAAGGATTTTATAATGCATGTGAGGCGCTTGATATTAAACAAGGTTATATTGTTTATCCTGGGCAAGAGCGTTTTCATTATGCTAAAAATATTGAGGTGATACCTCTGCATATGATGATGGAAATTATTAAAAATTTATAAGGATGATTTTATAAATGGGTCAGGCTTGACATTTAACATTTTGTGCTAAATTTTTAGATAAATTTTCTAAAAGAAATGTCAAATGTCAAGCCTGACCCCATGACATCACTATTTTAAAACCGGATAGTATCCTTGTTTAAATGTCCATTCCCTATCAGTCCAGCCTACGTAGATGGGGTAGTTCACTGGATCGTACTCGATTAATTGCATTTGCTTAGTTGTACGCCCTTCACCGCCTCGAGAGTTTTGTTGTCCTGTAGTGTCCATATCCCAATAACTTGCGTCGATAGCAATAGCCCAGTCGTTGGAACCGATCAAACCGCCCACAGTAGACTTGTCAACAGCTGTCCCAATAACCCTGCCGGTTGCATAAGTATTTGTAATACTGTTATAAGCTGCGTAACCTATGAGCCCACCTACTTTTGTTGCACCTGAAACATGACCTGTTGCATAACTATCGCGTACAATTACCCCAGAGAATCCAAAAAGACCCCCTACAAAATTCGTACCTGAAACATTTCCAGAGGCATAACATTGTGTGACTGCAGAATAACCCATTTGACCATCAATTCTACCAATTAATCCTCCAGCCCCCACAGCCCTAGTATCTAGCGATACCACATCTCCTGTAGCAGAGCTATTGTCCAAACTTGAAAAATCCAGATTACCAATTAGACCGCCTGCTGAACCGTAGGAGCTGTTTGAGGGGTCGGGTGTGGCAGTAACATCGCCGCTTGCATGATTATTGCTGATATTTACAGAATAACCATTTCCTACTAACCCACCCACGTTACCCATGCCTGTGACATTTGCATCTGAACTACTGTCTTTTAGCTCACTCAATACTAAGTAGCCCAGCAATCCGCCAGTTTGGCCCGGTACCGGCATCGTTCCAAGGATCTCATTGTAAACAATCCCTGGTCCGCCATGAATATTGTGTATCGTAGAATGTGATGCCATTCCCGCCAAAGCACCGACTATAGACCCCTCATATGCAGTTGAAGTAACTGTGTAGCTGTTAAACTGAATGTTTTCTATAGTCGCGTAGCTAAGGTAACGAAACAAGCCTACATACTCATCATATGACGGGTCAAGATCGGTAGAGTGGATCCTTAAGTTAATAATGGAATTGCCTTGACCATTGTAATATCCCGTAAAAGGTGTTGCATGTGATCCAATCGGCGCAAAATTGGGGATCGCAGCACAATCAATATCATTACTCTGGTAATATTCACCGTCTAAAGGCATCGCAGGGTTGTTGCCAATGCTTTGTAATTGTTCACAATTTTCAATATTAATCGCAGCGTTGGCCGCAGCGTTTAACGTAAACCCAAGGAGGGCAGAAATAAGCATATAATTTAAGCGATAGACCAACATAATTCTTATCCTATTTTGTTTGAATATAAGCATGTTATCACAATAGGGTTAGCAGATAAACTAATCCTTAGTTTTCGCAGTCGACAGGTAATTTGTCTTAATAGTGCTATGACTGGGATCAACATCGGAAATCACCTGCAGTAATTGAGTAAAAGCCGCCTGATTTTTTGTCTGTAATGCCTGTGAAACTGGATTATCAGAAAATCATAGACATCCATAAATTATAAAAGGAAAAATGGGTGTCTTTTAAGTCTTGTACTCGTTTTGCAATTGGAGAATTTAGATATATATGAGTTGTATGATTGACTATAGTATATATTTGTGCAAGGATATAAAATCAATAATAAATAGGGGAATAAATATGGGTAATACTTACTCTTCCAATAATCGTCAACTGCAAAATGTTACTTTAATGTCAAACATACAATATAACTCTCTTGCGGGGGTGAAAAAGGCACTGCAGGAGGGCGCAAATCCAAAGGAGGCTGAAGATGCTTATGGAAAGTCTGCTTTGGTAGTTGCTGTTACAAACAGTCCGCACTCAGATCAGCTGAATATAATTAAAGCATTAGTGGACGCTGGTGCTGATGTTAATCAATTGACGATAAGCGGGCGTACACCCTTGGCCGTTGCTATTATGAATGGCGCTTCGAAAGAAGTTATAAATTATTTGGTTGAAAAAAAAGTAGATATTAACCATTCCAGTGTTATCGATGCATGTAAGGCGCCTTTCTGCCCACGTGCCGTA
>JABCZS010000002.1:0-33506 GCA_013289605.1 Gammaproteobacteria bacterium
CGAAAAGTGCGTGTCACTGAGCATGCCGCAGTAGTATTAGCTGCAGCCCGCGCACTCTGATCTGATTTAAACTAAGGCCAGGCATTAATCACTGCTTTAATTAATATGGCCAAAGGAATGGAGAAAAATACGCCCCACACTCCCCATAACGCACCAAAGAAAATCACTGCAATAATAATCGCAAGCGGATGCAAATTCACGACTTCAGAGAATAAGATGGGAACTAATACATTGCCATCTAAAGCTTGGAGCACACCGTAACCGACTACGACATAAAAAAAGTTCATGCCCCAACCCCATTGAAAATAAGCCACCACCGCTAACGGGATTGTGGCCACGATGGGGCCGACATACGGGACTAATACCGATACACCAATAATAGAGGCAATAAGCCCTGCATAATTTAAACCCATAAATGCAAGCAATATCCAACTTACAATGCCGACTATCAATACTTCTGCTACCTTTCCACGCACATAATTCCCGAACTGCCCATACACCTCATCCCAAACATTCTCGATGAGGCGACGGTCTCTAGGTAAAAAACTTAGCACCCAATGCGTAATCAAATCACGATCTTTGAGCATAAAAAATATCATTAAGGGCAGTAAAACAAAATAGACCACTACGCCTGCAAACAACGGCACGAGCGTCCCTGAATAAGACAAAACACGTTGCCCATAATGCACCATTTGCGGCCGCATCGTATCTATAAAATCATTGATCTGCTGTTCAGATATAAGTTCAGGATAATACACGGGTAATAACAAAAGTTGTTGCTGCCAATGGGAGATCATACCCGGCATTTCTTCGATCAGATGGATGATTTGTTGCCACAACAAGGGCAGAAGAAAAAATACAGTAAATGCCAAGATACTTAAAAAACCAAAATACACAATAGCGATGGCGTAACCCCGTCGCATATGTAGGCCTTCTAGTTTATTCACCAGCCATTCGAGAATAAATGCAATCACCAGTGCAGCAAATACCGACGCTAGCATTTCACCGAAAAAAAATAAAAATAGAAAACTGACCAAGAGAAAAAGCGCTAAGACCACCGCCTCAGGATCAGTAAAGTGACGATGGTAATAGCCTTTTAATACTTCAAACATAAACTTTCCTTTTAGCGCTTAAATTACGCCAATTCTTCAGCACAGGCCGAGGCGTGTTTTTTAGTCGCGTTCACTTGTTTCGTCAAGTTTAACAACTCATCTACAATTTTCAAAGGAAATTTTTGTTGTTTATAAATGAAAGACAGCCCCTGAATTAACGGGATAGATAACGGCGGAGAAGCAAGACTGCCTAATTTTAATTCTTTATGGATAGCAACGTGTGGCAATAAAGCGACGCCTTGACCGGCTTCAACCGCATGTTTAATCGCACTAAAACTACCCATTTCCATCATAATGCGTAAGCGTGTTAAGTCGATGCCCGCATCACTCATATACTGATTCACAATTTCTCGTGCATCTGCAGAGTCACTCGCCATGATCCAAGTTTGTTGCTCTAAAATTTCCGGAGTAATTTGATTGATGCGCGCAAGCGGATGGCTAGCTGCCACCACAAACCGCCAGTGTGCTTCATTATGGACTTTAGTGATCAATTTTTTATTGTTCACCGGCATTTCAACAATACCGACATCGGCAAAACTGTTTTCGACCATGGAGATCACTTGCGCCACCGAACCCACGTCTAAACGAATTTGTACCGCAGGAAATTGTTGGCCAAAAGCAGACAGTATCGGGGTTAACATGTATTGCGCCGCAGAATTACCCACGGCTATCCGCAACACACCACTGACTTCACCCGTGACTTCACGGATTGAATTTTCCATTTCGCCATATAAGCCAAAAATGCGTCCCGCGTAATCAAACGCTAGCCGACCCGCCTCAGTCAAATTGATACGGTTATGAGAGCGGTCAAACAATCTCACATTAAGCTGATCTTCAAGTTGCTTAATTTGAAAGGTCACCGCAGGTTGGGTCATTTGCAGATTTTCGGCAGCACGGGTAAAGCTTAGGAGCCTTGCCACTGCATGAAACACTTGTAGTCTTCTATCCGCCATAATCGCTACTCACCCTCCCTAGTGATTAAAAAAATTCTTGTAGGCATAAAAATGTTTAGCACAAGAATAGCGATACCGCCATTTTTGAAAGTTATTTTACTTTCTGGCGCGCAAGGCATTAAAGATCACCGTCACATCAATAATTTCTTGCAGGACTACGCCTACTGGAGGGGGAATAAGCCCGCATGCGGCGATGCACATGAGTAAGAGGCTTAAGCCCATGCCTATCCAAATCCCTTGTTTAGCTATGTATAGCATGCGACGACCGATGGCTAAGGCCGATACGACGCCCTCGATATTATCTTCGAGTAATACGATATCTGCAGCTTGCGCCGCAATGGCAACGCCTTGTGCGCCCATAGCCATGCCGACAAAGGCGCTGGCCAGCGCAGGCGCATCGTTAATGCCATCGCCGACCATCAAGGTATGATGATGCCGTGCGCTGATTTCTTTAAGGACGGCGACTTTATCTTCGGGATGCAGGCCGGCGCGATACATCGTGATCCCCAACGCTTGCGCGATTCGATGGGCATTACGGGGATTATCACCCGTTAGCATGACGATATGTTTAATGCCCATACGTCGTAAAGCGCTAATCATCTCAATGGCCTTAGGCCGTGGCGCGTCCACAAAGAAAATCACACCTAAACATTGCCCATTCATTGCAATCACAGACATTAATTTTTCTTCATGCGCAAAAGTTTGCATAAACGTAAGATAGGCGGGCACCTGCTCGGGGGTAAGCTGTGATTGAATGTAATCGGCGGTCCCGACTGCAATCGGTTTATTTTCATAATCGCCTATTACCCCTGCGCCCGGTGTTTCGCGAATTTGCGTGGGTTGGGGTAATTGAGGGAATTTTTCTATTGCCGCTTTTGTGGTGGCTTTAGCGACCGCGTGAGAGGATTGTTGTTCAATAATCCCAGCACAGTATAATACCTCATCCGTTGAATAAGCGGCACCGGGGAAGACGACAATGTTATCAATCACCGGGATCCCCTGTGTTAAGGTCCCGGTTTTATCCAGTACCACCACATCCACTGCCGCAAGTTTTTCTAGCGGCGCACCGCCTTTTACGATAATGCCCGCTTTGGCGGCACGATTAACACCGGATAATACCGCAACGGGTGTGGCTAAAATCAAAGGACAGGGCGTTGCCACCACCAATACCGCAAGAATAGTAATGGCTTCCTGGGTGATCGCAAATCCTATTGCGGCAATCAGTAAAGTCAGGGGCGTAAAAATGATTGCGTAACGATCGGCTAAACGTTGTATTGAGCCTTTTTCTTGCTGCGCTTGCTGCACTAATTTTACAATGGTTGCGTATTGGCTTTTTTCGGTAGTTTTATCTGCACGTAGAGTGAGTGCGCCATTGACCAAAATACTGCCGCTTAATAACACCTTGTCCTTGTTAACAAACCGGACAAAAGGCTCACCCGTAATAGCGGCATCATCAATTTCTCCCTCTCCGTCGATTACAGTCCCGTCTACGCCGACTAATTCCCCAGGGCGTATCAATAATATATCCCCGACCTTGACTTCACCTACGGGAATAATTTCTTGCCCGCCCGCCTGCATCCGAATCGCTGTTTTAGGGGCACGGGATAACAACGCATCTAGGGTAAACATGGCGCGCTTTAAGCCATATTTTTCCATGGCTTGCCCACCGGATTGCATTAATACTAATACTGCGCCGGTAAAGGCTTCATTCATAATAAATGCGGTAATAATGGCTAAAGCAGCAATAATGTCCACAGAAAATTGACCGCGCACAACGCCCCATACCGTGGTCAAGACTAAGGGCACGCCGCAAACCAATAAAGTGGCAAACCAAATTACATGGGCCTGTGTGGGCATCCCTAAAATCAATTGAGCAATGATTCCTGCCAGTAATCCCAGCGCCGCAATAAAAGGCAGTGGGAATTGCTGGATAAATTCATACGCTTTTGAAAAAGTGATCATTGCAATTCATCTCTTAATTCGAGTTGCTCTTCTAGCACTTTTAGTCGCGCGGCAATTTTAGCTTGTAGATAAGCACTTTTTTTATTTTCAGCTTGGGCTCGTTTTAATTCACGCACTGCGCTATGTAAATCGTCCTCAAGCGCATAATATTCGGCGCGCGCCATATAAGAGCCTTGAGGATTATTCAATTTACTCTGTGCCTGTGCGAGTAAGTGATAATACTGAGGATTATTGCGGATGGTGCGCACTTGTTTTTCCAATAATACGCGGACCTCTTGATATTGTTTCGCATCGGTTAGGGCTTGCGCGGTTTGTAGAACGACCGCTTCATCATTCGGGTACAAGACTAAAGTCTCTTTTAATACGGTTAACGCTTTGGGGTATTGATGCTGTTGTTGATAGACTTGCGCTAAAGTTAATCGATAAATTTTCTCTTGGCGATTTGTGGCCATCAGTTGTAGCAATTGGGCTTCGGCCTCTGCAAAGCGGCCTTTTTCTGCTAAGGCGAGGCTATAACCATAATGCCAGGCGGGGGAGGCGTTTTTATTGGGTTTTTTTAATTCCGCTTCATAATAGGCAATCGTATTGAGTGTGGGGTTGCCAAATAGCACTTGTAAGCGATGCCGTATCAGCTGAAAGCTCAGCTCACTACCTTGCGGGACAACTTTATAGCCTTGCGCCCGGGTTTTAGCATCGGCGATCCGCGCACTGTTCACAGGGTGGGTACGTAAAAAATCGGGCACATAAAAACTGTCATTATATTTATTTGCCTGCGCCATGCGGCCAAAGAAAGTACTCATGCCGTTAGGATCATACTGTGCATCCACCAACATCTGCATGCCTATCCGGTCGGCTTCTTCTTCATTGCTGCGGGTAAAATTAATCATGTCTTGATTCGCCCCCGCTAAAGCCGTGGCCATGGCGCTACTGCCTAAGGCCGGGTTTTGTGAAGCCAAAATAAGCGAGCCTAGGAGTGCGGCCATCATCGGCCAACTCAACGATTGGCTGCGCTCAAACATACGGGCAATATGCCGCTGGGTCACGTGCGCCATTTCGTGGGCCATCACGCCTGCGACTTCACTTTCATTTTCTGCCACCAAAATTAAGCCGGCATTGATCCCGATATAGCCTCCCGGCAATGCAAATGCATTGACGCGGGGATCATTAATCACAAAAAAATAAAAATCATCATGGGCGTGTCCTGCCCCTGCCGCTAGGCGAGTACCAAGCGTACGCACATAACCCGTGACGATAGGATCGCTATTATAGAGCGGAGATTGCCGGACTTTTTGCATGATTTCCCGGCCCAAGAGCTCCTCCTGAGTCCTACTGATGCTATGAATGGTAGAATCCCCCATGTCTGGCAGATCATAGGCCAGCATCACGGTTGGATAAAGCGTGAATAGGAGAAAACAATGCATTACAATAGCACTGACTATGGTTTGTACGCCCTTCATGGATAAACCTTTGTCCGAGAACATTGATTAGTGACTGAGTATAGCTATGAGTATATCAAAAGTATGGCCTGAACCAGACAAATTAAGTCTAGCTGTTAAATTAGATACCTCGCATTTGGCTTGCCCCCTGCCTTTGCTAAAGACCAAGCAGGCCCTGTGTGGGCTCGCTTCCGGGCAATGGTTATGGCTTATCAGTACTCAACCGTCTTTAACCGTAGACATTAAAGCCTTGGTCCATCAAAGCAAAGATCATTTATTGGCCCACACTCAAGAAGGTCCTTATTTGCATTTTTTAATTGAGAAAGCGTGAATTTTAGGTCTTTTTTTAAATTCTAAAGGTAAATTATAAGATCTATAAATCCTTCACCGTCAGTTAAAAATCCCCCCGGCCGAAACGGCCGGCCCCCTTTACAAAGGGGGCAAGCAAGTCCAAAACAATGGATCTTGAGATCTTGGAATCTAGGACTCAAGCCCCTGCATTGGACTTGCTTGCCCCCTTTGTAAAGGGGGCCGGCCGTTTCGGCCGGGGGGATTTTTAACTGAACTCAAACTCTAATGAATACTTAAAAAGGTAATTTTATAGTTTTGCGTAATAACTGCAAGAAAGGGCCGCCGCAGGATTGGGAGTAATGGCCGGCGCTGAACTTATCCGCCACGCAGGCGTCGCGACTATCGTAGCTGTGGCACTCGTCGCATGACCCGCATGCATAATAGCAATGGCCGCGTCTTTCTCCGTGCCTTTTAAAATTCTCCCGCTAAATAAGGATTTTATTCCTTGTTGGGTCGCTAATTGCAAATGGCCCTGTTCGTTCATGCCGAGTATGCGTCCTTTGATCAGCTGCTCCTTTGTCGCTGGTTTACCCATACCGGCCGTATCAAAAATAATTTCTTCACCGTCATAACGCTCAAGCACGGCATTAATATGTGGGCGCAGTACTTTATAATCTTGAATAAGGAGTAATTGAATAAAAGTTTGTAAATAACCCGTCGTTTTGGCTAACACTTCATTTTTATCAAATGTTTTACCCGCAATGACACTCATTGAAGTCACCGGTTGATCGAGTTGTTCGCAAACAGCTAGTGACATATTCACATTAATCCCCATCCCTAGAAAAACTGCGTAATAATCTATCCCTGCTACAGTCACATTTTCCACCTCGACGAGGATGCCGCACATTTTTCGTTGATTGAGCAAAACATCATTCACCCATTTAAGGGTAGGATGTAAACCATAGGACTGTAGCATTTGCGTCACCGCTAGGGCTGCCACTTGTGAAAGATGAGGTATCACTGCGTCATTATGCTTATTTACCGGCATTAAAAAACTATAGGTGACGTACACATTCACATCCGGAGGCGAGGCCCAGTTACGGTTATGCGTGCCGCGGCCTTTTGTTTGTTCATCAGCGGTATAGATCCACCAGATACCCGGCCTGAGCCGCGCTTTTTCTTGCCGCGCTAAATCTTGCGTCGATGGAATTTGTTGATGGTGGATAACAATATTGGGCATTTACGCCTCATGAATTAATGGATTCATTGCGGGAGTACAGAAGAATGGTGATCAACGATACGCCAGCCCGAAGGGGTTAAGGTATACACAAAAGTAAACCGTGCGGGAATGACTGTCAGTTTACCTTTTTCACGAAACGAAAAAGTATATAAGCCAGAGTTCACCGCTGTTGCGCCATACACACGAATATTCTCTTCATTAAACTCAACCTTGAATTTATCTTTTTTGGTGAGACGAATAAAGTAGGTGACGAGATCATTGTAATTATCAATTTTATTTTTAAACGTCGCGTATAAAGAGATGTGATTTTCATACAATGCCGCAGCTTTGCGTGGCTCATTATGGTTAAGAAAATAAGCCCAAGAGCTAGACATGCGTTGGATCGCTGCACGTTCATCTTGAAAAAATTTGATGTCAGTGATGTTAGGAGGAACAGGCTCAGATGCCCAACTACTGCTCCATATTAAGACTAGAGATAAGATAAGACTTGTAACCGTGCAGTATTTCATTAGTTCAAGACCCTCAATCAGTGTAACGGATCACCATCCTAGCGGAATAACTTATACAAATCAAGACTAGTTAATCCCTTACAAACACCAATCAATAGGACGCTTATGATGCGACGTGAGAAAGGCATTAATTTTCGAGAAATGTCGACAGCCTATAAACCCGCGATGCGCAGATAAAGGCGAAGGATGCGGTGCAGTTAAAATCAGATGACGTTTATCTGTAATTAAACTTTGCTTAGCTTGCGCAGGCGCTCCCCACAATACAAACACTAAAGGATCACTTGCGTGCGTGTTCAATGTTTTAATCACCGCATCGGTAAATAATTCCCAGCCCCGCCCTTGATGTGAGTGCGCAAGTCCTGATCGCACGGTTAAACAGGTATTGAGCAATAACACGCCTTGCTGTGCCCAAGGCGTCAGGTCCCCATTACTTGCAATAGGACAAGCTAAATCTTGATGCAACTCTTTGAAAATATTTTTTAGCGAAGGCGGCAGCCGAATGCCTTTTTTCACTGAAAAAGCTAAACCATGCGCTTGTCCTACGCCATGATAAGGATCTTGACCTAAAATCACCACGCGCACGCCATTAAAAGGCATATAAGCAAACGCATTAAAAATATCTTTAGCGGGCGGGAATATCACCTCACCAGATTCAAACTCGTGGTGCAAAAATTCCTGTAATTGAGCAAAATAAGGTTTATGGCATTCATCCTCGAGCATGCACTGCCAAGTGGGTTCTAATTCGGGCAATAGGGATGAATAAGGTTGTGCTAACACGGTGAATTCCAGAAATTTAAGATCCAGGCCTTCTATATCATACGATTTTAGAAGATCATCAGTCTATCAAACTTTGACTTTGCGTACAATGTCAATCGCTCGTTTAGGCGGCGCATAGATTTGATAAAACAGACTGCTATACTTAAATTTCACTAGAACCTCGCAAGTTTAAGATTTTTAACATGTTAAAAATCATTCATACACTTAGCGTCTGTGCAATTAAGTGGTGGCAAAAGATCCCATAGTCAAGCTTACACCTACCAGTATAAAATATACAGTTTAATCGTAGGAAATAAATCATGGGTCCACTTTTATTAGCCGCCTTACGCGGTGATAAAGAAGCCTTAATCAGTGCCGTCAACTCTGGAACAAATTTAACAGAAATTTTAGGAGATGAGGGTGAAACACTCTTACATCTCGCCGCAAAAGGTGGTCATCAAGGATTAATGATATGGCTGTTAGCGCAAGGTTTGAATTTAGAAGACATAGATGAGCAATCAAGAAACGTAATGCACTATGCCGCAGCTGGCGGGCATTTTGAATTAGCGTTATGGTTAAATACCGAAAAGAAACTTGATCTCTGGTCAAAAGATCATCATGACAAAAATATAATAAATCACGCAGCAGAAGGCGGCAAAAAAGATTTTATTCTATCCCTAGTAAACGCTGTAAAAAGAGTAAGACTCTATTCTGCTATTAAAGATCTTGCCAGGGGCGGTCTGCTATCGATATTTTATGATGACACCATAGAATTTCATTTTAAGTGCTACAGGGCACATGAACGATTAGCTATCCTATGCGCAGCAGCACAAGGAGGACATTTAGAGCTTATCGAGTGGCTTTGTAATGAACTGAAATTCAGCCTAGAAGAAGATCAATTCCCCGATACAACAATAATACATCATGCTGCCCAAGGGGGGCATGAAGCACTGATTACTCATTTTACTGAGGAGCAAAGCGATATCAGAGTAAAAGATATATATGGAAAATTACTCATACATTATGCCGCATTAGGTGGCCATCAACAGTTAATTGAGTTATGGGTATCCAGGGGAATTTTTCGCTGGGATGAAGTGGATGATAATAATGTACATATTGGCCATCTGGCTGCGCAAGGCAATCACAAAGAACTGCTGACTTGGCTGTCATTAAATCAATCCTCACTCTTGTATCAAAAGGATAAAGAAGGCAGAAACATCTTACATTATGCAGCATATTATGGCCATCGATCATTGCTGCAATATTTAACAGAAGAACTTGATTTTTATTTAGAAGAAAAAGATGATTGTGGCAGGAGTGTATTGCACTGGGCAGCATTAGGCGGATATCAGCAGGTGATCCAGTGGTTAATTGAAAAGAAAGATTTTAATGTTAATGAGGCGGATAATAGGGGTAAAAATGCACTGCATTATGCCATAGATTTTATCGGACATCGTAAAAGTAAATTATTAATTAAATGGCTGGTGACTAAAAAAAATGCGGTATTGTCTAAAACTAAAGGACATAAGTCTGCAGAAAGAGACTTAGAGTATCAAGCAAGCATTGAATGGGCCATTACTTTGCAAGAGGTGGCCTTACATTATCAACAAACACATCGACCCACCCCCTACTCTGCAACCGACTTTGTTAGCTGGACGCTCCCAGTTAACAATTCCGATGATGATATGTCTCATGATTCTTTCAAAAATGGATTGGGCCCACTTACCCAAACTGACCATGGCGGTAGAACCCTATTACATTTTGCTGCCTATGCCGGCTGCATGGCTATAGTGCAGATGTATCAAACAAAGTTTATTATTCCTATTTTCGCGATGGAAAAAATAAGGGACATGGAGGGAAAAACTGCATTTCATTATGCAGCAGAAGGCGGGCAAAGGAAATTGTTAGAAACGTTACGAGACTACGAAACATCGGCCGTAGTAACTTATGAAGGAAGCAACCTCATACATTCCGCTGCCCTGGGGGGGCAGCAGGATTTAATTGATTGGATGATAAAAGAAAAAAAATTTACTTTACAATTGCATGATAAGCATGGAAAGACCGCGCTGCACTATGCTGCAGAAGGAGGACACTATTCACTTATAATAGCGTGGATTAATGGAAAAATATTCAAACTAATGGATTGCGATGATCAAGGCAGAACGGTCCTACACTTTGCAGCCTATAATGGACATAAAGAATTAATTGAAAGATTGTCAACTCATCCTGATTTTGATATTAAAGCCAAAACTTATCATGATAGAACTGCATTGCATTATGCAGCCCTGGGCGCGCAAGAAATAATATTTGAATGGTTGGTCATTGAACATGAGTTCTCAATTGATGATAAGGACAAGAAACAAAAAACTCCATTAGATTATTGTAATCACAACTCTATCCATGAGCTATTGCGAATACATAAAGAAAATGAAGTGGTATTATCAGAAGCCGAAAGATTAGTTTCTCAAGATCTTGCTACACTCTGCGCAGCTTATGATTCAACACTATTTAAAGCTGCCTTCCAGGCACTGGATACTGAGTTATTTACCCATGAGCATAGATTAGTTTTACTGCAATCGTCTAATGAGGCACATCTTTTAAATAGATTTTCAGACTTTAGAGAAAGAAATAATTTACAAGCATCGCGATTTATGTCTAACCACCACAAAGCAAGATATGATAAAATTTCAAAAAAAATTCAAACCATAGAATCTGCGTATCGTAAAATCATTCACCATCCTGAAATTCGAAATAATTGGGTTAGAGTACGGATCTGGGAGTCAGGTCAATATCCTGATCCTGAGCATTTGCCTAAGGTATATCAAACAAGTAATAGTCTATTGACTATTGGATATCGTCAAATCGGGCGAATGGCATCAAAGAGCAGTGAAGAAGATAATACCAATGTTGGACATGTTTCCATAGAAACGGCGCGCGGATATATGAGTTTTTGGCCTGCAGGAAACAAAAGTGAAATAGTTCAAGGCAGAGGCGCAAGAATGAATAATAGTCTTTTAGATGATAAACTAGCAGAAGGTCCTTATGGTCCTAACAATATTAAAATACCTGCTGATCCTAGTTTGGACAAAATTTTTTTTAGTTTAGACTCAAAAAGTATTGACAAAAAATGTGATGACATCTTAAAGAAAATTCACACTAGAGAATTACAGTATGGCATAGCAAATATTGAATATAGACAATCTACAATCCAATTAGCCAATTGTGTTACTGTTTCAGTCAAATTATTACTTGCTGGCAAAATTGAAGGATTAATTAATATGATTGAACCGAATAACATCACTCTTCCTTACTGGCTTAAAATCCAGGTAGACAAAGCAGTAACCGATGAAGAGCAACAATTCCCTATTGTGAAATCCTTGCCGCGCCCAGAAAATGAAGAAGCATTTCCCTATGTTATAACAAAAGAAAAAAATAATTCACTCTATAAATTTACTAAAGATTACTGCATACCTAATACTCAGATAGTGCTACCTCAAGGAACTGTATTATGGGGAAAATATAGTAAAAATAAATTAGCATATGAATTAATAGATGACAATGATTTTAAATTTGAAATTCCCCAAACTGAAGCGGAAGCATTTATAATGATATCTTCCTCAAATCCACTGATTTCAAATATAAAGTTACGGCACAAATAGATTATTTATATAAAGGAGAATTTAACATGTTTAGAACATCAGAGACTGAAAACATCCTTAGTCAATTTATAAAATTCAATGAGGACTATGCTTATATTTATGCGCAATATAAAACCTTAACAAGAGAAGATCTGCGTTTGCAGTCTGGTTTATTGCATGATCTATTTAAAAGGCTAAATAATCTTCAATTACTTTTTAAGGATATTGAAGGCAAAATTAATAATTTACCTGATGAAGGATTGAAATTTAGTTTTGAAGACAATCTTAATGATGCAAAAGAAGCCATGACTATTCTGGAACATTGCCTTAACAATCGTCATATCAAAAATAATTGGGTGCGTATACGCGTGTGGTATTCAGGTTTTTTTAATGACAAAGGTAATTTCTCTAGCACATCAATTATCGGCACCACTGTTTCCTTGGCCATTGATGCGACCAAAGAATATCTATGTACTACAAAAGACAATAGCAGCAACGTCAACACCAAAACCAACGTGGGCCATGTCTCCTTAGAATTACCTAACGGGTATTTTAGTTTTTGGCCTCCTGGGCCTGAAGACTCAGAAGAGGCTACATATAGTTTAAATACTTTAGTAGCAGATAAAAGAGATGAAGGCACAACTTTAGAGCATCAAAAGTTGGCACGTGAACCTGATGCAATGTTTGAGTTTTACAGTCTAGATGTAAACAAAATGGATGAATTTTGCAGAAACTATGTACGTGATGAGATTAACTATAACCTCTTTAGCAAGAAAAATAATAAAAACACACCCTCCTCCAGTTTGCAAATAATGGATAATTGCATAAGCTCATGTTTGAAAATTTTAATCGCTGGAGGAATTGATGTATTAGCATCAGGCAGTCAATTTATTAACAGCATCTCTGGAATCGTAACCCCCAGAACATTTGCTCAATGTTTAGCAGAAGTCAAACAAAATGAAGTACGTTATTATCCAATAATTCAATCGCTAAAGGCTCCATTGATAGAAAATCCTACTGTATTTAAAGCGGGGAACACGCCATTGCTCGTAGTCAATGATTATCGACCCACTAATACACTACATTTAGCAGCTAACAAGGGTGACGTTATTGTTTTAGAGAAAATAGATGATGATAGTAATTATTTACATTGCCGTGATAAAAATAATAGGCATGGGATTATTCATGCAGCTTATGTATCGTTTAAAACCTCTTTTGATACCTCAAATGTTGTTAATGAATCTGTTAGTTTTGATGATGTATTAAAGGGACTCAATTATATCAAAATCAGTGATCCCAGCGCTTGTTTATTCCAAGCCATTGGATTATCAATGGGGCAAAATGCAACTTTCATAAGAAACATGATGGTCCATTACCTGGAAAATAACCTTGCTGCATGTAGAAAGTTTAGGCCAGGGAAAATGGATGATTTTAAAAGCTATATTAACGACATACGTAACGGTAATGAATGGAATGATATTATCGAGCTACAAATTATACAATCCTTTTTAAGCAGACCCATTATTGTGATCCGGCCTGATGCGCAACCATTGATTCCATCCAATCTAGAACACTATAAACGTACGCCTGTTTTTCTTTATTATGATAATGGACATTATGACTATTTTACAATTCAACCTAATCATAACCCGCAAGACATTCTTAACAATGTGCAAGCGTGCTTAAAGACAGACGAGGAGTTTAAGAAAATTTTGGCTCATTCCCAAATGCCAAACATCGTGCCTCAACAGCTCAATAATAATCACCGCCGCAATAAGACAGATTGTTTAATAATATAATTGTGAAAACGGATAGACAAAGCACCGATTGTATATAATTATTTTAAAGATATGCTCACCCAATTGCCTAGAGCGCTTAACTCTAAGCAGCATGAGCTATTGCCTTAGCACTGGAAAGTGATCCCAGCAAATGTCCAGCCTAACCCTGTTTCCTTATTTATTCTTAAATCTAGATTTACTAATAGATTGTTGGGCTAAATCGTCAATGTAATCATGTTCCCATTCCATGACGGGTTGATAATTTTTCATTTTTTCAATAATACCCTGCGCAATAGCATCATTATCAAACAGTTCTTTAGCATTATCTCCTAAGCGCTGTGCAAATTTAAAATCAACCCCCACCTCTACTTTATTCCGAGTCCTTATGCCTGCACCAAAAAACATACCTACGTTAAAATGAAGTCCTGCTTTTAAACGGCTGACATCTGCAGTAGCTCCTGCGCCCCCTGTGGCTTTAGCACCGACACCGACCTCTGTTTCATTACTCAATTGGATAGTCCAACCAAAGAGATTGAGTGCTGGCGCTGTGGTAGCGACAGAAGCTGAAGGCCCCATGAGACCAACACTGGCCGTACCGTCTATCGATCCGCCTGTAGTACTCACATTACATTTGCCTCGCAATGAAGTTTCGAAACTCGCCGCATCAATGGCAAAATTAATGGATCCCCATTCTCCTGCATCAAAACCATCTGCAAGCACGTTCACACGTGTATAGACACCCGCTCCTGTTTCCACCACCAGTTGATTCGATGCAGGTTCATATTTAGCCTTATAATAGGCAGCAGTTTTACCTTCAACAGTGGGAGCATTATTACCACCAAAATTTAAGAAGACTGTTTGTTGTGAATTTTGTGCAAAAATAACTTCTGTTTTTACATCGACTTTATGGGCAGAGGTTTTTTCAAGTTCTTTTTCTATATGAGTGTATTGGCCAAATGCTTTATTATACAATTGATTGTAACCCCCGCCCCCTGCTTTGTAGCCTAATTGCGACAATTTAGGATCAAAACAAAATGCCTTCGGAGCAATCACTTGTTCAGTTTCATCTTGAAGAGAGTCTTGGCATTGCACATTACTCCACGCACCTAAAATAGGTTTGCGCGTTGCAACCCTATTTGGATCAGCCATAAATTCGGGCAATCCATATTTATTCGATAAATTTTCTGCAGCTTCCATTGGGGTATCATTCAAATCTAAAGACGGCGAAGCCACGGTTGTGTTCGATGCGATATCCGAAGGTTCATTGTCATTTCCGAGTAAGGTCTCATCCCTAGTCACTGGTTTAGGCAAAGAGCTTGCTGATGAAGGCTGCTGCGCAGGCGCTTGCTGAAGAGGCAGGAGATCATAAGCGCGCATATCTAACGTTTGGGTTTTATTTTCAATGACCTTTGTCGCTTGAGTAAGATCGGTATTTAATTTACCGCTGACTGAATTGGGATTAATCGTTACCCCTTTTCCGCCTGCAACGGTTGCCTGATGTTCAATTTTTAAATGACGGGTTGAAGCCGTGACATTCAGCAATGATTTGATTGATTTTGAAGGCGGCTCACCGGATGAAATTGGACCAGACTGTGCATCGGGTAAAGCAGCAGGGGCTTGCGGAATAAAATCTTTGATCTGAGCACTGATACTTTGCCCATGGGCAATATGCTTATCTATCACGGAAGAACCGCTTATTTTAGCTTGCAAGTTATTTTTTCCATCGGTAGTCACTTGACCACCTACTAAATTAACCTCATTAGTTTTAAAAGGATTTTCGTCAGTATTCAATCCACCTTTGGCATGCAAGCCTGCAGTCTCCTTTGCTTGCTTATCCATGGCATGGTAATAATTAGCAGACATTGCACCGGAGGAGCTTAAGCCAAAGCCCTGTGAATCAGTGTATTGCACATCTTGACGCGTAATAACGGTTAGTTCATCTGCACGACCGGTAATATTACCGGTATTAATAATTCCCGCATCAAGTTTCATCTTATCCACATCAAGATTTAAGTTACCTTGAATTTTACCGTGCGCATAAGCGTAGGATAGACCCCGCTGTGAAGTTTCTTGCTGACTATACCCAGCATCGACATTGCCTGATAAATTCACTCCTAGGCTAAATGTTTCATTAGTTTGCTTATACTCTGAGCTCAATTCAACACCATTATAATTAAATTCACTTGCCTTCACAGACATATCGCCTGCGACATTTAGCTCAATCCCAGTCATATCACATTTTCCGCCCGCAATTACAATGATTTCATTGCAATTAAATCGACTTAAGCTCGCCGTTTCATAATAACAATGTGTCGAGGTGCAACTAAAATCTAGCCCCACACTGGGATTAAAGCTGCCTGCTGCATGTCCAAATAAGGTGTTGGCCAAACCATTTTGGCAGAGTTCTTGACCTAAATTATAAGCGCTCACGCCAGCATTAACACCTGCCATCAGGTGTCCAAGCTTGCTGTTTTCACTAAATAGTTGTGCAACATCACGCACCGCAGGGTCATTCTTCAATAGGCTCATGGGATTAGGTTTGTGGAACATGTTCATCAGTTCCGATGCGGTACCATTAAATTTAACCGTATAACTGCGCGTATCATACGTATGTTTAAGTTTAGACACATCATAGATCACTACACCATTGGGTGCTAAATTCACAAATTTATTGCTGAGGACGTTTACACCTGTCCCACGAATATTCCCATTTAATGAATACAATAGGGTTTGTTTATCATCTATTAAATCCACGCCTTCAGCTCTTTCATCTTTTGTTCTATCCGTGCTTTTAATCCATAACAGATATTCTTTTTCCTTTTTTTTCTTATGCACAGCGATTGCTTCTTTAAGACGGATCTCTTTGTCAATTTTTGTATAATTGCCTTCTGGCGCTGCCAATGTTGTGGCCGTCAGAAAAAGCCCACCCTTATCACTAATCAATATATTCTCTTTTCCCATAATTCCAGATCGACCAATATGGGTGTCCGTTTCTGTAGTTTTTGTGTCACAAAAAAATCCACTGGATTCATCCTCTCTGGATTTATAAACATAACTATCGAACGTAGATTTAATTCCATTGCGACCATTTAAGATGTTCGTGCCATCACTCATCACGAACGAGTGTCGCATATTAATTTTGTTTTTTGCATGTAAATGCGCGCCTACGCCGTTCATCCCTTCGCCTTTTCCACCAATTACTCTTGCGCTTTTGAATCGATATCTATCGCCAAATATGCCTTTATACGGCGTTCTAGTGTTCATTAAATTGATATTATTCTTTGCTTTTAATTTGACATGATTTCTACCTTTGATATCGACGCCTGTTGCATTAATATCACGCGCACTGGTGAGTAAGGTATTTTTTGCCGTGATGTCGTGATTGACATTAATATCACTCTTGGTTGAGGTCAGAAAAAGATTCCCTTCTGTATTGAGCACACCTTGGGTTGCAATGGCATCAGTTTCAATAGCGAGGGTGCGCTTTTCTCCTTTAGCAAACTCTTTTATAGACTGATCGCCTGTCGTTTTAATAGACAGTTCTTCTGTAGGCTTAAACTTCGCATATTCACCTTGCGCATGAATCGCATTATTGACATTAATATTGTCTGCTTCCATATGCACTTTAGCTGTGGTTACGGCACCGGGATCGACCTTTTTACCTATCAACGAAATACTGCCATTGCCATCCATTGCAGATTTTTCATTGGTTGAAATCTTATCGTCTGCCTTCCATAGATTGCTATCTGCAAACGTTACTTTGCTACCATTATGAATATTTTTCGCATCTAGAGCGGAATTATTATATTGAAGCTTAATACCATCGGCATAGGTGAGATCTGTTTCCACATCAGTTTGTGTATCTTTTTTATGCGTATCGTTAGCAAAAGTGGCTTTTTTGGCATAAATATGGGCATTATTATAATCGGCTTTACCCGCTGCATGAATATCACCTGCTTGGTGCGTGCTATCGGTCACCTTGAACATACCTTGATGATCTGATTTATGTTGACCTTTCACATTAAGATGTGAATGATTGGCTAACGTCATACGACCATTTTTTTGCTTATAATCACCTGGCACGGTTACTTTTGCATTATTTTGAGCGTAATTTCCGCCATTTTGTTTGATTTGCCCAATAAGGCTAGGCTGGCTATTAGTAAATGCAACTTTTGCACGTCTGCCATTGATGTTTAAATTACCTATGTTTGCATTTGCACCGTCTTGAATGTAAAAGTGTCCTTCAACCTCAGTTTCTTTCGAATTATAGGTATAGCGTTTTGGTAACTCTTCTTCTTGAGGTTTTCTTGTATTTCTATCTTGCGGTGGTTCTGTTGCCTTTTCTTTTTCTTCCTCATCGGAAGTAGAGGGCGGTACGTCTGTTGAGTCCTTAGACTTAGCGGATTTTTCTGGGATGAGTGGCGGTGTCTCACCATTTGTCAATACAAAAGAAGCATTCTTATCTACGTGATGATACGATAATGGGCTAATAAAAACCTCACCGGTATCATTGATTAAATTCATTTCTCCATTTTGCTCTATCGTTGCAACATTTAACACGGCTTGGTGAGTATTTAATTTACTCTCTTTCGTCTGCGTTAACTTATTGGCTTTGATATAGATAGGCGCATTATTAACCACTGCACCTAATGTAACCTCATCAGCCATGACCGTAGTATCTGCGCTGACATTTTTCGCATTCATCACAGCATCTTTTCCTCCGCCCATCATGACCTTTCCTGGCCCTGTGACAGATGCTTCCCACGTAAATTCTACTTTATCTTTTGCAAAGAACTGATTGTTATTGACAAATTCCCCTTGTGCGGAATTTTTAATCATATTGCCTTGGTAATATGACTCTTCAAATCGCTGCTTTCCTCCCAAGGTAATTTTGTCACCCTCAACAAACAACTTGTTTGAATTACCTGTGCCATCACTTTGATAATCATTTGCAAAGACTTGTACATTATCAACTGTGGAATCACCGTGCATAATATAGGCATCAGCTTTGGCCGGAATATCTTCTGGATTGGCAGAAGTCTGTGGAGAACCTTTTGTTTCCTCGTTAATGCCGCTCACTGTAGTATCTTTTTTAGAATCTTTTGTGCCTACGTCATATATCGTATTTTTGGTAATCAACGATGCATTTTCATAATGTGTAGTTGCTTGTTCTTGCGCATGTAAGTTTTTAGCAATGTGTACTGAATTCAAAACCTCAAGATAACCTGTATTTCCAATATTATGCTGTGCCGCAATAACCGCTGAGTGATTTTCTGCTAACACTACACCCGTTTGATTGAATACTTGTGCATGTGCAGTTGAATCATTTTGTTGCAAATTACCACCGTGATTAAATTCATCTACAGATAAGCGACTTTTCTTAGACAAGTCTATCGATGCACCGTCTGTTGTGGTCAATGTATTAATATGCACATTCATGGCTTCGTACTTATGCTCACCTCCGGTTTGCAACATGGTTTGCACATCAACTTGACCGCCATGGCCTGCCAAATTGCCACTACCGGTATACGCTTTGGCATTGATATCTAAACGATCGCCTGCAATAACTCCATCATTGTTTAATTGATTGAGTTTCTCACCGGAAGTTTTTCCTACCATTTGAGTATGTGCAGATTTTATGGTTGCCTCTTGATGATTATTCAGGGTGTTGGCATTGAGCGTCATGGCACTAAAACCTAATATATCGCCTTTATTATCCGCCATATCGGTATTAACAGTCACTTTATCCGACACAACATAACCCTCATTGCCGTATTGGTTGGAATTATCGGCATATGTATGCAGCCCCAGTTGCGCGCCATCATTATAGTTCATCCAATTGCTGTGATAAGCATCATAAGACACCTCAAGGCCTGAGTTGTGTGCATAAAGGCCTTGCTGCATATAACTCCCACCAAAAATAGAAACAGCACCTTTTGCAAATTCCGTGGCTTTATTTTCCAAGAAACTTTCAGTTTGCGTTTCTGGCATCGATGCAGCTGCCGTAGGAGGTGTTACAGGTTTATCGTCTGCAGGGGTCACAGTTGAAGGGGATAAACCCTCACTGACATCGGGCGCATCACTTGCTGAGGGTTGCGAAGGACTAGCGTTAAAAAGTTTATCGTAATCCTTGGAAGCTTGTTGGAATGAACTATGTATTTGCGTTGCTGATTTATAAAGATCTGTTGCATCACATACTAGTGGCATCCACTCATGCATACGTAAATTACCAAGGTGATTAAATGTATCAGATCCATACGTAGAGCAACTTTTAAACAAATCGTCTTTGTAAGCATTTATTCCCGCGGAAAATCCCTGCGCTTGCACATTTTCATAAATATCTTTACCTGCAGAGATTAACTTTGACGCGGCTTTCTCCATATACGGTGAGCTGACTGCAGCAAAATTAGCAAGGCCCGCATATTGTGGAGCAAAGTTATTTACTGCTAATACACTTAACCTTTTCGCATTCGACCAAGTAAAAATTCCTGACAATCCTTGGCTAAAATCTGGAAGCGTCAGCACTGCGCCATAATTTAATGAGACCAGTGCACGTGAGTGATAGTTTGTCGCCTTTGTTATCCCGCCAAGGCTGACATTCACAAAACCATTGGTTGAAACATTTTTACCATTAAATAGACCCATATTGAGAATATTGCTATTGATCGTCATTTGAGCGCTAGAGAGTGAACCCAAAATATTAGCAGCATAATAATCATATCCGAGAGTCATTGATTTTTTTGCTGAAATACGACCAAATAAATTGATAAATTGCTTACCTTTTGCGTTGTATGTGCCGGTAAGATCGATCTTTCCTGTATGGGTAAATGAATTTGATTCAACCTGTAAATTTTCACCGGATATTTTTGAAATCACGCCAGTCGATAAACTTTCATGTGCTTGAATTTGCGTGCTCGTGTAAGCGACCATAGAATCATAATGATCATTGCCATTATAATAAAGCGTAATCGTTCTCTTATTCACATCCCCATGAGTGATTTTTTGCTTTTCTTGAAACACCACAATACAAATGCCTAACGCACTTGCCAATGCGTTAATTTCGTGTTGTCCACCCCAAGTGCCTTGGCAGGCCATTTTTTCTAAATGAGTATTGAAGTCATCCTTAGTAAAGAAATCTTGGAATTGATGTTTATTTTTTTTGATATAAGCCACTGCCATATTCCGTAACTTTTCAGTTGAGTATTTTCTACGGTGATCGACCACTTGCAGTTGATGAGCAATCGCATGAAATAAACAATCTCCATCCTTAGGCATTTGTGCAATTTGATAGTCATCGAGGGATTCAGTACGCCCACCCACGTCCATGCTTCCTGAAATCGTAACAGTATTGGCATCAAGCTTGACACCTTTAAATGTGGAGTGCGAGCCTGCAGCAAAGTGAATATCGGTTGCTTTGACTGTCGTGGCTTTAGCCTCTACTTTTCCTAAAGAGGTAAAATCTTTGGTTTTCACCTCACTCATTTGTGCAGTGAGTTTAGCATGCGCGTCAATGTCTATCCGCTTATCTACTTCAACATCGGTTTTTTCAAGAGTTAGGCTACCTGTGACTGTGATATTTTCTGCCAATAAATAACCCTTTTTAACTACAGCGCTACCATTCACATCAAATTGATTCAACTCCATATCGGTACCATTAGCAGCCAAGACCGCTTGGGTACCCACTTTTAGTTGCTCATTTGATACTACGCTGCCGCCCGAGACTTGCATGGAACCTAACATAGATAAATCATCTGCTTTAAATTGCGCGCGTTTGCTCTGGGGTGCGAGTTTCGTTTGAGGTATCATTTCAATTGCTAGCGCTGCATCAGTATGGACCAGTGTTTTGCCGGTTAACGTGACATCTGAATTTTTAATTTTACCGGTGGCATCAATGGAAGCATTGACGGCCGATACTTTCGTATCAGTCAAATTCAATTGAGATTGATCTGTGAACCAAGAATTCGAAGCATTGATTTTTGATTTTATTGCATCCATTCTTCCTTTAATTTGCATTAATATCTCTGAGGTGATCTCTGCATCGCGCAACTGTGTTAAACCTTGATTCAACATTTTTTGGGAGGAAATCGTGCTGTTATCAACCTCGATCTCAGTGTCTTTATCCGTATAAATCAATCCTTTTGACTCAATTTTAGAACCATTGATGAGCTTTAATTTTCCGTGTACGGTCTGCACTAAGGTATAATCGTCATGCGATTCCTCAGAATAAATAAAGCTATCATCGAGCACAAAATCACCTTCCATACTCAAGCTTGTGGTATGGATCGCACACTTTTTAAAATTCAATGGATTAGCTTTATCTAGGTGCTCAATATGTAAGCTTTTAGTTTTAATTGCGTTCTCTTTGCCTTCAATTTTGTCCAAGAAAAGAGAACAGTCTTCTACCTCAAGTACAGAATGATTCATTAATAATGTGTTATAATGAGATAATTTTTTTGCTTTGACTTTAACATGAGCAAGCTCAGCAGACTTTTCAAAGTTAACATTTTCACCAGAAATATTTACTTGGCTGTAACGCTGCGCTGCCCCACCTGCATTCAAAAATTCAGCATCTATATCTGAATCGCTACACTCTACTTCACCTAACAAATGTATCATGTTTGATTTGATTGTTGATTTTTCACGTACCTTAAGCACTGCATTGTCTTCTATAAAAATATTTTTAGTTCCATGAAAAACTGTTTTCACAAGTTCAGTCGTACCGGATTTTTGGTACCATGTCCTTGCATTGAGCGTCGTATCATTAAAATCTATTTTCGTTTCATCTTGTACAGAAACAGTATCTATGACTAGATTACCGCCACTGACTGAGAGATTGGCCTGTTTATTTACGATAAGTTTTTGCTCGATAGTTAAATCATAATGTTGCCCTGGTGCACCCACGGTTATATTTGCATCCTGCGTGACATTGCACTGCACCGTCTTGATTTTTTTTGGTTGTTTAATATTGACTTGACCTGCTAGATCCCATTGCGTAGCAGAAATGCTACATTCATTGAGGGTTGCTTGACCATTTAATGCAACCACCGGGCCAGATAGTTGAGCACTTCCATTTAAAATTAATTGCGACGGGGGATCGCAATGAAACCCTTTTTCAACGTTGAACACACACGTGCTACCTAAATCTGCGTGAATTAAACCCGCATTTGACACCGTTCTTGCAGACACTTCTAACTTTTTAGAAATATTAATACCTCCTTTATTGCTAAAATAATCAGTATCTACTTTTATTTCTTTTGCATTGAGGGTATGGAAAGATCGCACTAATTTTTGTGCAAAAATATCAGCAATGCCTACATGGACTTTCTTTTTGAAAACAACATCGTTGTTTGCATCGCACTTCAAGGTTTGTTTAACATAGACTTGGCTTTGAAATTCAACTGAGTCTGATTTGATGGTTACCTGGCGATCACAAGAAAGATCACTTTCAAAAATTACTTTACCTTCAATGTCTATATCCCATGCGTATTGACGCATTTCCTCAGGTATTTTTAGAACAAAATCACCTTTGCCAGTAATTTTCATGACACCATTTTGGATAGATACATGACCAATTGATTGCTTGTTTGTGTCTAGAATTTTAAATGGCAAGACTGACTGAGTAGAAGTCAAATCTATAACATAATTTTTTTTATTTGTTAGGAGCTGATCTTGTGCCTGCGTCATCTATAATTCCTCACTGAATTTTTGTAAAGGGTTATGATATAATATTATACTTTACAATATAAAATTATAGATTTGAGTATTTTATGATATCTTTCAAATTTTTCAAAAAAATAGGGGATTTATGTCGCGTACATCCGGTTGCTGCAGCCGTTACGGGGATTATTGCAGTTATAGTAGTGGGCGTTGCATATCTTTTAGGTCGCCGTCACGGTAAAGCTAACGAAACCAAAAATACGACGACTGCAAACAATAAGGCTGCGACTGCTACAAAAGAGGCAACGCGTGCCAAAGAAAAGAATGAAGTACTTACAAAGGATCTAGAAAAAACTCTTGAATTGGACAAAGCAACGAAACAGGTTTTGGATCAAAAAAACGAAAGGAATATAAAACAGCAAGAACAAATTAGAGCGTTGCAAGAAAAAGTAGAAGAGCTAACTAGAGAAAAACTTATCCGTCAAAATGCTGCCAACCATACTACACACGCCAATACCCATGGCTCATCTTCTTCCTCTTCGTCTTCCCCCTCTTCGTCTTCATCTTCGAATGCATCTTCGTCCATTGTTGCGCAACCCGTTACTCACTTCCGTAACCGAGGGCGCGGCGCCAATAGTGATTTTAAACCATCGAATGAAGTACGAACACGCTCGCCTTCTCCACAATAATCTAAGCTTTACTTACAGAGAATCATAATGCTAAACATAATGTTTAATTTATTCAAAGAAAAACACCCTGCACGTATTGACTCTGCTGCCACACAACCCTCCGAACCCAACAATTTTAAATTCAGGATTTACTTTGTTTTGATACTTGGCACCGTATTGTCTCTATTTGGAATGCTGTACGCATTAAGAAAATATTTATCTTCTCACGATATTCAATTTCCAAATGCCTTGCTGGCTGAAATGCAACAATTAACCGTTCAACTGCAAGAATCCATCGATGGAGCACTTAAACGTATACACATCATGGATAATTTAATTGAAGAAAAGGAGCGGCAATTCCAAGAAGGTGAAAGAGAAAAAGAAAGACTTAAAGCACAACTGGCTGAATTAGAACCCAGCACACCGGTAAAGACCCCCGTTAATTTCCTAGAACAACGTCATAGTGCAAATGTAACTACACTCGCTGTGTTGCACCAAATCTTTACAAAGCCTTCGCTCTCTAAAACAATTTCAGATAAAGGCTTAGCCTCACTTGCACCCGAGAATAATCCCACCCTTAAAATTGGTCTACTCGAGATACTTGAATCATTTGCTCAAAAACATCAAGGCTACTCAAATGTAGGATCAACAATGAAACGATTTATTCGTTTATGTCGTTTTGAAAATGATGCCATTGAAAAACTACTCGCTGATGGAAAACAGATTGCAGCACATTCTCAGGCATTAATTAATACAATACAAGAAGAGCTGATAGGAACAAAGGAAAAAAAGGAAAAAAAACATAAGCTAGTAAAAATTAAGTAACCACAGGTAGGTACGGTTGCCCTGGCATTGTCTACGTAGCTTGACGTTAAGGAGTCACCACAGTACCACAAATAATTCAATTAACCCTTAAGAAGCAAAGCAATCGCTTCATATTTTCCAAAAATGCATAGACTATAATCAAAAAACACGCGATCGCTTGGATATTATCCATGTCCTGTGCCATCTCCGTACCCTGCTCCAGATCCAGAGCCACCGCCATAACCGGACCCATCTTCATAACCCGAACCTGATCCATGACCAGATTCTCCACCCAGAACATAAAAAACCCCTTTCCCCTCGCCCTGCTTATGAATTAAATTTTTACCCATCAACATATTCAACTCCCTCACAGCTGTATCATTACTGATAGAGAAAAAATCAGCAATTTGTTTGCGTGTTACACGCCCCCTTTCTTTAATGGCATAATAAATATGTAATTGTCGGGGATTTAATTGCAATTCTTCTTGGGTATCTAAACGAGTATAAAAACGAATATTGAAAAAATTTGTCGCAGCAATCTCCATGGTAGGGTTGTTATTTTCCAGCAAAGTAGCTTGAATACGATCGATACCACTTCCCACGCGCTCAATGTATTTTGCACGATGTAATAAATCAGCAATAAGTGGATTGCGACGCACGCTACGTTTACCTAACATTTCTACGGTTAAACCAGGATATAAACCTCCAGGGTTTTCAATGTCAATACGATCTGGATACAAATGAATGTATATACGAGAAGCATTGTAAAGATAATCTCTATGGGTCACCGCATTAACAATTGCTTCACGCAAGGCAACCAATGGATAGTTATAAATATCTGTGCGCATACCTAAATGATTTTCATTGAAATTTGAATTAAATAAATTGGAATTAAAATTAAAGTTAAAACCAGCTTTCGCAGGAATATGTGCAATTAAAAAAGACATGGCTGCTTCTATTTGATCAATGGGCGAACCTAACATATCCTTTTTATCAATAATAGAAAAGCGATCGAATGTTTTATACTGCACGCAGGTGATACAACTTTCAGAGAAAAATTCCTGGGGATTAGTTGCAAAAAATAAGACCCCACTATTATTAAAAACCAGGATGTCATTCTCTATATTTGCCACACCTAAACTAATTAACAAATCATCTGCTGAAGATTTTATATCAATGCCACAACGATCCAAGTAATCCTCTAATCTTTCTTTAGAAAAATCTTTAGGATATTTGAAAATGGTGTTAATTGCATTATCAAACTTAATATATTGATTAGCTCGCACCAAAGAAATAATTTCATCCCGTTTGAGTTTTTGCGAACCAGGGCCATTGCGTAAGAAAAAACCGTCTGTACAACGATAAGGTTTATCTACGCCAATTGGCACCTTTACTTCCAAAATACCACGCTTTTTATGAGGAATAAGCTTGATAGGAATACTGGGATCACAATTTCGTGCGATATCATGTAATTGGCTAGAAAGTTTATTGGTGATATTTATTCCAGTGATGATACCTTTGTCATTTACACCAAGAAAAATTGAACCCCCTTGTGCATTGGCAAATGCAACCATTTCTCTATCAAGTTTAGAGGAAGTGCTTTCTTTAAACTCTACGTTTAGGCCTTCGCCCTCTAATAAAACAGCATCAAGAATCGCTGCATTCATAACTTATATCCCCTATTGCTTACATTAAGCTTAAATTCTAAATCCTGAAATGTCAATATTTGCAACGCAAATGCGACGCAAATGCGACGCAATATTTACATTGATTTAAGGTAAGGTGTTGCAAATTATTGATATATAAGGTGTTGTTTTTATTATAATTAAAAGTAGGTCGTGATGGATTCGAGCCACCGTGACTTTAGCACCGACACCGACCTCTGTTTCATTACTCAATTGGATAGTCCAACCAAAGAGATTGAGTGCTGGCGCTGTGGTAGCGACATTCGATGCAGGTTCATATTTAGCCTTATAATAGGCAGCAGTTTTACCTTTAATTGAAGTCCACTTGTGACTACAAATCAACGGGTAACTGCCATAAATAAGAAATTTAATAAATTCCTATTTAGAGATATAATGCACGGTAACATATAGTTTAATAAAGGTGTTTCAATGGCTTCTTTTGTATTAGTTCATGGTGCATGGCAAGCCGGATGGTGTTGGCAATTGCTAGTTCCTTTATTAAATCAAAAAGGACATCAAGTTTCAACGCCTGATCTCCCTGGACATGGGTCCAACATTTATCCATTGTCAGAAGTCACTTATGATTTGTATTACAAAAGTCTTGAACAAGAACTAATGCGTCATAAAGAGCCTATTGTACTTGTTGCACACTCCATGGCAGGATTAATGGCCGCACCACTCTTAGATCAATATCCAGAAAAAATTTCACATCTTTATTTAATTGCAGCATTGGTCGCACAAGAGGGTGAATCGTTATTTGATATTGTCACACAAGGTGGGGAATCAAATATTCCAGGTATTTTAATTGAAAATCCTGAAAATAATACCCAAAGCTTAGATCTTCAAAAAGTTAAACAGGCATTCTATCATCAATGCTCACCTGAAATTGCAGATTGGGCTATTGCAAATCTACAACCACAACCTATCGCACCTTTTGCAACTCCAATTCACTGGAAAGCTTCTAGCACAACACTGACTAAAAGAACTTATATTCTTTGTGAGAAAGATCTCAATGTACCAAAGCAAACGCAATTAAATGTAATTAAGCGTTATCCTTGTAAAATGAAATCCATACATACTTGCCATTTCCCTTTTCTTTCTGCACCGAATGAATTAATGGAAATTATTACATCTGAAACTTAGAGCAGGATATTCAAAATATTAAATCCTAAAAAATATGATTAATTATTTAAAAATTCATATCTGGGAAGAACTTTTAGCTCGACCTTATCAAGTGGATTACTTTTTAAAAAGTTTGTTGTTTCTAAATCTTCAACCCATGGTTCATTTAAAAAAGACCATTTAATAGAAAACCAACCATTCTCTTCAGAAGATCTAACAGCTGACAAATTTCTATTTTTAATCTCAAAAATTAATAAAATTTCATCTAAATATACTATGCAATCTCCAGCCTGAAGTGGTTGCTTTTTGTGAAAAAATTTATTTGTAGAATAAGTAAACTCTTTAAAGAAGAAATTTTCATTAAAAGCCGCGATCATTAATTCGAACTCGTCTGTATTTTTATCCATGCTCACTTTTAATTAATTTATCCTATTTGTTCGCATTTAAATCCTCTAGGGATGCGTCCGCATGATCAAATATTTTTTTGCCAGTTTCTAGTTTTTCTATCACTTTAAGGCCCATTGTATTGGGTATTGATTCCAAACTTACCAATCCTTTTTCTTTGGCTTCTTCAAGAGCGGCTATTAATCTTTTGCTTACTTTATTCATTCTTAAGGCTCCTATTCTCTAGGTTTACTCTGAAGTTTAAACACAGATTTTACTTCAGAGTAAAATTCAAAGTATGCATCATAATACCTGATCCAGTCTTTTTGCAAATCAAAACCCACCTTCAGAGGCTATAAATCAGAATGTATAAGTTTGTCAGCAAACAGGTTACAAATTCGTGACAATATGGAAGTTTTTTTAAAATTAGAATGTTAGCTGAAACACTGCAATTAATTGCTTTTATTATAGTTTTAAGTTGGTCGTGATGGATTCGAACCATCGACCAGCGGATTAAAAGACCTTTGAGCTAAATATAGGGTTATATAAATCGATAGCTTACGGCCTCTCTGCAACCTAAAAATCGTCCAAAACAGCCTAAATACGCCATAAACCGTGGTGCTTAGACACAATTTTACAGAGTTACTTTTTGATTTTCTGTCGTAACAAAATGCTTAAATAATTCGATTAATTTTACGAACTATTACTTGCAAATCCAGGCTGGCTCCTCGATGGCGCAGTTAGCATCTTGAAGTATGATAAGCATATGAAAAATACGTAAGTAAACCTCCACCTATTAATACAATGATCACACAAAAAATGGCAGGAAAAAAATGATAGCCCGTTGTATCAACCACAAATCCTAACAAGGCAGGTGCAAGACCACCCATGCAAGCACCCAAGATAAATAATAGATTAACAGAGCGACTTCTATTTTCCTTCGCAAATAAACGATTCATCACGCTATGCACGGGCGCACTTAGCATTGCCGCCACAATCACCAAAGGAATCTGACCTTTGATCTGCCCTTGAGTGACCCAATAAAATCCTAGCAAAATGAGCGGAATACTTAAAAAGCAAACACCTACATAATACGAAAAATCTTGAAATCGTGTTGATAACATACCTAATATTGGTTTTAAAATAATTTGTAAAATGATTGCAATAAAAGTAGCTGCAAGCGCTAATTCCTGAGTTGTATATAAAATTTTTGTAAAATAAAAGTAAGTATATGTGGTAGGTAGCCAAGAAAAAATACTGATCAGCATGCCTAATAACAATGTCGTTATCATAGCAATATGGCGTGGATAAATTAATTGTTCTTGGGGTGCAACTAGTGCAGGGATAGCAGATAGGTTTTTACGTAATAAATAACTGGCAAGACTGGCTATTCCCCCTAATAAAAAAGCAACACGCCATAACCAATCAGGCGATCCTTCTTTTAAACAAAACCAAGCAAATACAAATGCCAATAAACTGCCTAATGAAGATGAAGCAGATAAAAGACCACTCAATAAACCACGATGCTTCGGATAAGACTCCATCAAAAATGTGCCCGCTGTAGGATACTCTCCTCCCACTGACATCCCCTGCAAAATCCGAAAACCAATTAATAACAGAGTCGCGGTAATCCCAATAGAATCATAAGTGGGCAGTAACGCTAAGCCCATTGTAGCAATAGCAGCCCATAACACAGATAGACTGAGTGCTTTTTTGCGATCAATTAAATCAGAAATGCGACCAATAAGATATGCACCTATGGGTCTGACCAGGAAAATAATACCAAAGAGGAATAAACTTAATAAATGACTTTGTTTATCTGACATTAAAGGCATAAATAACGGCAACAGCAAATGTCCTAAATGCACAAATAATAGAAAATCATAATAATCTAAAATATTCCCCGCAATGGCAATTGCGGGGGATTTCCAATGTTTGATTTGCAAATCTAACGTCCTTTTGTTTTGAGGAACTGCATTAATTGCTCTTTCGCAAGCTCTTTTGCATAAGGTCCTGCATACATTCCGTTGGGTGTTTCATCAATTCCGACTTCAATATATTGTGCAAAAATAATAGATTGTTTATCTTTTTCTATCCAGCCCACAAACCAACCACTTCTAATCGCATCTTTATTCGGCGGCGTACCTGTACCTGTTTTTCCATATAAAGTCCACCCATTTGGTAATTTTTCTACAAAAAGGATTTGTTTAGTATGCTCATAAGCTTCAGGTTTTAAAGAGAATTGTCGATTTAACATTTTCTGCAAAAAAACGATTTGTTCTTTAGGCGAAATTTTTAAGGAACTATTCAGCCAAGCGCGCGTTAAACCATTATGTTTTCCCAGATCGCCTGAAAGATCGGTATTTCCATAATCAAAGGCGTTAATATATTCCTGAAAAACTTTCATTCCGAGTGATTCAGTAATCCATTGCGAATACCAAACACAACTATTCTTGATCCAATGCCTAGGATCTGTTGCTTGTTCACAAACCGCTCGACCATCAACATAATTTTGATTAAATGCTTTTTTAGGATGACGAGCATCCAATAATAGACCTTCTTCAAAGGCTATTAAACTTAAGGGGATATTGAAACTACAACGTGGAGAATGTTGCACCTCACATGCCCCAATTGCTTGTATAATTTTATTGTTCTCTTGGGCAACAAAACAGTTTGGACTTGCCCATACAAATGCGCTCATGAGTAATAAGCCCATATATAAAATCAGTTTGTACATATTATTTTCCTTAAGGCTAATTAATTTGACCCGTTGGTTTTGACAAGAGGCTGGAGTTTTCATTGACATGAGCCCCAGTTTTATTTTCAATATCTTCAGGCGCTCTTGGTCCTCTAGGCCATAATTTAAACAGTCCGTTAGTGGTCAGGTTGAAGTAATCGCGATGATAAATAGTATACCCACAATATGCAACGATACCACCACCAACAGATGAAAGACCAAGCCCCATTAAATATTCTAATAGACTATTAACAGCAAAATTTTGATTTTCCCCACTTGAATCCGAGTCCGTGGTTTTTTGTGACGACATCACTACGGTCATTATATATGCCATTGTTGTCGAAAATGCACCTAATGCGGTTACTATGGTGCGCATTTCTTTGATAGATACGTTTCTCCAATCTATTGCTATTGGTTCTAAATACACGGCTTCCTCCCCTTAATTAAGTCATCAAAACACTCAATCAGGAGTATAAATATTTGCAACAAGGTTAACAATACTATATTATGCTAATGACTGTTAACTAAAGCGCAATAATATGAGTACACTTGCACAAATTCAAACCTTTATCAGCGTGGTAGAAGAGCAAAGTTTTGCTGCGGCTGGCAAAAAACAAGGTGTTTCTACAGCCGCAATTAGCAGGCAAATCAGCCAACTCGAATCCTACTTAAAGACCCAATTATTACACCGCAGTACGCGTTCTGTGACATTAACAGAAATGGGATTACGCTATTATCAGCAAGTTAAAAAAACTATTATAGAACTTGATGAAGCTGAATTAGCCATGATAAATAGTGAAAAAGAAGCCACTGGAATATTACACATTAACACCAGTCGTTATTTTGCACTTGAATATATTTTACCGCGTCTGCCAGAATTTTTACGTCAAAATCCAAAATTAAAAATTAAGTTAGAATTTGCTGAGAAATTATCTGATATTGCCCGTGAATCAATTGATATTGTATTGGGCTCTTCTTTAAGTCATGGATCAGAAATAAAGCGTCGCCGTGTAGGTAGTACTTATTTTGTTTTATGCGCATCGAAAGACTACCTCAAGGAATATGGCACCCCCAAAGTACCAGAGGATTTAAAACAACATCGCTACATTACCCACAGTGGCCGTAATCCTGATAATGTCATTAGCTTTGAAAATCATCCACCTATTTATCTTGATCCTATTTTGTGGGTCAATGAAAGTCATGTCTTATGTGAATGCGCCATAGAAGGACTTGGAATTGCAAAATTACATTATTATATTGCAGCAAAAGCACTGCAAGAAGGTCAATTAGTTGAAGTTTTAAGCGCTTTCCGCGAAGCAGAACAGCCTATCTATCTCTATTATCAAGCAAGTCGCTACTTACAACCCAAAATTAGACGATTTATTGATTTTTTCTGCGTGTGATGAAAAAACATTCTCAGATTATTGTTTTCGCCAAGGTAGTCTGAATGCGAGCAATGCCACTACCCACGCGTTCAATATATTTTGCACGATGCAATAAATCAACAATCAATGCAAATTCACTGCAAATACGACGCAAATTTTTAATAACCTTAAGATTAGAAAAACTAACACTTTGATATATTTAAATTTTCTTTAACAAAGCCTTTACTTCTCTAGTGGCAAGTGAGTTGCGAAGAAATTCGGAATTTCCGAATTTACAACCTAGTTTGTACTCTGAAGGCTCAATACAGTTTCAACTTCAGAGTAAAATTCAGAGTAATGATAACTTAATTGTACTAACACTTTTCTCAACCCCAGCCTGGAACTATTTTATTTAATGCATGGTTTATATCATCACATATTCGTTTATATCATCACATATTCCCAGCCCTGCATTCCTATCATTTTCAAGATTTTCGTTTTCGTTATAATCGGGATATTTTATACCTGTGTACACTCCGCATAATAATAATTTGTTGTCTCTAATCACAAATACCGGTGAACCAGACATAACTGGGAAACAGGCTCCATCAATCAAAAAGCTTTTCCTTCTGCCTTCTACGTGAATAGCTGCGATATATCTTGTTAAAATAATGGGCGTTGGTTGCGTAAGACCCATGCTACTATATCCATAAGGAAATCCTGAAATTAATACTTTTTCTCCTATATTGAGCATAAAATTACTTACAAAACCATCTTGATTAAAAGCAAGCGTATTAATCATTACTTCTGGTAAATCAACTTTAATTTTAATCAGATCGTGCCAAATTGGGATCTGAATCCCGATTTCATTCCAATAATCATCAGGAGTATTTTGTTCATCCTGTTTCCAAAGCGGTTTTTTTTGTTCGCCATTATTTAGATAGAGTTCTAGGATATTTTCGGCCTTTTTACCAATCCTAGTTATTGCCGAGGTTTCACTAACAACATCTTGTGAATAAATTAATATTTTATCTACTCTAGGAGGATTGGGTTTCTTAATGTTATAAGGATCTCCAGCACCTGTGACTACGTGCCAGGCAGTGTAAAGATAAGCTGCACCTTCTTCTTTTGTCAGAAAACCTGTCGCACAACGTGGACGTTTTTTTGAATCTAAAATTGGATCTCCATGTTCGTCTAACAGCTTTAATAAAACTGATTTGTGCTGCAAGCAAAACAAATTGAGATTTAATAATCTGTGTGTTTCTGTTTCCATTCTCTCTTTCCGGCAATTAAGACAAAAGTAATTCTCGAAGAAAATTAAACAAGTATATTAACAAATGGGGACAATTTTGGGGACAGTCTGTATTTTTAAAGGATCTAGAATGTTAACTAAAACTCTGTAATTGATTG
>JABCZS010000002.1:33606-129728 GCA_013289605.1 Gammaproteobacteria bacterium
AATTAAACAAGTATATTAACAAATGGGGACAATTTTGGGGACAGTCTGTATTTTTAAAGGATCTAGAATGTTAACTAAAACTCTGTAATTGATTGTTTTTATTATTATTTAAAGTGGGTCGTGATGGATTCGAACCATCGACCAACGGATTAAAAGACCTAGAGACTAAATATTGTTCTATATAAATCAAAGCCTTACAGCATGTTCTCTTTCTTCAAAACCGTCTTAAACCGTCCTAATACACCACAAACCGTGGTGCGTTGGGACAGATTTGGGGACAGTAAAATAACAATATTGCTATGAAAATTTCATAGCCAATTTTGGTATAATTCACGCAAGGCGGTTTTTATAATACAAGCTTTGCAGCTCTTCTCACCCTAAAGCAGCCTTAATTTAACTTAGCCTTCCTGGCACCATTTCTACAAGTAGGTAATTTTGTCTTATTTCTACCTACTTCTGACGAGGATCAAGTTTGCCCTGCCCCTCATTTATAGCAGCAAGAAATTGATTAATCTTCGTACTATGAAAAATCATCATTGAAATATAGTTTTCTATATGATCCCTTGATTCACATCCATTGATAAAATTTATATAGGTTTCATAAATCGACAGCTTGCTCAATCCATACTCATAATCTTTCCCATTTATATTGAGCGTCATGCTAATCATATTTTTTGTACGAAACAGCAGTGATTTTTTGGGAATGTTTTTTATACAAAATGAGTCCGCAGGGCCAGAACCAAAATAAGCAAATGGGAACATGACGGTATGATTGGGCTCGATAGAAAATGATGTTCTATTTGCAACAATATCTTCATGATCATTATCAATATTATAATGCTCATATATAAACTGATGATTTGGTATTTTTTTTACCGAATATCCATTTTTATACAATTTATGAATAATTTTTCCACCTCCCGTGGGCATTCTATTGTTTCCAAGCATGATGGAGTTTGAAATAATATCTATTTTTTTTGATGTGCCATTTTTTATCGTAAAACATGGTATTTCCATATGTTTATCAGACTCACCCTCTTTGACAAAAGTAAAATGATTTCCCATTTTAAATTCAATATTTAATTTGGGCTGATACAGGCAATTGATCAAAGATGGGTATATTTTTTTAAGAAATGCTGCTATTGCAAGCAAGGGAATTGATATCTTAAGCTCCATAGGTATTTCCATTAAATATTTTATTAATCCTTCAATCCCTTCCATGTCTCTCCCTTTAATTTAGGTGAAAATTGATTAAAAATAATACTATAAGCGCTCTGAGCGCTATAAGTTTGATTTTGCTTTAGCGAAAGCAAAGGAGTAATGTCAGCATTGAAAACCATATCATTTTTCTTGGCCATTAAATTCTGTTCAAATTGTGCTCGCGTTATAGGTGTTTTACCTTTTTGCATATAATGATCAAAAACACGAATCGTTTCAGCAATATCCAACTCTGGAATATGCTCTAATACATACCAGAAATCATATAAATCTCTACCCTTACTGCGCTGATAGAGTGCACGCAACTTTGTTGCCATAATCTCTTCAATGGGATGGGTTAATATCTCAGCATTACCTGTAAACCAAGGGTTCGTAACTTTAAATGAAATTGTATTAAGAGGACTTACACGATAATGTTCCCTGGTATTAATTTCTAATTTAAGCTTACGTGTTGCCATAGCATTTTCTGTTATAAATTTATAATACAGCGTAAATCGTCCTGCATTTTGTTTATGATTGGTTTGCCTAACCAAGGATCCAATACAGAATGAACCGCATCGATAGTTTCACCAATGGGTACCGGGGAGGCTTGTACAAAATCTAAATCTTCAGAAAACCGCCCTGCTTCTTTAAAGAAAAGCTTATGCAACGCAGTTCCACCACGAAACACTAAATTTCTATTGATAATAGGATTTGTATATAAGTCACATAATGCTCGAGATAAGATTAAATCATGCTCAATTAAATCATGCTCACACAATCAGGTTCGAGCCATGGAACAACATTTCCCCATGCAATAATATTGGGTGTAGGTATCATAAATCATCAGGCTCCACGATTTCATTCACTAAAATATTCCAGCGCTTATTATGTTCAATAATTGGCTTTTTGCTTCTTCTAATTAATAATTGTCGCGTTGGTTCTTTAGTTTTTAATACTGTTAATAACGATGTTAAATCAATGGGTATATTAAGTTTTTCTAATAAATATCCTAAACGTTGCGCAATTGTTGTTTCTATATCTTCTTGTTCAAGTAGTTGCGCAAATACTTCAGGTTTAAGTGATTCTCCCAGTTCGCACAAGATAGTTGCAACATGATTGACTTGTCCAGCAGCATTAATATACCGTAATAAATCACAAGCTGTCATTTCTGGAATAGATACATTAATCATACCACCTGCAGTTTTTATTTTTTGATAATAATAAGGCTTAATTGTTTTTTTATTGAAAAATTCAATGTAAAATTGTCCCGATTGAATTGCTCGGGTTATTTTATTAGTAACCACTTGAAAAGTAGTGTTTATCTGATGAGTAGCCCCCTGTAAACTCGCAGCACTTAAAAGACCCACATAATAGTCTTGTTGTAAATAATCCATGAACTGCTGAATGAACCAGTTAGGTGGTAGAGAACCTTGGTTACTGTATTCAGGGGGAACGATACTATAAAACTCACCTCTGATTCGATTAAGCTGACCTTTTTTACTAAGAAGGGCTGCTGCTCTTTGAAAAGAGAGGGGACTTATCCCTAAAGCTGCTGAGACATCTGGGCGCGTAAAGCTATATTGCCCATGAGCTTGCAATTGTGTTAAAAAGTCTTTTAGAATGAATTTTCCTGAAATCATTTACAAATTATACATTATAAGTGTTGTTTTTGCAAATAATTTCAGAGTTTCATAATAAAGAGATAGGGCAAGTTAGTTGAGGAGAAATTCGGAATTTCCGAATTTAACAACCTAGTTTGACCTTTACTCTGAAGGCTCAATACAATTTCAATTTCAGAGTAAAATTCAGAGTAGCGGTAACTGAATTAAACTAATGCTCTTTTATTAATCCCAGCCTGGAACTATTTTATTTTGTGAATAAATTAATATTTTATCTACCCTAGGAGCATTGGGTTTCTTAATATTATAAGGATCTCCAGCGCCCGTTACTACATGCCAGGCAGTATAAAGATAAGCTGCACCTTCTTCTTTTGTCAGAAAACCGGTCGCACAACGTGGACGTTTTTTTGAATCTAAAATTGGATTTCTATGTTCGTCTAACAGCTTTAATAAAACTGATTTGTGCTGCAAGCAAAATAAATCACGATTTAAAAATCTTTGTGCTTCTGTTTCCATTTTCTCTTCCTGGCAATTAAGACAAAAGTGATTCTCAAAGATAATTAAACAAGTATATTAACAAATGGGGACAATTTTGGGGACAGTCTGTATTTTTAAAGGATCTAGAATGTTAACTAAAACTCTGTAATTGATTGTTTTTATTATTATTTAAAGTGGGTCGTGATGGATTCGAACCATCGACCAACGGATTAAAAGTCCTTTGAGCTAAATAGAGTTCTATGTAAATCAATGCCTTACAGTTGGTCCTTTACTCTCAAAACCGTCTAAAACCGCCTTAATACGCCAGAAACCGCTGTGCACTGGTACAAATTTGGTACAGTTAAATCCATATATTTTCTATGGCAGTAATCTTCAAAGTGATACCTCCAAATGAGCTTACCGAGGTATAATGATGCAAGGCGGTTTAATTTTTGAGGCTTTGCAGTTGATCTATTAATCTCAAAGGAACCGCCTTATTTTCTTGAAAATAAAATTGTTTGGCTTAATAAGCCTATTTACTTTTTATGAAAATAATTCACTATGAGAACCCAGACGAGCTAGCCTCAAAGTATGAGCATCTGGCTTTTTGTAGATTAATAATAAATCTGGTTTCACATGGCATTCACGATAACCACACCATAAGCCGCTCAAAGGGTGATCATAATTGTGATCTGGCAAAGCTTTATCTGCTTGCAGAAGTGACACAATATCTAATAGTAATGAGTCTATGCCTTTACGGTAACGCGGCATAGTTTTTATATGTTTATAATCACGTTTAAAAGCATTTGAACGCTCAATCGTCCGCATTTAAATCATCCATGAAAGAATTGATATTTTTAAATTTCTTCCCTTTCCCTGCTTCTAACTCTTCAATTGCCTCGACGCTCTTCGCATTAGGAACTCGAACCACGAAGGGTAATCGATGTTCTTCAGCAATTCTTAGCATTAATAAGCGAATGGCATCGGAAACACTTAAGCCCATGGCTTCTAATGCTTCGGTAGCACGTTGCTTGGTAACGCTGTCTATACGTGCACGGACATATGTATCAGCAGATGTGTGCATAATCGCCTCTTAGTGTTTTATCTATATAAGAATTGTAGTCTAAATGTGACTACAAGTCAAGCTGGTCATATTGATACATTTATCCCACATATGATTATTTTTATATTTTTGCCTTTTGAAAGTAATAGGATAAGTGAGACCTCTATGAGTTATAAAATTGCTTTAGTCATTCAATAATAATGTGGCCTCATTAATATTTTTAGCCTTTAGCTGATCTTGAAGAAATTTTAAATTTGGCATACTTCTTTCTATGTTAAGACGTTCAAGTTGGAAACCAGATTGCGTAGATTTATTATAATCTAGGATGGATGGGAAGCGATGTTGAGGGTGCTTCAAATAAAATGAACATGGTTTGGCAAAATAAGTAAAAACTCCTTTTTGAGCCTCAGCTCTTGGATTAAATAGGGTTTGACTTTTTTCTTGCACTAATACCAAAGGGCATTCTACGTTTGTCTTTTTATATGCAAAGATAGAAAAAAATGGAGTCATAGGTTTTTTTGATATTTGAATTGAATCAAATCTCTCATCTTTTCTTAAAGCAAAGTAGATTGCAATATAAGGATCATATGTCCAATCTAATGCTGAAGTTTCAATCCCATAATGCTGAGGCAATCTAAAGTCAACACCTACAAGTTCTTCAAAAGGATTTGCATATTGAACTGTTCCATCCATAAAATAACGTTCAATTAGATGTGGAAAAATATATTTGACATGCGCTACAAAACTTTCTTCTTTTGTCCAGAAATCTGGGTCACGCAACTTAAGTATTTCTTTCTCTTCTTCAAAAACCATTAAATAAAGATCCATATGACCATGGAGCTTTCTGATTGTTTCACGTACTGCTTCTGGTAGATCTGCTGCTTGGTGCTTAGTAAGCTCCGCATCCGCAAAGGGAATTTTTTTGACCGTTTCCTGCTCAATGTTGAGATCAAATAACTCCCATTCGGAGTCTATTTTCTTACCCCAAAATTTAATTTTATTCTCAAAAGTATTAATTAATATAGGAAGATTATTATTTTTTTCAGATAGCTTCTTTAATTCATCAATAACAATATCATTGCAAGATTTTAAAAGAATAGAACATTTATCTAAAATATTCATATTGAGATTATAATTAATTCGTGCAATATGGATATATAAATCCAACATTGGAGCACATCGTTTTTTCAAGCCTGCATCCCATTTAGCACCACATAGCCCACTTGTTATGGCGTTAACAAGATCACTATTGGTGTACCATTTTTCTTTTATTGTCTTTTCAGAAATTTTAAAATTCTTTGCAAATTCTTTTAAAGACTTATCTCTTAATGCTAATGGAACCAACTCATATTTTGTGCTGGAATGCCCTCTAAAAATATAACCCTCAGCAGCAAGATTTTCTAGTATACAGACTGCATCTTTTGCTGACATATCAAATGGATGAATTTTCAATTCTGATTCCTAATAATTAATTTTTAATAGTTAGTTGATCTATCCCTTCACGCATCCATGCCGGCATAGAACAAGTACGCAATGCTTCAAATTCTTTTTTACTC
The DNA here is from genome assembly GCA_013289605.1 of Gammaproteobacteria bacterium. GTDB lineage: Bacteria > Pseudomonadota > Gammaproteobacteria > JABCZS01 > JABCZS01 > JABCZS01. The sequence continues at coordinate 39,522 of JABCZS010000002.1, forward strand.
ATACCTTTTCGGATCTTATGTAAAATAGCTATATCCAATTGTTCTTTGCCTAAATACCATAACAACGCCAATATATTACCTATTTTTTTACCAGCATATTGCAATCTTTGATGATTAGACGTGTGAATAAACTTTACTCTTAATTCCCCAATACGAATAGTACGTGTTGTACCACTGGTGTAATAAACTGGTTGTATAGGTACTTGCGTGCTGATCTTAAATTTATTTGCCACAGCTGCACCATGCAATTGTATGGTTTCCCCATTCTTTTTGGCAATTAAATTGATCACTTTGGAAATCTCTGGCGGAACTTTCCCTACGAATCGATTATATTCTGGACGAACAAATATTCCTGCGCGCAATCTTTGTATCACGCCTTCTTGCACTAAGCGCGAAAGCGTCTTATCAATTGTCGTGCGTGGGTAACCTGCTTGAATAAATAATACATTTCCAAATGCTTGCCCCTGCTTAATACGCATAATTTGTGCTCGGATTTTTTCTGCGATCGATATGTTAATTTCCATAATGTCAGTAATTATATAATATTTTCTGACATTATAGCGAGCGCAATAATGAAATAAATTTATATAAATCAATTGATAACGAATTGCTTGCTTAATAAAAGGCTTTGTATCTTATTGTTTTTATTAAAGTTGGTACAAATTTGGTACAATTTGCATATTTATAGAATAAAGAATATTAACTAAAACCCTGCAATCTATTGTTTTTATTATAATTTAAAGTGGGTCGTGATGGATTCGAACCATCGACCAACGGATTAAAAGTCCGATGCTCTACCGACTGAGCTAACGACCCTAAAAGAATATGGTTATGATACGGATTTATCAGTAAAATGCAAGCTAGGATTATGATTCTAGCTCATAATTTCACCGCCCGCGCTCATCACCCCAAATATATTTATGCATCTGTAGCTGCATGCGCACTGGGAGGTTATCTTCTATTATCCATTGTGCTAAATCTTTAGCGGCCAATTGCGAGTGGCTGGGGGAAAATAATACTTCGCAGTGTTGGGGTAATTGATACTGGTTGAGGATCTGGTGGGCCCAGTCATAATCTTTTCGATCGCATATCACAAATTTCACCTGATCCTGCGCGTTTAAGTGCGCAATATTCTCGAAGCGATTCTTTTTCACCTCAAGTGAGCCGGGTGTTTTTAAATCTAATATTTTGACGACGCGCTCATCCACTGCGCTGACATCGAGCGCACCGCTGGTTTCAAGTGATACCGTATAGCCTGCGTCGCATAACGCGTGTAGCAGCGGTAAGCACGCAGCTTGTGCTAAGGGCTCCCCTCCGGTCACCGTAATATAACGGGGCTTATATTCAGCCACATGGGCTAATACTTCTGTTAACATCATTTTTTTCCCGCCGGAAAAGGCATAAGCCGTATCACAATACTGGCAACGCAATGGACAGCCGGTCAAGCGTATAAAAACAGTAGGCAAACCTACGGTTGCGGTTTCGCCTTGCAATGAGTAAAAAATTTCAGTGATGCGCAGACTAGGATTTTCTAGCATCTTAAATCTGTTGCTTGAGTTGTGCGGCTTTTGTTTGCGCCAGATGAGCGACGGCCGTATTGGGGTATTGATGCTGCACTTGTTCTAAAGTCGTTATCGCTTTTATGCGATCGCCTGAGGCTTCATAGACAAACCCCAGTTTTAACATCGCATCAGCGGCTTTTTGATGGCTAGGATATTGCGTTACGACACGCGAGAAGGCTTGCTCGGCTTGCGGATAATTATGTTGAATTAAATAAATTTCCCCGAGCCAATAATCCACATTGGCGGCATATTCGCCTTGCGGATAAGTTTGCAAATAAGTATTAAACGCAGTCGTCGCCTCTGCGTATTGCTTATTTTGCAAGCGTTGATAAGCCGCTTGGTACGCAGCTAAATCATTGCCGGCATTTTTCACCTCTTGCACCACTTGAGTGGTATCGATTGCAGCCACTGGGGGAGTGACAGGCACGACAGGCGCCATTGCCGCGGGTTGACTTGCAGCACCTGAGGGCACATTAGGCGCAGCACCCGGCATACCGCCTGCACCGCTGTAAGCGCCTGGCGCAGGCGTTGCAGCAGGCGTTACGGGTGTTGTCAGCGCGGGTGTGGGTGCAGCCGCGACGGGTTTAGCCGCTAATGCGGTGATCCGTTTATCCAGATCCGAATAAAAATCGCGCTGTTGCTGCTCAAGTTGTTTGATTTGATGCTGATTCACTTCTAACTCCCCCCGTAAGGTTTGTATCTCGGCACGCAATTCATCCAGCTGTGTCAGTGCATCAAGACTCGCTCGATTTTTGGAATCAGCCTGGGCGCAATGCATAGCGCCCAAACTGATGACGGTTAAAACAAAGGTGACTAAGCGCATCGCTAACATTTATTCAGCCTCATAGACAATTTCGGCACGACGATTGTAGCGCCAGGCTTCTTCATTCATCCCTTGTACCGCAGGTTTTTCTGAACCATAGCTGACTATGGCCACCTGATCATTTTGCGCACCCGCTAAAAACATCGCTCTGGCTACGGCTTGTGCCCTACGCTCACCTAATGCAATATTGTATTCACGGCTGCCTCTAGAATCGGTACTGCCTTCAATACGCACTCTTGCATGCGGATGATGCACTAAATAATACGCATGGGCTTCAATGGCACGTAAGTCTTCAGGAGGCAAACTACTGGAGTCATAAGTAAAATAAAACACACGTTGTTGGCGCAGTGCTTCGGCTTCTTCGGGGGTTAAATCACTGCCGGTAAAGGTGCCATAGGGGCCCACACCACTTATGCCTTCGCCACTCATGTCTTCCATATCCGCTTCATGCTTAGGTTTACTGGCGCAACCTATCATCACTACTGAGACTAAAGTTACTAGTCCTAATTTTAAACATAGTCCTAATTTCATCACATTCTCCTTAAAGTATTTACATTAATAATGGCGACCAAGCCGGTTCTTGCACATCACCGTCTTGAGTCGGGATCCGTAATTTCACACGCCCATCGATGGACACAGCACTGAGTACGCGTTTATTTCTATCGACGGTACCGTAAATCACCATGCGGCCATTCGGCGCAAGACTGGGTGACTCATCCATAGAAGTTTCTGTCAAAATGAGTATATGATTATTTTTTAAATTTTGCGCGGCAATATGATAACGCCCTTGATTGCGGTGGATCATCACCATATATTCACCGTTAGGGGTTACCGATGCCCGCGCATTATACTCACCTGTAAACGTCATGCGCTGCACTTGTTTATTCGTTAAATTCACTTTGTAAATCTGCGGTTGTCCGCCACGATTGGAAGTAAATAATAAATGATTGCTATCAAACCAAAAAGGTTCGGTATCTATCGAAGTGCCACTCGTGACTTGAGTTAGTTTATCAGTTGCTAAATCTAAAATATATATCTTCGGTACATTTTCATTGGATAAAACCAGCGCAAGCTTACGTCCATCCGGTGACCACGCGGGCGCACCATTAATACCCGGAGAGTTGGACACTTTTTTGCGCTGCCCGTTCGAGACATTTGCGATATAAATTTCTGAGCGGTGATTTTCAAACGACACATAGGCCAATTGTTTACCATCTGGTGACCATGCCGGAGACATGATCGGCTCTCCGGTTTTGAGTAGAGTTTGTGGATTATATCCATCGGCATCGGCAATTTCTAAGCGGTATTGTCCGGGTTTACCGTTTATCCATTGCAAACCCACATAAGCAATTCGACTGGAAAAAGCGCCGGGGAAACCCGTCAACTTTTGATAAACTAAATCGCTGATGTGATGAGCTAAATGGCGTAATTCATGTTTGTCTGTGGTAAATTCACGCACCAATAACGGCGTAGGCGTAGTGCCGCCATTTTTCATCACTAAATCCAGTAACGAGAATCGCACGCGGAATCTATCCGTAGTCATGGGGATCACTTCCCCGATGAGTAGGGCTTCTAAACCCAGATTGCGCCAATAGGCATATTCCACTTGCGCAACTTGAGACGGCTTTTGCGCCATATTGGTTTCAGCAAATAATTTAAACTCGCCGCTGCGCGCAAGGTCCGCGTGGATCACATCGCTGACATTTAACTCCGGAGGAAGCAGATCTGCGCCTTGAAAAGGCACCACAGCAATAGGCATGGCAGCATCAACGCCTTGTGTGATCTCTATTTCCAAATAAGCGTGTGCCATGGGGAAATAGAGCAGAACAAATAAACCGATGATGCGTTTTAACATGATACTCTCCTGTGAGTTTTTTTAAAGTCGATGCGCTGTGTGGTGGAGGTGTTAACTCCGGAACTGTGTGTCATCATACAAAATCCCCCCGGCCGCTGCGGCCGGCCCCCTTTACAAAGGGGGCAAGTTCTTCTCTCTACTCCCTTTGGTAAAGAAGACAAGTCCATTCCCTTTATACGGGGTCGAATCCTCCGGCTTGCCCCCTTTGTAAAGGGGGCCGGCCGCTGCGGCCGGGGGGATTTCAGCGAGGCATGATTACACACCCGCACTCCAATTACCCCAATACATCTTCGGGTCTTAATATTAACCGAAGTTCACGAAAAGATTCAAATACCGCAGGATCAGTCGGCACCGGTAGGGGCGATGCGCGGTACACGGCTGAGACGGCAGAACGATCGAGCGCTTCATTCCCGCTTTTTTTAATCACTTGCACATCTAATACGGTGCCCCCTGGTGCCACCCGCACATGTAATTGTGTGGTTAAGCCTTCATAGCCTCGCTGGATCAACCAATTTTGCATGACTTTTTGCTTGACCATTAACGTGTAGCGCTCAACTTCAGTCAAAATCGCTTGCTGTAATTGCGCTTGCTGAGCCGTGTTGATGGCTTGCTGCTCAGCTAATAATTGTTGCTGCTTGGCTTGCTCGGTTAATTTCGCAGCTTCTGCCTGCGCCTGTGCTTCTTTTTGCTTAGCAAGCTCAGCTTCTTTTTGTTTCGCAAGCTCCGCTTCTTTCTGTTTGGCGATTTCAGCTTGCTTTTGCTTTTCCAATTCCGCCACACGCAGCGCATCCGCTTCTTGCTTTTTCTTTTGCTCTTGGGCTAATTGCTCAGCCTTGACTTGCTTTTCCTTTTCTAAGGCCAGTTGAGCTGCTTCTTCCTGACGTTTTTGTGCTTGCTCTTGTTCTAACGCAAGTTGTTGCTGCTTTTCGGCTTCAATACGGAGCGATTCATTAATCTGATCGGTACGTTTTTCTAAAGCCGCTTCAGGCACAATTTGCGCTTGGATCACCTGCACATTTTGCATGGCATAACTTAAAGCAGGTTTATTCCGATCCCAGGGAAAGTCGATTTGCATGATCATCATGACCAGGATGCCCATATGCACAGCCAAAGCCCAATAGAACGCACGCTTATAATCCGGTGCCCAAGGCCTCATGCCGCACCTGCTTCATCCGTATCTGTCACTAAGCCCACACTTTCAGCGCCAGCCTGTTGCAATAACACCATCGCCTTGACCACTTTACCGTAGTTGACAGCCGTATCCCCACGCACCATGACTGGACGGTGAGGCGTTTTATCAAGCTCTGCTTTGACCTGTTTGCCGATATCACTCGGTAATAAAGGCGTCGTCGGTGCACTATTTATATTTAAAAAATAATTCCCTACCGCATCGACGGTAAGAATAATCGGTGGCAACTCTTGTTCTTCAAGGATCTGGGCACTGGACTCGGGTAAATCAACAATCACCCCTTGCGTGAGCAGTGGTGCCGTCACCATAAAAATAATCAGCAGCACTAACATCACGTCCACATAAGGCACAATGTTGATTTCAGCTAGAGGTTTATTCAGCAAATTAGGCGAATCAAAATCTTGTTGCATAACTCCTCCCGCTTAAGGTTGCACTTGACGCTGCAGAATATTGAGCAATTCTTCACCGAATCGTAAATTAGTGGTATTAAGCTCACTCAAACGCTGTGAAAAACGATTGTAGGCAATCACTGCGGGAATCGCGGCAAATAAGCCCATGGCCGTCGCAATTAAGGCCTCAGCAATGGGAGGCGCGACCATCTGCAGCGTGGCTTGTTGCACTGAACCTAGCGTAACAAACGCGTGCATAATGCCCCAAACGGTTCCGAACAAACCAATATAAGGACTGACTGATCCTATTGTGGCTAAAAAGCTGACATTTTTTTGTAAGCGATCATTTTCCTTGGAGGCCGCAATCCGCATAGCGCGCTGTGTGCCTTGCAGCACTATCCCTGCATCCAGATCTTTACGTTGATTTAATTTAATAAATTCTTTAAGTCCTTGGTGAAACACATGCGCTAAACCCTGGCCTTTGATTTGACTATTATTGACTTCGGTGTATAAAGCACTTAAATCAGGGTCCGACCAAAATTTTTTCGCAAACGCGTTGGCTTGGCGTTGCGCATTATTTAGCAGTTTATTACGCTGGAAAATAAGTGTCCAAGACGCCACGGATAAAATCAGTAATAACAACATAACGAGTTGTACTAAAAAACTCGCCTGCCAAAATAATCCCCAAAGTGAAAGTTCTGCTGTCACATCCGTGCTCCTTTACGTAATACTGCCTGTTATAGTAAGTCCAAAATGCCGGTAAGCTTGTGGTGTTGCCACCCGACCGCGTGGCGTTCGCATCATAAAGCCTTGTTGAATTAAAAAAGGTTCCAACACATCCTCAATGGTATCGCGCGATTCACCGATAGCGGCAGCTAAACTATCAAGACCTACAGGACCGCCCTCAAATTTATTAATAATAGTCAATAATAACTTTTGATCCATCGTATCAAAACCGCACTCATCTACGATCAGTAAGGTCAATGCTTGATCGGCAATCGTTTTATTAATTTTCCCATCTGCTTTGACTTGTGCAAAATCGCGGACTCTGCGCAATAAGCGATTTGCAATCCTAGGGGTTCCGCGTGAGCGCTGCGCAATTTCTTGCGCGCCGGCCTCATCAATTGCAATGCCGAGAATACTGGCGGAACGGATAACAATTTGCATGATTTCTTGCGTCGTATAAAATTCTAAGCGCTGCACGATCCCAAAGCGATCTCGCAATGGGGAGGTCAATAATCCTGCACGCGTGGTCGCACCCACTAAAGTAAATGGTGCTAATTCCAGTTTAATGGAGCGCGCGGAAGGCCCTTCACCGATAATAATATCCAGCTGATAATCTTCCATGGCCGGATATAAAATTTCTTCGATCACCGGGCTTAGTCTATGGATTTCATCGATAAATAGCAAGTCATATGGCTGAAGGTTAGTCAACAGTGCCGCCAGATCGCCTTGCTTTTCAAGTGCAGGACCCGAAGTTTGTTTTAAACTCACCCCCATCTCATGAGCAATAATGTGAGAAAGCGTTGTTTTACCCAAGCCCGGTGGGCCAAAAATCAAACAATGATCGAGCGCATCGCCTCGGTAGCGTGCCGCATCAATAAAAATTTGCATTTGTTCCCGCACCGCAGCCTGACCCACATAATCTGCAAGTTTTTGTGGCCGTAAGGTTTTTTCTATCCCTTCTTCTACAGGTAAGACAGCTTGAGTAATAAGACGATCTTCTTGGATCATGATGAATAGCTTCCCTGCTAGTAATAAGAATAGATGTCCACTAACTCATTATATCCATTTTATTTCAAGATGCGTAGCGCTCATTGTTGCGCGCGACTTACGGTTTTACTTAATCCCAGTGTTAATTAAACTCGGATAATAACCATTTTTAAAAAACCAAATATTTTTATCCCAACCATAGAAAGGGCGATCAGGTTTAATCGGCGCGGCCACTTGCATATCGACTGAGCTCAATCCTTTAGATACTTTATCGCCGGAATGTTGCTTCTCCGTGGTATCGCTATCAAAAAAACTTTGCGTCAGCGGTGCATTTACGACCCGTGTGGATCCATTTTGCTGATTATGGCCAATAATCCCGCGTCCCTTATCATCGCCACTCAGATCATTTAAACCGGCTGCATACACATTTTCTAGAGAGATTGGCTTTTGATCCGTGCCTTGTTTGGCTTGACCAATTAAGCCGCCGGCATACTTACAACTGTCAAAGGCCGTACCGGTACTGCCGCACGTAATATCTACTGTGGCATAACTATTTTGGATTTGCAGGCTACGGTCTAATTTAATTAATCCAACTAGGCCGCCCATATTTTTTTGTGATACACCACTGCCTTTAGCGTAGGATTCCACGATCTGGACATTGTAACCTTGACGTGTCGCATACTGTGCATTATTCGTCTTACGCTTGGGTTTAAATTCACCAATTAAACCAATCAAACCCCCAAAACCACATTCATTTTTAGGGTTATCACAGGTCTTCCCTCCTTGAATGCTTAACTGAGTCACGCTAGCAAGTGATATGGTCGCATTGCCTTCTATAGCACCTATTAATCCCCCGGCAAATGCATTTTGCAGGATAAAAACTTCTTCGCTTAAATGCACATCATGCAATACGATGTCTCCACTGGTCAAACCAAGTAAGCCACCGGTTACTCCATAATCGTGACTATTGTCAGGGAAAGGGGGAATGCCAACTTCGTAGCGCAACATTTGCAATCCTTCCACATAGACGTCAGAGACTTCAACAGGACCTGCTGCAATTCCAGCGATTAATCCCTTATGAGCATCATCATGTCCAATGAGCGTCACTTCGTGGAAATAAATATTCGTAATTTTACTATTTTCACCTAACACTCTAAATAAACCGGTAGGCTCACTTCTCTGACCTTTTTCGTTTTCAATAATAAGATGAGAAATCGCATACCCGTTGCCATCGAGTGTACCGTAAAAAACGCCTTCAATCGGATGAAAGGGATTAGCCTCTTCTGCCGAACAATCTAGGTCTGTAACTAAATAATAATAGGCATCCATATCCCACTTAATACGCTTGAGATCATCACAACTTGCAATCGGCAGGCTCTTCACTTCTGCGTGTGCAGAACCCAAGAGGAAAAATAAGGGGATAGTCCATAGAAATAGTCGTCTAAACTGAGTCATGATTTGCTCCTCCATTATAATGATATCGCGCACTCTCTTTTACCCTAGTTATTTGTTCTGTGTCAACTGCATCAATAAATATCATTAAAGCATAACATTCAAAAGAGTTATTTACATAAGTTTTAAATTGTTTCCATTTGTGGTAAGTTACTCCATTGATAAAAAAGGTTGGCCATGAGCTTTCGATCAAGTGTAACCCATACCGCAAACGCGCTGGTCGATATCATCAATAGCACCGCTGGCACCCTATCCAGTAGCATGATTGGTTTTATCAGTGGTTTTAATAGCGGCTTTCGTCAAGACCCTATCACCGTGCTAAAGCTTTGGACAGGGATACGCAGCGCGAGCGCTGGCTTGATTAATGGCGCGATGTCCGGCGCTCATTTAGGCTTAATGCCGAAAATCTGCAGTATGAGGGATGCGAGTTTAGTCGCGTGGCATATGGGTCGACTTGCTGCTAAAAAAGGGGTGATTGCGCATCACGATATACCTATGATCGTGAACGTCCTACTCACTCATACTGCGCATCGTTCTACCCAAAATCCTGCTGAAATAATTAATCCACCCAGTGAAAAAAAAGCGCAAGAAGAACTGGCTTGGAATGAGTTTATCGCCGATATCCGTAGGCTTTTTTCGATCATGCTTCCCCCGCGACGTCCCACCTGTTTTATCAGTTATGCCTGGGAGGATGATTCCTCAAGCTTGACTCATCAACTTTTAGAGCATGACTTATCTCGTTTAGTGAATACTCTTCAATTATTTGACATCCCTGTCATCAAGGATACGACCCACCTGGGGAGCACCGATTTCCAATCTTGGATGTCTGATGCCGTCTCCTCGGCAGATTTTATTTTGTTTATAGGTACGGAATTGTTAAAAAATAAAATTGACACTCAGCGGGGTAATATTGGATTTGAGTGGCTGCAAATTCAAGCAAAGCTTAAGCAATATCCTAATTGTTTTATCCCTATACTTTATGAAGCAAGTCGTGAAAATGCTTTTCCGGCAGAGGTGCTTAAATACAATATTTGGGACTGGAGAAATAAAAATATTTTTTATCCCTTATTGTTTAGCATTGAAAACCCCGTCGGTATTATTCCTTCGATATTTAAGTTGGCCCCCAGTGGTTCCAATCCAGTGCCTACTCAATTGTACAAATGTTATTGTATCCGCTTGCGCACGTTATTCCAAAAACTTACAGCGATACAAACCTCCAATACGACTACGCATCAAGCCGCCTCTCCCTTTACAACCAGTCTATTGCGTGCATCCTCTAAGCAACATTTAGGCAATCTTTCTACCCCCACTAAAAGTATAACTTTACTTCCCCTGCATATTGATGAGCTTGCTGGCGCTTTGCCTTCTGATGCCTCATCTTCTGGCTCATCATCTTCTAGCGCTTCGTCTTCAAGCTCTACAGCTAATTCATCTTCGGGTTCATCAAGCAGTTATACCCGAGCTCGCGCATCTAGCCTTGATTCTGTCCTGAGGCAAAGAAAAAGCTAACCCTCCCTACAGTCTAAATCTACTCCATCAGTCATCTGTAACGAAGGTTGGCCGTAGCATCGCAGAGATCGATAGGCTTGCCCCCATTACAGCTTGTGGAGTAGATTCAGCCTATAGCGCCACAAATTATTTAGTTTACTACTTTGACCCCAGGCTGACTGCGTGATAGGATGCAGTTTAGCTTCGCAACTATCTAAACGGGGGCATTATGTCAGGTTACATTCTAAATATCACCGGTTGCAGTATCAATAGTACCGATTTTGCGCTGGCAGCCAATAAAAAGACCATGTGTGATGCCATCATTAAAGCTACAGAACAAGGTGCAGATTTCCTGATCTTCTCCCCTATGCCTTTTACTGGGCCTTCAGCGGATGCCAATTATGCCTTTATTAACTCACAAAGCAATGGCAAGGTCATTATAGACTCACTTTCCTCGATGATCGCCGAATTCCCCCCCTCAGACCTGGTTAGTTTTATTTCTTTTCCCTGGTATCACCGGGACGCGCAGCAACAAGACGTCACCCACCCTTTTTATTTAGATAACAATGAACACACTGAAAATCGCCCCTTTTATGCAACCGCTATCGTACAGCATGGCCAAATTATTGGCCTGCAACTGGCTAGCGATCTTGCCTATATTGAAGGCGTGTCTTACGATGCGCGGTATTTTAAGGCTTGGCCCCTAGGGAAAAAAGAAACCGTCACCCTAAATGGGCGTGAAATCCCCGTCGGCCACTTTCCTATTTACATTAATGATAAAAAAGACGCGAACCAAACACTGACTGTAGTCACAGAATCCTATCAAAGCATGAGTGTTAAACCTGAAGCAGCATTAGAAAACAGCTATGCCCAGAGTTTACGGCAACAAGGGGTACCGGTCAGTGCTCTATTTACAGCCAACGCGACGGCACTATCCCCCGCTACCGTACAACATTTTATGCAGCAAGTGGCCAGTGATGAAACCACAGTTGCTTTTGTCTCGGACGTAGGCAGTGATTCAGGCGATAGAGTAGGATCCGGCCAACAGTTTGTCGTACAAGGCCAACGCTTGCTATCCCAATCCAACCCCGATGCACTTTATACTCATGCCTCTTTTGTTAACCATGCCCATAAGGTGTCGGTGCCTTTTGCAAATAAATCGCAGCAGTCTGTAGCGGGTTTACAGATAGACATGAATATCGCGGATAAAAAAAGTATCACACCCCAAGCCGCTGTGTCTTTACTTACAGAATCGCAAGATCAAAAAGACCTGAAAGCCATGAATGCCACCGTGTTGTGGCTACGCGATTATTTGCTTAAAACCAAGCAACAAGGCTTTGTGATTTCCATGTCGGATGGCATCAACAGTATTTATTCTTTAAAAGTAGCCTCACTCTCCATAGATTATGCGCTGGCACAGCATGAAAAAACCGCTGGGACCAAAAAAGCTGCAGTAGCGGCTTACCTTAAGGAATTTGCCCATTTAAGTTGCGCAAAGCGTGCGCGTGAAATGAATGCCAGTGAAAACGCTCATGAAGGCCCTGAAGCTGCGATACGGTATATCAAACAACAACTCTTAACTTGCGTCTATATGCCCTGTCGCACTAGCAGTGTGGAAGAAGAACGCAGAATGATCCATGCGGTAGAAGAATTTGGCGGCACTTATTACCATCGCACTATTCAAGGCATTTTAGATGCCAATTTACATAGCGCCAGCCAATCTCTGGGGAAAGACGCCGTCGCCATATTAGCACAAGATCAAGATGAAATGACTGCAGCAAAAGAGCGTGCTCGCGTTACCCTTGCAGGTATTTATGGCAATCTAGGTAATAAAATTAGTTTAAGTAATGCCGATGCAACCGATGTGGCCAGAGGCCGCTTAAATGCAGGCGGTAAAGGTCAAGAAGGCCCGATTAGTGCCACACTTTGCCTTAATAAAACCCGCATTGCAAAACTTGCCGGCCGTGAACTCGCTCTTGAGGATAAATTACGTTATGAAAAAGAAGAATTAATTACTGAAGTCATGATCCATGGCAAAAAATCTCCCGCTGAAACAGTTCAGATCCTTAAAGATAATCCGCTCTGGGCCTCTGAAACAGCAGTTTTGGCTGAAGTGGATAACGCCTGTTTATTATGGTCTAAATCGCAAGTCAAACGTGTCGCCTTAGCGATAGCACCGAATTTAGGTTATCTGGGCAATAGTGTCGATCGTTATGGCGCCGTGCGTACCACACGGAATAGTCAGTACTTTCATAATGGCCGCGTAGAATTAAAAGCCGCTTATTTTCATCAATTGTTCAACATCATCCATTGTGATCAAACCCGTTTTATCGACTGCGCCTTAAGAGACAAGGGTTTAAAACGGTTTTTTCGGGATACCTCAATTGAGGAATTAAAATCAAAAAAAACCGAGTTTGACGCGTTATGGCAAAACTTTTTGCAGGCAGAGCGACACACGCCTGCTAAAACAAACCCTATGCAAGCGGACACTAAACCCGCACTGCCTGATGCCAACACCCGTCACTTTAATTTAAAAATTGCTTCGGCGAATGTGCATCAAAAAATGTTTGATTATGAAAATAATATCCGCAACATTAAAGAGGCCATCAACAAAGCCAATCAAGATGGCGCGGATATCTTATCTTTACAAGAACTAGGACTCACCGGTTATTTTGGTGACGGTGATTTTGATTGGGTGAATAATAAGGAAGAAGGCGATAAGATTTTCCGTCATGCGCTAGAGATTGCACGCTATGCCCATAAAATTAATCCCAATTTAATTATTTCATTAGGTTTTCCCGTTTTTCATGAAGGCATATACCGCAATCTTAAGCGACCCTTCAACGGTCAAGCACTTATTCAAGATGGAAAAATAAAATCCATTTCGCTTAAATCTATCCAACCGGATGGCCCAGCGGAATTTGAAGCGATGCATTTTACGCCGTACCGTGAACAAGACGGGGTCAAATCAATTCGGATTCCTGGCCAAGAAGATACCATTTCGGTAGGTAAACCGCTAGTCACTGTAACCGATAAAAAGGGCAATCAAGTGGCCTTATTGCATGAACAATGTGCAGAAGGCTGGCCAGGTGTGTACGATAACCAAACCGTTAATGCCGACATACAAAAACAAAAACGGCATATTAATCGATTAAATAGTGATCCCAGTCTACCGTTAGTCATCCTTAATCCGAGCGGCAGTAAAACTCAAGTCAATATTAATAAACCTGCCGTGCGTAAAAAATTAGTCCACAGTGCGTTTAATACTATTTCTAATTTAATTGCGTATTGCTATACCAATGTTGCGGGTGTTGAAGACGGTTATATGGTTGCCGATTCGGGTTCAATCTATCGGGGTAAAGATCAGAATGGGCAATTTATCGATCACCAAAGTCCACGTTTTCATCATGAGCGTTGCAGCTATTCTTCTATGGTCGTCGCAGCGCCTAAAAGCTCAAAACCACACCCTAGCGCTTTGAGCATGACGGTAGATCAATTTAATAGTACGCAGAGTGCGGTCGGGACAAAAGTAAATGGTCCTTCTGATGTAGACTTACTCGATCAAAAATCCCCCGGTTATGAAAAAATCCGTGAATATACCGAAACGACTTATGCCACAGCGATCTGGATCCTCGATACCCTGCGTGAGCATCAAGCCCAATCGCTAATTATTTCGCTCTCCGGTGGAGCAGACAGCTCTTATGGCGCGGTATCCATTACCCATGCGATTGATACTTTTATCGCTGAACACTCTCGTCGGCTTAAGCCTTCTATCAGTAATGAAAATTCACGTAAGCTTGCGGCCATTGCAACCTTTTTTGATGAATACCCGCATCTTGAATACCGCGATGAAATTTTAGCCATCCATAATGCAGAAAAAGCCATACGTGCTTTAAAAGATAAAGTTTTAGTCTGTGCGTATATGCCAACTGAAAATAGCTCAGAAGATACGCTACTTTCCGCCCAAGCCTTAATTGAAGGCGGTCCGCAATATAAGCTCGATGAACAAGGCTCCATTGTCAGGGATAGCGCGGGCAACCGAATTATCGAAGGCCATCTTGAAGGCACCGGTGGCCGATTTATGGTGAATGATTTACAAGCGCCCTTGGAAGAATACCTACTTGCCTATTCCGGTATAAAGGAAGATCTAATTTTGCAAGGCAGTCTTGAGAGTGCTGAAGATACGAATATTGATGCCTTTATTGCTAAACAAATCCCACTACTCCAGCAACAAGGCATCACAGATGACAGGATTTTAAAAGTAGCAGCCCTTGAGAATTTCTTTAAAAAATACCCTTATCTTGAGTATCGCGATGAAATCCTAGCGTTAAGTAAACAGCGCGTGGATGTGGCCATAGGCGTATTAAAAAATAATCTTGCCTTGATCGAACGCTGCAAACAGCATCTGCTTGATTATGCACGCGGAGCGATGCGTAAAAAAGATCTTGCACAGCTTAATCCTGAAAACAAAGATCAGCTTATCGCACTATTTAAAGACGGAATTAAGAAAGAAAATCTGCCTAAAGAATTGCGTAAAGTAATACAAGAGTTACCGCCCACTTGGCAAGAGGCCGTCACCAATAAAGCCGTGGACTTAGCGCTGCAAAACGTACAACCGCGGCTACGTTCGATATTCCCCTGGCTACTTGCTAAACATGTCAAGGGTTATCCGTTTTTTACTTCAAACTTATCTGAGGCGGTTGCCGGTTATTCTACTTGGGCAGGGGATACCAGTTTGGGTTATGAAAATATTTTAGGCGGAGTATTAAAAAGTGATATCCGTGAAATTTTAAAACACTATGAAAAAGGTGAACTCTGTGGCAGCAAACCTATCGATGGTTTATTTTATGTCAACAAATTAGAGCCTTCTGCCGAGTTGCGGCCACTATTAGACGGTAAATACACGCAAACCGATGAAGCGGATTTGATGCCTTATACTCACCTCGATAAAATCCTGTATGTGATGTTGTTGCGGAAAAATACCCCGTTACAAGTATTTAATATGCTTAAAGATGCCAAGGATAAAAATGGTGATAGGCTATGGAGTTGCGATGAAGAGCTGATTGATAGGATCAATAAAGTCTGCTGGTTATATACCGCATCGCAATTCAAACGTACGGGGGGCGGCGCCACACCTTACACCGGTCAGAATGTGGATTCACATATGGCCGAGCGCACTAAACTATTTTCTAATATATTTAATGTATTTCGGATTGAGATGAAATTACAGTATTTATTGCAACAATCCATTACTGAAGCAGGCGGCGATAAGACTAAGGGCGAAGCCTGGTTTGCTCGGCGTTACGGTAAATCTTATGAAGCCCTAAAAGTTGCAGCTTATACGGATATAGAACTCGGTGGTAAAATTGCAAGCTGCGCCGCCATTAATGATCTCCCGAGTTTGATCCAAACTAAGGCATATGCAGCTATGTTATCTAAACACACTTCAAGCTCAACGATTAAATGCTTAATGAATAGTGCTGTTTTTGGTGGGAATGTAGTGAACCCTGACGTGAATCCAACTCATCAAGTTGTATTGAAACAAACAATAACGGTATAGCGAGTAAGGCACAGTATGCGGATCAGTGAGCTTTTTGAACAATGGATGAGTACGGCCTGTACTGACTCTGAATATGCACCTTGGGAACAGGATCTAAATAAACTATATTTCTTTAGCTTCGAGTTGCTGCATTTAGCTACTGCAAAAATTCTTGCCCTACAAGATGCTTTGGATTTGAATGCGAAGGATGATACTGCTCGACAAGAAAATCTTTCACAAATGAAAGTATGCCTGCATTTGGTTGAAGTATTTACAAATGAACTCATTAAACGGAACTCATTTTGGTTTTACTTATTTTGCCCACGCAATAGTGTGAGTATTTTTGACCGCATGAGCATGCTACACCTTAAACAAATAGAAGGCACACGTCAAAATAGTGAGGAAAGTTTAAGGATTGGAAATGATAAGTGGATCCCGCGTCATACAAACAATATTCAACAGGTTGTGAGTCATTTTGTGGATGATGAAAAGGAACTGAGCTTTCAAGAGTTTTGTAACAATGCTTTTATACAAGACCTTAAAAATGCCGTATTTTCTGAAGATCCAATTATAAGAATATTCCCTTACGACACGAGTCCTGTACGTCGCTACCAGGAAAGTTATACTGCGCTTAAAGATAGTCCTATACCTGCTACGCATATTCAACAACAGATCCAACCCACTATTTGTGTCAGAAATGCCATAGTAGAAAAATGCAAAAAAGACAGTATAAACAATTCAGCACAATTTACGGAAAGCACAGACACAGATCTTGCAAAAAGTTTACTCAAAGGCTTCTCCGCTAGCCCGCTTTCAAGGCATAGCAATCTTTTACTTTATAAATTCAATTTTCACGGCAATACCCAAACCGTACAAACCATATTTGCATCGAGTAAAAAAAGTCTCATAAAATCTGCTTTAGGCTACCCTTTAACGGCAAATGGTTTTATAGCCATGGGTACAGCACTGAAAGGTTTAGTGCGTGAAGGTTCTGACGAACGAAAAATCATCCGTAGACCTTTAGAAAAGAAAGACTATACCAGTTGGTTTTGTGAGGATGCAGACACTAAGAGTTATCAGCTGATACACACTGCCATTGTTGCTTTATATGGCGATGAGACGAATCATATAATCAAACTCAATGCTACAGCGCCATTTTTAAATTCAGAACAAGCAAAAGCGCTCAATAACTTGGCCGACTATGCAGATATGTTATATGAATTTGACTCCTACCCGATCCAAGGCATGCAGATCACACTGTAAGTAGCAGATCAGTCTATAACTGTTGCAGCGCTAAACGAATTAACTCCTGACTGGTATGGCCCGCATTAGCTAATTGTGCAATGCAACGTGTGGCATCATTGGCACGGTAACCTAAACTCACTAACGCACTGATGGCTTCTTGCTGCGGATCGTTTATATTTTGGATCACTTGCAGGCTATAATTTTCCGCATCTGAAAATTTATCGCGCATTTCAACCAATAAACGCTCAGCCGTGCGTTTGCCTATCCCCGGAATACGTGTCAACTGAGCTAAATCTTGCTGCTGAATAAATCGGATCAATTCTTGCGCATTCATGCCGGATAAAATTGCCAAGGCCATTTTCGGGCCCACGCCATTGGTTTTAATCACTTGCTGGAATACACTGCGGTGCAGCGCATCGTGAAAACCATACAATAGTTGGGCGTCTTCTCGGACTACAAAATGAGTATAGAGGGTGACTTTTTGCTGCAATTCGGGTAATTGGTAAAACGTCGTCATCGGCACAAAGACTTCATAGCCTATGCCTAGTATATCAAGTAGCACTGCGGGGGGCTGTTTTTCTACAATTATTCCGGTTAAACGGCTAATCATCTTACTGTTCCTTGTTAATATGGTGAGCCTTTCAGCCTGCGGAAGGTATTTTTCTACTCAGGGCTCGCGCACGCCAAAAAATACCTTCCGCAGGCTGAAAGGCTGCTTTATTCTGATATTATTCCTGTTTAAAGAGAGCTTACCTGCTTGTTAATTCAGTTGCAATTAGTTATTTGAATGATATAATTGACGATTCAATTTTATTAAGGTGAAAGATGCGCTTAGAAGATCTATTTGACACTTGGATGGCACGTGCAAACGATGACTCCGAAATCTCCCCCATAGAGAGTTTATCTTTCGACGCTGAGGGTATCCTCGTCCCGTTTCACGCCCAATTATTGCATCTTATTTTTAATAAGTTATCTATGTTACAAATTATTATCCCTAAAACACAACCCATACTGGCACAAATGAAAGTATGCATGACTATGGCTGAAAAGTTGATGTCGTTTGAGGTGCAAAGCCAGTCTTTTTTTCATACCCTATTTTCTATCGATACTGCGGGTAAAAGTCTTTATCAAAAAATGCAGGATTTAAAACTCAAGCGCATTAAGGGAATATATCAGCTCGAGCCCCCAAGAAGTTCCAAAGCTACTCAAAAAAATACTGCAAATAATTTCTCGAATTTAGTTGAAACAGAAGAGTGGATACCCTCATTCTACTCTTATTCTAACTCTTACTCTTACTCCTATTCTTACTCTTCTGAAAATAGCCCGTATAAAAAAACGACAAACAGTCTTTTTATGCAGGATGACCAATCGCTTACTATGAAGGGTTTTTGTGCGCATAACTTCATTACTGACCTAAATATCGCCATTACTTCAGGAGCCACTTTTTTTAGACGATTCCAATATGGAATGAGTCCCATAACTTATTATCAAAACCTGGTTTCAAATACTAATAATGTTAAAGATGTGTTACCTGATGAAATACCGGTTTCCCTGCTGCAACACACTTATAATCCTAGCCTCCTTATCACGCGCACCATTGCGGATAAATACCGCAAAGAAGGCGTGACTGAAACACCGCCCCAGGTGAGTGATGTTTTAGATACGCTAGTCGATAAGAATAAATTTAATACAAGCCCACTTTCTAAACATAGCAATCCTGTGCTTAGATTATTTAACTATCATGGTGATACCCACACGGTAGTTACGGTATATCAGGAAGCTAAAAAAGATTTGATACGGCAAGCCTTAAACCATCCTCATGATAGAGACGGACTTAATAAAATAGGCACCGCTCTGCGAGCATTACTTGCGCCTGACTCTACAGCAAGAAAGATTATCCGTAGACCCTTAGATAAGCGAGGTTACTCCAACTGGTTGTATGATGAGGCAGATACCGCAAGCTATACACTGATCACTGCAGCAATCGATGTGCTATATATTTTTAAAGGCAGGCCGAACGATTGCGTTGCACTGAATACCATAGAACCCTTATTATCTAAAACACAACGAGAGGCACTCAATGCACTCGCAAGTTATACAGGAAATAATAAGCAGCCGTTTAATGCTGAAATTATTTTTAATAACTTAACAACATAAAATGAAAGTAGGTTGAACGTGGGCGGACTTGAGATCGCAAAATCCCCCCGACGAAGCGTCGGCCCCCTTTACAAAGGGGGCAAATCCGTCGCTGAACACCTTTCCTTCGCTACGCAAGACCCTCTTTGCCCCCTTTGTAAAGGGGGCCGACGCTTCGTCGGGGGGATTTTTAGCGGAGGATGAGTTACTCACAGCGGCCGGAGATTTAGATCTTAACCTCCAGAGTGAAAATGACACAGCGCAGTAGCCAGCGCATCGGCGGCATCTGCTTGGGGTTTTTTATTTAATTTCAGTAAACTCATCACCATCATTTGAATTTGTACTTTTTCGGCCTGGCCGTAACCTACAACCACTTGTTTAATTTTTCTCGCGGCGTATTCTGCAATGGGTAAATGATGGATGGCTACCGCAGTCAGTGCTGCGCCTCGAGCTTGACCGAGCTTTAATGCCGAATTGGGATTATTGGACATAAAGACTTGTTCTATCGCGACACTATTGGGTTGGTATTGCTTGATGATGGTTTGTAAATCGGTGAAGATTTGCTCTAGACGCTGGGCGAGCTCTAGCGCTTCTAGTTTAATGACCCCACTTGCAACATAGTGGGGTTTGTGATTAATGATCTCAATAATGCCAAATCCCGTTTTACGTGAACCGGGATCAATGCCTAGAATGCGCTGCATGACGTTAGTCCTTTATTTGCCCGTAATGGCGTCCTGCCACTATTGATAACTCTCATCCGGAATATCGGCATTGGTATACACATTCTGCACGTCGTCTAAATCTTCTAATTTATCAATTAATCCCAAAATGGTTTTACCCGTATCCACATCGACGCTGGCATGCAGATTAGGTAAAAATGTCACTTCGGCGACTTCGGGTATTAACTTCTTTTCCTGCATAAAGGCGTTGACCGCAGAGAAATCTTCCGGCGCGGTGCGGACATCATAGGTGCCATCATCCATGGTATGCACATCTTGCGCACCGGCTTCTAATGCCGCTTCAACCATCACATCTTCATTATAGGTATTGGCAAAAATTAATTGTCCGGTTTTTTGAAATAAATACGCAACGGAGCCATCGGTGCCTAAATTGCCGCCTGATTTAGTCAATGCATGCCGCACTTCGCCGACCGTACGATTGCGATTATCGGTTAAACATTCGACATAAACTGCAACCCCACCCGGGCCGTAACCTTCATACGTCACTTCTTCCATGTGGCCATCATCTTGGCCACCCGCACCGCGTTTAATCGCGCGGGTAATGATGTCCTTAGACATATTCGCTGTAAAGGCTTTATCCATCGCTAAGCGTAAGCGCGGATTACTGCTGTCATCACCGCCGCCCATACGCGCGGCCGTTGTGATCTCACGAATTAATTTGGTAAATAATTTACCGCGTTTAGCATCTTGGGCATTTTTACGATGCTGAATATTGGCCCATTTACTGTGTCCAGCCATAGTGTTGTCCTATTTTTTCTCTTCTTTGGGTTTTCTAACCAGTATTCCTAGTTCTTGCAATTGTTCATCGGGTACGACTGCAGGCGCATTGGTTAAGGGACAAAGTCCACTTTGTGTTTTCGGGAAGGCAATCACATCACGAATGGATGTCGCTCCCGTCATCAGCATGACTAAACGATCGACACCAAAAGCTAAGCCCCCATGCGGAGGGCAGCCGTATTGCAGTGCGCCTAGCAAATGACCAAACGTATCCCAAGCTTGTGTATCGGAAAAACGCAATAATTCTAATACAGCAAGCTGCGTATCGACATTGTGAATACGTATTGAGCCACCGCCAATTTCTGAGCCGTTTAACACCATATCGTAAGCGCGCGCGATGCTGCTGCCTGGCGCATGTTGTAATAATTTGGGATCAGGATTTTGTGGCGCCGTAAAGGGATGATGCATAGGATCCCAGGTGTCATGCGCAGGATCATATGAAAACATGGGGAAATCAATAACCCACAACGGTTTCCAGGCGGACTCATCCACCAGCTTACGATCTTTGCCTAATTGTAAACGCAACGCACCTAGCGCATCGCTGACGACAGTTGCCCTATCTGCACCAAAAAATAAAATATCGCCGGTTTGCGCTTTGGTGCGTTCCAATATCCCTTTAATCGCTGCATCGGTTAAAAATTTGAGTATTGGGGATTGCAAGCCTTCTTTACCCAACGCAATATCATTTACTTTAATGTAAGCCAAGCCTTTGGCACCGAATTGAGTAATGTAATGGGTATAATCATCAATTTCTTTGCGACTTAAATCTATGCCATGAGGTAACTTCAGTACGGCAACCCGGCCGTATTTATGATGAGCAGGCTCAGAAAATACTTTAAAATCGACGTCTTTTACAAGATCAGCAATATCAACCAACTCTAGCGGATTCCGCAAGTCCGGTTTATCGCTGCCGAAACGCTGCATGGCTTCTTGATACGTCATTCTTGGAAAAGGATCGGGCAGCGCAATATTCAGTACCGATTTAAATAATTCACGGATCATTTGTTCCATTAAATTCATGATGTCATTTTCTTCAATAAATGACATTTCAATATCTAACTGGGTAAATTCAGGTTGCCTGTCGGCACGCAAATCTTCATCCCGGAAACAACGGACAATTTGATAATAACGATCCACGCCACCTGCCATCAGTAGCTGTTTAAAAATTTGTGGCGATTGCGGCAGCGCATAAAATGAACCCGGCGTATGACGGCTAGGCACGAGATAATCCCGCGCACCTTCAGGCGTCGTGCGGGTTAAACAAGGGGTTTCGACTTCCAGAAATTCCCGCGATTCTAAAAATTTTCGGATGGCAGTTAATACTTGGGCGCGCAGTTGCAATTGCTTTAACATCGCAGGGCGACGAATGTCAATGTAACGGTAACGCAAACGCACTTCTTCACTGATATTCTGTTGCATGTCGGGTGTAAAGGGTGGAGTTTTCGCACGATTTAATACGGTTAAGTCACTGGCAATGATTTCGATTTGACCTGTGGCGCGGTCCGCATTTTCAGTGCCGGGTGGCCGTCTATGGACGACTCCCTCAACTTGGATCACACATTCATCGCGCAGGCTCTCTGCCAAAGCGAATAATTCTTTTTCTTCTGGACGCACAACAATTTGGACTAAGCCTTTTTTATCGCGTAAATCAATAAAAATAACGCCACCGTGATCCCGTCTTGCGTGCACCCAGCCGCATAATTTAACGGTGCTATCGAGCTGCTGCAGCCCTACTTGTCCACAAAAATCGCTGCGCATAGCCATACTACTCTCCTTGATGAATTAGATTAAATCTTATTATTCGCTTGATGAAGTCCCTGTGTCTTTTTTATGTTTACCGTCTTTAAAATCGGTGACATACCAACCTTCGCCTTTAAGCTGAAAGCCGGAGCGCGAAATTATTTTTTGTAATTGCGCTTGCTCGCATTGTGGGCAGATCGTTAAGGGTTGATCAGACATCCGCTGCATCGCCTCCATAGTATGGCCACAGGCTTGACACTGATACTCATAAATGGGCATGGATAAACTCCTTAGATTTAAGCCTGAGATGAGGTTTTAAAGCGTGAATCAAAAGGACTAGTATATCAAAATCTTTTACCCGGGAAAACAAGGGATTCAGGACTTACGAAAAATGCGGCTGTTAGGATGTTTTTTGGCGATTTTGCGACAGCTTTGATCAAAAAAACATCCTAACAGCCGCATTTTTCGTAAGTCCTAGGATTAAGATTATCTGGCTTTAGTCGAGGGTTTGAGCTGATCCACGCCGGTTACTTTTTCTAACCAGGGGCGCAACTTGGGTTTTCGTAATATCCACATGAGAAACAACGTAGAGATAAACGTGACGCTGAAGATCATTTTCAACATAAAGGCTAAAAAGTTATCCAGCGCCACTTGGATATGGGTGCTATCGAGCCGTGCAACAATTAAATACGGGGAGTAAGAATCTTGCGGCAACCATGCCATTTCCACGCGTGTGCCGTTTTGAACACGGGTCGTCATCCAATTATTCCACACTTGCCGTAATTCATAGGGCTCATAAAGAGGCGTTTCGCCAAACTCTGTGACCAACTTACCGTCGTAGGTGTAAATGCGTGCCCCTTTAAGTGGGGTATTATGCCCTAAGGTTTCCCCTAGCATTTTAATATCTTCTTTAGCAACGTCGGCATTAGAAAGGGTTAACAACGACTCCATAATCGCAAGACCGGTGTAACTCAAATAATTAAGTTCATCCTTTTCAAATTGTCGGTAGGCCGGGAATATCCAAAATACTTGGGCAATAAAGATGACTAAAAATAAACCCGCCGCCATACGTAGCCCGGGATGAAAATGGTAATCTGTAAATCTCAAACTTTTATTAGTATTATTTTCTCTCGACTTATCCATGGCGTGCCCCTGCAGGTTTATCGAATAACGCCGATGCATATTAGCTAGAAAGCTAATTATTAAAACAGTATGATGAACCCTCTATTTATAGTCAAAAATTGGACAAATTGACAGCAAAATAGGCTGACAAATCAGATAAATATTGTGATAATTAACTATGTCCATTGCACCGATTACTGAACTCTGTTACTCCCCAGATAGCTGTGTATATTTTGATCACATTCGTGGGGAAGCGCATCCGATTTTCCTCGATAGCTGCCATCCTTACAGCCCTAAGGGCCGCTACGATATTTTAAGTGCTGCGCCCGAGGTTTTTCTAACTACACATGGCGCTACCACTACCATTACCCGCAAACAGCACACGCTGACTTCAGAGGCCGACCCCTTTGTATTACTGAAAACCGAACTCGCGCACTATCCAGAGCGCCCGACACCTTTGCCTTTTAGTGGTGGGGCCTTAGGCTATTTTGGCTATGATCTCAATCAACGCTTAGAACAACTGCCCCCTACCCATTGCACTCTTCACGCACTGCCCGATATGGCGGTGGGTATTTATTTATGGGCGATCATTACGGATCATGTGTTACAAAAAACGTATTTATTAGAACCGCCTGCGCACTTAGCGCCCTCTCATTGGGACGCGATTAAACAACGATTACTTACGTTATCCCCACTCCCACCCCCTACTCCTTTTTATTTCTTAAAAGCCTTTACCGCGAATATGACGGCCTCACTCTACGCAGAAAAATTTGCGCAGATCATGCAACACCTACAACAAGGCGATTGCTACCAAATCAATTTTGCCCAGCGCTGGCAAGCGGAAGTCGCAGGTGATCCGTGGGCTTTATACTGTTATTTACGGCAACATAATCCCGCGCCGTTTGCAGCGTTTATTCCGCTCGCAAAAGGCGCTATTCTGAGCTGCTCGCCCGAACAATTTCTGACAGTGAATACTTTGGGTCAGATCAGCACGCATCCCATTAAGGGCACGCGCGCGCGTAACAGCGATCAGATAGCGGATCAGCAGGCAGGAGAGGATTTACTCAATAGTCCAAAAGATCGAGCAGAAAACACGATGATCGTCGACTTAATGCGTAACGATTTAGGCAAAAGTTGTGAAGTCGCTACGGTAAAAGTACCAAAACTTTGTAGCTTGCAAAGTTTTGCCGCAGTGCATCATTTGGTGAGCACCATCACCGGTCAATTACGACCCGATAAACATCCACTGGATTTACTGCGTGACTGCTTTCCTGGAGGCTCCATCACCGGTGCGCCGAAAATTCGCGCCATGGAGTTGATTAATCATTACGAGCCTCATGCCCGCACGATTTATTGTGGGTCCATCGGTTACATTGATGTCAATGGCCATATGGATACGAATATTGCCATCCGTACGGCTTTAGTGTGGCAACAGCAGTGTTATGTCTGGGGCGGTGGCGGGATCGTTATCGATTCACAACAGGAGCAAGAATATCAGGAAACTTTTGATAAGATAAAACCGTTTTTAGATGCAGCACAGGTGTATTCCTTCATGCCTACGAATTTGATACTATAATTCTTTCTATTTAGGAGCCTCATATGACTGACCCCAATCAATCCAAAGCTAAAACTGGCTTGTCTGATGATCTGGTAGACGGGATCACCGCATTAGTGCTTATTTTAATCGCTGTAGCCGCTACCGTTTACTGGTTAAGCACGCTGCCTAGTTCTTAAGCTTAGCGCTTAATCACAAAATCATCCCATTCTTCATGATCTGCGAGGATGACTTCAACTTCATCCACCCGCGCGGCAATAGGGCCTTGATGTAAGCGCTCAATCAGCTTTTCCAATTGCGCCTCTTCCCCACAGGCAAATACGGTTACACTGCCGTCTATTTCATTACATGTCCAACCGCGCACTTGTAAGTCTTTCGCATGCTGCTGGGCAAACCCACGATAAAACACGCCTTGCACACGCCCACGGACCCGAATTTTTTTACAGACTTGACTCATACTTGTTTCCTTCTTTATGCTTGTAAGCTTATATTTTAGGAGAAATGCGATGTCCTCTGTGACTATTTACCACAATCCCCGCTGTAATTCATCCCGGCAAACGTTGGCTTTATTGGAAGCACACGGGTTTACCCCTAAAGTCATAGAATACTTAAAAACGCCGCCTACTGTAGCAGAATTAAAAAAAATTTTAACACAGCTACACTGCACACCGCGCGAACTCATGCGCACTAAGGAAGCCATTTATTCAACGCTCCAGCTTGATAATCCCAAGCTTAATGAGGATACCTTGCTGCAAGCGATGCACGATCACCCTATACTCATCCAACGACCGATAGTAATCATGGGTCGCAACGCGTGCATCGCACGGCCGCCTGAAACCCTATTAGAGATGATAAACACATGAAAAAAATATTGGTGCTCTACTATTCACGTTATGGCGCCACAAAAAAAATGGCTGAATTCATCGCTCGTGGTATAGAATCTGTGCCTGGTGTAGAAGCCTTGATCCGTACCGTACCGGCGCTGAGCGCAAATAGAGAAGAAAACAGGGAAGCTTTACCTGATGAAGGCGCCCCTTATGCGACTTTAGAAGAGTTAAGCACCTGTGACGGTTTAGCTTTAGGCAGCCCTACACGATTTGGCAATATGGCCGCGCCCTTAAAATATTTTTGGGACAACACCAGTAGTTTATGGATGAGTGGCGCTTTAGTGGGAAAACCTGCAGCGGTATTTACGTCGAGTGCGAGTATTCACGGTGGACAAGAAACCACCCTGCTCAGCATGATGCTACCCCTGCTGCATCACGGCATGCTTATTTTAGGGATCCCTTATACCGAAGCTGAATTGACCACAACGAAAACAGGCGGCACCCCTTACGGCGCAAGCCATGTGGCCGGACCCCGCAGTGATAATCCCATTTCAGATGAAGAAGCGAATTTATGTAAAGTGCTAGGAAAACGCTTGGCGACTATTACCCTTGCTTGTCACACTCAGGACTGTAAAGCTTAACCCGCCCCCTTTACAAAGGGAAGAAATTAAACCTCCAACACCACAAATGCTAACGCATATTCTTTTTCATGAGTAATACTTAAATGCGCAGCGCTGACATTTTTTTGTTGATATTTTTTTAGGGCTAGGCCGAGAAAATAAAGCTCAGGTTTGCCCGCTGTATCGTGGCGCACGCCAATTTGGGTAAACCCTATTCCCTGACTAAACCCCGTGCCTAAGGCTTTGACTGCCGCTTCCTTCGCTGCAAATCGACCTGATAAGTAACGGGCTTTATCGCCCTGCTGTAAAAAAATAGCGTACTCATCTGTGGTTAAAACCTTTTCTGCGAAACGATCACCAAAGCGCTCAAGGCTTTTAGTGATCCTCGCAATTTGAACGATATCTGTACCTATTCCAATGATCATAAAAAACGGGCCTCGCGCATCAGCGCTTTCATTTCTTTTACTGCCGCATATAATCCGGAAAATAAAGCTCTAGCTACGATAGCATGGCCAATATTAAGCTCGACTATGCCGGGAATTGCTGCAATCTCAGTGACATTGTGGTAATGCAAACCATGCCCGGCATTGACTTGCAAACCGGCTTCATGGCCTAACATGACCGCTTCATAAATACGTGATAATTCTTGTTCACGGGTGCGGGGATCTTTGGCTTCGGCATAACGCCCGGTGTGAATTTCAATATCGGGTGCGCCGGTACGCATCGCACTTTCAATTTGTTGTGGATCCGGATCGATAAATAATGAAGCGCGTATTCCCGCTTGATGTAAACGCTCGCACGCCTCTTTAACACGATTAAAATCGCCGGCAACATTTAAGCCGCCTTCCGTGGTTAATTCTTCGCGTCGCTCGGGGACTAAACAACAATGTGCAGGTTTTAGTTGCTCGGCAATCCGTAACATTTCATCATTGACCGCACATTCTAAATTTAAACGCGTTTGGATCACGGCTTGTAATAAAGTCACATCACGTAACTGAATATGACGTCGGTCTTCACGCAAATGCACGGTGATGCCATCTGCGCCCGCTTCTTCAGCAATAATGGCCGCTTGCAGGGGTTCTGGATAAACGGTGCCACGTACTTCACGTAGGGTGGCGATATGATCAATATTTACGCCTAATAAAATGGGTTTTACTTCTACAGTCATGTCTGGCATCTCCAGTGAAAATCTGGAGTATAACAAGAATAAGGGATGGGATACTATCCATAAATCAGCTGGCAATTAAAATTGCCGCCGGCATCGGTTGTGCCTATAAGGGTCACCCGACTCGTGTTGTTAAATACTTGTGGGCTTTGTCCCCCGACAGGCACACATTGTGCTGAACCTGCACCGCCAGGACGTAAAAATAACATGAGGCTACTGACGTCTGAAGATCGTGGGATCTCCACGGATTGATCTTGACTGTGATTTCTCAAGTGAATATAGCCTTCCCAAGGCATACGCCGCACATTGGTATAAAAATATTGGTACGCTAAATCAATGTCTTCAGCCATCGTGCCTGTGAAATTTGTTTGTATCGCAACAATTAATGGGGCTATTGCTGCAGGAGGCGCGGCATTAGCCGGTGTTCCAGGAATTGCTATATCTTGCGCAGGCTGCATGCCAGCGGGATAAGTGCCGGAAGATTGATAAGGTAATTCTGAATCATCCGAAGTTTGTACATTAGGCGATTGATAACCTGAAAGTGCACCTTGATTAGGTGAAGATAGGGAATTATCCTCTGGGATCCCTTCTGCAGTAGGTTGCATGACCGCTGGATTTAAACCTGTTGGGGCTAAAGGTAAAGATTGATTGCCGGGCATTTGCACAGGGGGCATAGATACATTGTTTTGATCCACGCCAGGAAAATTATCTAAAGGCGTATCATTAGGGATATCCTCATTGGAATAAGCATACACGGGCAAAACAAAGATTATCCCTACACTCAATAATAATGTGCTTATAATGGACATGCATTATTCACTCGTATTATCGGTTTGTGGTGCTACGCCTGTGAGTCCTTTTTCACGTTGGATCCGTTGAAAAATTTCCTCACGATGCACGGCCACATCTTTAGGTGCATTCACACCAATACGGACTTGATTACCTTTAACACCCAGGACGGTAATAGCAACATTATCCCCCACCATTAAGGTTTCGCCTACCCGTCTTGTTAAAATCAGCATCTCTATTCTCCTTAAATCCTTGATGCAAAAAACTCAGAACTTAATCTTTAAACCTATAAGTTCCTCTTCTTTAGCGCGACAAGTACTCTTGGTTGGGTTCATTTTCCAAACCAAAAGCAGCATGCAGCGCACGTACGCCTAACTCTAAATACTTTTCGTCCACTAATACCGAAATCTTTATCTCAGAAGTAGAAACTAATTGAATATTTATTCCTTCTTGACCTAAAACCTCAAACATTTGTGTGGCTACCCCGGGATGAGAACGCATACCGGCTCCCACCAAAGAAATTTTAGCCACCCTAGCATCGCCCCGCACTTCACGTGCACGCAGGGTCTGCGCTTTCCCCTGCAATACTTCCATTACGGTATTATAGTCATTCTTATGCACGGTAAAGGTTAAATCAGTGGTGCCTGCTATGCTCGGATTTTGCACGATCATATCCACATCAATATTTAACTGACTCACTGAGCCCAACAACTCCGCACCCATACCGGGACGATCGGCAACGCCTAAAATACTGACCCTGGCTTCATCACGGTTAAATGCAATACCCGATACTACTGAATGTTTCATTAGTCTTTCCTCTAAAGCAATCAACGTGCCAGCACCCTCTTCAAAAGTCGATAGCACACGTAAAGGCACCTGGTAGCGCCCAGCCAATTCCACGGAGTGGATTTGCAATACTTTGGCCCCTAAACTGGCCATTTCTAGCATTTCTTCAAACGTAATTTGTGATAATAAGCGCGCTTGCGGCACGATGCGTGGATCGGTGGTATACACA
This sequence comes from Gammaproteobacteria bacterium, assembly GCA_013289605.1. Taxonomy (GTDB): domain Bacteria; phylum Pseudomonadota; class Gammaproteobacteria; order JABCZS01; family JABCZS01; genus JABCZS01. Next base: position 69,263 of record JABCZS010000002.1, read on the forward strand.
CCCGCCACATCGGTATAAATTTGACACTCTTTTGCTTTTAATGCGCCAGCGAGCGCAACCGCTGTGGTATCAGAGCCTCCTCGGCCGAGCGTGGTTACATGCCCATGCTCATTTACGCCTTGAAAGCCTGCCACCACCACGATATAACCGGCCTTTAGGTCGTTCAAGATATTTTCAGGAGGGATTTCCTCAATGCTCGCTTTGGTATGAACGTTATCCGTCAAAATCGGTACTTGTGCGCCATTATAACAACGCGCTTTGGCGCCTAATCCATTTAACGCAATGGCAAGTAAAGCACTGCTGGCCTGCTCACCGCTTGCAAGTAAGGCGTCAAGCTCACGCCCATTGGGGCGCTCACTTAAACCTTTTGCTAAATGTAATAATCGGTCTGTTTCACCTTGCATGGCCGATACCACCACCACAGTAGGTTGCTGCTGACTTGCCGCTAGTACCTTACGGGCAACATGAGCAATGCGCTCAATACTCCCCATGGAACTACCGCCATATTTTTGTACAATAAGCGTCACGATTTTTCCTTAACTATAAGAAATGTAACTCATAGGATAATCGATAACTAGAATGAGCTCAAGCACATCACACCCAATGGCGTTGCCCCTTTGCAGGAGTGACAGCGCGGGTGTGCTCTCAGGGCAGAGCAGGAAGTGCAAGTAGCGCAGGGGATTTTTTAAACTAGGGATCACATCGCACAGGGATCATGAAATATTATATTCTTGATTTATCGCCGCACAACTCCATGGTGAAATATTGAGTGCGCCAAGGCCATACTATCTTGTAGTATGTAATGGCCCTGGAACTCATGTGTTACAAAAATAAAGCACTCAACTCATATACTGGCCGCCATTGGCGGAAATAATTGAACCGGTAATAAATTGACACTCTGGGTGCGCAAGAAAGGTGACTACACGGGCCACGTCTGCAGGCTCGCCCAAACGTCCTACCGGTATGGCACTAATAATGCCTGTTAAAATATTTTCCGGAATTTCCGTCATCATTTTGGTTTTAATATAACCTGGAGAAACCGTATTAACCGTCACGCCTTTTTTAGCGACTTCTTGTGCCAGCGCCATAGTAAAGCCATGCATCCCTGCTTTTGCTGCAGAATAATTCGTCTGTCCAAACTGGCCTTTTTGACCATTCATGGAAGAAATATTGATGATACGTCCAAACGCGCGATCGCACATTCCATTTATAACCTGGTGTGTCACATTAAACGCACTATTTAAATTAGTGTTGATGACTTCAAGCCAATGCGCTGGAGTCATTTTACGAAATGAAGCATCACGCATAATGCCGGCATTATTGACTAAAATATCAATCGGGCCTAAGTGTTGTTCCACATTGGCAATCATTAAACCGCAAGACCCATAATCACAGACATCGCCGTAGGCGATCATGATGTCATGGCCTGATTGTTTCTGCTGTGCTTGCCAAGCTTGTGCAGCCTGATGATCTCCGCCTTTGCTATATCCGGCAGCGACCTGATAACCTTCCTGCGCTAAAGCCTGACATATTGCCGTGCCTATGCCCCCAGTTCCGCCGGTCACTAATGCGACTTTTTTCTTCATGCTTGGTCTCCTTAACTACTTATGATTCAATTCTTTCTACTGCAATCGCAGTCGCTTCTCCGCCACCTATGCATAATGCCGCGACACCGCGTTGTAATTTATATTTCTCTAACGCATTTAATAATGTCACAACAATACGTGCACCAGATGCACCGATAGGATGGCCTAATGCGCACGCGCCTCCATGCACATTCACTTTATCGACGGGTAAATTTAAATCATGCATCGCAGCCATGGTGACGACCGCAAAGGCTTCGTTGATTTCATATAAATCCACCATGTCTGTGGTCCAATTAATGTCTTGCAGTAATTTTTTTATCGCACCGACTGGCGCAGTCGTAAACCAAGCCGGTTCTTGTGAAAATTGTGACAGACCGATGATTTTAGCATGGGGCTTTAAGCCTCGTTTTTTAGCTTCTGATTCGCGCATGATCACCACCGCTGCAGCCCCGTCTGAAATGGAACTGGAATTGGCTGCGGTGACGGTACCGTCTGGTTTAAAGGCGGGTTGTAGCAAAGGAATTTTTTCTATTTTTGCTTTTAACGGTCCTTCATCAGTGTCGATGATTTTTTCAACTTTATCCTTTACCGTGATAGGCGTAATTTCTGTTGCAAAAATACCCTGTTTAATGGCCTCTTGTGCACGGGTGAGGGATCGGATCGCAAAAGCATCTTGGGCTTGCCGGCTAAAACCATAGCGCTCAGCGGTCGCATCTGCAAAGACGCCCATCAATTTGCCTTTATCATAAGCATCTTCTAAACCATCAGCCAACATACTGTCCAATACCTTGCCATGACCTAAACGCATGCCCGCACGCATATTAGGCAATAAATACGGCGCATTAGTCATGCTTTCCATTCCGCCTGCAACCATAATATTACTGGCGCCCGTAGAAATTAAACTGTGTGCCAGCATAATGGCTTTCATTCCTGAGCCACATAATTTATTGAGTGTGCTACATGAGGTGCTATAGGGTAAACCTGCACCTAATGCCGCTTGCCGCGCAGCGGCTTGGCCTAAACCCCCAGATAACACACAGCCCATGATCACTTCATCGATATCTTCAGGTTTTAAATGCGCACGTTGCACGGCAGCGTGTATGGCTGCTGCACCTAATTGCGTGCTGGTAACCTTAGCTAACTCGCCTTGAAATGAACCCATAGGCGTGCGAGCGATGCTCACGATTACGAGGCAATCATTTGGCATATTTTTTCTCCAGCAGGTGTGTTAATGTTGCTAACCTTACGGCGCGTCGTTCTAAATGTCAAGAAGCAGCTCGAACCCAGGAAAAAGGCAATGATCGTTTAATTAAATCCGCGCACATAAATAGACGACTGCTAAAATTTATGCCAAAGTTATGAAGAAATTGGTACCTATGAGGATATTACATGATGCAGAACATCGATTGGCAACACTACATGATGCCCTATCAACAACAGCTTATGGAACTCTCGTCGCTGTTTGAAAAATTTCCCCGTGCAGAAATTCTAGAGTGCGAGAAAGAAGTGGTATATACGCAAGATAAAATTAAGCTTTATCACTATATTCCCCTTAATCCTAAGCCCCAAGCCAAACCGCTACTTATCATGTTTGCGCTGGTCAATCGGCCTTATGTTATTGATATCCAACCCAATCGATCTTTAATTCGCCCTTTGCTGGAAGCAGGTTTTGAAGTGTATTTGATCGACTGGGGTTATCCTGATGCAAGCGATGCCCATCTTAGGTTAGAAGATTATATTTTAGATTATCTGGATCATTGTGTGGATTTTATACGCACCCAATCTGGGCACGATGCCATAGATTTACTGGGCATCTGTCAAGGCGGTACCTTTAGCTTGTGTTATACCGCATTATTTCCTGAGAAAATTAATAAGCTAGTTACCATGGTCACTGCAGTTGATTTTCATACGCCAGGCAATACCCTGTATGAGCTAGTTGCCCCCTTGGATCTGGAAAATATCATTCAACACTATCAAAATATGCCGGGTTGGATACTTAATTTGTTATTTTTCAGCTTAAAACCGAGTGCGAGCCATTGGTTAAAATATCAACGTATGCTTAAAGAAGATCCTCAGTCTGAAAAAATGGCCCTCTTTTTGCGCATGGAACATTGGTTATATGATACAACCGATCAAGCTGGCACGGCATTTGTGCAATACATCACTGACATGTATCAACATAATAAATTAGTTCGGAATCAATTTTATTTAAATGATCGATTAGTCGATTTAAAACAAATTACTCATCCCGTATTGAATATTTTTGCGCTGCAAGATGATATTATTCCCCCTAGCGCTTCGCAATGTTTGCCGCAGTATATTTGTTCGAAAGATTATCAACAACTCACTTTTGATGGCGGCCACATCGGCATTTATACCTCACAGCGCGCACAGCAGCAAATTCCACCGGTCATTTCGAAATGGCTCATGCAATAAAGAGGACGTTTAATGGGATCGGAAAATTTTCAGCCCTGTATGTGGCTTGCCAATGGTCATTTACAAACCTGGGCTGGGGCACTCTTCCCTCGCGGTCATCAACAAACGACTCTTGTGCAAATTCCATTACCTGATGGTGATACTTTAGAATTACATGAATTAGAAGCACCAAAGGGCGCGCCTATTCTATTTCTATTGCATGGTCTGGAAGGCTCCGTGCAATCGGCTTATATTCAAGGCATGTTGCAGTACGCAAAAGCACACCAACTACGTGCCGTTGTACCGCATTTGCGCGGCAGCAGCGGTCGCATCAATCATATTCCACAAAGTTATCATGCAGGAAAAACATTAGACGTAGAAATTGCGCTTAATACTATACACACGCGTTATCCTGGAGTGGCTTGTGTGGCGGTGGGGTATTCTTTGGGCGCTAATTTATTATTAAAATATTTAGGTGAACAGCCTACGCAACAATATATAGAAGCCGCTGTGGCCGTGTGTGCACCGTTTGATTTAGCAGCGACCGCCGCACGATTAAATCAGGGTGTAGGAAAAATTTATGAGCATGCGTTTGTAGCCAGTTTAAAACAGATGATAGCCTATAAACTTGCATTAAAAATGCCTATGCCTGTAGATTGGGCAGAACTTGCCAATATAAAAACGATGCATGATTTTGACGATAAAGTGACCGCCCCCTTGCATAATTTTTTAAATGCAAAAGATTATTATGCGCAGAGCAGTTGTCTACAATTTCTACCGCACATTCAAATCCCTACGCTCTTGATTAACGCAGAAGATGATCCGATTATTCCCAAAGAAGTGATCCCCAAGCGCACTGAGCTTAATGCGCAGATTAAGCTTGATCTGCAACAGTACGGGGGGCATGTGGGGTTTATTAGTTGCCAGGGTGTCGGCAAGCTTCACTATTGGTTAGAGGAGCGGATCCCCCGCTTTCTTGCCCCCAATCTTATCATTTGACATTTTACATCTATTACCCTAAGCTTAAAGCTGAGCTTATTGGCCAATAAAATCTACAGGAGCGCATGATGAATACTCAATTTTTTGAACAAATGAATGATTTGAATCGTAATTTATATAAACCTATGGCTCAGTTAAGCCAGCTTGCTATGCAAACAGCTGAAACTTATACCCGCCAAAGTATCAGTGCAGGCAATGAGTTATTTGCTCTTTACGCCAATTACGCACAAAAATTAACTACTAATGCTCAGGACTTAAAAAATCCTTCAGACATTATGAATTTACAAGCCAGTTTCTGGAATGAATTGTCTAACAAATGTCTGAAGAATGTGAATAGCTGGGTAGGCGCGCAGCAAGATGCGTTTTCTGCTTACGCTAACTTATTCAGTCAAAATGTTAAAACCTATTCTGATGAAGTACAAAGCAAAGCAAAATCTGTGAAGATTGGCGAATAGTTTTTTCTTGTTTCTAGTATTAAAAGCGCAGCAATTAGCTGCGTTTTTTTTGTTGATAGCACCCCTACCTAAATCCTTTTCCTCACCCAATCCATAACACTCGCGAGTGCAGCTTCAAGTTGCGATGTAGTCCCTTGTGCGCCGGCTTGGGCGAAATCAGCGCGTCCGCCACCCTTACCGCCTAAGGGCTGTGCGACTTGATTGACGAGTTCGACCGCGGAGATTTTCTCTTGGGCTTTCTTGCCTACACCCGCAGCGAGCGTTATTTTTTCACCCGCAATTTGGGCTAAACACACAACCATCATCGGATCGCGTGCCTTTAAGCCATCCACATATTCGCGCAGCAGTTTAGCTTCGCCGCTAACGTTCATGGTTAACACTTTAAATTCACCGATAGTGTGCGCAGAAGTATATAAATCTCCTGCGGTATTTTGACTGAGCTGATGCCCTATTTCATGCAATTGTTTTTCTAATGCCTTATTTTTATCGATAAGCTGCAGCGTCTTATGCATCAGTTCCAACGGCGTCGTTTTTAATAGTTTGCTTAACTCAAGGAGTTGCATGGTTTGTTGCTGCACGAACTCTAGTGCCCCAAGGCCAGTCAGTGCTTCAATTCTCCGGATACCTGAAGCCACACCACTTTCAGTAATGATTTTAAATAAGCCTATTTCGCCACTCGTCTTGGTATGCGTGCCGCCGCATAACTCCACGGAAAATCCTTGATTCATATTAAGCACACGCACCGTTTCACCGTATTTTTCGCCAAAGAGTGCCATGGCGCCACTTTTTAACGCCTCTTGCGCGCTCATCTCTTTAATTTCTGCTAAACCATTTTCACGAATTTTCTCATTAACTAGATTTTCAATTCGGTTGATCTCATCATGCGTCAATGCTTCAAAATGGGTAAAATCGAATCTTAAGCGTTCAGGTGTCACTAGCGATCCTTTTTGGACGACATGATCGCCTAAAATTTGACGCAGTGCGGCATGCAATAAATGGGTGGCAGAATGATTAAGCGCAGTCGCCTGGCGTTTATTTAAATCTACGACGGCTTCTAAGGCATCCCCGGCAGCCAATTTGCCTTCAATCAGCGTTCCCTGATGAATAATCGCATGTCCTGCACGCTGCGTATCAATCACTTTAAACAGCGCGTGCGGGTTTTTAAGTTCACCCACATCCCCCACTTGACCACCGGATTCTGCATAAAATGGGGTATGAGTTAATATCACCGCAGCCATTTGTCCCGCATGGATGTCTGAGACTTTCTCGCCTTCAAGAAAAATCTCACTGACTTTTGTATGTTCCGATAAGGTATGATAACCCGTAAATTCCGTATGCACTTCACTAGTCACTAAGGCTTGTTGCAATTTAAATTGGCTAGCCGCTTGGGCTTTAGTGCGCTGTTCTTGCATTAAGCGCTCAAACCCGTCTAAATCCAGCGTCATTTGTCGCTCGCGGGCGATATCACCCGTTAAATCTACGGGAAAGCCGTAGGTGTCGTATAAGCGAAAAATGAGTTCTCCCGGAATTTCATTGCCGGACACTTGCGCCAACGCGTGCTCTAAAACCATTAATCCTTGATCCAAGGTGCGGGCAAATTGTTCTTCTTCTTGCTTTAACACGCGCTCGACGATTGCCTGTGCTTTTGCCAATTCAGGATAAGCTTCGCCCATTTGTTTCACGAGTGATGCAGTGACTTTATAAAAAAATGGTTCATGCATACCAAGTTGATTACCATGACGCACTGCCCTTCGAATAATACGTCGTAATACATAACCTCGTCCTTCATTAGAGGGACGCACACCATCAGTAATTAAAAATGAAGTAGAGCGTATATGATCTGCGATCACGCGTAGTGAGATATGATTTAAATCTTGAGTATGAGTAATAGTGGCAATATCTTTGATTAAAGTCTGGAATAAATCAATTTCATAGTTGCTATGAACGCCTTGCATCACCGCTGCGAGCCGTTCCAATCCCATGCCAGTATCAACCGATGGACTACCTAAGGGTATTAATTGACCGCTAGCATTGCGGTTATATAGCATAAACACTAAATTCCAAATTTCAATATAACGATCACCATCAGCATCTGGAGTGCCCGGTGGACCACCTAAAACATCAGGACCATGATCGTAAAAAATCTCTGTGCAAGGACCACAGGGGCCTGTATCGCCCATGGACCAAAAATTGTCCTTCTCACCACAACGCGATAGACGCTTAGGGTCAATCCCAATATCATCAATCCAAATTTTTGCAGTATCATCATCTTTGTTATAAACAGTGATCCATAATTTCTCTTTTGGTATTTTTAATTCTTCAGTTAAAAAATTCCATGCATATTCTATAGCTATTTTCTGGTAATAACATCCAAAACTAAAATTACCAAGCATTTCAAAAAAGGTATGATGACGTGCTGTGTAACCCACATTTTCTAAATCATTATGTTTACCCCCTGCACGAACACAACGCTGACTACTAGCTGCCTTGTTATATGTCCTTTTTTCCAAGCCTAAAAATACATCTTTAAATTGCACCATTCCTGCATTGGTAAATAACAGCGTTGGATCATTCGCCGGAATAAGCGAGCTGCTAGGCACCACGGTATGCCCTTGGTCTTTAAAATAAGTTAAAAATCTTTCTCTGATTTGTGCGCTATTCATGGCATTTCCATACTTGTTTAATGTCTTCAGAATCAAAGCCACGGTACGATAAAAATTGCGACCGTTTATAGTGCTCTAATTTGTCTTGGGGGGATTGCTGTCCAAATCGTTTTACATCGACCCGTTTGGCATACGCTAACCAGTCGTGTTGGTATTCACTCAGCGCTGATACGATCAGATCATCAGCGATACCCCGCTCACGCAATTCGTTGGCGATACGCACGGGGCCAAAACCTTTAGACACCCGTGCATACACATAACTGTGCGCAAAGCGCTCATGACTGAGCGCTTTGCTCTTGATTAATGCAGACAAAGTCAGCTCTATTTCAGCAGGCAAAAAACCACGTTGCGTTAATTTATAGTTTAACTCTTTGCAACTGTGTTCACGCCGCGCCAATAAGCGCATGGCCACCTGCATCGCAGTGCTATTCGTCTTCAAGCATGACATCTTCCATCACTTCAAGTTCTTCAGTCTCTTGCGCTTTCATGACTACGGGTGAGAGTAATTTAGCACGCAATAATTTATCAATCGCATCCGCCATTTCAGGATGCTCTTGTAAATATTGCCGCACATTTTCTTTACCTTGACCAATACGTGTCCCTTGGTAACTGTACCAGGCGCCGGATTTATCAATTAAATTATGCTCTACACCCAGCTCAATGAGCTCACTCTCACGAGACGTCCCTTGACCGTATAAAATATCAAATTTCGCTTCGCGGAACGGGGGTGCGACTTTATTTTTGACCACTTTCACGCGTGTCTCGCTGCCTATGACTTCTTCGCCTTGTTTAATCGCACCAATACGACGAATATCCAAACGCACCGATGCATAAAACTTCAAGGCATTACCGCCGGTTGTGGTTTCAGGACTACCAAACATCACACCAATTTTCATCCGTATTTGGTTAATAAAAATAACCAAGGTATTAGAACGTTTAATATTTCCGGTGAGTTTACGTAACGCTTGTGACATCAGTCTGGCATGTAAACCCATATGACTATCACCCATTTCGCCTTCAATTTCAGCTTTGGGCGTCAATGCAGCCACAGAATCGATGACGATTAAATCCACCGCGCCAGAGCGTACCAACATATCGGTAATTTCTAACGCTTGCTCGCCGGTATCAGGTTGTGACACCAATAAGTCATCAATATTAACGCCTAATTTTGCGGCATATTTAGGATCGAGTGCATGTTCTGCATCCACAAACGCTGCCGTGCCCCCTTTTTTTTGACACTGCGCAATGGCTTGCAAAGTCAGCGTCGTTTTGCCTGAAGATTCAGGACCATAAATTTCTACGATGCGGCCGCGGGGTAAGCCGCCTATGCCTAAGGCAATATCTAAACTTAATGAACCGGTAGAAATCACATCAATTTGTGGTAAATTTGTGGCATCACCCATACGCATAATAGAGCCTTTGCCAAATTGACGTTCAATTTGACCTAATGCTGCACCTAGGGCTTTTTGTTTATTTATATCCATATTCTCTCTCCGTGTAGGGCAAAAAAACATTATCACATAAATTAATCGATAAAGGGAGAGCGTGGTAACGCTTTAATCCTCTCTAATGCATAGCAAACCGCTTGGATACGCACCCATTCTCTCTCGCCTGAAAAATGCATGCACCGGGTCAGCGTTTCCTGTTCATGCCATTGCCATGCAAACCAAACCGTACCTACCGGTTTTTCGGGTGTGGCGCCACTAGGCCCTGCGATGCCGGTAATCGCCACACTTAAGTCCGCACGACTTAACGCCAATGCCCCTTTAGCCATGGCGATGGCTACGGCTTCACTCACCGCGCCGTGTGCGAGAATTATTTCTTGCGGCACCGACAATACATGTTGCTTGGCCTCATTACTGTAAGTAATAAAGCCACAATCAAACCAAGCCGAGCTGCCAGGTAGACTGGTGAGCATTTGTCCCAGGTAACCGCCTGTACAGGATTCTGCCGTGCACACTTTGAGTGCGTGCTCGTGTAAAAAATGCGTGGCTTCTTCAGTGAGCTTACGTAAATTGTTATTCATTATGATCAATAGCTCAATCTGCAAAAAAATTATCGGGTGTCAGATTATAATCATAACTGTAAGCGAGCGCTAGTACTAGGATTGACGCATTAATTATTATTCCTTATGATCGCAAATGACTTAGGAAAGGCAAAAGATTATGGACCGATCAGCGCATACTCCCATGATGCAACAATATTTAACGATTAAGGCGCAACATCCGAATCGTTTATTGTTTTACCGCATGGGTGATTTCTACGAATTATTTTACGATGATGCGAAACGTGCTGCACAATTATTAGGCATTACGCTCACCACACGTGGGCAATCGGCAGGTGAGCCCATTCCTATGGCGGGTGTGCCTTATCACGCGGCAGAATCCTATTTAGCCAAACTCATGAAATTAGGCCTAAGTGTTGCCATTTGTGAGCAAATCGGCGATCCTGCGCTGAGCAAAGGACCTGTGCACCGTGAAGTCACTCGGATCCTCACCCCCGGCACGCTGACCGATGCCGCCTTCTTAGATGAAGCCACCCCGAATTATTGTGCAGCGGTACATTACCAGGGCAAACTATGGGGGTTAGCGGTGTTGGATTTGAGCAGCGGCGAATTCTACATTTGGCAAACCGAGGATGCTGCAGAATTTACCCTTGAATTAGAACGCTTTAACCCCAAAGAAATCCTCATGTGCGCAGCGCCCCCTAAGAGCTGGCCTGTTGCGGTTGCGCGTCTTATCCAACCGTATGCCGATTTACACTTTGATACGCAAGCAGGATTGCAACGCATTAATCAGCAATGCCCAGGAACTAGGGATCTTGAAGGCTATCGTTGTGCGCTATCTGCCGCCCATGCCTTACTGCATTACATTGATGAAACACAATGTGCGCGCGCGCTACACATCAATGCAGTGACGCGGTACCAACCCACACATTATTTACGTTTAGATAAGACTACCCAACATAATTTAGAATTATTAGAAAATTTACGCGGCAAAACAGAAGGCACCCTGCTGGCTGTATTAGATAAAACCGCCACACAAATGGGCGCGCGTTTATTGCGCCGCTGGATCATTCATCCTTTACTGAACACCGACGTGTTGCGTGCACGGCATGAGGCGATACAAACGTTAATCGACTCTCCGCAGCACAATATGTTACGGCAACAGTTAGCACAAATCAGCGACATCGAACGCATTAGTGCGCGCATTGCCTTAAAATCAGCGCGTCCCAACGATTTAGTGCAATTGCGTGCAAGTTTACAGGTGATCCCTGAAATCAAAGCCTTGTTGCACGCTTTGCCCGCTGTGCGCGTGCAGCAACTCCATGAACACCTCATCGATGTCAGCGGGATCTACGCGTTACTCGAATCTGCGCTCTTACCGGCGCCTGCGGCACAGATACGCGATGGCGGTGTCATTAATGAAGGCTATGATGCCACCCTAGATGAATTACGCGCGTTGAGCTGCGATTACAGTGATTTTTTATTACAGCTCGAGCAAAAAGAGCGCGAAGCAACGGGCTTAAGTACACTTAAGGTGGGGTATAACCGCATACACGGCTTTTATATTGAAACCTCACGTGCCCAAGCCGCCCAAGTGCCTGCGTATTATCAGCGCAGACAAACGCTAAAAAATGTCGAGCGTTTTATCAGTCATGAACTTAAACAATTTGAAGATAAAATTTTAAGCAGTAAGACCCGTGCCTTGCAACTGGAAAAAAGCTTATATGAGCAGGTTTTAACTGAATTATGTTTCAAACTTCCTGAATTAAAACAACTCTCACACGCCTTAGCTGAAATTGATGTGTTAACTAATCTTGCACAATGCGCGATAGCGTTAAACTTGCACTGTCCGGTATTTACCGCGCACACAGGCATTGAAATCAAGCAAGGACGCCACCTGGTGGTCGAGCACGCCTCAACCACACCGTTTATTGCTAATGATCTCCACCTTACGCCACAAAAGCGTTTACTCATGATTACCGGGCCTAATATGGGCGGTAAATCGACGTATATGCGGCAAAATGCGTTAATTGTGATCATGGCTTATATGGGCAGTTTTGTTCCGGCACTCGAGGCAAAATTAGGGCCTATCGATCGTATTTTTACCCGTATCGGCAGCGCCGATGATTTGGCGGGGGGCCAATCCACATTTATGGTTGAAATGACCCAGCTGGCGCATATTTTATCTGCAGCCACGCATCAAAGCTTAGTGTTAGTGGATGAAATTGGCCGAGGCACCAGTACTTTTGATGGCCTAGCTTTGGCTTTTGCGACGGCGCACTATTTAACGCAACACATTAAAGCGCTAAGTTTATTTGCCACGCATTATTTTGAACTCACACAATTACCTAGCACACTAGAGGGTTGCAGCAATGTGCATTTAGATGCGATTGAACATAATAATGATATTGTTTTTTTACATCAAGTAAAAATGGGACCTGCGAATAAAAGTTATGGTTTAGCTGTTGCGCGTCTTGCCGGGATCACAAAAAATGTGATAGAGTTGGCGGAAATAAAATTACAGCAACTTGAGTCTGTAAATTATTCAGAAAATAAAAATTCTCTTCCGTCACACACACCTTCTCAAACCACACAAGAACATAAACAGTTTAAACAACTGCTGCGTGTGATACACAAAAAATCTGCTGATGATTGTACGCCGAAAGAGGCATTAGAAATTTTATTTGAATTGCAAGCTTTTCTTGAAGAGAGTTTGCCTCACGTTTAGTGAGACAAACTCATTCTGCTTAGTCCTGATACGTTCCGTGTGTTATGCAGTTACACATCCTTGTCACCATCCCTAGCAATATGCATAAAGTACCAGAAAATTTTTTTAATGCAAGCGTTTAATCGATAGAGTGAGAATAAAGACGCGAAAAAAATCGCGTCTTTATTTTTTTCATTAACTAAACAAAGAATCTTGTGATAAGCCTTGACTTTCGAGAATTTCACGCAAACGTTTTAATGCTTCCACTTGAATTTGACGTACACGTTCACGCGTTAAGCCAATTTCATTACCTACTTCTTCAAGTGTTGCCATTTCATGTCCACGTAAACCAAAACGACGCACCACAACCTCACGTTGTTTCTCAGTTAATTCATGTAACCATTGATCAATATTTTCACGCAAGTTTTGATCTTGCAACATTTGTGCAGGATCAGTATTTTGATCATCGGCTAATGTATCTAACACGGTTTTATCTGAATCAGAACCTAAAGGATCTTCAACTGATGTCACGACACATTCATTGAGTCCCAACATTCGTTTCACATCATCTAAGGGTCTGTCTAATAAATCAGCAATTTCTTCGGCACTGGGCTCATGATCCAATGTTTGTGCCAGTTCGCGTGCAGCACGCAAATACACATTTAATTCTTTAACGACATGAATGGGTAAACGTATGGTGCGGGTTTGATTCATGATCGCACGTTCGATGGTTTGTCTAATCCACCACGTTGCGTAAGTTGAGAAACGGAATCCGCGTTCGGGATCAAATTTTTCCACCGCACGAATTAAACCTAAGTTCCCTTCTTCAATCAGATCGAGCAAAGATAAACCCCGGTTAATATAACGACGTGCAATTTTTACGACTAAGCGCAAATTACTTTCGATCATGCGCTTACGAGAAGCTTCGTCCCCGGCTAGGGCTTTGCGAGAAAAAAATATTTCTTCTTCTGCACTCAAAAGCGGTGAGAAACCAATTTCACTTAAATACATTTGTGTCGCATCAGCGGCTTTACGTTGCACGACAGCGCGTTTACGTTTCGCCTTTTCGACAGAAAAACGGATAACATCGGGAGGAAGAATCACTTCTTCTTCATCTTCTTCCACTTCCATTACTTCAGCATCAATGAGTTCTAAATCATCAGTGATGTCACCCGCTACATCAAATTCAAATGACAGTTCTTTATCTGTCTCGATATCGCGATCTTTTGCCATAATTTGCCCCATTAGTTACGACCAGGAACTTACGCCTCGCATACTGATGCACCATTGCGTAAATCCTCTTCCCTGTCTTATTGAGTTATCCGGGTAAATACTTTAACGGATCAACTGGTTTGCCATCCTTACGAATTTCAAAATGCAGTTTCACACGCGTTGTATCGGTATCACCCATTTCTGCAATAGGCTGCCCTAACTTAACCCAATCACCTTCCTTGACGATTAACTGGCTATTATGCGCATACGCGCTTAGGAATTGTTCATTATGTTTAATAATCAACAATTGCCCATAACCTCTTAATCCATTACCACTATAAACTACGCGACCGTCTGCGCACGCATGCACGATCTCGCCTTTTGTACCTGCAATATCAATTCCTTTGCTTTGTGCAAAGCCTGCAATAATATCGCCTTTTACCGGCCATTTCCACGCGCGCACTACAGTAGGCAGTGTGTGCGTAGCCGCGGCGGGTGCAGGCGGTGTTACACTCGCCAAACGCGCCGGCGGTGCACCGACATTCGCCTGCTGCACGGGTGAGTGCGCAGTACTGGGTGTTGTTGTAACACTCGGTGCGCTCACAGGTTGTGCAGCTTTCATCGGGTTTTGCGCCATTTGCACGGGCATCACCTTTGGCTTTGATTTTTCAGGAGCAAGAGAAATTTTTTGCCCTACGTGTATCACGTAAGGCGGTGCAATTTCATTGACTCTTGCCAATTCTTTAAAATCGCGATTGTAGCGCCAGCCTATAGCATAAAGGGTTTCTCCTGTTTGGACAATATGTTCACCCGAAAGTTTCGGGTTTGCACGATTAATATCACTAACAGGCGCCCAATTACTCTGGCAAGCGGTCAAAAATAGTACAAAAATGACTAAAATTAGGCCACTAAGCCGATGTACGAAAAGGGATAATACCCTAACTGTGCTATCCGTGCACCCTTTTTGGTATGCTTGATTTTTGAGCGGGGAAAATGTGTGCATTAGCGCAACCAGATAAATAAACCAAGTGCAATAATAATGACGACTGTGGTCCAACCTATGACATCCACATATTTGCGTAAATTATCTTCTAATTTCTGGCCACCTAAGATAATTAACGCTGCGACTAAAAAAAAGCGTGCCCCACGGCCCACGATTGAGGCTAAAACAAACGGTAAAAACGGCATGGCCATAATGCCTGCACCAATGGTAAATAATTTATAAGGAATGGGCGTAAAGCCTGCGGTGAAAATGATCCATATCCCATAGCGGTCAAACCAAGATTCAACGCGTAAAAATTTATCTTCATAACCCATATAGGTAACGATAGGCTGCACAACAATATCAAAAGCAAACATGCCGATGAAATAACCAAAAATCCCGCCCAAAACTGAGGCGAGCGTCGTGACAAAAGCAAAATACCACGCACGTTTGCGATCGGCTAGACACATGGGTCCTAGCATGACATCGGGTGGAATGGGGAAAAAAGAGGATTCGATAAAACTCAAGGCCATTAAATAATACACCGCATGTTTATGCCGTGACCAGTGCAGTACACGATGGTAGAGTGCTGAAAACATAGGCGTAAGTCCTTATACGCGCAATTGCGCTACCCATTCCGTTAGACTTTCTAACGCCGCATGACGCGTTAAATCAATTTGCAACGGCGTCACGGACACATAACCCCGGCTCACCGCATAAAAATCTGTGCCAGGACCTGCATCTTGCTCAACACCTGCAGGGCCTACCCAATAAATCGTGCGTCCTCGCGGATCGAGCGCTTTAATGGCAGGTTTTGCGCGATGCCGCTCGCCTAAGCGCGTCACTTGGTATCCTTTTAATTTAGCATAAGGAATATCCGGGACATTAATATTCAAAATGGTATCTGCGGGTAAGGGATTTTTTTGCAATTGCTGAATAAACGTGCGCACGATACTGGCTGCAGTTTGATAAAATAATTGTTCTTCGCCCGCCAATGAGACAGCAATAGCGGGATAACCTAAAAAACGCCCTTCTGTTGCGGCCGCAACTGTGCCTGAATATAAGACATCATCGCCTAAATTGGCGCCAGAATTAATTCCTGCAATCACCATGTCAGGCTCATACTCTAAGTAACCGGTGATCGCCACATGCACACAATCGGTAGGCGTGCCATCGACACTAATAAAACCATTAGGCATTTTCGTTAAGCGTAAAGGGCGATTTAAGGTTAACGAGTTACTGACGCCACTGCGATCCCTGTCGGGTGCGACCACAGTAATATCCGCAATTTCAGCCACGGCATCGGCTAATACGCTCAAACCTGGGGCGTATACTCCATCATCATTACTAATTAAAATCTTCATCGTATGTACTCTTATGATACCGGTAACAGTAAAGCCACTGCATAAGCCGCTATGCCTTCTTCACGACCCAAATAGCCCATATTTTCTGTTGTGGTCGCTTTAATATTCACTAGGCTGCTCGCGAGATTCAAATCTTCTGCAATGTTTTCTTTCATTTGCGCTTTATAGGCTTTAATTCTAGGCATTTGCGCGACCAAGGTAATATCTACATTAGCGATACGCCATTGGGTTTGTAATAATTGGTAGACTCTGCGTACAAATTGCCGACTGTCCATGTCTTTATACTGCGGATCTGTCGGTGGAAAATGATCGCCTATATCCCCTAGCCCCGCTGCGCCTAACAAGGCATCACACAAGGCATGTAAAATCACATCGCCATCGGAGTGCGCTTCTACTGCAAAATAATGTGCAATTTTTACGCCACCTAAAAAAATATGATCCCCCGTCATAAAACGGTGAGCATCAAATCCATGTCCTATGCGCATAGTTTAGTCCTTATTTTCTAAATAAAAGGCGGCCGTCGCTAAATCTTCTGGCCAGGTAATTTTAATATTACTGTAATGGCCCTGTACCATTTTGGGATGATGGCCTAAATATTCTATGGCGCTCGCTTCATCCGTCAATACTTTATTATCGGCTTTGGCCTTAAGCAGCGCGCGGTAGAGTAATTCAAAACGAAAGAGTTGTGGGGTCAGTGCATGCCATAAGTGTTCGCGGGGCACAGTAGTCACGACCCGACCCTCATTATCCACTTGTTTTAAGGTATCACGCACTGGCACCCCCCATAAGCCCCCCACGGGATCGCCTTTAAGCTGCGCCATTAATTCCATCACTTGTGCGGCCGTCATACACGGCCGCACCGCATCATGGACCAATACCCAATCGGTAGGCTTAGCGCGATCTTTGATATGGCTTAACGCGTTACAGACCGATTCAAAGCGTAATACGCCCCCTTCTACCGTGAGTATTCTGGGATCAGTTATGGTAAGCGCGGACCAATAGGGATCTTCGGGATGAAGGGCGACTATGATTTGCTCAAAATCAGGTATTTGCGTTAATACAGCCAGGGTATGCGCTAAGATGGGCGTGCCCTGTAGGGGTAAATATTGTTTAGGGACTTTTAGTCCCATACGTAGGCCAAAACCTGCAGCAGGCACCACAGCCCAGATTCTGTCATGTTGCTTATTCATTCTACGACCTGATAAAAAGTCTCACCGTTTTTAATCATCCCTAATTCGGATCGCGCACGCTCTTCTACTGCGGCATGCCCCTGTTTTAAATCTAGGACTTCGGCATGCAGGCGGCTATTGCGCGTTTCAAGCTGAGCATTGTCCGCTTCCTGCAGGCTAATGGCTTGTTTTAATTGCCAAAATTGCCATAGGCCGCTCTGGCCGGTCCACAATTCAATTTGGAGCGCAATCAGGCAGAGGGTCAGTATTAGCGTGAGCAGCCATTGAATGGGCATAAATACCTAAATATATCTAATTGATTTAAATAGTATTTTAACAACCCTTTGCGATTTTTACCACTTTATTTAATAAATAGTTACTTGACAAACCCTAATCCTTCTATTATTACCTCACCTAACTAAATTATATTAACCCTTCTAAAGTATCATTATAACCTTTCCGGTCTATCATCCATGTAAAGGTTACGGTATCGTTGACGGATAGGGTTCTTTAGAACGTCATTCCGTTCTTTAGACCGTCATCCTTCTTTAAGACCGTCATCCCCGCGAACGCGGGGATCCAGGTGCCAAAAACCTACTCGTAACGATAGGGACTTTTTGAATCCAATCCATGCTAATTTATAGTTTTTTCGTAATCGCTATTGATCCTGGATCCCCGCGTTCGCGGGGATGACGGTCGAAGGATGACGGTCTAAAGAAGAATATCGGTCTAAAGAACGAAATGACAGTCTAAAGAATCATTTTCTTAGGGATGACGCAAGTCTTTATGCTTGCCCCCACTGATAAAATTTCGCTTTATTCCCTAATTCTGCTTCAATCTGCAGCAGGCGATTGTATTTTGCTACGCGATCGCTACGACATAACGATCCTGTTTTAATTTGACCTGCATTTGTTGCAACGGCTAAGTCGGCAATAAACGTATCTTCCGTTTCCCCTGATCGGTGTGAGATCACATTGTGATAGCCCGCATCCCTAGCCATCGCTATCGCCGCCAGCGTTTCGGTAAGTGTGCCAATTTGATTTAATTTAATTAAAATTGCATTGGCGATATGTTGATCGATGCCTTGTCGCAATATTTTAGTATTGGTCACAAATAAATCATCCCCAACTAATTGGACTTTTTTCCCTAAGGAAGCCGTGAGCCTCGCCCAACCTTGCCAATCATTTTCTGCCATGCCATCTTCTATGCTGATAATCGGATAATCCTGCACCCAAGTGGCCAGTAATGCGGTCAGCTGATCCGCATCCAAAATTTTATTTTCACCGTGTAAATAATACTGTCCTTGTTTATAAAATTCGGTACTTGCCACATCTAGCGCAAGCGCAATCTCTTTACCGGGTGTAAAGCCTGCTTTTTCTATCGCAAGTAAAATGATTTCAATGGCAGCCACATTGGCGGGTAAATTAGGCGCAAAACCGCCTTCATCGCCAACTGCGGTGGCAAGATTTTTTTCTTTTAATAAGCTTTTTAAGGCATGAAATACTTCCGTGCCATAACGCAATGCCTCGCTAAAAGTCAGTGCACCCACGGGCATGATCATAAATTCTTGAATATCGACGTTATTATCGGCATGCGCACCGCCATTGATAATATTCATCATGGGCAAAGGTAAAACATAATTTTTTTGCTCGCAAATACTGGCATAAAGCGGTAATTTACGGGCTTGCGCTAGCGCATTGGCATAGGCCATTGAAACTGCGAGCAATGCATTAGCGCCCAAATGGCTTTTATTTTCGGTGCCATCTAAGGTGATTAACGTTTCATCACATTCCGTTTGATGCGCAATATTACGTCCCACGAAAGCTTTTGCAATTTCATTATTCACATGGCCGACCGCTTTTTGCACCCCTTTGCCTAAATAACGCTTGGGATCGTGATCACGTAATTCTAAAGCTTCTCTTGAGCCGGTAGACGCTCCTGAAGGCACAGCCGCACAACCGGTGCTACCCTCCTCAAGTGTGATGCGTGCGCTAAGGGTAGGATTCCCTCTAGAATCTAGGATTTCCAGGGCTTTTAATTCTTTAATAATGGGCATAATGGAGATTCCTTTAGTTTAATCCCGGTTATGCTAAACAAATAGGGGGGAAAACTCAAGCATTACTACTGCCCAAAAGTAAAGGTATAAATCTCTAGCCCGGGCGCATTGGCGGTAAGTTCTAATACACTGTGGGCGGAAGTGGGTAATTCCACTAAGGTATAGAGCCAATGATCACGCACTAAGACATGTCCTTTCACTACCCCATCGAGTGCAACGGTCACTTGAATTTCTTGCTGCATGGACGAGCCCATCACTGCAAATACTTTTCCGGCATGAAATTTCATTTTAATCGCAGCGCCTGCTTCACTGCTCACAATTTTTTCTGGAAACACTTGCCAGGCACCTTGCAAGGCCCAATTATTTTCAACTATATTTTGCGGATATTGATAATGCTCAACCTGATCTTTGACTAAACTGTGGGGAACAGCAAAACTATCCGCGCGGGAGTAACCCAAATAAGTCTCAGGAGTTTGAAATAAGCCTGCAGTTTCAGTGTTTACTGCGCTCAGTTCCCCCGCATGCAAACCTAATAAATAACGAATATTATTCTCAGTGATATCATAATCGCCTTCACCAAAGCGCTCGTACACCACTTTTCCCGTTTTATCAATTAAGTAATGCGCCGGCCAATAGCTGTTATGATAATTTTTCCAGGTTAAAAATTGATTATCCAGCGCAACCGGATAAGTGATGCCATATTTTTTCACCGCAGTTTCCACATTGTGTGGATCCCGCTCAAAATCAAACTCAGGGCTGTGCACCCCGATAACAGTAAAACCGTGATCATGGTATTTCTCATACCACGCATTCACATGCGGCAAGGTACGAATACAGTTAATACAGGAATACGCCCAAAAATCAATCAATACGACTTGTCCTAATACGTTTTCCAGGGTCAAACCGGGTGAATTGATCCAGTTGTTTAATCCCACCAATGCGGGTGCGGCATAGGGTATTTTTAGGCCTTTTTCGAGATGTAGTGGAATTGCAGGCGTATTGTCCGCTGGAATTGCCGCATCTTGAGTCATCTGCATTTGTGGGTTGCTGGCATGACGCGTGAACGGGGTATTCATAGTATTACTCGCAATCATGGCCATCACACTGGCAATAATAATCAGCCCTAATAATTTACGTAATAAACCGGCATGGTCCCGAAAAAACGTCATTTTTTGCGTGACGGAGCGGCCCAATAAAGCAATGAGTAACATCGGCACCGCAGCACCTATGCCAAAAGCAAGTACGGTGATTAAGCTTCCCCAAGCGGTAGTTTGGCTCACGCTTTGGACAATAACAGCGGCTAAAATAGGCCCTGCGCACGGGGTCCAGACTAATCCCACTAAGGAGCCAAATAAAAACCCACTCCAAAATCCACCTTTAGGGTTATTTAACACAGCCACATTGGCACCAAAGTTGGCTAAGCGTTCAAACACATGATTAAATCGCTCGGTCAAATAAGTAGACAATAGAATAAAGCCAAAACAGAGCAGCAAGATAAATGACATATCGCGTAAAACATTAAGATCAATACCAATAAGTCCGACTAATTGACGGGCAAATAAAGTAAATACCGCAAACACAACCACAAAGCCCACAATAATACCTATAGGGTGTCGCTTGCCGCCTGCAAGTGAGCCCGATAAAATAATGGGGAGTATGGGTAAAATACACGGCGAGATGATAAGCGCAAAGCCTTCTAAAAAGGCGAGCCCACTATTAATAATGACATCCATGTATATGCTCCTACGACTCTCTGATCACTCTAGTCATATTAGCAAGACTTAAGGCTTTGCGCAGGCCTAGGCAAAGTGACCTGAGAAAAAAGAATTATTTAACACTTTTATCAATGGCTTGAAGCGTGACTAAGAGCTCGCGCATTTGCGCTAAGGGCCAGGCATTCGGGCCATCACTCAACGCTTTTTCCGGATTGGGGTGAGTTTCCATAAAGATCCCGGCAATGCCCACTGCAACCGCAGCGCGGGCTAGGATAGGGATAAACTCACGCTGGCCGCCGGAAGACGTGCCCTGGCCGCCAGGCAGTTGCACGGAATGGGTGGCATCATACACCACAGGACAGCCGGTTTCGCGCATAATGGCAAGGGATCGCATGTCCGAAACTAAATTATTATACCCAAAACAGACCCCGCGCTCGCAGACCATGATCTGCTCATTGCCGGTAGCTTGGGCTTTTTTCGCAACTTGTAACATATCATGCGGCGCTAAAAATTGGCCTTTTTTAATATTAACGGGTAAACCCAGACTCGCCACATTTTGAATAAAATTAGTTTGTCTGCATAAAAAGGCTGGCGTTTGCAACACATCAACGACGCTCGCCACTTCTTTTAAGGGCGTGTCTTCATGCACATCGGTTAACACCGGCACACCGATTTGTTTTTTTACTTTTTCTAAAATCATTAAGCCTTGCTCTATTCCAGGGCCGCGGTAACTTTCATGCGAGGAACGATTGGCTTTATCAAATGAAGATTTGTAAATAAAGGGGATGCCTAATTCAGCCGTGATGGCTTTTAATTCCCCAGCGGTATCAATGGCTAATTGCTCACTTTCAATCACACAGGGACCTGCAATAAGAAATAAAGGCTGGGTCAGGCCCACGTTAAAATTACATAACTTCATGTTTTTTGGTCTCATGGGTGGTGTGATAGGTATATGCCGCATTGACGAAACTGTTAAATAAAGGATGACCATCACGTGGAGTAGAGGTAAATTCAGGATGGAACTGACAAGCGACAAACCAAGGATGCGTTGGTAATTCAATCATTTCCACCAAATGGCCATCACTGGAATACGCACTGACCACAAGTCCTGCTGCTTCTAACCGCGGTAATAATTGCGCATTGACTTCATAACGGTGCCGATGGCGCTCAGAAATAATCGCTTTGCCGTAGATGCGTGCCGCTAAGGTATTAGGCACTAATTCTGCAGCTTGTTTACCTAAACGCATGGTGCCGCCTAAATCATTTTGTGCATGACGCGTCTGCTTTATGCCGCGCTCATCCAACCATTGTGTGACCAGCGCTATCACAGGATATTTTGCTTGTTCATTAAATTCAGTGCTATCGGCTTCTAACCAATTCGCCATATGACGCGCAAATTCGATGACCGCCACTTGCATGCCTAAACAAATGCCTAAAAAAGGAATTTGTTTTTCGCGCGCATACTCTACGGCCATAATTTTGCCTGCAATACCGCGATGACCAAAACCGCCGGGGACTAATATCGCATCGAGATTGCGCAATAATTCCGTGCCTTTTTGCTCAACTTCTTCGGAATCAATAAATTTAATCACGACCCGCGCTTTGGCCGGGATCCCGGCATTAAGCAGCGCTTCATTAATGGATTTATACGCATCAGGCAGCGCAACATATTTACCGACTATGCCGATAGTCAGCTGCGTGAGCGGCTCGGTTAAGCCTTTGACCACATGCACCCATTCTTGCAAATTAGCAGGCATTGCATTTAATTTAAATTTCTCAACGACGAGTTCATCTAATTTTTGGGCATGTAACACTAAAGGAATGCGATAAATCGTATCGACATCATAAGAAGAAATCACCGCGCGGGCTTCCACATTAGTAAATAATGCAATTTTTTGCCGCGCACTGTCAGGCAAGGGTTGTTTGGATCGGCAAATCACGATGTCGGGTTGTATTCCTATCGAGCGCAATTCTTTGACCGAATGTTGCGTCGGTTTGGTTTTAATTTCGCCTGCGGTTTCAATATAAGGCACTAGGGTTAAATGCATGTACAACACATTATCGCGCCCCATTTCTAAACCCAGTTGTCTTATCGCTTCTAAAAATGGCAAAGATTCAATATCCCCCACCGTGCCACCAATTTCAATCAAAGCGATGTCAGCGTCTTGGGCGCCGAGTTTAATGCGACGCTTGATTTCATCGGTAATATGCGGAATGACTTGAATGGTGCCGCCTAAAAAATCCCCCCGCCGTTCACGGCGTAGAATTTCTTGATAAATTTGTCCGGTGGTGAAATTATTGTGCCGCGTCATGCGTGTTCTAACAAAGCGCTCGTAATAGCCTAAGTCTAAATCCGTTTCCGCGCCATCTTCCGTGACATACACTTCGCCGTGTTGCAGCGGATTCATGGTGCCGGGATCAACATTGATATAAGGGTCTAATTTTAAGAGGGTGACTTTCAAACCGCGGGCTTCTAAAATAGCGCCTAATGAAGAGGACACGATGCCCTTGCCTAGTGAAGACACCACACCGCCCGTGACGAAAATATATTGGGTCATCCCGCATGTCCTTAAGGTAAATAAATCAGGGCTTACGGGGGATAAGTATACCTAGGCTATTAATAAAACTCAATAAAGCTTTAGTGCTAACTGGGTTTGGGTGGTGTTAAAACAAGGGTTCTTACTTCCGGGTCTATAAATTTTAAATTGTCTTTGAGTTCGCTTTTACCTGTTTTATTCATACATTTATCATAAGCGGTTAGAAACTCATTACTTGTCAGGGGTTCGCCTCGAGTGATCCTTCCGGCCAAGTCTTTACTCTCATCACTTCTCCAAGTAAAGCGAGAACGTTGATGGTCTTGAGCGATAAATTTCATCATTTCAATATAATGATTTTGCATGGTAGGCTTGCCCACTCCGTTCTTATATTCTTCCGCTTTCGCTCCTACAGCCGCTTCTAATAGAGGATAAATACCGGTTGCATTAATTGCATTTTTGAATTTTTGAATTTTACACCTTGGCTGGAATTCATATAATGCTTTAACATTAAATAGAGTTGAATGTATTGATTCTCGGGTAATGCACCCTGTTGTATTCTTTTTCCATTATCACTAAGCGTAAGCTTATGAATAAAAGTAGCCAGCGCACGACTGTGTACGCTTTTATTTCCCTGACTCTCTAAATAGGTATTGGCGAGCGTGTATAATTCTTGATAAGTAATTGATTTGGCCTTTACCTTAGCGTCTTCCGTATTTTTTTTCTTTTCATGGGCAACACATATGTGAGCTACTTTTGTAAAGAAAGTATCTTCAGTGCTGACTTCATTAGTGCTGGCATCTTCATTTGAGAAATGATCTACTTTGCTTGTTTGATTGGTCTGAATATCTACACAAGTATTATTTTTGCTGCTGGTGATATAGCAAGGGTAATTATTCTCTTCTGCATAGGTCTTCAATGCCTGAATTTTTCCAGGCTTAACATCTCTTGAGTCCGATTTTGTGCCTACCAGTATAATAGGAGGTCTTGTTTTCTCATCTGGATACTGCGCAGTCACCATGTCCATCCAAGGCTTCATTGCATCTGCAATAGATTTTTCGTTAGTTAAATCCACTGCAATAATAAGTGCCTTTGCATCGATTATATACGACCTTACAATACTCCGAAATCGTTCGTGACCTGCTGCACACCAAATCTGAAGCGTTACATTATTCTCATCTTGATTGTCTTGATTATGAGTAGTTCTCGTTTTCAAATTTAAATACTTTGGAAAATACTCAACGCCTATAGTGGGTTTGTATGTTGCAACGGGTTGCGTGTGCTTTCTCTCGGAAACGTTAGATAAAGCTTTTTTTCCGCTCATTTCATCACCGAGCATCACGATTTTGAATTTTCCACCCATTTGCTATACCCCTTTTTCTTAATTAAGCTAATTCAAAGACTCATAAAGTATGCCGGATCAAGCTTAAGCCCCCCTTAAGGGTATTGCGCCTGCTGGGAAATATAATGTTAACTTTAAATACAATAGGTTAGGTGAAAATATGGTAACTGCTCAATAAGTGAGGCATGAGCCCACAAATAGTCTGTAAAGGGCAGTGGCCGTAGGAGCGGAGCAATCGATAGGCTTTGCCCCCTTTGTAAAGGGGGTCGGACGCTTCGTCCGGGGGGATTTTAGCGATCTTAACATGCACAATGAATTTTAAATCTTAACCCCTACAAAATTTAAAACAGAGTATTGATGTAATAACAGAGATCCAAAAATCCCCCCGGACGAAGCGTCCGACCCCCTTTACAAAGGGGGCAAGCCTATCGATCGCTCCGCTCCTACAGTCAACCCCTTCGGCCTTAAAACTAAAATCCGTGGGGATCCCTCAGCTTTATAAAGGGGGCAAGCCTATCGATCACCCCGCTCTTACGGCCACCGTCCATAAGCGGGAGCACAAACCATTATGTTTGTGCTCTCTGTATATTTAAGGGGCTAGAGGCGCTGTAGAAGGAGCGGCTGAGGAAGGCGCGGTTGAGGCTTCGTTAGGCGATGCTGCTGAAGGCGCTGACTTCTCTTCAGGAGATTTAAAATGAGCCCCATAAGGATCAACTGTCACTCCGTCATAATGTCCACCAAACGAGAAGGGATTGTAAGGGTAGTGTTCCATTACCGCCCAAGCCGTGGACGCAGTACTGGGCACCGCATTTGCCCACCAACCAAAGGGGATAAAATAACGTTTGCTCGCATAAACCATACCCTGACTCGTAGTTTTATTCATGCCGGGTATGACTAATTGATCATACTTTTGGGTTTTAGTTTGCGGCACATCTTTCGCAAAAACTGCTGAATCAGGGTAATAGTCTGTGCTCAGGTGTTTAAGTCCTTCTTTCATGTCAGTGATTACGCCCTGAAGTTCGGCGTGATGATCTTGATATTCATCATACATCGTCATCGCCCGCAACATGCCTATGGCGCCAAATGTCCATTCAGCAGACATGATCTCTTGTTTCTTACCTTCAGCTAACCCACTGTCGTCAAATCCAACCCCCATGATTGTGCCATTGGCGCGATAAACCCCCCATTTTTGCAGCTCGGTCCAAATCTTATACGTAGTCCCTGCGCCGGCATTGCCGTTATCTAAATAGGTGTCTAAAAACTTAGGTCCTAGGGTTGCGATGGTCCAAGAGTTCGCATCCACCGCATTAATGGTGGCAGGATCCACATACCATTCTTGTGAGCGGCTAGGATCGTTTGCATACCCATGGGTATAAAACCGATTTTTGCTTTTATCCCAAGCGGTATTCATAAAAAAGGGTAATAAACCAGCCGTCTTTTTATAAGGAACGGAAGCCCGCTCCCGGCCATATAAAATTTCCCGGGTTAACGTGAGCCCTGCTTCATATTGGGCATCGGATCTTTGTTTTAAAGTCACGTCTAGGGCTTGTTCTAACATCAGCAATCCTGCCATCATCGAAGCATTATTTTCAATCGCAACTTCATAAGGATTAGTGACTGCCCCCGAATTACCTAAAGTCCCTTTAGGCGCATAATATAAGCCCCCAATCTCAGCTTGCAACAAACCTATGGCATGCAATACCCCGACTGCATTTTTTAAAGTCGCATCTTGGAATTTTACTTCACTCAAAGGGGCATTAGGATTTTGCTGAATGTAGCGCAAATAATCGGTTTGCAAGGGCCCGATTAAATGTGCCCAAGCATTTTCACCGGTGATGCCTTTCCAATCTTGCCAAGTGACATCGCCTTTAGGCCAATCGGTCACAGTCGTTTCTACATATTTATTTAAAACTTTATTATTGTCCATTAACGCAAAGGGATCTTTAAGCTGCCAAGAAGTCGGCACCATACGGAAGGTGTAAGCTTCACTGGGATCTTTGATGATAAAGCCATTATAACAAGGGATATTTGAAGATGAACACGGTGCTTTATCCACGCCTTCCCCGCCAGTCACGGCACGGTTTTGTCCAGGAAAACCATTGGGTTCATTACTAAAAGCCCCGTTAATCATGTATTGAGTTTGTTTATCTGCAATCGTAATATAATTGGGTTTATTTTCTTTTGCTCCATATAAAGCGACTGCAATTTGCCACGCCGCCATATCATAAATCACCGCACCGTGGGTCATGTTTAAGCGCTCAAGCTGTAAGGCATAACCTTCATCCGGGTAACCTAATACCGCAGCGGCGTCATTCCAATAATTGGTCACATGACAATCATTTTTAACCCCATCACCGTTATCATCAATTTCACAGACATAATCTGCAAAATAATCTGGCGCTACGGCATAGGAAAGTGCCGTGGCATAACTCTTAGATCCACCGGTGGTCGCAATATAGCTTAAACTTTTGCCTTTAGGTTTTTCCGTGACATTCACCGCCGCATCCACCATAAAATAGATAAGACGATGATGATCAAGGGGTGGTGGTTCTGTATCTGCAATACTATTGCCAATGACAAATATTGTGCCTAGGGCAAGCATAGAGCCTAAGGCTATTTTTTTTCTTGTAAACATGTGTGACCTCATTATTGCTATAGAAATTCAGATACAGACTTTAGTAGGATAGCCTACTTAATATTACTAATCAAACAGATCCGCGAGCCCGATTCCCCTGGCAATACGCGAAATGCAGGGTCGACCCAGCAATCTGCTATTGCAACTAACTTACCATCCGCATAAATTAAAGGCAATTGCCATCTTTGCCAGGCAGGAATGCCATTTTCTTGAAATATTTTCTTAAGCTTTTGATTATTTTCGCGAAATCTCACCGTTAAGGTGCCAGATAGCTTGTGATTGCTAATAGGTCCAGATGCGCTAGCCTCAAGCATTAAAGTGCCTGAGGGTAGTGCTAGAGGCGTTTTGCCATCCCATGAAAACACTTGCGAAGGCTGCGGCTTAAAGAAATCCTGATGGGCAATAAATAAATCGTCCCGGTAAAACCGGGCTTGATACTGTTGCCAAGTGATGCGTGTTTCGGCATCGTTTTGTGCATGGAGCAGGGTCAGAATTTGCGTCAGTTGCACTGTGCTAGGCAGTGGAATTTTTTTCTGCACTAGCCACGCACGCAATAAATAGCTTTGCTTAATTTCAGAACATTGGGCCAATTGTCGACGTGATAAAGTCTCTGGGAAATGACCTGCTAATGTTGTTAATTCCGCATGTAAATATTCTTCTAGTAACTCTTGACTGCTTGCACAATGCGCAGCGCTACGCGAAAGGGTGCGAGCGGCTTGTGGCCAGCGTTTTTTTAATACAGGCACGATGTCATGACGCAGAAAATTGCGATCAAATTTAACCTCTGCATTACTGTCATCATCAATCCATTGCAACTGCGCACTTGTGGCATAATTTAATATCATGTCCCTGTCCACAGTTAACAGTGGCCTTGCATGAAAACCTTGGGCAAACGGTTGGATAGGTGGCATTGCGGCCAAACCTTTAGGTCCTGCACCGCGCAATAATTGTAATAATACCGTTTCGAGTTGATCGTCTTGATGATGTGCGGTACAAAGTATTTCATTGGGTAGTAATTGTGTTGCTAAATACGCATAACGCGCATTACGTGCAGAGGCCTCGATACTCTCCCCTTTATAAGAAAAATCCAGCCTGCCGGTTAGAAACGGAATCTGCAATGCTAAACAGATCTGCTCCGCATGGGCTTGCCAAAAATCAGCTTGCGGATTTAAGCCATGATTTAAATAAATAGCACGTAACTTTAAAAGCGGCATATGACGTTGCTGAATGTGTTTTAAAGCATGCAGCAACACATGAGAATCCAAACCCCCGCTGTAAGCAATCAATAATTGCGTAGACGCAAGCGTAGGTAAAAATGTATTGAGTGTATGTAGCACTGTCACAGGAATAATATCTTAATTATAATATCCGGATAAAAGCGCCCAACAAATAGACTGGGCGCTATTTTTTGTGAATTGCGTCAGCCTGAGCAAAAAATATGCCCAGTCTATTTGTTGGGCTGCTTCGTAGAGATATGGAGCATATTTAAAGTGTGCTAAAATCCCCCCGGCCGAAACGGCCGGCCCCCTTTACAAAGGGGGCAAGTCCAAACTAAACAGCCAACAACCGCTCATAACGCTTTTTCAATAATTCATCCATAGATAACGTTTGCACTACGTGCAAATGTTTAATCAGTGTAGATTTGAGCCGCATGCTCATTTCATTAACATTGCGATGCGCACCGCCTAATGGTTCAGGGATCACTTCATCATTGAGCTTTAATTCACGCAAACGCTCTGCGGTCATTTGCATCGCTTCGGCTGCGATCGGTGCTTTCTCGGCACTCTTCCATAATATGCTCGCGCAACCTTCTGGCGAAATCACTGAAAACGTACTGTATTGCAACATCAACAAACGATCGCCTACGCCTATGCCTAACGCGCCGCCTGAACACCCTTCCCCTAAAATCGTACAAATAATCGGGGTTTTTAATTGTGACATCACTAATAAATTGCGCGCAATCGCTTCGCTTTGGCCGCGTTCTTCCCCGCCGATGCCAGGATAAGCCCCCGACGTATCAATAAACGTGAATATCGGCATATGAAATTTTTCTGCGAGTTTAAATAAGCGCAGCGCTTTGCGATACCCTTCAGGATTAGGCATGCCGAAATTGCGTTTAATTTTTTCACTCGTGGTGCGGCCTTTTTGATGCGCCACCACCATCACGGGTTTACCTTCTAGGCGTGCTGTGCCGCCTATCATCGCCGCATCATCACCGAACAGCCGATCGCCATGCAGTTCATCAAAGTCGGTAAAAACATAAGGTAAATAATCGGTAAAATAAGGGCGCTGCGGATGACGCGCGAGTTGGGCCACTTGCCAATCGGTTAAATGGCTAAAAATAGATTGGGTCAGGGTTTTATGCTTGGCTTCTAATTTTTGAATTTCTTCACTGATATTAATTTTGGCATCACTGCCTAACATGCGTAATTCTTCAATCTTAGTATTAAGATCAGCAATAGGTTGTTCAAAATCTAAATATTGGAGTCTCATCTGTACCCTTAATTAGAAAACAGGGGAAAACCGGATCCATACATAATACGCGGCCAAGAGGGCCAATAATAGCACACATAGGCCACTGTAGGCCATAAAGCCACGCCCAGGCCGCATCCCAGTGGGGACACGCGCGCTATTTAGCGCTCTAAAATTAAACCAAGCCAAAAATGGTGCAGTCACAAAGGACAAGGTCGTCGCAAAATCGACCATAAAGACCAGCGATTGCGATAACCAGGCCAAAAAGGCTAAAGATAAAAGCGCAATGAATCCCGCAATGACGGTGAATTGTACCCGACTCATAGGCATGCTTTCTGAAAGTTTCAAGAGTTTTTCATTGTTAAGCGGCACAAATGGGATGATCAATAAGCCGCGAATTAAGCGCGGAAAACCATCGATAATCACCAATAATGTGGAGAACATTACCGCAAATGCACAAAAAGCGACATAAGGCCTGGTCCAATCGCCCAAATGTTGGGTATACAAATGAATAAATTGCTCCACAAATAGGGAGGAATTATCTGAGAAACTCAGCCCAGCGTTATACATTACTCCTGCGCCCAAAAACACAAAAAAGAAAGCCAGGACCATGGTTACGATATAACCGATATTAAAATCCAAAAACACTTGTTTAAGCGTGGGTTGATAGTGGGTATCCTGCGCGCGCGCCAAGGTCCACATGGAATTTAGCACCGCTAAATCGATGGCTGAAGGCATCCAACCGATAAGCGCGGCCATAAATAAGAAATCCCGGTGACCCAGTTGCGAAAAATCAGGGAGCAGCTTAAAACTGTCCCAGGGGATATCTGACCAGGCCAAAATACTCACAAAAAGAGTGGCCAGCACTAAGCCCAGCAACAGTATTTTGATTAAGATATCTAACCAGCGAAATCGGCCTATGGCCAGCAACCCAATGCTGGCTAAGGTTAATAACGCGCTCATCAGCAAGGGTCGGGGCGGTAATTGTAATAAATATTCAAATAAGGTCGCGGTAGTAATCATGATGGCTGCTTGGATGGCGACGACCCCGGTGATCACAATAAACATAAATAATGTGAGTACAAAGCGCCCCTGGCGACGATAAGCGGTCAATAAGCTCTCATGACTTGCGAGGGCATAATGCGGCCCAGCACGAAACGCGGGATACTTGAGGATCCCGATAAGGACAATAAGCCCCAGCATCGTCAGCCCATAAGCCGCACCGGCACGCGTCGCCTGCACCACATGGGAAGCGCCTATGGCGGCGGCCGCAAACATTAAGCCTGGGCCTGAAGCTTTAATAAAGTTGGACAGAGTGTTTTTCATGGAGGGTAGTTTAACAGAAGTTTAGGGTTGGAAAATAGCGGTATTCATAGTTTGCATCGGGTAGGGACTGGGTGAAAAAAACACTATGCTTGCAATGATAAGCTTTGTCGCGCATTGGGATCGACGTTATTTTCTTTAGCGAATTTTTGCCTACTAAACGCTATTTCTTCAGGTGAAATCATCATACTGACTTTAAAAGTCAATTCATCCGCTTTATCCACTTTAGGCTTGTGTCGAAAATTATTCATATCGCCATAATATTCATGGGCGCGATCGGCGGTGAATTTACATCTAAGCCAGGGATCGATAATCAAAGCCCCTACAGGTAAATCCTTAAGTGAAAATGCGGTGCCTACTGCGGGTAGGGTGTCACAATTAATCAGGATAAAATCATGATCAACATTGGCGCCTTGAATTAAAAATATTTTCCCTTGATAATCAGACTGGGTGATAAGAGTATAGATCCCCGCATAAGCCAGCTCGCCGCACGTTCCGGTGCCCGTTTTTTGAGTTAATTCGTAATAGCGAGAATAAATCTCAAATTGCAAAGTAAATATTTGTTCTTGATTAGGGTTAGGGCCATCCTTATGCCAATTAATACGGTGTGTGGTTATCTTTTCCGCTTTGCGTGCTTGTAGCCCTAAGACTACGAGCTCTTCGGTATTATTAAGCGCAGTTTGAGCCCAACTTAAGTACATGCCCTTAGCCATAGGCACGGTTGTGCTTTGTTTTCTCACTGTGGCTATATTGGTATTTTCATCGAGTGTTAAATCCACAGATAATTTGGTCACTTTAGCTATTTCAGCGATCGCAGCCTTTATTTTTAGAATATCATCCTCTTCCATCCCTTCAACATTTTCAGCGTTGGCTTGGTAATACTCCTCTATCAATGCTACAAGTATTGTGATTTGCATTGCCGCTGCAGCTAAGTTCCAGCTGGTATAGGGAGCAATAACGCTGAGATGGTGTAATACTTGATAGGCCGTGTTATCGGCGAGAATTTCTTGTGCGGAGGGAATTCGGGATGCAACAGGAGTGCTTATTTCAGCCGTTTTTTCCTGGAATGCTTGGGATAATAGCGCTCTTAGGTAATTCATCATAGTAAGAGATATTATACAGTTAACAAACTTATTAGTAAAGCCTCACCTTTGACTGGGGCCATAGCATTTCATTGATTTATAATGATTTTTTATTTATTTTTCAAATCGATTAGGTTGACTTACTACTAAGCTTATTTCCAAGCTGCCCATATTCCGGGAGTGCTTAATCTCCAGAAAGAATTAACCTCTCTGCTATTTGACAAAAAGATTGACAATCACTGCACAGAATTAGTAATATAGCTAAGTTATTGTTATTTGAGGTTTTCTATGTTCACGCTCATTACTCTATTTCTTCTTGTGGTAGGAAACGTGCTCTTTGTCGGGATATCAACGTTTATTCTCTCGCCGCTTTTCCATATGATTTCAAATGGAATGACTAAGCTTGCTAATAAAATAGTCCATTTCTTGGAAGCACAATTGGAGAGATTTAATCATCAGGGACTCGGGACTAAACTATTATTGATTCTTCCTGGTATGGCAATGGGGTTGATTTTAGGTAGCTGTGCTGCCACCTTCGCTTTAAGCTCTCTAGTTTCTTATGTCATGGCAAGATTTTTTACATTTATTGATCTGGGTCGAGGAGAGTCATATCACCCTCTCCATTGGTTGCCAGATTGGTATAGAGCATTCAAAGCTAATTATAATGCTTCAAATATAGGGATTGTTGCTCCTGCCGCAACAGATCCTATATATGGATCTAACTTAGTGGAATTAAAAGATCTAAGTACGCAAGATCAAGTAATTTATTGTGAAATGCCAGATGGGACCTATATGATGGGAGTAAAAATGATCCCATTAATTACAATTAATGCTGAACCTACTCACTTAACAAACTCCAGCTCAACTACCACCTTACTAAAGAGTTCGGGAAGTTTCATAGGAAATGAATCATCCAATACATCCATTCCTTCAAGTATGATAGACCGCACTCCCCTGCTGGCCACACAACCCACAGATTATGTCGCAGAGCTAAGATATTAAACAAGATCAGGGTGCTGATACGCTACGTTCATATCCCGCTTCTTAATATTAGTCTTAACTGCAATTTTCTAATAATGTTTGAATTAATTCTTGACCCGGAAAATGCAAATACGTACTTTTGCCTGAGACATTATTAAGATTAATTTGTGCGATGATCAGAGTATTTTTCCGAGGCAGCCAAAGAAAAGTGGAACCTAAGCCTGGGAAAATACTGACATAAGAAATGATTTCACCCAATTTTTCATGACTATCCATATCGATGCCTAATCCAAATCTGTGATTAGAAAAACCTAAAAGCGTATCCTGGGTTACAACACCACTTAACATTTTATCTAACTGCGCTTGGGGGAGCACATCTTTTTTAATAAATAAATGAGAAACCCATTTTTCAATATCCGCAGAGCTCATCAGCATGCCACCGCTTGCAGCGCCCATATTGCTGATACTTTGAGTTAAAATATGTGCGGTCATATCGTCATGATCAACGTAACCGTGCGCAACTTTTGCTAACACTTTTGCAGGATAACACTCTTGCGTAAAGTAAGTCTCGCTCAAACCTAAGGGTTGAATAAAATTCTCGTTGTATGCAGTAGATAGCGATTGACCCGTAACTAGCGTTATTATTTTTCCGAGTAACTCGTAATTAGTATTCGAATAATGCCATTCTAGTCCCGGACTGCAGAGATCATTTTGTTTATAGGCCAAATTTATAAGATCATCGCTCTGCCATGGGTCTTTAAAATGATTTTCAAAACTTTTAATCCAGACTGGATCTTCCGTAAAATTAAAAATGCCACTCGTCATATTTAATAATTGTTTGATGGTAATGTCTTTCCAACGCGGATAGTGTGGAAAATAATGCGCTAATTTATCGTCTATGCTCAATTTACCTTGGGCTTCTAAGCGCAGTATCATCGCACTAGTAAATATTTTAGTTAAACTGCCTACGGCATACAAAGTATCGGGGTTGATAGGACGAGAACTATGTAACTGTAAAGTGCCACTGGTAACCACCTGTTGGGTATCAGCGGTGTGGATACGCACACTGGCGCCGAGTGCTTTATGCTTAATCAACCAATCATCAACAACGTGCTGCATAACATGTCGATTATCTTGACTCAATGATACCGCTTGTGAGATCTGATTTAATTGCTTTAAAAACAAAGTGGCTAATTTATCCATCTGCGCTTGACACAATTGAGCGCTTAAATGAAAGCATAATTTGCCTTGGGTAACGTAACCATTGACAGCAATTATATAATCATCTTGATTCGCTAAGGCCATCGATAGACCGCTCGATTCCAAGGTAATGTGCTGAAATTCACCTAAATAATTAAAGAAAATTTTTGGTAAATGGCCATAACCCATTAGGGGCCCAAAACCTAGGCCTTTATTCTGCACATGGTTTAATTGATGTTGCGTCGCGAATACAGAAGCACTCAGTTCCTTTTGTGCAGTTAACCTTATGGGAAATAATGTGGTAAACCACCCTACTGTATGATTAATATCTATATTATCGTTAATAGGCTCACGACCATGACCTTCTAAGGTGATATAATTTGTGTTGCAGCGGGTTATTTCACTCAAAGCACAATTAAATGCTGTTAATAAAACCGTATTCATTTCCACATTTGAGGGTATTCTCTTTAATAATTGATGGATATTTTCGATGTCCAACTCGATAGAGGCTTTACTGAACTGTCTATTTTTTTCTATGCATTGCAAGAGTTTAATATTGTAATGTGCGACATCAGTCATCATATCAGCCCAGTAGTGTGCCTCTAACTCATGCTGTTTCTGATAATCATTTACAGCCGCAACCCATATTCTGTAGCTTGCGCCCTTAGAACCTAATAAAGTTTCAGTCGTTTTAGATTTTTTACTCAAGGAATAATGATTATAGAGTTGCATTAAATCAGACTGAATGATCCGACAACTGACGGCATCGATAATAAGATGATGCGCAGCAAAAAATATCCGACTGCTGCCGTCTGGATATCCCGTAATATAGCCACAACTATAAAGCGGCTTATCTTCAAATAAATTAAAATGATTTTGCCAAGCGGTGAGTATCGCTTCAAGTTCCAGCTCTGGATTTTTTAATTTTTTTAAATCTAACACCTGCACACGTTGCACCTGTTTCTGGGCATTATAATATTGCATCACGCCGCGAGTCTTATCTTTTTTATAATTGATCCGTAGGGCGTCATGATAGGCTACGAGTTGATTTAAACTCAGCTGCAAAACTTCCACATTTAGATCTTGAGTTTTAATTAAAAAAGATTGATTCCAATGATGCGGCGCTTTAAATTGCTGCTGATTTACCTTGTCAAAAAACCAGGCTTGTATCGGCAACAATCCTAATTCACCGCTTAATAGGCCTTTTTCATTAATCATAACAGAGGCATTATTCTGCCCGATTTTCGGCAGGATCACATTTTGATATAATTGTGCAATGGTTTTATTTAAAAAGATATCTTTAGTCGTGATGTATATATTTAACCGTTGCCGCAAGAGACTAACCAGTTGTATACTTTTAATACTCTCTCCGCCTAGACGGAAAAAATCATCATGTGTGCTTATCTTATGGCTATCAAGACCTAAAAGTTCAGCCCAAAGCGCTACTAATTGTTTTTCTATGTCGCTCTCTGGTGCAACATAGGCAGAAGATGTTAATTCCGCTGCAGGTAACGCTGCCCTATCAATCTTACCTGTGACAGTGAGAGGAATTTTCTCTAGGCGTACAAATAGTGTCGGCACCATATAATCGGGTAAATAAGTCGCTAAATAGTGCGTGATCGCTTCAACAGCAATTACGTCACCACTGACATAATAGCCTACTAATTGTTGAGTGTGTTGTTGCGCGATCACTACCGCCTGATTAATTCCTGGGTAGTTGACAAGACAGGCTTCAATTTCAGCAGGTTCAATTCTAAAGCCTCTGATTTTAAGCTGAAGATCAGCACGCGCTATATATTCGATATTTCCATCCGGTAAATAACGCGCCAAATCACCTGTTTTATATAAACGCGCATCAGATGCAAATGGACTTTTGATAAATTTTTCTGCGGTTAATTCAGGATTATTTAAATAGCCTCTCGCAAGCCCCACTCCGCCTAGGTATAGTTCACCTACGGCATTTAAAGGCACGGGCCTTAACGCATCGTCTAAAACATAGGACGTAAGGTTAGCGATAGGCTTTCCTATAGTATTAATGTTATTACGATCATAATAATACATGCTGGCACAGACTGATACCTCTGTGGGGCCATAGGCGTTGATAATAGGAATACCCTGGGCAGTATATGTATTAAACACATCAAGTGGAGTTTTATCTCCTGCCACCACGAGCGTCTTTAAAGGCAGTAGTGTGCTCGCTTTTGTTAATAATGCAGGTGGCATTGTGGCGATCGCAACATCACGCACTTTGATATAATGCGCCAAGTGTTCTATATCATTACGCAGACTATTATCAACGAGATATAAGGTCTGGCCATGAATAAGCGTGGTAAATATCTCAAACGCATGGGCGTCAAATACATAATTGGCGTACGCTAATATATTTAAAGGTTTAGCGGTGTGATTAAATTTAAATACTTCTGCCTGGGCCAGGGCCAAATTTACCAATCCACTATGTTCAACCATCACCCCTTTAGGTTTGCCCGTAGTGCCTGAGGTGTAAATCACATAGGCTAAATTGTTCGAGGTGCTGATGTGATCTAAATTTGAACTACTTTGTTGAGAGAGTAATTTTTCTATAGATTTACCATGGATAGTCAAATCATTACCTAAACTGCCTATCACTGCTTTTGCTTTAGTATCAGCTAAAATATAGTCAATTCTATCGACGGGATAACATGGGTCTATCGGAACATACGCTGCACCTGATTTAAGCACGCCTAGTATTGCAATCAACATCTTTTCACTGCGGCCTAACTGCAATGCAATTAAATCATCCCCTTGGAGGTGATAAGTATTACGTAAATAATGTGCTAACTGATTGGCTTTATGGTTTAGCTCAGAATAGGTCAATTCAAAGTCATTATAAACCACTGCTTTATGATTGGGCGTATTGTGTACTTGTTCTTCAAATAGCTGATGCAAAGTGTTATGCGCTGGGAATTTTTTTTGCGTTGCATTCCAGTCTACTATTATTTTTTTATACGCTTTATTATCAAGATAATTAATTTGACTTAGTTTTAACTTAGAATAACTATCAAGTTGTGCCATTTGCTTTAAAATAAACAAATAGGTTTTCATATAACGTTTAATAGTCTCTGCTTTAAACAAGCTTTTAGCATAGCCCATCTCTATCTGTAAAGATTCAGTGTTTTGCGCTATGAGCGTAGTGAGATCAAACTTTGCAATATTATACTTAGCCTTATATTGCGCCATTCCTGGCAGATAGGAAACTTCAAAATTCTGCAGGCTAAACAGCGTTTGAAAAATCGGGTGCCTGCCCGGATCTCTTTCTAACGATAATTCAGCCACCAATTTCTCAAAAGGTAAATCTTGATGCATTTGCGCATCTTGTACGTTTTTACCTATCGATTTAATATAGGAAATAACAGACTCATTTACATCAACGATGGAGCGCAGTGCTAAGGTATTCACAAAGAGGCCAATTAAATTGTCCACATTAGGATAGTGGCGATTAGCAACCGGCATGCCGATGACAAGATCATTTTGATTTGAATATGATTTTAAAAACAAATAATAAGCACTTAAAAGTACACTATTGAGACTTACATTTAACTCCTTTGCTAAACGACGTAATTGATGAGACGTTTCTGAGTCTAAGCTGGCATAAACATGGCTGCCTTTATAATCTATTAATTTAGGTCTAGGATAGTCTGTGGGTAAATTTAATAATTCAAAACCCAGTAACTTTTTCTTCCAATAGGCTAATTGGGCGGATAAAACATCTGTGGTTAAATAGTGACGCTGCCAAAGCGAGAAATCTTTATATTGTATGGACGGCTCAGAGAGTTTGGAGACGCTATCCCTATAAAAATGATACAGCTCATTTGCCAAAACATTAAGCGACCAACCGTCACAAGCGATATGATGAAAAACTATACTTAAATAGTGTATATTTGAATTTTCCATTTCATAATAACCAATACGTATCGGATATTCTTTTCCTAGATTAAAATGATGATAACTGTCATGCGCTATCGCTTTATTTAATTGCTTTATATCATTTACGCTTTTAGTTTTTATAGGTAAGGCTTTATCTGCTAAAGCATACACCTTTTGATACGTTTTACCCTTATCTTCATGTATTAAGGTTCTTAAGACTTCATGCCGATCCACAACCTTTTCTAAGCTGTACGTTAATTTGTCTTTGTCCATATTTTCAAGTTTAAATATCAGCGGTATATTGTAGGCGGATGATTTTTGCTCAAAGGCTGCTATAAACCACAATCGCTCTTGTGCAAAAGATAAGACTTGATCCGTTTCATTTTTAAACGGTTGCTTTACGAGCGCGATTTGTTTTTGCGTAAAATCAAGCGTCGAAGTGATGTTTTTAATATTTTTTTTAATAAAAATGTCTTTGATAGTTAAAGTGTATCCTAAGGATTTTAATCGATTCACTAATTTTATTGCCAGAATACTATTGCCACCGAGTCTAAAAAAGTCATCAGTAACGCCTAATGTTTCAGCCTTAATTTCTAAAACCTCAGCCCAAATGGACACAAATTGTTTCTCAAGTTCATTTTTTGGTGGTTCGTAAGTATTAGGATCAGTAAACTGCGCAGGCGGCAAAGCGCTGCGATCTAACTTTCCATTAATAGTTAAAGGCAATTGATTTAATTTAATTAATACTGCAGGCAACATATACTCAGGTAAATATTGCGACAGGTATTGATGTATTGATGCTTCTTCTATCGTTTGCTCTGCAACGTAATAACCCACTAAATACTTGCTTTCATTGCCTTGCGTGACAACCACAGCTTCTTTGATCCCTGAATAACTCAGGAGCCGTGCCTCAATTTCGCCTAGCTCTATCCTAAATCCTCTGATTTTAACTTGAAAATCAGCGCGACCTATATATTCAAGTCTACGATCCGGTAAATAGCGCACTAAATCACCCGTTTTATAAAGCCGCGTGTGCTCACAAAAGGGATTGTCGATAAATTTTCCAGCTGTTAATTCAGGATTATTTAAATAGCCCGGGCTCAAGCCTGCGCCCCCGATATACAGTTCTCCTATGGCACCCAAAGGCACAGGTTGTTGCTGCCTATCTAAGATATACGCTTTTTGATCGGGGAATAATTTTCCGATAATAGCGCCTTTATTAATATCATTTTTTTGTATGCTTTGATAAGTGCTCAATACTGTGGTTTCTGTGATGCCATATACATTTATTAATTGCGCGTGAGTGTCTTGATATAGGTTTAGCCAGGGTATTAAGCGGGAATAATTAACGACTTCGCCACCAAAAATTAAATAACGCAGATGCGCTAACTTCGCTTTTTTAGTTAGGGCAATATTAATAAGCTCATAAAATATTTTGGGAGTTTGATTAATTACGGTCACTTTATGGAATACACATAAATCATAAAATTCGGTTAAATTTTGCAGTGTTTCCGTGCTAGGCACTAGAAGTTTACCACCGAAAAATAATGCCCCCCATATTTCCCAGACGGTAAAATCAAATATGTAAGAATGAAATAATACCCACACATCGTGTTGATTAAATTGATAGATAGACTCGGTGGCTGAAAATAATCGGTGTACATTTTTATGCTCCTGCATGACGCCTTTAGGTCGTCCTGTCGTGCCTGAGGTATAAATCACATACGCTAAATTATCAGGCGTAATAGAGTGTGCGGGGTTTAAGGTACTTTGGGCGAGTAATGCCGCTACACTTAAGGTCTCACGCGTAATTTTAGCTTTTACTTGAGTATCAGTTAAAATGGTGTTGATTCTATCTAGAGGGAAACTAGGATCGATAGGCACATAAGCTGCGCCTGATTTTAAAACACCTAAAATCGCAATGATCATCAGCTCACTTCTATCAAACAGCAGCGCTACGAAATCATCGCCCTTAACTTTATACTCCGCTCTTAAATAATGCGCCAATTGATTTGCTTTACTGTTTAGCGCTTGATAGGTTAATTGAATATCCTTATAAACCACAGCAATAGCGTGAGGGGTTTTCAAGACTTGTTCTTCAAATAATTGAGGTATGGTTTTATTGGCAGGATAACGTTTAGGCGATGTATTCCAATCATAAATTATTTTTTTATAAGTGCCTTGCTCTAAATAACTAATGTCTTTTATTTTTTTATTTAGATTATGCGCATAATTAGTCAATAGCAGCTTATAGGTTGCAACAAATTCTTGCACAAATTCTTTTGAGAAAATCTGCGAATTATATTCCACCCTTCCTAGCAGGTGATCAGCCTTCGCATCCATTTCAAAATACAAATCATTTTTAATCGTGCCCGAATGCGTATAAATTTGGCTTTGTTTATAATGATAGTCACGAAGCTCTTGCGCTTCTAAGTTAAAGTGGATACGCTGAAAACTTAAAGCCTTCTCTCTATTGAGGGCTAAGATTTCATCATATCCAATAGTATGCTCTATTGCTTCGAAAAACCCTCGTCTAGTATTAACGACGAAATCAAGCAAGGTTTCTTCTGGATTGTGGGCGATAGGTACGAGTACATGATTAATTAAGCAGCCGAATGTGTCACTGTATTGAGGAGCCAGTAAGCGCTCGTCTATGTTGGTGGTGATCAGGGTTTGATCGGTATAGTAGTACTTAGTGAGCGTCAAGCCAAAATGCGCCAGCAAAATACTAAATAAGTTGATGCCCTTGTCTTTTATTTCAGCTTTTAATGTGCTGTAAATCGCTGAGTCTATAGTAAATGAAACTTGGGCTCCTTGAGTGGGGGCATTCATATCAGGATGCGGCAGCACGATAGGCTCAAACTGCGACAGTTTTTGTGTCCAAAAGTCTTTTTTCTTACTGTGGTTTTCCTGATATACCCTTCTTATCTCGGCTATTGCATTAAGGTACGCTGTGCTTGTCAAATGAGTACTTAAAAAATCTTTGGCAATCGGCTCATTCATTAACATCGGAGTCAAGAGATTGTATAGGGAGGTGGCATCAGCAATAAGATGATGCAGCACAATAAAAATCTTATTTTTACCCGATAGATTTTCAAGGTAGTAAAATCGGATCAGCTTATCCGCTGCAAGATTAAAAGGAATTTTCACTAATTCATCTAGCATTAATGCTAATTCATTGCCGCTTTTGACCATCAATCGTTGACAGGGAATTACCGAGGGGTTTAAAACCCTCACCATTTTCGAATCAGAGATCACATAATTGGCATGCAGCCATTCTATTTTATCAGAGATTTCTTTTACAAAATTTTCAAAACTATTGTAAGTATAGTCTTTATTGAAATCCTCAATGACAAAGCTTTCGTTGTAAACAATACTGTCCTTCCCGAGGATAAGCAGATGATTTAAAATTAAGCTTTCCATGGTGGAGTAACTATCCGCTAAGCGCGCAGGACCCAGTATTTTTTCTTTACACTGCACCAATTGATTAATACGCAGAGCCAATTTCTCAATAGACAAATCCCGCATA
The DNA here is from genome assembly GCA_013289605.1 of Gammaproteobacteria bacterium. Taxonomy (GTDB): domain Bacteria; phylum Pseudomonadota; class Gammaproteobacteria; order JABCZS01; family JABCZS01; genus JABCZS01. The sequence continues at coordinate 111,592 of JABCZS010000002.1, forward strand.
AAGTCTGAAAACTTCAAGTTCACCGCACAATTGTTATTTATTTTATGTATGATCTTTACTGCACTGATTGAATTCCCCCCGAGGCGAAAAAAATCATTGTTTATCCCAAATTGTTCTGGGTCGAGATCCAATACTTCAGACCATATTTTAAAGATTTGCGTTTCAATCCCGGTGCGCGGTTTCACAAGAACAGTTTGATTTACTGAGTGTGGATCAGGCAATGCTTTACGGTCTATCTTGCCATTAAGCGTCAAAGGCATTTTTTCCACATGGATTAATCGATGAGGACACATGTAATCAGGCAAATGGTTAGCTAAATGTTTAATGAGTGCGTTTTCATCGACGGGTTGTTTACTGGCATAATACGCGATTAGATATTTATTTTCTTCACCTTGCGCTAATACTAGGGCTTGTTTAATGCCTGGATAACTGACAATAGTGCTTTCTATTTCTCCAGGTTCAATGCGATATCCTCTGATTTTTATTTGCAGATCAGATCTTCCAATAAATTCTATATTTCCATCGGGTAAAACGCGCGCTAAATCGCCTGTTTTGTACAAGCGTTCATCCGTAGCAAAGCTGTGCTTGATAAATTTTTCTGCGGTTAATTCCGGATTATTTAAATAGCCTCTAGCCAATCCTATTCCGCCTAGGTATAACTCCCCTACGGTGCCGTAAGACACCTGCGTTAATTGATCATCGAGTACATAGGCTTTTACATGAGGTAGCGGTTTTCCTATCGTGTTGGCCCCATTATTTTTATAAACATTAATCGTGGCACACACAGTGGCCTCGGTAGGTCCATAGGCGTTGATCACCGGAATATGATGCGCCCTATAACGCTCATATACCTCTAGATTTGTTTTATCCCCGCCCACCACTAACCATTTTAGCGGCAATACCTTACTCTCGTTGTTCAACAATACAGGGGGCAATATCGCAATGGCAATGTGATGTCGCGCGATAAAATGAGCGAGTAATTCAAAATCGTTACGCGCACTCTCTTCAATTAAATATAAAGCATGCCCATGAATCAGCGTGGTAAATGCTTCAAACGCATGCGCATCAAATACATAATTGGCATACCCTAATATATTTAACGGCTTTTGAGCCGTGTTAAATTGAAATAATTCAGCCTGCGCTTTTGCCAAATTAACCAAACCGCGGTGTTCTATCATCACGCCTTTAGGCTGGCCTGAAGTCCCGGAAGTGTAAATCACATAGGCTAAGTTGCGCGCATGAGTCATGTGTTTTGGATTTGAAGTAGACTGCGCAGCGATGCTTTTTTTAATTGATTGTCCATTGATAGTAAAACAATTATTTTCAACGCTAATCAACACTTTTGCTTTTGTATCAGATAAAATATAGTTTATTCTTTCACTCGGGTAACTTGGATCTAGCGGCACATAAGCGGCGCCTGCTTTTAGCACGGCTAAAATGGCGATCCACATTTTTTCACTGCGGCCTAATTGTAATGCAATTAAATCATCACCTTGTAGCGGATAAGTGTGACGTAAATAATGGGCTAATTGATTGGCTTCATCATTAAGTGCTTGATAGGTTAACCAAACCGAATCATAGGCTAGGGCAAGATTATTCGGGGTTTTTAATACTTGTTGTTCAAATAAACCATGGAGCGTGTCGTATTCTGAATAAGCGCTTTTTTCAAAAGGCTTAGGCATCAAGCAAGAATGTTGCGCATTATTCTTATCTGAGTTAATCACCTTAGCTCCCATTACTTAGCCATTTACCTTTATACTTTAACCAGGCCAAACCTGTCAATATTCCTCCTGATTGGCGCATTAAAATGGTTTATAAGGTCTTTAAGGGGTTAACTGCACCCATTTGCAATGTGGTTAGTACGGTGCAAAATGATATGTTCTTGATATAGATTAATGATCGCCTCCGCTATACCCTAATACTCCAAGGTCACGTGATCGGTACCTAGCCACTCACTTAGCGTTAGGATTAATTGCGCATCGGGTCTGACTCGCCACTCTTCGCCTAATTTTAATTCAGCTTTAGCGTTTTCTTGTAAATATTGAATATAAACCGGGCATTTTCCTTGACTATACGGTTGTAATTTTGCAATCAAGGTATCGACAAAGTCTGATTGTGTCAACGCAGGCAGCATTTTAAGCACCAAACGCTTAGCAAGATTATCGCGCGCATGCGTTAAATCAAATACCTGCTCCACTTTCATGCGTAAGCCCCCAGAATATTCATCATTGTTGACTGGCCCTTGCACAATAAGTAGCGCATCTTCTTGTAATAACGCGCGGTATTTTTCATACTCATTATTAAATAAGGTCACATCAAGACGAGCACTTTGATCATCAATCGTGACTATCGCCATTTTTTTACCCTGGCGTGTTTTAACAATGCGTAATGCGGTTAAAAATCCTGCCAAAATAATTTTTTTATCGGGTTCCGCGCGCACGTTCGCGAGTCGACAGGTAATAAATTGCTTCAACTCAGGTAAAATATCCGTAATCGGATGACCGGTTAAATATAAGCCTAAAGTTGCTTTTTCCCCCACTAAACGTAGCGTATCCGGCCAGGGGGGCACTTCCAAATAATTGTGAGTTTGTGAGCTCGGCTCTGCGGCAAACAAATCACTTTGACCTAAGCGTTCATCTTTTGCATGTTTATCGGCTAATTGTATGGCTTTATCTAAATTAGCGAGCAGTATTGCACGGTGTGGCGCTAAATCATCTAACGCACCGGATTTCACTAAGGCTTCTAGTGCCCTGCGATTTGCTTTATGCAAATCGATACGCTGACAAAAATCAAATAAATCGCGAAATGGGCCTTGTTGTATGCGCGTATCAACAATGGATTCGATAGCACCCTCACCCAAACCTTTAATCGCGCCTAAACCATAAATAATTTGATGATTGCGGGCGACAAAGTGATAGGCACTGTAATTCACATTGGGCGGTAACAGTTCTATCTTTTGCGCACGCGTCTCTTCGATTAACATTACAACCTTATCGGTATTATCCATATCACTGGAGAGCACCGCTGCCATAAATTCTGCCGGGTAATGGGCTTTTAAATAAGCGGTTTGATAGGCAATTAAGGCATAAGCTGCTGAGTGTGATTTATTAAACCCGTAGCCTGCAAATTTCTCGACCAGGTCAAAGATGTAAGTTGCAACCGTCGCGGCCACGCCCCGCTCTACCGAACCTTTCACAAAAATTTCGCGCTGCTGCGCCATCTCTTCGGCTTTTTTCTTGCCCATGGCGCGGCGTAATAAATCTGCGTTGCCTAAAGTATAACCTGCCAGTGTTTGCGCAATTTGCATGACTTGTTCTTGATAGAGTATAACCCCATAAGTCGGCTCTAAGATGGCTTTTAAACTCGGATGCGGGTATTCAACTTTAGCCCTACCGTGTTTACGATTTATAAAATCATCCACCATGCCCGATTGTAACGGCCCAGGACGAAACAATGCCACTAAAGCGATGATGTCTTCAAACGTATCGGGTTGTAAGCGTTTAATGAGATCTTTCATGCCGCGCGATTCTAATTGAAACACCGCAGTGGTGAGACACGCTTGTAATAACGCAAAGGTTTTTTTACAATCTAAAGGAATTTGCGTAATGTCTAATTTTTCAGTGCTGAATTGATTGATGGCCTGACACGCCCAATCAATAATGGTAAGCGTGCGTAAGCCTAAAAAGTCGAATTTAACCAAGCCTATGGTTTCAACGTCATCTTTATCGAGTTGACAGACGAGTTGATCGGATTGCATTTCACAATATATGGGCGTGAAATCGGTGAGTTTGCCCGGGGCTATCACAACGCCGCCTGCGTGCTTGCCGGCATTACGGGCGATGCCTTCTAATCTTAAAGCCAGATCAATTAAATCGCGTACTTCCTCATCGGTATCATACAGATCTTTAAGCATTTTCTCATCAGTCAAGGCTTTATCTAGCGTTATGCCTAATTCAAACGGCACTAATTTTGCAATTTTATCGACTAAGCCGTACGGATGCCCGAGCACACGTCCCACATCACGCACCACTGCACGGGCCGCCATGGTACCAAACGTAATAATTTGCGAGACGCTTTCACGGCCATAGCGCTGCGTCACATAATCGATCACTTCATCGCGACGGTCCATACAAAAGTCGATATCAAAGTCAGGCATGGATACGCGTTCAGGATTTAAAAAACGCTCAAACAGTAAATCATAATGCAGTGGATCTAAATCGGTGATCCCCAACGCATAAGCAACGAGTGAGCCTGCGCCTGAGCCCCGTCCGGGCCCTACAGGAATACGGTGATCTTTGGCCCACTGAATAAAGTCGGCCACAATTAAAAAGTAGCCGGCAAAACCCATGCCATTGATTACACCCAGTTCGGTATTGAGTCTGTCTAAATAAACCGGCGGTACAGACGCATCAGGCAGGGATGCGTCTATTTTTAAGCGCTGATATAATCCTTGGCAAGTTTGTTGTTGCAAGTAGGATTCCGTTGTCATCTCTGAAGGTACGGGGAAATTGGGTAAATGCACCTCAAATAATTTCAAACTGACATTGCACCGTTTAGCAATTTCAACACTATTGGATAAGCTCGCAGGGATGTCTTGGAATAATTCCCGCATTTCTTGGGGTGATCGCAAATATTGTTGTGGCGTATAATTTCTTTTTCGATCAGGATTAGCTAATAGTTCTCCGGCATGAATACAGACGCGTGCTTCATGGGCTTCAAATTCATCCGGGTTTATAAACCGTACATTATTGGTGGCAACAATAGGGACCAGGTATTCTTGCGCTAAAGACAAAGCTGCGGCAATATAGACTTCTTCATAGGGTTTATTCACGCGCTGCAGTTCTATATAAAAACGATTGGGGAATATAGCGAGCCACTCTAACAGGTGTGCTTTTGCGATATCGATTTGATCAGAGAGTAATGCCCGGCCGATATCCCCTTCTTGTGCGGCCGATAATGCAATTAACCCCGCAGATTTTTCTTTTAAAAATGCTTTATCGATCGTTGGGATCGCCGTCGTACGCTGTAAATAACCCTGGGAAATGATTTGTTTTAAATTTGAAAACCCGATATCGTTTTGACATAACAACACTAGGTGAGAGGGCGCTTTATCATCATCACGTATATTGACTTCTGCAGCAAAAATAGGCTTAACACCCGCTTCTATGGCTGCGCGATAAAACTTCACCATGGCAAATAAATTATTTTGATCCGTGAGCGCAAGGGCGGGCATCTGCATTTGTACTGTTTTTGCCACTAAATCAGGGATGCGACATAACCCATCGATAATCGAGAATTCACTATGAATATGTAAATGAATAAATTCAGGTGGTGTCATAAAATCTCTGCATTGACCATTAAACTCACCGGCCTAAAACTGCGTCTATGAATATCTAATACGCCATGGGCTTCTAGTGCGGCAATATGCGCTTTAGTCGGATAGCCTTTATGTTGCGCAAAACCGTATTGGGGATAAAGCGCATCCAATTCTACCATCATGGCATCGCGGGTCACTTTGGCGATAATGGATGCCGCGCTAATCGCCTCAACCGTTGCATCGCCCCCTATGATGGCTTCTACGGCACAATTCAACTGCGGTTTATTTCGCCCATCGACCTGGGCTAAATCTGGCTTGATAGCCAGAGCTAAAACCGCGCGTTGCATGGCTAAAAGACTTGCTTGTAAAATATTAATGTTATCAATTTCTTTTTCACTCGCAACGCCTACACCCCAAGCGAGCGCATCACGTTTAATGAGGATGGCCAAGGCTTCGCGTTTTTTGGCAGTGAGTTGTTTGGAGTCGGCTAGCCCTAATATGGGTTTATGGGGATCTAAAATCACAGCGGCCGCGACAACTGGGCCCGCTAAGGGCGCGCATCCTGCCTCATCGACTCCGACAATTAACACATCCTTGTGTTTAGACATCTTCTACTTCCTAGCTATAAGTTCTGAAATTACACGGGCCGCTTGCTCATCGGCGCCGCATTGAAGTGCGCTGACCATTGTTTGATATTCTACACGCAATTGTGCAACCTTGGCTTGATTTTGTAAATAATCCAGTACGGCTGCGCTTAAAGCTGCAACCTTTACATCGTCTTGGACAAACTCTGGAACTAAGGCTTTATTCGCTAATAAATTAGGCAAGGCGCAGAATTTCACTTTAATCAAACGGCGGGCCAACTCCCAGGTCAGGGGGTTCATTTTATAAGCCACCACCATGGGTTGATCTAATAACATCACTTCTAAAGTCGCAGTGCCCGAAGTCACTAACACCACATCTGCGGCTTTAATGGCCACATGGGTTTGATTTTCGACGACGGTAATGGGGAAAGGATAGTGTCCTTCTTTAATCAGTGCGCGCAATTTTTTTGCAATCGCAGGTTTTGCTGCGGCGACTATACAGATTAAATCTGGCTCTTGTTCATAACATTTTTGGGCCGTTTGTAAAAACGTATCCGCCAGATAATGAATTTCTGCGCTGCGTGAGCCTGGCAATAAGGTCAATACTGGAGTCTGCGGTTTAAGCTGTAAGATTTCCCGTGCGTGTTCTTGGGTATATAAGTCTGGCAAATAATCGGCGCTACGATGGCCTACATACTGCACATTCACCTGAAAAGGTGCATAAAATGCTTGTTCAAAAGGCAATACACTCAGTAATACATCGACACTTTTTTTAATTGATTTGACCCGATCAGATCGCCACGCCCACACCGTAGGGCTAACATAATGTACGGTTTTAATGCCGTGGGCTTTTAATTTTGCTTCCAGCGGTAAATTAAAATCAGGCGCGTCTATGCCTATGTAGACATCGGGGGGATGAGCTAATAAATGTTTATACAGTTGATGACGCAAATAAAGGATCTGCGGAATTTTAGGGATCACTTCGAGTAAGCCCATGACATTGATGGCCTCTAACGAATAAAGTGCCTCACAGCCGGCCGCCACCATGTGCGGTCCAGCGATGCCTTGAAATTGTGCAGTAGGATATTTTTCTTTAAGCGCCCGAATGAGCCCTGCGGCTAAATTATCGCCTGAGAGTTCGCCGGCGCAGAGAAAGAATTTATAGGTCATGGGTGGGCCTTGTGCTTATGTTCTGTAGTGATGAATCTGAGATCGCGAAATGGCCACCGTCCGTTAAAAATCCCCCCGGCCGAAACGTCCGACCCCCTTTACAAAGGGGGCAAACCTACGTCGTTACAAAGGGCTAAGCGAGAGAGATCTTTGCCCCCTTTGTAAAGGGGGCCGGCCGCTGCGGCCGGGGGGATTTTTAGCGGCATGCTAACACTACAGAAATGTTCAAAAATAAGCCCCTATATCCACCTACCCCACTATCCCCCGTCCAGGCTGCTGAAGAAAATCAACCATTAATTGTATCTCTGGGGTTTCTTTGGCCATGGCTTCTAGTTGCGTAATCGCGTCTTTTAAAGCCAAGCCTTTGCGATAAATCACTTTAAATGCACGCTGAATTTGAATAATTTGTTCCGGAGTAAACCCATTGCGTTTTAATCCTTCACTATTAATCCCTATGGCCATGGTCCGACGCTTATCGGGGGCCACCAATAAATAAGGAGGAATATCTTTAACGACTAAACTGCCGCCCGAAGTAAAACTATATTCACCTATGGTGCAAAACTGATGAACCGCAGTAAACCCGCTTAAAATAGCCCGATCTTTAATCGTCACATGTCCTGCCATGGCTGAGTTATTGGCAATCACCACATGATCACCTACCGTACAATCATGTGCGACGTGCACATTCGCCATCAGTAAATTATGATTGCCTATCCGGGTCGCATTATTGCCCTGCACAGTGCCTCGATTCAAGGAACAATATTCGCGGATCACATTATGATCGCCAATTTCTAACCAAGTCACTTCACCTTGATAACGCTTATCTTGTGGCGCGAGGCCCACTGAGGCAAAAGGATAAATCTTATTGTGAGCCCCTATTTTTGTAGGTCCGCCTATCACCACATGCGAGCCCACCCAGGTGCCTGAACCTATTTCTACATTTTCGCCGATAGTCGTCCATGGACCAATCTCCACATCGGAAGCAATTTTTGCCGAAGGATGGATGATCGCGCGTTCATCAATCATGGCTAGCCTCCTTTGCTGCATTCATAATTTCCGCACTGCAGACTAATTCATCATTCACAAAAGCCTTACACTGAAACTTACTCAAGCCTTGTTTCACTTTAAGCAACTCCACATGCAAAAACAATTGATCCCCTGGACGCACCACTTGTTTAAAGCGCGCATCATTAATTCCGGCCAAATAATTCACCGTATTAATGCTTAATTTATCGATGCTTTTATAATATAAAATCCCCGAAGCCTGGGCTAACGCCTCTAGTATTAAAACACCTGGCATCACGGGTAAACCAGGGAAATGGCCGTTAAAAAAAGGCTCATTAATGGTGACATTTTTTACCGCAATCAATGACCGGGGTAAATCAATGCTCACCACTTTATCTATTAACAAGAAAGGATAACGATGCGGCAAATAGCGCATAACTTCTTGTATATTCATTTCCATCACGGCCTCTCATTAAATAGGAGTTACTTGTCTTGTTCTAATGCACGTAAACGCTTGAGTATATCCGGCAAACGAAAATAGCTTGCCATAAGTTTTCGCCATTTGGCATTTTCTATGGCTGGGCTTCCTGAAGAATAAACACCGGGTTTGTCTATGCTCGCTAATACCCCGGACATCGCGGTAATTTGCACGCCATCCGTAATCTGGATATGACCATTAATACACGATCCCCCACCGATTGCGCAATGTTTACCTATCGTGGTACTGCCCGCAATCGCTACACAGCCGGTAATAATGGTGTGATCCCCGACTTGCACGTTGTGTCCAATCTGAACTAAATTGTCTATTTTAACGCCTCGTCCGATCCGCGTTGGGGTCAGCACGCCTCTGTCTATGGCCGTATTGGCGCCGATTTCTACATCGTCTGCAATTTCAACCCCGGCAAGTTGTGGAATTTTGATCCAATTACCCTTATGATTAGCAAAACCAAAACCATCCGCACCGATGACTGCGCCACTGTGGATAATACAACGCTCACCAATATGTACCTGATGATAAATACCGACTTGAGCAAATAGTTTGGTCTGCGCACCGATAGTCGAATGTGCACCGATAGACACTTGTGGGCCGATATGCACCCCCTCACCTATTTGCACATGCTCACCTATAAAGGCTTGTGCCTCTATCGTCGCCGTCTTGGCAATCACCGCTGTTTTTGCCACCACGGCACTGGGATGGATCCCCGCAAGTACCGGTTCATCAGGTGCACAAAGCCGCATCAGTTGCCCAAAAGCGATATACGGATCGGGCACAATAATAATGGGCTGATTACATTTATCAGCATGGTTTGCTCCGACCACCACGGCCGCAGCGTGTGTCTCTGCTAATAGCGGCACGTACTGCGGCTGCGCCAGGAACGTAATATCCGTGCTGGAGGCTTCTTTCAAGGTATTAACGCCTTGAATAACCATCTGCGCGCCACTCAAACACGTCCCTTGTAAATAGGCCGCCAACTCAGCTAGCGTATGTGTTGTTTGAAATTGCATAATAATTATTTTTTATCGAGTTGCGCTAATACGTCTTTAGTAATATCTAAACGCTCGTCCACATAAACCGTTGCACCCAATTGCAATACGGCATCATATTTTTTATCGGCGGCCATTTTTTTAACTACAACCTTTACCTTCTCGAGGATCTTCTCTAGTTCTTCATTCATGCGCTTCATGCGCTGTTGATTAAATTCAGTGCCTAGCTTTTGCAATTCCATTTGTTGTTTTTCAAAATTTTGTTGGAATGCAAGTTTTTCTTCATCGCTCATCATGGCTGAATCCCGTTTATAGGTTTCACCTTCCGACATTAAGTTATCTTGTATCTTGGTTAATTTTGCTTCTTGATCTTTAAATTCGCTACGCAATTTATCTTCTATCGTGGTTTCATAATTTTTCATGATGACTGTACCGTCAACAAATGCAATATTGAGGCTGTCTGCGGCAAAAACCATCGGGGTAAATAATAATGCGCTGACCACTAATAAAAATTTAACTCTCATAACGCTCTCCTTATATTGCTATTAAAGTACGGCACCGATACTAAACTGGAAAATTTCTTCACGATCATCTTCAGATTTGGTCACCGGCACACCTAAACTTAAGACCAGCGGCCCCAGTGGGGAATACCATTGTAGCGTGGTACCTACAGAAGTCCGTACCGGCTCAGTATCCAGATCTTCCCCATAAGTATTATACAAACTACCAAAATCAAAGAACACGGAAGTACGAACAGAATTGATTTCTATATAAGGAATAGGGAAAAATACCTCGGCACTGCCGTTAAAGCGTAAGTTACCCCCGATAGGATCATCTAGCGAATCTTCTGGACCGATGGAGTTATCGTAGAAACCCCGCATCGAAGTCACGCCACCTAAATAGTAGTTTTCATAGAAGGGTAATTCACTCGTGCCAAATAACCCATCACCGTAAGCCACATTACCGCGTAACATAAAGACAAAGGTATCAAAAAATGGGGTATACCATCTAGAGTTAGCCGATAATTTATAATAGGATAAGGTTGAACCCGGCACCGCCACGCTCACACCTAGATTATTCATGGAACCTTCGGTGGGGAACACCACCCTGTCTAAGGTATTACGCACCCAGCCGGCGGTCAGTTCGTAAGCATTAAAGCGACTGCCTTCCTCTTCTATAAAACTGCTGACTTGTTCCGATACCGTAGCGGGATTGCTACTCGTTTTAATTAAAATATTTTCATAACCAAAACCATAATTTAAACGATTATTCGGATTAAGCGGTACCCCGTAATTGACGGCGCCGCCCCAAATATCTCGGATAAAGTTAGACACATCGGCTTCAGCCAAATTAGCGGCGGAGTAAAACACACTGAATCCGCGGCTCACGCCATCGGGGGTATAATACGGATCGGTATAACTTAAATTATACGAGGTAAAGTATTCACTCTTATTAAAGAGGAAATTCACAATATTCCCCGTGCCTAAGAAGTTACTTTGGCTCACGCCTAAATTAAAGAGTAGCCCGTCTAACTGTGAGTAACCCACACCGCCGGTGAGCTGTCCAGACGGACGCTCTTCGACATCAACGTGCAGATCCACTAAATCGTCATGTCCAGGCACAGGCACGGTCTCAATATTGATATTATCTAAATAACCCAATAAATATAAATTATTACGCGAGCGCTGAATTTTTGCTGTAGACACCAGCGCGCCTTCCAGCTGGGTCAATTCCCGCCGCAAGACCACTTCTTGACTCATATTATTTCCGGTGAAATAAATATCACGCACATAAACCAATTGGTTAGGCTCAATATAATACGTGATGGACACGGTTTTATCTTCTTCATTCACTTCAGTCATTGGGTGCACTTCAACAAACGCATAACCTTCATCACCGACGCGATTGGTAATAAGCTCATTGATATACATCATTTTTTGTCGATTGAACAATTCATCAGGCTCAAATACGAGATAGTCTTCTAATTCATCTTCGGGCACAACGATATCCCCGCCCAGTGATACGTCACTGACAGTATATTGCTCGCCCTCAATGATATTGACGGTGATATAGATGTCTTCGCGACTCGGCACGATAGCCACTTGAGTCGACTCAATTTCCATATTGAGATAACCATTATTCATGTAATAAAAGCGTAAATTTTCCAGATCGCCCATTAAGCGTTCGCGCGAATATTGATCCGTTTTTGAAATCCAAGTGAGTAAACCGGGGGTAGTGGATTGAAAGGTATCGCTCAGTTCGCCATCATCAAAGACTTTATTACCAATAAAATTAATTTGTCGGATTTTTGTGGCGCCGCCTTCATTAATATCAATATCGATGCCGACACGATTACGGGGTAGCTCAGTGACGGTCGTTGTGATAGCAACGCTGTATTTACCGTTACTAAAATATTGGTATTCCAGCTCTTGGGTGACACGTTCAAGGATGGAGGGATCATACGGGTTACCCTCACTGATCCCTGCAAAATTTAAACCGTCCTCTAAATCTTCGGTTTCAATGTCTTCGTTACCGCTAATATTAATGCTGCCGATGGTGGCACGCTCTTCAACCGTCACGATTAAGGTATTGTCTTCACGAGAAAGTTCGATATCTGAATAATTACCGGTCGCATATAAGGCACGGATCACACTGATGGTTTCTGAGGGGTCAAAGGTATCGCCGACGTTTATGGGTAAGTCATTGTATACGGTACCGACATCGATCCGCTGCAGACCTTCGACACGAATATCTTCCACCACAAAGCTACCCTTGGAATAATTCTGATACGTAATCCCTTCATCGGCACTATTTGCATCCGCAATATTGTCATCCGCAACCGCGGGAAGACTAAGGCATAACAAAACAGCAAAAAGACGAAAACGTTTCAACAAATTCAACATAGGTATGGGGTCACTTTTTTAGTCTACGTAACTCTAGTTAGAAAGGCGTGCGCAATTAAGAAATTTAATTTACTTACTACCTAGCAGCATCACATCATTATAAAACGCCAAGGTCATTAATAATACCAGGACTACTAAGCCTAAAGCTAATCCTATTTGCTGTGTTTGAAGTGATAGCGGTTTGCGTCGCACCAACTCGAAGACATAATATAACAAATGTCCTCCGTCTAGCATAGGGATGGGTAATAAATTAATCACAGCTAAACTAATGCTGATTAAGGCTAAGAATTGCAGAAAGTAAACAAAGCCTTGCTGTGCCGTTTGTCCGGCATAGATGGCAATCGTAATCGGTCCACTGACTTGATGCCAAGCGCCGCCTACAAACATCTGTCCTAAGGATTTAAACGTTAAACCCGTATAAAGCCACATGTCGCGAAAACCGTGTATAAACGCATTGCCCACATTATCGCGCGAAACACGCAACCATGCCTCATTCACCTTCACACCAATATAAGCATGGGTCTGCCCTTGTTCGACTTTTTCTTTAGGCGTGACGCTTAAGCTTAAGGTATGCCCGCTACGCTCGAGTGTGAGAGTCGTCGTTTTGTTAGGATAATTACCTAACTCTTTTATAAACTCTATCCAGCTTCCGACAGCGTGATCGCCAATGGCGATGATCTGATCCCCGCTTTGTAAACCGGCCTGTGCAGCTGGAGAGTCTTTAAGGACTTCGCCTATGACCGCAGGCACGCCTAAGGTTAAGCCTAAATCCGTAAAAAAATGTTCATCTACGGCAGAGTTGAACGCGCTGTGCGGCACCAAAACGGTATAATCCTCATTGCCACGCTTTAAGGTGATTTCATAATTCTTTACAGCATCATTTAAAAATGCCCGTCGGATGCTTTGGGCGTTGGGTGTGGCCTGACCATTGACCGCTAACACTTCGTCCTGCGGCTCAATACCGATTTGGGATGCTACTGAATCAGGCGCAACTTGATTCACCACGGGCGCAAAATCCGTCACGCCGACCATATAGACCACAAAAAAAGCCAGCGCTGCAAACAAAAGATTCGTTACCGGCCCGGCCAAAACAATCGCAATACGCGCCCACACATTTTTACGATTAAAGGCAAACGGTAATTCTTCCGCGGAGACCGGCCCTTCGCGTTCATCTAACATTTTAACGTAGCCGCCCAAGGGAATATACGCCAGACAATATTCCGTGCCGCTTTTACTGGTATGGCTCCAAAATGCCTTACCAAAGCCTATAGAAAAGCGTAACACTTTAACGCCCAATTTTTTCGCAACAAAAAAATGGCCCCATTCATGCACGGTGATCAAGATGCCTAGGGTCACAATTAATGCTAACAAGGTGATCAGCATATTCATAGTACACTCCTAGCCATGGCGCGCTGCGTAAAATTAAGGGCAATACGACGCGCTTCATGGTCGGCTGCAATAATAGCGTCTAGATTATCTGAGCATTGTGCCGGCAACGCCTCGAGGGTATGGGCAATCACATTAGGGATATCCAAAAATTTTATTTCTCCGCGCAAGAATTCAGCCACAGCCACTTCATTGGCCGCATTAAAAATAGCGCTAGCTGTCCCCGCTGTATTGAGTACGGCACGGGCTAACGCTAACACTGGAAAACGATACGGATCAGGCGGCAGAAAATCTAGACGTCCGCCCTGATTAAATAATTCTAATAACGGTGCACCTGAAGCAATGCGCTCTGGCCAGGCCAACGCATGCGCTATTGGGGTGCGCATATCCGGATAACCCAATTGTGCCAGGATAGATCCGTCTTGATATTCCACCATCGCATGCACAATACTTTGCGGATGGACTACCACTTTTATTTGATCACTTTTTAAAGAAAATAACCAATACGCTTCAATAATTTCTAGCGCTTTATTCATCATGGTGGCGGAATCAATGGAAATTTTTTTCCCCATTTGCCAATTAGGATGCGCACAGGCTTGCTCGGGGGTGACCGAGGCTAAAGCACTTAAGGGGCGGTCTAAAAAGGGGCCGCCTGATGCGGTTAAATAAATGTGTTTAATGCGTGGATCAGGCAATTGTTCTAAATGAGCCACCGGTAAACATTGAAATACCGCATTATGTTCACTATCAATCGGCAATAATATGGCTTTAGCGCGTTTGGCCGCATCCATAAATAACTGTCCGGTCATCACCAAGGCTTCTTTATTGGCAAGTAAGACGCGTTTTCCGGCCTCAACTGCGGCTAGCGTCGGGGCTAAACCACTGCTGCCCACTATTGCCGCCATTACGGTATCAACTTCTGGATGTGTCGCAATTTCAACTAAGGCTTGCTTGCCTGCCAATACGACCGTCGCAAGCGCTTCTGCTTTAATTAATTCCGCTAAGCGTTGCGCGCTGGCTTCATCTGACATGACGGCATAACGCACCGCATGTTGCTGGCATAACTGCAACATCAGACTCACATTGCTGTGGGCGCTTAAGGCAAACACTTGATAGGGTGTCGTTCCCTGCTTGATCACTTCTAAGGTTTGCACACCGATCGAGCCGGTTGCCCCTAGCAAAGTAATTTGTTTCATGGCTACTGTCATCTTACCCCGCAAAAAATTGAAAATAGGCCCAAGCAAAAACGGGGGCGGCGGCAGTTAAACTATCTAAGCGATCAAGTACACCGCCGTGACCGGGCAAAAGCTGGCTGCTGTCCTTCTTGCCGTAGTTTCTTTTTACCATACTTTCAAATAAATCACCGACTATCGAAACCGCCACGATGATTAATACGAGGATGAAGAAGCCAGATATAGGCACATACGTCGCAAAAAAAACGTGTAACACGCCATAAGCAATCAGTCCTGTTCCGATGAATGCACCCAATACCCCTTCCCAGGTTTTACCCGGACTGACTCTTGAGGCTAAGAGGTGACGGCCGAAGTGGCGACAGAGATAGGGACCAGAAAAATACGCACAAATATCTGCGGACCAAATGATCACCAGTAAAAATAGCGTCAGTTGCGGGCCGATAGCGCCGGTTTGATTGAGTAACAAATAAAGTCCTGCCCACATGGGCAAGATGACCCAAAGCCCAATGACCGTATTAAAGAAAGCCGAGCGCGGCCAAAAAACATGACCTTTTTGATAGGCGAGGATCCAAACAAAAGCCACACCCCAACCGACTAAGGCCAACCCCAATGCTGCCTCTGCAACACCTTCAATTCGATAAAAGCTATAACAGCCTAGTAATAACAAAGCATAAAATGATACGGATTGGATTAAGCGGGCGCCCACGATATGTAACCATTCGTAAGCCGCAAGCAGGCAAATCAACGTTAACACCACCGCACTCACCGGTGCGGTCATATAAAAAATTCCACCCACGACTGCACTTATTAATATGAGTGCCGTGATGATCCGCATTTTTAGCATGCTGTGTGTCCTTGTTTATTTTATACCCATCGCCATTAATGAAGCGAAGCACGCAAAATCCCCCCGTCTAGAGCGTCCGGGGGGATTTTTTAGCTGAGCTCAACCCCGGATGAGGACCCTTTTTCTATACGCATAATGAGATAAATCTTAATTACAACACCTCAACCAGCACATTTTCCTTATTCTCTATCCCACCAAAACGTCGTTGCCTTGTTGCATAATCACAAATCGCATTAAACAATGCTTCATCATCAAAGTCAGGCCACATCGTGTCGCAGAAATAAAGTTCGGTATATGCAAGTTGCCAGAGCATAAAATTACTCAGGCGCAATTCACCCGAGGTGCGGATAAATAAATCAGGCTCAGGCAAAGTGTTAAGCGCTAAATGTTGTGTAATCAACTCCGATGAAATATCGGTCACTTGCAATTGGCCGGCATGGACTTGTTCTGCAATCTGTTGCACTGCGTAAGTAATATCGGCCCGCCCACCATAATTAATGGCGATAGACAGATTTAAGCCGGTATTATCCAGGGTGAGTTCCTGCGCATAGGTAATCGCTTTTTGCAATGAAGGTTCAAAATGGCTGTGATCGCCAATAATACGCAAACACACGTTATTTTCGTGCAATTGCTCGATTTCATCGATGAGGGTTTTGTGGAAAAGATTCATTAAAAATTGCACTTCTTGTGCGGGACGGCCCCAGTTTTCACTGCTAAAGGCAAATAAGGTTAATGCAGGGATCTTCCAATGCGCGCAAGCTGAGACGATATTGCGCACCGCCTGCAAGCCGGCCCTATGGCCTGCGGCACGCGGCAAATGACGGCTCACCGCCCAGCGCCCATTTCCATCCATAATGACTGCAATATGATTGGGAAGTTTGCTGGGCAAAGTAAACTGTGCGAGCTGCTCTGCACGACTGGATGGATTTAACACGACTTCACCCATGTTGGCTTAAATAGACATAAGATCATGTTCTTTTTCACTGAGTAATTTATCTATTGTTGCGATAAATTCATCGGTAAGTTTCTGCACCTGATCTTCTAAACGCCGCTCATCATCTTCACTAATGGTTTTATCTTTTAGCATGGCTTTAATGTCCGTGTTGGCATCACGACGCACATTACGAATAGATACCCGCGCTTGTTCTGATTCTTGTTTCACAACGCGTACTAAATCTTTGCGGCGTTCTTCAGTTAAACTGGGTAGAGGAATACGGATCACCGTACCCGAGGTCGCAGGATTTAGGCCTAGATCAGAGACTCTAATGGCTTTTTCTATCGCAGGAACCATTTGTTTGTCCCAGGGCACAATACTTAAGGTCCGCGCATCTTCAACATTGACATTGGCCACCTGAGCTAAGGGCGTATCCGTGCCATAATAAGACACCACCACTTGATCCAAAAGACTAGGGTGCGCGCGGCCACTGCGTAACTTCTTAAAATCATTTTGTAAATTATCAATTACTTTTTGCATCCGTTTGGATGCTTCTTGAATTACTGTACTCATCACTTTAACTCCTTGAAACCAATGTGCCTTCATCTTCACCTTGCACGATGCGAGACAATGCGCCCGGCTTACGAATACTAAATACCCGAATAGGCATTTCATAATCCCGACATTGACAAAAAGCGGCCAAATCCATAATGCCTAACTCTTGCTCTAATGCTTTAGCATAAGTGAGTTGCGTATACCGTGTCGCACTTTTATCTTTAGCGGGATCTGCGGTATAAATGCCATCCACGTTAGTGGCTTTGATTAACAGATCAGCTTTAATTTCAATCGCACGTAAACTTGCTGCAGAATCGGTAGTCACTAAAGGATTACCCGTACCGGCTGCAAAAATAACCACACGATTACGGCTTAAATGTTGGATAGCTTTACGTCTATCGTAGTGATCGACTAATCCGCTCATAGGGATAGCGGACATTACGCGTGTCGCAATGCCGATGCGCTCGAGCGCATCACGCATCGCTAAGGCATTCATCACGGTAGCCAGCATCCCCATATTATCAGCGGTAATGCGATCTATCCCGGCTGCCGACAGGGTGACGCCACGAACTAAATTACCTCCGCCGATCACCAAACCCAATTGCACGCCCATATTCACAATTTCCTGAATCTCAAGCGCAATGCGCTCTAAGATCACGGCATCAATGCCTAAAGCACTGCCACCATTTAACGCTTCACCGCTTAATTTCAGTAAAATTCGATTATAAGCTGACGTTTTTTTATGAGCCGGCATGGCTGCT
>JABCZS010000003.1:0-2954 GCA_013289605.1 Gammaproteobacteria bacterium
CTAAACATAACACTTTTGTTTGCGGCGCTATTGTATCATCCGATAGAATGTTATCCCATAAATAGGGTAAGGTGGCTGAGGAAAGATTACCACATTGCGAAAAAAGCGAGCGACTCAGACGCATATTTTCTTCAGTAAGTTGCAGGCCTGTTGCAATCGTATCTAATATTTTGCTACCACCGGGGTGCAATGCATACACCATGTTCAATTTATCCTCATGCGAAATCTTTGCCTTAGCATAGAGTTTTTCAACAAATAAAGGTAAGACTTTTGCTATCACTGCAGGAATTTCTTTATCTAAGTATAACTGAAATTGATGACTGCCCATTTCCCAGCGCATCAGTTCAGCGGTATTTGGAATTAATTGCTCATCAATACAAATAATTTTCAATCCTGATGTTAAAGTATCTGTAAGTGACAAACTATACTTTGCCATACCGTCTGAGAATAATGTGGCTGCAATGATATTACCAGGCGATGCGTCTAACGCATTCATGTGGATGGAAAGCAGTTCAGTATGCACAATATCAACCCGGGTTTTATTTTCTGCGAAATGTTGATTGTGGAGTAATGCACCGGATGCCATGCGCAGCGCTGGGATTGCGGCATGACAACCGTAGAAATAAGCATGAGCAAGTGGCACTTCAGCCCAGTTTTTTTCCGATAGAAAACGTTGGATAGGTGTAGGAATAATGCACCCCATAGAAGTCACATGCACAATCTGATTCGGCGCCACACTCGTTTTAGGATAACACTGATGCATAAAGGCTAATACTTGCTCTTGAAAATAAGCCGTGCGTTGACTGATGTCCGCACCACGAGGATCTTCAAGCAGTTTTTCATAGAGCAGGGGAAGATTTGAGGCACCCTGATTGTGTAATAAGATGTCAAGCAATGGAATTATTTTACGCTTATGAATTAACTGATCGGATACCGCATAACGTTCAAATAAACTACGCACGTTATCATGAATATCCTTGGCTCGAAATTTATCTTGTACATGTTCCTCAACACAATGTGCAGAAGCCATGAGCCAACCAATATATTCATTTAATTGATGTTGAGGGATAAAGTCGTCTTCTCTATTAATCATAAAATTCGATAGCACCATATCCATGACATATCCTTATATTTTATCTACATTACGTTTAAATTCAGGAATGATTACACTGTTCACTCCCTTAGCCTTAGTAGGCTTGGTTAGCTTAAGTTTAGTCGTGATTAATTCAGCCAATTGTGCAACAGTACTTTTACCTGTTAATTCTAAACTTGATAATACCATTTTCTCAGAAAGTTGTTGCTGTAAATGGTTATACAATTCTACACTCATCAAAGAATCAAGCCCTAAGTCTGAAAATGATATACTCTCAGAAATTTTATCAGGACTTAAATGCAGCATATCTGCAATATAGTGCTTGAGCTTCTCTTTGCATTCATCTAGTGACAGGTCACTTAGCTTATCCTGTTGTTTATCTGGGGCCTTTATTGTTGCATTGCTGGTGATGTTATAATTTTTTATATGACGCTGAAATGCAGTTGCTTTATATTCTGCAACGATTAAGCTGGGTCGACCGATTTCAGGCAGCGATAAAGCCGCCACATCCGCATAATCATTAGCACGTAATATTTTTTTCCATAGTGCCGTTGTCAGCAATGGATAATCGGGGCGTAGTGTTTTATCTGTAAACCGCCACCAACCGGGTAACAGTCCAAATATCATATCGAGCCACACGCAAGCTTGGGTATTTTCTATCAGAACCAGACTGCCTTTAGAAGTGAGTACTTGATTCAGTTGCTGTACGGTTTTTATAATATCTTCTGTTGCATGCAAGACTTGGGTCGCAATAATAATATCAAATTGCTGCGGATAAAATCCTTGCGTTAAAGGCGATTGTTCAATATTTAATAATTGATAATCAATGTTAGCATGATCTGAAAATTTAATTTTCGCTTTTGCAATAAAATATTCAGAGATATCGCTAAACGTATAATGACAATCATCTGGTAATACAGACAAGATTGCCTGTAAGGTTGCACCCGTGCCTGCACCCACTTCCAAAATGCGCACATTTCTTTTATTGACCATTAATTTATTCAATACTTGAGTCAGCAACTGATGTAATTGTTTAGCGCTGCTGGCATGGGTATAAATTTGCCCAGCATTCACCTTTAAAGTATCGGAAAACAATAAAGTTAACGCTTGAATTTTTCCTTGCAAGACCTCTGCGAGCTGTTCTCCACATTGAGCAGCCAAACGAATTTCATAAGCATAATCAGGATATTCTTGGCAGAGTGAAGATACCTCTACACTAGCGGGAATACATAGCCCTTGTGCTAAATACTGATTTCTAACGCGTTGTAGATGTGAAAATAATTGCTGCTGGGAAGGTATAACATTGCATACTGTATTTAATGCCGAATCAATATAATATAGACATAGACGGGTGCATAAATCATTATTAAGACGCTTAAATTTGCCCTGGTTTTTGTTGGCAAATGCTGCTTGTTTTGCTTGAGATAACAATGCTGATAACTTATCCTCTTTAAACCAATAACGCTTACGCTCAAAAGGATAGCTGGGTAATGGCACTTTCAAATAGCGCTGTTTATTATTTTCATGTAAAGCTAACCAATCTATTGTTGTGCCTTGTAAATAGCTACAGGCTAGCACGTGTAAGACGCTATCTGCTGCTGTACTCAAAGTCTGTTTATCTGTTAATTGTAAATATAACTCGTGTTTCGTGCAGCCTAAAACCGCTACGCGATACTTGAAATGACTACGCCCTACTTGACTGGTATAACAGATATCATCAATATTATCCTCTGTTTGTAACAAATAGCTGCGATAGGATTGAATTAATTTCTTGAGTGCAACGGACGTAGTAGCAGATAAAACGAGTAAACATAATCTTTGATCCGTATTTTTAAAAGCTTGAGTGGGATCTTGCTTTGCT
>JABCZS010000003.1:2964-129289 GCA_013289605.1 Gammaproteobacteria bacterium
TTTGCTTCTTCAATAATGAGTTGTGCATTGGTACCGGTAAATCCGAACGCATTAATGGCAGCGCGTCTAGGCTCACCTGAGGTTAACCAGGGTGTGGCTTTTGTGGGTATTTCCGCAGGAATGTCTGATAATTTTAATAAGGGATTCAAGGTCTCCAAATGCTTTTGAGCAGGGAACATCTTTGCTTTTATCGCAAGCACCGTTTTAAAAAGACTTGCCATGCCGGCTGCTGCTTCTAAATGTCCCATCTGACTTTTCACTGAACCAATAAATAAAGGTTGCTTGCGATTTGTATTTGCAAAACTCATCGCCAAGGCATTAATTTCCAGTGGGTCGCCCAGCACCGTGCCGGTACCATGGGCTTCTATATAATCTAAATCATTCGCACATAGACCTGCTTTGTGTAAATTTTCTTGTGTGAGTTGGATTTGCGCAGTCGGATTAGGTGCCATTAATCCTTGACTGCGACCGTCTTGATTGACAGTACTCGAGCGAATAATGGCTAAAATATGATCGCCATCACTTTGAGCTTTGGCTAAAGACTTTAAAATGATCATACCTGCCCCTTCACTGCGTACATAGCCTTCTGCTTGGGCATCAAATACTTTGCATCGACCGCTTTTAGATAAAATTTGTGCAGCAGCTAAGGTTTGGGTCAGGTGCGGGTGTAAAATTAGATTGGCTGCTCCTACCAGGGCAAGATCACATTGTCCCTGCTGGAGATGGCCACAGGCAATATCTATCGCAACCAATGAAGAAGAGCATGCCGTATCTATAGTCATACTAGGACCTTGCAGACCGAATTGGTATGAGATACGGCCACTTGCAGCGCTCATGGCATTCCCTGTTGCTAAATAGGCGCTCGTAACAAGATTTTCCTGTTCCGCATAAAGTAACTGCTGATAATCGTTTTGACTCATTCCGATGTAAACACCGGTACGTGAGTGACATAAACTTAATGGGTCAATACCCGCATGCTCTAAGGCATGCCAAGCTAATTCTAGTAATAGACGTTGTTGCGGGTCCATTAAATTAGCTTCTTGTGGGGGAATGGAAAAAAACTCCGCAGCAAAAAGATCTATCGCTTTTAAATAGCCGCCCTTATTTAAAGGCCCTGCTGCACTGTTTTTCCGGGGATTATTAAGGATAAGATTTTTACTAGTAAGTAATAATTCCCAAAAAGCATCCGGTGTATCGGCATGACCTGGGAAGCGACAAGCCATACCAATGATGGCAATGGGTTCAAATTCAGATGAAATGTGACGTATAGGATTTTTGCATCTCTGTGAGGACTGCGATAAATACTGTGCTAATGCTTTTATGGTCGGATATTCAAAAAACAGTAAAGCCGACAAGTCAGTATTAAACTGCTCACTTAAATGAGTAGCCAATGTTACGGCGGTTAAAGAATCAAGACCATAAGACGCCAAAGGTTGTGTGCATGAAATTTCAGCATTAGGCCGCCCTAAAGCCTGCGCAACTACTGTTTGCAGCCATTGCGCTATCGTTTTTTCATCAGTGAAATTTAATGATTTAAAATCTACAGTCTGCAATACATTGCATGGATCAGTAAATTCTTGTTGCAGCACAATAGTCAGGGTTTGATCCATAAAATTTTGCCGGCATGCTAATCGTTTTAATTTACCACTACGTGTTTTTTGAATATCACTCGCACGCACCAGTGCTATCGTATTAGGCATAATCTGATGGGTTTGATATATTTTTGCCGCAATGTTTTGCAATACCGCTTTATACTGGGATACTTCACCCTTAGGCGTGCGCATAATCAAAACCAGTTGCTCTTGATGAACGTTATCGATACCAAAACATACGACTTTACCCGACAATTCAGGAAGAAAATCACAAACCGTTTGCTCAATGTCTTCAGGATAATAATTGCACCCACGGATAATGATCATCTCCTTCATACGGCCCACTACGTATAATTCATGATTATAAATAAATCCCAAATCACCCGTGCGTAAATAACGTTGCGGCGATTCACCATTAATTGCAGCATTGAAACTATTTTTTGTCTTAGCCGGTTCTTGCCAGTAGCCTGCTGCGACATTATCTCCACTTAGCCAAATCTCACCGACTTCTTGAGGTAAACTATTTTCACGCGTAATCGAATTAACAATTTTCACCGGGGTTATCGGCACACCACAGCTCACGATATTTTTCTTTGTAAGCAGAGTGTCACATCTTACTTGTTGATGTTGTAATGCTAATTTATCCACAGCGAGCACACGTGCCCCCTGCCCTCGTCTCCTTCCTGCAACCAATAAAGTCGCCTCGGCCAAACCATAACAAGGCAAAAATGCATTAGGATTAAAACCTGCACTAGCAAATTTTTCACTAAAGGCCTCCAGGGTATCGTTGTGTATTTTTTCAGCCCCATTAAACGCCACTTCCCAGGAACGTAAATTTAGATCCTTAGGGATCGTCGTAATTTTTTCCACACAATAACGGTAAGCAAAATTAGGCCCGCCACTGATAGTCCCTTGAAAAGTACTGATGGCTTGTAACCAAAGCAAAGGATTTTCTAAAAATTGCAATGGGGATAACAATACTGTACGTTTGCCAATATAAAAACCATGCAATAGTGCGCCCATTAAACCCATGTCATGATAAGGCGGCAACCAATTCACACCGACATCATGCGTGCGATCGCCAAAGACTTGAGTAATGTTATAAGCATTGGCTAAAAGATGACTATGCTTAATCATCACGCCTTTAGGATTACCTGTAGTGCCAGAGGTATATTGTAAAATCGCAAGATCATCGGGCTTACCCTGTAAGACTTGATAGTCATGGGCTTCGGGTTGAACCGCTTCATCTGTTAACACACAAAGATTAAGATCAATTGCTTTACCAAATTGCGTGTGTAATAAATCATAATTTTTTTTATCAAGTAGTATGCAATGAGGTTTACAATCTTTTATCACTTGAATCAAACGCTGCCGTAAAGCTAAACCTTGCGTAGGCTGCATGGGCACTGCGACGACCCCTGCATAAAAACAGGCAAATAAAGCTTGCAAGAGAGCTAATCCCGGTTGATAGAGTAAAATCACCCGATCTCCACGCATGACTTGATTGCTTTGTAACCGTGCTGCGATTATTCTGGCAGAAGAATCCAACTGCTGATAGGTGATATCCTGCGCACACTGCACATTTTTAGTCAGAAAACTACAAGCAATCGCATGCGGTGTATGCTGCGCGTGAATACGCAAACAATCAGAAAAATGTGTATATAAGTTGCGCTTGACCATACCTGATGGTAACAGATTTACGCGCTAGGTAGAACGTATTATTCTTTAATCTCAGCTTCTGATTCTAGCAATATCGGGATCCCGTCTTTAATGGGATAAATTAACCCTTCAGACTCACAGATTAATTTCTCTTGCTTTTTATCGTAAAAAAGAGATCCTTTACAACGCGGACAAACAATAATTTCCAGTAATTTATTTTTCATAGTTAACCTTTAGGCGTGCTAGTTTATTGAGTAGTTGTAAGCAGAACGCATCGTCAAGTTTAATACTGATCTTAACCACCCATACATTAGGTAAATTATAATCTTGACATTTTACGGCATCTTTTTCAGTAATCAATACTATTTCATTCTTCGGAAAAGTAAGATCGTTTTGATTTAATGCATAATGATCAGGATAAGCATGATTGACAGTATTAACTCCCAAAGCATTAAGCATAGCAAAAAATCGCCACGGTGCTGCGATCCCACACACGGCATGTACGGTTATATCACGCAGGTGTGACAAATCAAGTGTATTTCTAACACAATTTTTATCTAGTGGGACAATTTCGTCTATCACTGTCTTGGGCTGAATATAAAAATCCACACTGGATATTCGCTTTTCAGGTTCACGCCATGGGCCTGCGGGCAAACAAAAAAAGTTGCGCAGCCCTTGTGCTTTAGATTTTAACGCAATTTTAATATCAGCTTGGAGTGCATAATGCTGTAAACCATCATCACTAATGATGACATCACAGTGTTCCTTGAGTAATTCAGCCCCTTTTGCACGGTTTTTATTCTTAACGATAGGCACATGGGTTTTTTGAGCTATCAATACACTTTCATCGCCAACTAGACGTGGGGCACTTAGAGGCGTAACAAAAATATTTTGCGTCGACTTAACTGAGCCATAACCACGCGTCAGCACACCGGGCTTAAACCCCTTATTTTTTAGCGTTTGCACGAGTGCAATGACAAAAGGTGTTTTACCTGTCCCCCCCACCATAAAATTGCCCACGACAATAACGGGGCACGGCGCGCGATACGTTTTAAATAGGCCTAATGCATACAACTTGCGTCGGATGAAAATAATGCATCGGTATATAAAAGTGAATGGTAATAATAAAATAAACAAATAAGGATAAGCATACCATGCATATAGAAATTTATTATAAATTTTCCGCATTTTCTTGCTTAATTTGTAGTTGGTACAATTGACTGTAGGCACCATTTTTTTCTAACAATTCTTGATGTGTGCCCATTTCGACTATTTTTCCTTGGTCCATTACTATAATTTTATCAGCATTTTCTATGGTGGATAACCGGTGAGCAATAATAAATGTAGTGCGATTACGCATTAAATCTTGCATCGCTTGTTGAATATAGCGCTCAGAAATATTATCCAGCGCACTGGTTGCTTCATCAAAAATTAGGATGGGCGCATTTTTATACAATGCACGCGCGATGGCTAAGCGCTGACGCTGCCCGCCTGAAAGCAACATGCCGTCTTGACCAACAAACGTATGTATCCCCGCAGATAATTCTTCGACAAACTCCAGTGCATTAGCGTGTTTTAGTGCTACTCTGACGCGTGTTTCATCATAGGGAAAATCACCATGGGCAACGTTATGCGCAACCGTATCATTAAACAGCACGACATGCTGCGATACAATTGCAATGTTATCGCGCAAGTCCATCAACTGGATGGTTTTAATGTCCTGGCCATCAAATAAAATACTTCCCGTATAGTGATCATAAAGTCTAGGCAATAATTGCGCTAATGTACTTTTACCACTGCCAGAATGACCGACCAAAGCAATATTTTCTCCCGCTTTGATATGAAAATTGATATCGACTAAAGTGGGACCTTGCAAGGGATCGTAACTAAAATTCACTTGTTTAAATTCAACTTCACCGCGCAGAGGTGCGAGCAAATGGTTGCCCCCTTGATCTTCCGTAGGGGTATCTAACAGCTCAAAAATACTCTGCCCTGCAGCGATGCCTTGTTGTACTTTATGACTCACCGAGGTGATTTCCTTAACCGGTTTTAATAGCGCGATCATCGCGCCAACAATACTGGCAAACCCACCGGCAGATAAGGCATAGTGTTCGGCTTCTTGTGTCGCGATCAACAAGGTTAAAGCCACCGCTAGACCTGCCACAAATTGAATTAAGGGGACACTTACGGATTTTGTCAGTGCCAACTTCATTTCTTGTTCGCGATTTTGCTCGACCGCGACACAAAAGCGTGCATACTCAAGTTCTTGCGCACCAAAAATACGTACTATTTTATAACCAAATAAATTTTCTTGCGCAACATGGGTTAAGCTTGCAACACTATCTTGAATTTTATGGCTATAACGGCGAAATAATTTATTTGCAGCGGAAAAGAGTATGGCAACAACCGGTGTTAACAATAAAAACCAGAGTGATAAGCGCCAACTGATCGAAAACATCACGCTTAATAAAAATACAATTAAGAAAAAATTACGCACTGAATCAATAATCGCATCCGTACAAGCTTTTGCGACTTGTTCTGCATTATAAGTAATCTTAGAGAGCAACGCACTGCCAGGATGATGATCATAGTAACGCGCAGGCAATTTTAATAAGTGCGTGAAAATTTCCTTGCGGATCTGCACCACGACTTTACGTGCCAGCCAATATAAACTGTAATTTGAGATAAAGCTCATCAGGCCACGTGCGAAGAAAAATATTGGTAGCACTATGGGGATTAAGGCGATGACTTTAGGATCTTTTGCCACAAAGCCATCATCCAATAAGGGTTGGATTAACCGAATCAACGCGGCATCAAGACCGGAATACAACGCACTGGTCACGACCGCAATGGCAAACACATACCAGTAACGTTTAAGATAAGACAATAGACGACGATAAGTCGGCCAGCTTTTCATCTCGGGGTAAAAGGACTGGTTGAATATTTTAAGCATGGGCTATTTTAGCAGGACTGAGCCAAAAACCCTAGGGAATTAATGCAGTCCATCCCGCAGCAGGCTTAAAACGCGGGCCGATGGTTTTCTCATAACCCTTTAATTTTTCAATGATTTGTTCATAGCCTAGGCTTTTCGCATACGCCATCGGGCCGCCTCTAAAGGGCGCAAAGCCCATACCGAAAATGATTCCAGCATCCAATTCCTCAGGGCTAGCCACGATACCTTCTGCCAAACAGGCCACGCATTCGTTGATTAGTGCACCCATTAAGCGATCACAAATTGCGTCCCGACCCATAGAATTAGAACCCGTCGTATCTACTGGGGCCTGGAGTTTGCCATTTTTATAGGTATAAAAACCCTCGCCCGTCTTTTTACCTAGATGGCCCGCTGCAACTTTATCGGATAAAATTTTAGGGATCACACCGTCGATATTTTTGACCACTTCAACACAAATATCTAATCCTACGAGATCCATCATGGCAATAGGCCCCATGACCATACCAAAATCAAGCGCAGCGTGGTCTAATTGGGTCACAGAGACCCCCTCATCTAGTAGATGCGCAGCTTCTAATAAATAAGCCGCAATGACTCGGTTTACTAAAAATCCTGGGCAATTTTTAACAATGAGTGGTAATTTTCCAATTTGATGCACAAAGCCTAGCGCACGTTCACTCATATTCTTATCCACATTTTCAGTGTGCACCACTTCTACCAATTGCATTTTAGGTACGGGATTAAAGAAATGGATGCCGACTAATTGATTGGGATCCGGTAATGCGGTTTTCAAATCATCCAAAGAAATACTCGAGGTATTGGTGGCAATAATAGCCTCAGGTTTTTTACGCTGCGCAACACTGACTAATACTTCTTGTTTCAGGGCTAAATTTTCAAAAATAGCTTCGATGATTAGATCAGCGTGTACCACACCCTCGCCGTTCACATCAGGGATAAGCCTGTCCATCACCGCTTCTATGCTGCGTTTATCTTTTTTAAATTGAGTTTGCATCAATTCATTTGCCCGACGCATCGCATTTTGTAACGCTTCTGCGGTACGATCTTGCAAACTCACGGTCAAACCTTTAAACGCACACCACGCGGCGATATCACCGCCCATGGTGCCCGCACCTATCACATGGACATGTTGGATGCGATCGCTTGCTTTTTTACCTAAGGCTTTGAGTTGTTCTTGCAGGAAGAAAATACGAATTAAATTTTTGGCCGTTTCGGTATTCAATAACGCCATAAATTGATCCACTTCTAGGGTATACGCTTCTTTACCTAAGCCACCATACGATTTCCAAGCATCTATCATCATAAACGGTGCGGGATAATGCTCAGGTGTGGCTTGCTTTTTAACTTGCCGGGTTACAAATACTGCAGCCAAGCGTCGAATGAGTGCGATATGACATAACTTTTGCATCACCTGGAATTTACGTTTGGGTAAAGGATTCAGGGCAATATAACGCGCGGCATGCACCATTTGTCTTTTAGGGACGATGACATCCAGCAACCCTAGGCGCTTGGCGGCTTTACTTTTAACCGTACGCCCAGTAAGCATCATGTTCAACGCTTGTAACGGGTGGATCACTTGCGGTAAACGCGCAGTGCCGCCCCAAGCGGGACACAAACCTAAACGTACTTCGGGTAAACCTAATTGCGCTTCTACTTCATCGTATTGGCCAATACGGTAGCGACAAGCTAAGGCTAACTCTAAACCACCCCCTAAACAAAACCCATGAATTAACGCAATACTGGGAAAGGGAAGGTCGGCTATTTTTTGCATCACAGTTTGGCCAAATTCGACATGTTGCTTTAATAAAGCCAGATCGGTACTCTCTCTAAATTCATTAATATCCGCCCCCATACAAAAACCTGCTTTTTTTGCAGAGGAAATGATTAAAGCGCGCGGCAAAGTATCCTTTTTGAGTATTTCATCTAAGGCGGCATCCAGCTCTTTCATGGCTGGGGTAGACAGCGTATTCGCGCCGCTATTTTCAAGATCAAAAACGAGTGTTGCGATTTGATCATCAATGTGCAATTGCCAATTTTTGTAACCCATTTTATGGTCCTATAAATTAATATTTTCAATAAGCATGGCGCCGCCTTGACCGCCGCCTATGCACAAACTCGCAACCCCGTATCGCGCTTTTTCCCGCGCAAGGATATGCACTAAACGCAACACAATACGCGCGCCTGATGCCCCTATAGGATGCCCTAATGCAATCGCACCGCCATCCACATTGACCGTTTCGGTATTAATTTTGCCGAAAGCTTCTTTCAAGCCTAATTCTTTTACGCAATAGTCTTTATCTTGCCAAGCGGCATAACAGCCCAAAACTTGGGCGGCAAACGCTTCATTGATTTCATAGTATTGAATATCATTAAGGCCCATTTTATGCTTTGTTAACAATTTTACTATCGAATGGGCTGGCCCTAAGCCCATAATCGCAGGCGAGAGTGCTGACCACTGGGTATCAATGATGCGGGCGAGTACGGGCAATTGATATTTTTTTACCGCAGCTTCACTGGCCAATAACAATACTGCTGCACCATCGGTGATTTGTGCACTATTGCCTGGCGTGACCGCGCCATAAATTTTATCAAAATAGGGTTTAAGTTTTGCAAGCTTCTCAAGACTTGTATCTGCACGCACGCCATCATCCAGCTGATAACAACGTCCTTTTTTATCATAAATGGGGACGATTTCAGTGAATAAATTATGGGTTTGCGCATACAAGCTGCGTTGTTGACTGCGTAGGGCAAAAGCATCCATTTCTGCTCGAGTGATATTAAAAAGATAAGCCACATTTTCGGCCGTTTGGCCCATAGACAATCCGACTGTGGGATCCATTAAACCTTGGATCACTCCGATGATAGGCGCTAAAAATGAAGGTCTAAATTGCGTCAAGACTTTAAGCCGTGCAGTCAGCGTGCGTGCGCTCGTAAAATCTCCTAACCAATTCGCCATAGCATTGGGAAACATAATCGGACTGCGGCTCATATCGTCTGTGCCCCCGGCCAAAACTAATTCGTGATCACCACTTGCAATCAATTTGGCTGCGGTATCTAGCGCTTGCAAACCCGAGGCGCAATTACGCTGCACGGTAAACGCGGGGATCTTTTCCATCCCTAAACGCAATCCGATGACGCGCGCGACATTCGGCTCCGCAGGATGCCCTATCATCGAGCCGATAATCACTTCATTAATTTCATCACGCGAGAAATTCTGCCGCATTAATAAATTACGTGCACAGTCTACCGCCAGATCGGAATTACTAAACGGTCCGACGTGGCTACGTGCTTTAAGAAAAGGTGTCCGGGCACCATCCACTATGTATACATTCCGCATTGGGGTCATAATATTAGCCTTTTATATACGCTGCTCACGATGAGCGCTTGGAGCTTCACCAAATAATCATATTTATTCAGCAGCATGTACTATTATTGCATAATATCTGTAAATTAAAACCCATTACTTTTTCTTATGACAAAATATTTTCACTTTATACTCATATCTCTAACCGTCATGTTGACGAGTTGTGGATCTGGAACGCCGCCTGCACCTGCGCCATCCGTGGTCGTAGAACACGCACAACTTAAAGACATTACCCAAACAACTTCTTATGCAGGCACCATACAGACACTTTATACGGTGGAGCTCTTGCCTCGGATCTCAGGCTATTTGCAAAAAAGAACTTTTCATGAAGGACAAACGGTAGAAGCCGGTGATTTATTATTTGTGATTGAGCCGGATCAATATCAAGCGACCGTATTGCAAAAACAAGCCGATCTGGCAAGTAGCGAAGCCATTTTAGTGGAGCGTACGTTAAATGTAGAGCGCATGCGGGTCCTATTAGAAAAAAAGGTCGTTGCGCAAGCGATTAAAGATCAAGCCGAATCTAATTACTCCACCGCACTTGCCAACGTGAAAGCAGCCCAAGCGGCTTTGGCGAATGCAGAATTAGATTTAAGTTACACGCAAATTCATGCGCCTATGGGCGGGCGTATTGGTGTTGCCACAGTCAGTCCCGGAGATTATATTGCTCCGGGCATGCCGGCATTGGCCACCATCGTGCAAATTGATCCTATACGTGCAGTCTTTTCATTAAGTGAGCATGATTGGCTTAGTCTTGAAACGAAAGAAAATCGCACGGCGAGTAATATTGCTGCCTATTTAACCCCCTACTTACGCTTAGCTGATGGCAGCGATTACCCCACCCCCGGTACCATAGAATTTATTGATAATCATATTAATGCCGATACGGGGTCCATTGCTGTTTATGCCTTATTTGAAAATAAAAAGGGACTGTTATTGCCTGGGCAGTTTATTACCGTTCTTTTGCAAGAAGGGGCGGCACATCCGGCATTGATGGTGCCTAGTGGTGCCGTATTATTCGATAAAACAGGTCATTATCTGCTCATTGTTGATGCGGACAATAAAGTTGCGCAACGCTATGTTAAAACAGGCCTGACACAAAATGGCTATACCGAAATCACGGAAGGATTAAGCGCTAGCGACCAATTTATCGTGCAAGGCCTGCAAAAAGTCACACCCGGTATCTTAGTCACCAAGACCACAGCGCCTAAGGTGTGATGTGAAACCAGAACCTACTTCCACTTCCCCCATACAGCGCAGCCCAAGTTTCTCAGAATTTTTTATTAGACGTCCTCGTTTTGCCATAGTGATTTCGGCCTTATTTTTATTAGCCGGTACGCTTGCCATAAGAGGCATTTCGGTGGAACAATTTCCAGACATTACGCCACCCCAAGTACAAGTCTTAGCCAGTTACCCGGGCGCAAGCGCTGATGTGATAGAAGAGACGGTCGCCATTCCCCTAGAAGAACAAGTCAACGGTGTGGAGAATATGATTTATATGTCATCCACCAGTGATAATAATGGCAATTATCTTTTAACGGTTTCGTTTGAAGTGGGCAGTGATCCTGATCTTGCGGTAATTAATGTGCAAAACCGGGTGCAATTGGCACAAGCGCGTTTACCTGAATTAGTCCGACGCATAGGGATCAGTGTGAGCAAACAATCGGCTTCATTTTTAACCGTGATCAGTATTGTTTCGCCAGATAAAACCTTGACGCCTTTATATTTGAGTAATTATGCCAGTATCCATGTGGTCGATGACTTGAAACGTATCCATGGGGTGGGCAATGCCGCGATATTTGGCCCCTTAGATTATGCGATGCGCATTTGGATGGACCCAGATCGCATGAGCAGTTTAGGGATCACTACGACAGATGTGATTAATGCGCTTTCAGATCAAAATATCCAAGCTTCCATCGGTCAAGTCGGTGGACCGCCTAATCATATTGATTCTGCCTACCAATACTCTTTGCACGCCCGAGGCAGATTGCATACCGTAGAGGAATTTAATCAGGTCGTCATTAAAACCGATAAAAACAGTGGCATTACCCGGTTGCATAATATTGCGCAAGTCGAGCTCGGTTCGCGCAGTTATAACTCCTATGGCGAATTAAATGGCGTTGCAGCGGCTAATATCGGTATTTACCTCACCCCAGGTGCCAATGCACTTCAAGTAGTGACGGATGTGCGCGACACCATGGAACGTATCAGTAAAGAATTTCCTCCCGATGTAGACTATAAAGTGCCGTATGACACGACCTTATTTGTTAAAACTACAGTACATGAAGTCATTATGACTTTGCTCCTGACTTTTGGAATTGTCGTTTTTGTGACTTATGCCTTTTTAGGGGACTGGCGTGCCACACTTATTCCAACTTTAGCTATTCCGGTTTCACTGGTGGGGGTATTTGCCTTCCTTTATGCCTTAGGGTATTCGGTCAATACATTGACCTTATTTGCACTTATTCTAGCCATTGGTCTCGTTGTAGATGATGCCATTGTAGTCGTTGAAAATGTGTCTCGGCTTTTAAAAGAAACGGATTTAACGCCACAAGATGCCGCAATCCAATCCATGCGTGAAATTACAGGTCCGGTTATCGCAACGACTTTAGTCTTGTTAGCCGTATTCGTTCCTATTGCTTTTTTTCCAGGCATTGAAGGAGAACTCTACCGGCAATTTGCCGTGACCATTTCAGGCACCGTGTTTATCTCCGGCATAGTCGCGCTGACTTTAAGCCCAGCACTGTGTGCATTAATTTTACGCAAAGAAACCCCGCCGGGGAAAATGATCCGATTTTTTCAAAACTTTTTAATTAAAATAAGGGATCGTTATGTAAAGATAGTATCGATTTTAGTTAATCATCGCATGCTGGTTGCACTCGCCGTCGTTGCAAGTTTTGTGCTGTTTGCCATCATTTATCCGCGTTTAGCCACAGGCTTTTTGCCTACAGAAGATCGCGGCGTGATTTTCATGCATGTCCAATTACCCGATGCCGCTTCCCTCTCCCGTACGGAAACAGCCATTACAGAAATCGAAGCCGTGCTTGCAAAAACTCCCGGTATTGCTGATGTGTTTAATATTAATGGCTTTAATATTTTAAATGGATCCAATGCATCCAATACGGGTTTAGTGATTGCGGTACTAAAAGAATGGAGTGAGCGCCCAAAATCTGCAAAAGATTTTTTTGCATTACTGAATAACCTGCGCGCTGAGCTTAATGCGATACCTTCTGCGAATATTTTTGCATTTGGATTACCCGCGATACAAGGCTTAGGCACCACCAGTGGTTTTGACTTTTGGTTGCAAGACATCGGCTCTCATACCCCTGAGGAACTCGCCCAGACCACAAAATCCCTGATGATGGCAGCGAATCAAAACCCACACTTAACTGCCGTATTTAGCAGTTACAATGCCCAAACGCCACAGCTTTATGTGGATATCGATATTGATAAGGCCAAAACGATCAATGTGAACTTAAATGATATTTATGAAACCCTGCAGGCACAATTAGGATCATTTTATGTGAATGATTTTAATTATGCGAGCCGTGTATTTCAGGTAATAATTCAAGCCCAATCACCTTATCGGAGTGCCATCTCAGAGCTGTCACACCTTTATGTACGCTCAACCGATGGCAATATGGTGGCACTCAATACCCTGGTGCACGTCAAAGAAATCTTAGGGCCGCAAACCATTTCCCGTTATAATCTGTTTCGTTCAGCCCAAATCAATGGTGAAGCGGCTAAAGGCTACAGTTCAGGCGATGCCATTAACGCCATGCGCGATGTGGCCAAGCAGACCCTACCAGAAGGGTATTCCTATGCCTGGTCATCGATGTCGTATCAAGAAGTCGCTAATCAGGCTAAAGGCGCATTCGTTTTAGTGATCTCTATTATTTTTGCTTATTTATTTTTAGTCGCCAATTACGAGAGCTTTGGTTTACCTTTGGTGGTGTTATTATCGATAGGCGTTGCGATGCTGGGTGCGGTAATAGGCGTAGGACTTGGACCTACCGATAATAATATTTACGCCCAAATAGGCCTAGTGCTGCTTATTGCATTGGCAAGTAAAAATGCTATTCTGATTGTGGAATACGCCCATCAGTTAAATAAATCGGGCAAAGATTTAGTCACTGCGGCCTTAGAAGCGGCACATTTACGCTTTCGTGCCGTGGTGATGACGGCTTTCTCTTTTATTTTTGGTGTGTTACCGTTAGTATTTGCCTTTGGGGCGGGCTCTATCAGTCGCCAGTCGATAGGGATTACAGTCTTTGCAGGGATGTTAGCTGCGACCTTAGTGGGAATATTGTGCATTCCAGTATTATTTTGCATCATAGAAACCTGGTCTAAGCGCAAATCGCACCCCAAAGTGCATTAAATATTGACGAAATAATAAATTTATACCATGCTATCTCAACCAATAGTGAGCAAGATAAATAGAGGTTTATTATGCATCCTGCAGAAATTTTACGTCCCCATATCGGGCAGTGGTACTATGATCGCACCAACGATAGAGAATTTGAAGTTTTAAATATTGATAAAGAAGAAGGCATCCTTGAAATTCAATACCTTGAAGGTGAGGTTGAGGAAGTCGATCTGGATACTTGGGAAGACATGAATCTTGCCAAGATTGCAGAGCCCGATGATTGGGATCAAGACACTAATCAAAAAGACGACTTTGAAGAAGTCGATGATCTGGATGATGACGATTCCGATGATTGGGACCCTTTAGAAGAAGATGATGATGATGACGATGATTGGCAAGAATAAATACACGATGAAAGTATAATATAAGACGCGATTAATCGCGTCTTTGTGTTTTGTGCATCCTCTCTGCAATGTGTGACTACTCAATCAAACCAGGAATGTATGGCCATGAAATGGAAGTACCGGGTCAAATGGGGCCTATTTTGTTTTTTAATCTCTTTTTGTTTCACTACTTTTGCAGCCAATATCGACAACCAACGCAAGAATTTTCGTTACGCAAGTGAAGCCATAAATAAAGGCAATCTCACCGAATATTACCGACTTAAGCCCTTACTAAAGGATTACTCGCTTTACCCGTATCTGCAATTTGCAGAAATTAATCGAATGATGAACAATAGTCTACCTACAGCCTATGTCGAGACTTTTTTAAAAACCTATCCTAAATCGGCTTTAGCTGAACGCATGCGGGTCAATTGGCTAAACACCCTCGCTAAACAACAACAATGGGCGCTTTATCAGCAATTTTATACCCCTAGCAATGATGTGAGCCTGCAATGTTATGCCATTTGGGCCGAATACAAAGCTAATCCCACCCCAACGATATTAAATAAAGCGGCGCCCTTATGGATCGTGCCTAGATCGCAACCTACCGCATGCAATACCTTATTCAATGCTTGGCAAAAAAGCAGTGGCTTTAGTTCAGCACAAGCTTGGCAACGCAGTCAGCTCGCTATGGCGGAAAAGCAAGCCACTCTGGTCACCTACCTCAAACGTTATTTACCCCCTAACCAGCAAGCCTTAAGCGATCTCTGGTTAAGCGTGCACCATAACCCTGCTTTAATTAAAGCGAATAATTTAGGCACCAATAAAGATCCTTTTGTGCAAACCATCCAAGTCTATGGCATGAAACGTCTGATTAGCCAAGATCCCGTACAAGCTGAAACCACATGGGCGTCTATTAAAGATCGCTACCCTTTTACTGCGAATCAAAACGCTGAAATCGATTATGCTTTTGCCATTAATCTGGCGACCCAGCATCATCTTGATGCGATTAAATGGTTGAATGCCGTGCCTGCCGCAAAAGCCGATGATGCGATTTATGAATGGCGAGTACGCTATTACTTGCGGCAACAACAATGGCCCCAAGTTCACAAAACCATCGCCACTATGCCTGAATCGCTGCGGCAACTTCCTTTATGGCGTTATTGGGCAGGCCGCTCATTAATGGCTCAGAATCAGACAGGTGCTGCAGAGGCCATTTTAAAACCCCTGGCAAAAGAGCGTAATTATCATGGGATGTTGGCCAGTGATCTTTTAAAGCTACCCTATACCTTAAATGATATTCCTTACGCACCTACTCCTGCTGTCGTAGCGAGCGTTAACCGTGATGGCAGCGTGATACGTGCGCGTGAGTTATTGGCTATCGGTCGCATTATTGATGCCAGACGGGAATGGAATGCCGCCATCAATCATTTTGACGAGGAACAATTACAAGCGGCAGCGAAACTGGCGTCCTCCATGCAATGGTATGATCGCGCCATTATCACCGCAGGTAAGGCCAAAAACCGTGATGATCTCACGGTTCGATTCCCCACCGCTTATGCCAGTGACATGAAAAAATCAGCACAAAAAAATAATATCTCGCCTGCTTGGGCTTTTTCTATTACCCGTCAAGAAAGTGCGTTCTTAACCGATGCACAATCTTCTGCAGGGGCTTTAGGCTTAATGCAGCTTTTACCCAGTACCGCGCAGCAAGTCGCAAAGCAAGCGGGTCTTGTTTACAGTAAAGACATACTCATTGTTCCTGCAAAGAATATTGCCCTAGGTACCACTTATTTACGAGACATGGCGACTAAATTTAACAAAAATACGCTATTAGCCTCCGCCGCCTATAATGCCGGCGCTACCCGGGTTTACCGCTGGTTACCCGATGCCCCTATGCCGACGGATATTTGGGTTGAAACCATACCGTTTAAAGAAACACGCAATTATGTGCAAAATGTCTTTTCTTTTCAGGTGATTTATCAAGATCGTTTAGGCATGAATATGGAGCGCTTGGATCATCATGTGAAGATGATTAATCCTTAGGTTCCCTAGTTAACGGCTCTTTATCCCCCCACGAAGACGGGGCGGACGCTTAGTCCGGGGGGGATTTTAGCAATGTCTGATGTAGACCAAGCATCCCAAAATCCCCCCGACGAAACGTCGGCCCCCTTTACAAAGGGGGCAAACCCTCCGTCGGTCCCCTTTACGAAGGGGGCAAACCCTCCGTCGGCCCCCTTTACGAGGGGGCAAACCCTACGTCGGCCCCCTTTACGAGGGGGCAAACCCTACGTCGGCCCCCTTTACGAGGGGGCAAACCCTACGTCGGCCCCCTTTACGAAGGGGGCAAGCCCGAGGACTTACCCCTTTACAAAGGGGGTAAGCTATCCTCTTCGCCCCTTAACTTCGGTGCCCCATCAAAAAGCCTTGTATTCCAACACAATATTTGGTAAACAGGATAATATCGATTAACATTTTAAGGGGAAATACTATGAAAAAATGGCTAGTTTTAATCTTGGCAGTCTGGAGCAGCATATTATTTGCTCAGACGCACGAAGTACCCATGAATGAATATGTCGCTGATTTAATTGAACAAGCCGATGGCGATCCTTACTCCCTCAGTGTCCCCTTATTAATTGCTGCCCAATCCGAGGATGATACCAACTATGTCAATGCTCGGGATGAGATGATCCCCGCTATGAAAGAATTGGTTAAGGATCCAACGCAATATTCTTATGCGGCTTGGTTATATGGCCGTATGGCTGTTGCGGCAGAATATATGGATGATGATAGTTTTAATTCCGCCCGGAAATTAAAAGTCTTACTGGATCACGAAGACACCAAAGAAGATTTATTTAAAGCCTGGGCGTATGCCTATGCAGGCAGTTTAGGTAAACACAGCTATGAGCACTATAAATATCCCATGAGACGGTTAGCCGATGAGTTAACGCTGTCTTTTCAAGGCACCGCCCCCGATAAACCTACCGCCTCTGATATTTCTTGGGTTTGGGCAATGATTTTACAAGCCTCTGCCTTGAATCAAGATACGAAATTGTACCGTCATGCTGTGGTCAATATTTTAAATACAGGTAATTTTGATACCTTATCACAAGCCTTTGCGCAAAATGTGCCCGCAAGTGATTTTAATCTTTGGATCAATGCCACGGCATATCGTGCGGCAAATACCATTAATGATGCTTCCAATGCAGAAGATTTAGAGAATTTCTTAATCCCTGCTTTAGAGACAGCTGATCCCAGTCTACCCGATACAATGCTAGCCGTCGTCACTGCGCAATTGAATCAGTAATAAGCACGCCCCCTAACACAAAATCAAGTTTGCCCCCTTTGTAAAGGGGGCCGACGTTTCGTCGGGGGGATTTTTGAATGCTTGGTGTACATCGGACATTGCTAAAATCCCCCCGGACGCAGCGTCCGGCTCCCTTTACAAAGGGGGCAAGTTTTTAGGAGATCCTATGATCTTTCTTATTGCCTTCATCTGGTCATTCCTTGAAGCGACTGTGTTTTTTATTGTGCCGGATGTGTGGCTAAGTCTTGTAGGCATCAAACATTTAAAAAAAGCGTTAATCGCCTGTCTGGTTGCGGCCTGTGCGGCGGTATTGGGCGGTGCGTTGTTATATGGCTTGAGTGTGGAGCATTTTACAGCCCTCAGTGATTTTTTTAACCGGATCCCTGGCATCAGCCCTGCGCTGCAACATACCGTTGAGCAACAACTGAATACCCTAGGCTTTTGGGCATTATTTATCGGCCCCCTAGAGGGACTGCCTTATAAAGTATATAGCGTGTATGCAAGTCATTTGCATTTATCGCTTGCACATTTTTTGTGGGTGTCTTTTATTGCGCGCGTGTTGCGGTTTGTTGCGGTGACGCTATTTGTGCACTTTATTGCTAAACTCTTATTAATGAAATTTTCACAGCAATCCGTCTATGCCGTCACGCTTATCGGTTGGATAATTTTTTATCTCTTTTATTTTTTTAACCCGGAAGTGCTATGAGTATCTACCTACTAAAATCTGCCTTCCAAGCGCTACTGCGTCCTGCCGTTGCGTTTTTGGTCAAATGCAATTTGACGCCTAATGTGATTACCATAATCGCACTAGTCGGCTCTATTCTAGTCGGCGCATTGATCGCGTATTACCCGAATCATCCTGCAGTCTTACTGCTACTGCCTTTGTTTTTATTAATACGGATGGCCTTAAATGCTATCGATGGCATGATGGCAAGAGAATATAATATGTGTACAGATTTAGGGGTTTATCTCAATGAGCTCGGCGACATGATAGCAGATACCGCTTTATATTTACCCCTGGCCTTAGTGCCTGGCTTTACCCCGCTGTTAATGGTGTTAATTATTATTTTATCTTTGCTAACAGAAACAGCCGGAATTATAGCCACTCAAATCGGTGGAAAACGGCGTTATGACGGGCCTTTTGGAAAAAGTGATCGCGCATTTGCTTTTAGTGTCATTGCGTTACTCTTAGCGACCGGAGTAGCGATTGCGCCATTTTTGTCGATTATCCAATGGATAATGATCGGATTGTTACTTTTTACCCTCTATAATCGCATCCATCACGGATTAAAAGGAGTGTTATGAGTGTATTTGCCAATCTAAGTCCTAATCTATTAATTGTTATCGCCAGTATTTTTGGCTTAT
This sequence comes from Gammaproteobacteria bacterium, assembly GCA_013289605.1. Lineage (GTDB taxonomy): Bacteria > Pseudomonadota > Gammaproteobacteria > JABCZS01 > JABCZS01 > JABCZS01. The sequence goes on from JABCZS010000003.1 coordinate 21,969, forward strand.
TAGTGCTTGCGCAACTGATCGTTTTTACCTTAAAAAAAACCAAGCCCAACCTGGATATAGAAGAGCTGAGTTTACGCGTAAGATCCTGGTGGATCATGGTGATTATTTTTATCGGGGCGCTAGTGATTAATCCTTCACTCTCCGTAGTGTTTCTCGCCTTAGTGAGTTTTTTGGCCTTAAAAGAATATTTTTCCATGATCCCCACGCGTCGTGCGGATAGACGCGTATTATTCTGGGCATATCTTGCTATTCCTTTACAATTTTATTTCGCCGCAATCGGCTGGTACGGCATGTTTATTATTTTTATTCCGGTCTATATGTTTTTATTGATCCCCGCACGAATGATTATCGGCGGCGACACGCAACATTTTCTGCAATCTGCGGGCACCCTGCATTGGGGTTTAATGACTACGGTGTATTGTTTAAGTCACGCCTCGTATTTATTGGGGATGTCTGTAGATACTTATCTGCCTGCTGGCAATGCCGGATTATTGCTTTATCTTATACTGTTAACCCAATTAAATGATGTCGCTCAATATTGCTGGGGTAAATTATTAGGGCGTCGTAAAATTGTGCCACTGATCAGTCCCCAAAAAACTACGGTTGGCTTTTTCGGTGGGATCATCACAACGACCGTGGTAGCCCTTGCGCTGGCTACATTGCTTACGCCTTTTAGCTTATTTCATGCCGCATGCCTAGGCGTGTTAATTTCTGTCGCTGGATTTATTGGCGATGTGAATATTTCTGCAGTAAAACGCGATATGGGTGTCAAAGATACGGGCACCCTATTGCCTGGCCATGGCGGGATCTTAGATCGCGTGGATAGCCTCACGTTTACTGCACCGATTTACTTTCATTTTTTAAATTATTTTTATTTATAACCCTAGAAAACCATGATCACAAAATGTTTAAAGTATTTATTCTGGCTAGTGCTAATGAAACCGTTAGTGACTATTATTATTGGCCTCAATATCCGAAACCGCGAACGCCTTCCCAAAGACGGACCGTGCATTATCGTTGCGAATCATAATAGTCATTTAGACACCGCTGTATTAGTCTCTTTATTTCCCCTGAAATTACTGAGTAAAATGAGATCGGTTGCGGCGGCAGAATATTTTATGAAACCAAAGCTCCTCAAATGGTTTGCAACAAAAATCATCGGCATTATTCCTATTGAACGCGGTAAGGCGGGCACGGGTTTTGATCCGTTCACCGAAGTGAGCGCAAGTCTTAATCGGAGTGAAATTGTTATTATATTTCCCGAGGGTACGCGTGGTGAGGCTGAACAATTACAAACCCTCAAACGCGGGATCAGCTTTTTAGCCAAACAACATCCGCAGGTGCCTATCGTGCCTATTTTTTTATACGGTTTAGGTAAAAGTTTACCCAAAGATGAGGCCTTGTTAGTGCCTTTTTTCTGTGATGTGTTTGTCGGGGAAGCGTTTACTTGGACAGGGGATGGGACTACTTTTATGCAGCATTTGCAGGATAGTTTCACTGAATTGGCTGCAGAGTTGCCCCAGTCGCGATGGTTATAACAGTTCACAAGTTTAACCTCATCATGTAGCAAGAAGAAGTTAATAAAGCTTTGGGAAATAATATTCTCCGACAGCAACAGGTATTTTAATGCGTAGCGGTGCGCGGGGCGATGAAGATTGTAATAAATCAGCTTGCAATAATTCACTGACCAACGTACGCGCCGTTCTTTCTTTCAACCCGGTAATGCGACTGGCCTCGCCACGCGGAACTTCACCGCGCAATATGACATCGCGTAATAAATATTGCGCTTCTAGGCGTATGGGCTTTACACCCGATAACCCACCGCGTTGACGTAATTCTAAATAATACATTACACGTGCATTTAAACTATCACGGTTCAGCAGTTGTTGCATATAGTCTAATTGGTCTATGGCTGTTTTTAAAAAAAATTCACAAAAAAAATGTAAGCCTTTAGCAGATAAATTACCCCGGCCGTCTAAATCACCTTGCCTTGAAGTATCAGCTGCCATGAGTGCTGCATAATAAGCATCACGATTGCGTGCTAAACCACGACTCATACTCCATAGACCGTGCGCATCTAATTTTAATTGTTTAAATCCAGCAACAGTGAGTAAGCGCGTAACTCTGCCATTGCCATCCAAAAAAGGGTGGATCCAGGCTAATCGGTGATGACTCGCTGCAATGGCAATGATTTTTTGTATACCCGATAAATGGTTAAATGTATAGCGCTGATGAAAATAGTCTAAAAATCCCGGCAGTGCTGAAAATTTAGGCGCAACATGGTGCCCGACTTGTACATCTTGAGTGCGTAACGCACCCGGCTCAATAATAATTTTATCTTGGGTACGGGGATGTAATACGGTATAAAAATCTACAGGTAAGCGCTGATAAAATTCCCGATGGATCTGTGCAATAAACGGCCAAGAAAATATATCGGTATCCGGTGCTTGCGTCAGCTTTAAATCAATTTCTTGAGCGACTTCTACATGTGCTTTAGCTTCAAGCTGTAACGCACGTTTAGCGGAATCTTGGGAAAAGTCTGCATGCATGGCCCGTTCAATATCTAATAGTTTAGTATTATGGCCTTCAATTAAATTAGAGTAATACGTATTGGTATACGTCAATAAGGTTGCGATTTCCTGGCAAGTAAGGGGATGCAACATCGCGCCTAAACTTTGAGATTTTTGACTTAAATCTAAAGTTAAGTTTTCCAACTCATTACTTGGGCTGGGGAACATGGGTTCCATTTGCGTAGGTGAGGTGTACATTTGCCGGTTTATTTTGCAGAATTAATCATTATAATATATTGATATCATAGCAAATAATTTTAAAATAGCCATTTTTTTATATAAATCTTGCCGGTTTAATTGCCGCAACGCAAAATTTTGAGAGATCAATGAGTTACTAAATCGAGTTCGACAAATCAATCACACTGGTGCGCTCTACCCCATTGGCTTGCTTAGCACGATCGGAGCGTTTTTGCTCGAGCGCTTCTAGATAAGCAGGCGTGACATCGGAGGTAATGTAATGGCCATCAAATACCGAGGTATCAAATTTTTCTATTGCGGGGTTGCAGATCTTGAGCGCAGCAATTAAATCGCTGATGTCGTTATAGATTAGTTTATCTGCACCAATAAAAGCGCAGACTTCATCTACTGTGCGATTAAAAGCGACTAATTCATCGCGCGAGGGCATGTCGATGCCATAGACATTCGGGAAACGCACCGCGGGTGCAGCGGAAGCAAAATACACTTTACGCGCACCGGCTTTGCGCGCCATAGCCACAATTTGTTTAGACGTCGTGCCACGCACGATGGAGTCATCCACTAATAATACATTTTTACCTTTAAATTCCATATCGATAGGGTTTAATTTTTTACGCACAGATTTACTGCGCAGACTTTGCCCGGGCATAATAAAGGTCCGGCCGATGTAACGGTTTTTAATAAAGGCTTCACGAAAAGGCAAATTTAGGGCATTGGCAACAGGCAATGCCATCGTGCGACTGGTATCCGGGATAGGGATAATCACATCAATATCATTATCTGGCCACTCGCGTTTAATTTTTTCCGCTAACCGCTGCCCCATTTCCATACGTGCATGATAAACCGAAATGCCATCGACCATGGAATCAGGCCGCGCTAAATAGACAAATTCAAATGAGCAGGGATTAAGGGAGACAACCGGTACACATTGCTGTTTATGTAAACGGCCTTGCATATCAATATAAATCGCCTCTCCTGGCGCCACATCGGTCAACTGGGTAAATGCCAGCGTATCTAACGCCACACTCTCCGAGGCTATCATATATTCCTTGCCTAGTGCCGTAGTACGCTCACCATAGACTAAAGGACGTATCCCATGGGGATCACGAAAAGCAATTAACCCATGATTCACAATTAATGCGACCGCGGCATAAGCCCCTTTAACACGCTGATGTAATTGCGTGATGGCCGAAAAGATGTCTTTAGGTTCCAGCTGTATTTTACCCAGGGTCTGTAACTCATGGGCTAACACATTCAGGAGGACTTCCGAATCAGAATGAGTATTAATATGGCGTAAATCGGTACGAAATAAATCTGCGCTTAATAGATCGGCATTGGTTAAGTTTCCATTATGCGCCAAAGCGATCCCATAAGGAGAATTCACATAAAAGGGCTGGGCTTCAGCTTCGCTGCTCGAGCCTGCAGTCGGGTAGCGTACATGGCCTATCCCTAGTTGTCCTTGTAGGCATTGCATATCCCGGTAACGGATCACATCGCGCACTAAACCATTACCTTTGCGCAAATAAAGCTGACCGTCCTGACAAGTCAACATGCCGGCCGCATCTTGACCGCGGTGTTGTAACACCGTTAAGGCATCAAAAATATCTTGATTAACAGGAGCGTGGGCAAAAATACCGACTATACCACACATAAAATGTACCTTTACAACAACAAAATTAGGGGCTGGGTTGCGGGTTTACTCCCGCAGTGTTAGGTTGAGATTGAGGGACAATCAATGGTCCAGGGGCTGTGATCTCGCCTTTTGGCTTTACTGGTTTAGGCATCATAGTGCCCCCGGGTGCGAGTTGCATGTCCCAAGTTTCTTTAGGCAAATAGCCTGAATCTTTAATCCAAATCAGTATCTTATCTGCCGGACCTTGTAATGTAGCCACAAACCAAGACGTATCCCACCAATCGCTCTTTGGTAAAGCTGTAAAGCTTGCTACCATGATAAATATTACCACTAATAACAGGCCTCTGGCTACGCCAAAGATTAACCCTAAGGATTTATCCAGCCCAGAAAGACCTATTTTTGCTGCAACACGGCTAATCAACAAGCCTAGCAATGCGCCAATCACGAGGAATATTGTCAAAATAGTCATAAACACGATGGCATATCGAAACTCTGGGGTTTCAATATAGGGTTCAAGCAGTATTTCAGCATGGGAGGAGTATTTAAACGCAACGTATGCGCCGGCAAGCCAAGCAAGAAAAGCCAAAACCTCGCGCAGCACGCCACGCATACAGCTAGTCACTGCTGATATGATGATTGCCAATAAAAATAGCCAGTCTACCCAAACCACTTTTAGTCCTTATTTATTGTATAGTAGAGATCGAAAAATCCCCCCCTGCCGCAGCGGCCGCCCCCCTTTGCAAAGGGGGGATGCGCAAGCACATACCTCTGCGCGAGAGATGAGCTTGCCCCCTTTGTAAAGGGGGCCGGACGCTTCGTCCGGGGGGATTTTTAACTGAACTTAAAAACTAATGTAAATTACAAAACAACAAACATTCTTTAATATAAAATTTAAAGCTTAACCAGTATCCCTTTTAAATGCAGATCCCTGTCCAACTCAGTTAACAACTGAGCGGCCTTTTTCTGGTCGGCTTCAACACCGACTAACACCCGTGTCAGGGATTTACCTGTCATGGGTTCAATATACGCAGCATAGCCTTTCTCTTGTAAGCGTTTAAGCAAGGCTTCTGCATTTTCAGACTTAGAAAAAGCACCTAATTGTACCGCCCAGGTATTTTTTACAATCACGGATTCAGCCGTTTTTATGACATCTGTTGCGGGGGCCTGGGCCGTCGCAGGCGCAGCTTTTTTCTCCGGACTCGCAAGGCGTGGTTCTGCCGGATACTGCGCTAAATTGAGCGGCGCAGCCGGTGGTGAGGGCGGCGTTGCACTGACTGCAGGCGCTTTGATTTCAGGGGCTTTGATTTCAGGCGCAGTTACATCCTGTATGACTAAAGGCGCAAGAGGCTCGGGAGAGGCTGTCGTCGGTTCTAGTTCTATAGGTGTCGTCTCAAGGGTAGCTTGTGCCAAAGCAGTGGGTGGCTCAGGAGTAGGCATAGGCGCAGGAGCAGCCGCTTCTTCAGCCTGTAAGTCTCCCACCAGTTCAGTAAAAGAATAATCAATTTCACTCAAATCTTGCCATTTTTCATGGCTAGGCGCCGCGGGCAATGATTCTTTAACCGCTAAGGTATCGACCGCGGGTTTATCAAAAATAGTAGGAATAATGATAATCCCTAATGAAATAATAAAAATGGCACCGATTAAACGATGTCTAAATGCAATACTCTTCACCACAACAACCTCCTTGCTCTTTATCTTTTCCATAAGGACTACAGTCCTTATAGTATTGTATTACAAACTCGCCAACTGTCTAATTAATTGTGGTCCTTTATAGATTAGCCCCGTGTATACTTGCAACAATTGCGCACCTGCGTTCAGCAAACGCACACCTTGTTCACGTGACATGATGCCACCACATGCAATAATGGGGATTTTATTCCCAAAGTGACTGTATAGCAATTGCACAATATCCAGCGTAGCGGCAAACAATGGCGCACCACTTAAGCCCCCTTCTTCTTTTCCTAAGGCATGATTAATCTGTTTACGATCGATAGTCGTATTGGTAGCGATTACCGCATCTATTTGCGCTTCAAGCAGGATACGTGCAACGGCTTCAAGTTCAGGGACCGACATGTCTGGAGAAATTTTAACGGCCAAGGGAACATATCGACGGTATTGCTGAGCTAGTACTGCTTGTTTCTCTTTGAGTTGGTGCAACAATGAAGTCAATAGCTCCGGAGTTTGCATTTGTCGTAAGTTCAAGGTGTTGGGCGATGAGATATTAATCGTAATATAATCCGCAAGTGGATATGCTTTTTCCAATCCAAATAAATAATCTTCCACCGCAGCGGGTATAGGTGTGGCATAACCTTTACCCACATTAATCCCAAGCACCGGGCGCTCTGTAAGCGCATGAACCTGATTTAATAAATAATCAATTCCCTTATTATTAAAACCCATGCGGTTAATTAACGCGTGCTCACTGGGTAAACGAAATAAGCGCGGCTTAGGGTTACCCAATTGCGCTTTCGGCGTGACCGTCCCCACTTCCAAAAATCCAAATCCTAGCCGCGACAAAGGCTCGATATATTCACCATTTTTATCTAAACCCGCAGCGAGTCCGACACGGTTAGGGAAATGCAAACCCATTACGGTACAGGCGGTACGTGTAGTGCTGTCAGCTTTAGGCAAGAGTAACGTAGTTAAATTCAGCATGTTCAGTGCGAGGCTATGCGCATGCTCAGTAGGCAATAAAAACAATAAACGCCGCAATAACGAATACATGCCTTAACTCCCAGTGGTGGTCGCTGTCGCCTGAACTAAATCAAGGAGCTCACGTAATGCTACCGTAAACATATTATAATCACGTTTTTTCATCGCTTTTAAATCAGCCACCATAAGCATCCAACGTTCTACTAAACCGCGGTATTGGGTTTGCCAAGCATCTAGCGCTAATTGTACATCTTTGATATCGGTATATTGGCTTAATATACTCGCTGTAATACTGCGTTGCTGCCTGTCTAAGTCATCGCGACACGCCGCTCGCGCAAGCGCATCCCAACTGTTGGCCACAGGATGTAAACCCAGTTCCTGTCTAAACCAGTCTAATTTCAAACGCGCACCTAAAGCAAAATACATATTGGCCACATCTTGAACCGTAAAGGTACTGGTGCGACTGGCTTCAATAATATCTAATGAAGAAATCATAGGGCCCGCGCCGGCAACGCGTAGGGCTAAAACCTGCGGTACACCTTGCTCAGTGAGCTCTTCTGTGACTTGTTTGAAACGCTCACTTTCAACCGCAATCAATAAGCTGGGTAACAAGACATACAGTTCATCTACTTTATCTTTAAATGAAGCAATGCACTCTTTAATGTCTATCCCGATACGACGATTACGTAATATCCAACGCGTAGCCCTGCGCACCAAGCGCACCACATCCGTCATCATTTGGTATTGCACAGATGCCGGTGTGGTATGATCAAGTTTACGAATATAATGCCAGAAAGTATCCATCTCAAAAATTTCATGAGCCGCCACAAACGCTTTAACAATGTCTGCAGTTTCTGAGCCGGTTTCATCATATAAACGTTTAATAAAGGTCGCACCCATTTTATTGCAGATCATATTGGCCAACTGATTTGCGGTGATTTCACGGCGCAAACGGTGTTGCCCTAAATAATCCGCAAACTTAGTGGTTAACTGCGTAGGTAAACTTGATTTTAGATACTGTACCAAATAGGGATCATCGGGGATATCACTTGATAATATCGTCTCTTTTAATAAATTTTTGCTATACGATAAAAGAATAGAAATCTCAGGACGCGTTAATCCTAAGCCTATTGCTTTACGTCTAGCAAGTTCCTCTTCATCCGGCAAAAATTCTAATTCGCGATTTAATTTACCGATACGCTCTAACTCAATGATAAAGCGTACATATTCATCTAAGGTCACTATAGTGCGGTGCATGGCAAAACTAATGGCCTGGGTTTGTTGATAATTATCTTCTAGCACCCGTAACGCCACATCATCCGTCATATCCTCTAATAACTGATTACGCTGCTTTTCAGTTAAATCACCATGTGCCACCACATCATCAAGGAGAATTTTAATGTTGACTTCTTTATCAGAACAATCCACTCCACCTGAGTTATCGATAAAATCAGTAAACGAAATACCACCCGATAAAGCATATTCAATTCGACCCAGTTGCGTAAAACCTAAATTTCCACCTTCGGCTACGACTTTACAGCGCAGTTCATTGCCATCGATACGTACCGAATCATTACTGCGATCACCGACATCGGCATTACGCTCTTTTGAATTTTTAACATAAGTACCGATACCGCCATTCCATAACAAATCCACCGGCGCTTTTAAAATAGCCCGGACTAACTCATTGGAAGTCACGGTTGATTTTTTAAGGTCCAATACGGCTTTAGCTTGAGGGGAAAGTTTAATGGTTTTACTGCTGCGATTATATACACCGCCACCTTCAGAAATGGTTTTGAGATCATAATCTTCCCAGGTCGAGCGCGGTAAATTAAACATGCGCTCGCGTTCAGCAAAACTCTTTTCCATATTGGGTTTGGGATCGATAAAAACATGCTGATGATTAAATGCCGCAATAAGTTGCATTTTATTGGATAACAACATGCCATTACCAAACACATCACCACTCATATCGCCTATTCCAACCGCAGTAAAAGGTTCAGTGTCTGGGTTTTTATCTAATTCGCGGAAGTTTCGACGTACAGACTCCCAAGCGCCGCGCGCGGTGATCCCCATTTTCTTATGATCGTAACCATGGCTACCCCCTGAGGCAAACGCATCGCCTAACCAAAAATGATATTCTTTAGCAATGCCATTTGCGATATCAGAAAATGTCGCCGTACCTTTGTCTGCCGCCACAACCAAATAGGTATCATCCTTATCGTGGCGGACCACATCCTTAGGAGGCACTACTTCGTTACCATTTAGATTATCTGTAATATCTAACATGCCGCGAATAAATGTTGAGTAACAATTAATCACTTCTTTCATTATGTCTTCACGACTGGTCAAATTGCCCAGCAGTTTGGGCACAAAACCCCCTTTAGCACCGGTAGGAACAATAACCGCATTTTTAACTTGTTGGGCTTTCATTAACCCTAATACTTCAGTACGAAAATCTTCTCTGCGATCCGACCAACGCAATCCACCCCGCGCAACTTTTCCAGCGCGTAAGTGCACAGCCTCAAATCTAGGTGAATAGACAAATATTTCAAAAGCAGGATGCGGCAACGGCACATCAGGAATGCTCGATGGATTTAATTTAATCGAAATATAGGATTTGGGTTTTAGCAAGAGTTCATCTGGTTGATAAAAATTGGTACGCAAGGTGGCTTTGATTGCATATAAATATTGTCTGAGTATTCTATCTTCATCAATATTTTTAACTTCATCTAATGCTGCATTGATCGTAACAATTTTCTCTTTATAGTGTGCAGCGGATTGCTCAATGGCCGGATTAAAGCGTATGTGAAACAAATCAACTAATGATTTAGCAATCTTATGGTAGCCTGTCAGCGTATTGGCAATGTAAACTTGGCTAAAGGTAAAACCAATTTGTTTGAAATATTTAGCGTAAGTACGAAGCATCGCTGTTTCACGCCAATCTAGTTTTGAGAGCAGAACTAAACGATTAAAACCATCATTTTCGGCTTCGCCCACCCACACTTTTGCAAATGCGTCTTGGAAAATATTCCGCACTTTATCTACATCAATGTGTTCAACAGTGCCTAATAGCATGTCAAATTCATTAATCCAGATCTTATTTTCTTCTGATAAAGTGATTTCATGCGAATGCTCGGCAATCACTCTAAATCCAAGATTTTCCAATATAGGTAATACATCGGATAAGGGAATAGGATGATTCATACCAAAGAGTTTAAAGCATAAACGATTTTTATAATCCTCTAAGGGTTGATAAAAACTCATACCCAGTTCAGTTTCATCATGCAACTCTTCCATATGTTCGATGTCATAAACCGCGCTGCGTGCAGAATAATGTTCGCAATAGCCTGCAGGAAAGGCATGATAATATTTATTATTTAATTCGTTACCCTTGGCTTCACCAAAATGATCCCATAGTGCTTCATGTAACGTATCTTGCCACGTGCGCTCGGCTTCTATCAGTTTTTCTTCTATGGCGCGCACATCATAACTCGGTGCAATACTGCCTAAAGGCAAATGGACAATGACATGTAAACGTGCGAGCACTGATTCTGAAAACCGAGGACTGAAGTTCGCTTTAATGCCATGAAAGGCATCCATTAATATTTGGCTCATGCGCTGACGCAAATGAGAATTATAACGCTCTTTTGGGATATAGACCAAACAAGAAAAATAACGATCGTAGTGATCCTTTAACACAAACAAGCGCACTTTTTGCCGCTCTTGCAAATGCATAATGCCCATGACCACATCAAATAAATCATGCTCACTTGCTAAAAATAGATCATCACGTGGGAAGGTTTCTAAAATATTGAGCAACTCTTTTCCTGAATGACTTTGTTCAGAAAAATCTGATAATTTTATAATACGCTCGACTTTGTGTCTTAAAAACGGTATTGATTTGGGTGTACTGTAATAGGCGCTTGAAGTAAAATGCCCAACAAAACGACGCTCACCCATCAGTTTTCCTTCAGGAGAATAGCGCTTGAATACAATACAATAAGGCATGGTGGGGCGGTGTACAGTCGACGGCTCACTGTACACTTCAACCATCATTAATCGCTGCTCAGGCAACACATGCGTGCGCCCTTCAGGTGTGCCCAGCGCAGGGACGCCATTGGGCTGAAATTTTCCCTTAGTAAATAAACCACACGCACTGCTGTCTACTTTCGCTAAGGTCGAATTTTCATCTTTACCTGTTAAACGGTAGTCGCAACAGCCTAAAAAGGTAAAATGATCAGCGCCCATCCAGCGTAAAAAGGCCAGTACTTCATGCAATTCTACCGGTTGGGTCGTCGCACTGGGTAATGATTTTAATTCTTCAGTTAACGCTTCAACTTGCGTCTTCATTTGTAGCCAGTCTTTTACCACACGATGCACATCGTCAAACACCTCACTGATGCCTTTTTGTAAATGCTTTAAAAATGCCGGATCGGATTGTCTATCAATCTCGATAAAAATAAGATCTTGTGAATGAGTCCCCTCTTCCAGTTGATGCTCAACCGCTTCAAATTGAACCACATGATCCTCTGCATCGCGCTTAATTAATATCGCACCAGGATGAACAATCATATGCACAGTCAAACCATAACGGTGCAGTAACATGCGCAATGAATCCACTAAAAATGGCATACTTGGATTTACAATCTCAATGACAGTATGCGTAGATTGCCAACCATGCTGTTCAAAATCAGGGTTATAAATTCGTATCGCTTGTTTATGGGTGCGGGTTTCAATTAAAAATTTCCAGCAAGATAGTGCTGCACCATAAAGATCAGCAACATTACGATCAACAAGATCTTCGTGCGCAACCGCAGAGTAAAAATAAGGGATGAATTTATCTATGAGTGTATATTGGGCTTTAGGCAATTTTTGCTTAGCCAGGGCCAGTACTTTATTAATGACGGCCATTTTTGAATCATAGTTATAATAAACCATTTAAATATCCTTCAAATTAAATTATTCACTTAAGCTTTTGCTGACAATTTCATATAAATCATTCGAAAGAGGCTCATTCATCATGGCCTCTAATGTGTGTTGCATCAGATTGCGGCGTGTAGGATCAAAACGTTTAAATGTGGTAAACACTTGGGCAATACGGGCAGCGACTTGTGGGTTCAGGGCATCTAATTTGAGGATCAGCATTTGGTAGAACGCATAAACCTTGCCATCAATGCGGTGAAAATAATAAGGATTATTGTGACTGAACTGACCAAAAAGTGCAGAAACTTTATTTGGATTTTTAATATCAAAGTCTTTATGCGTAAGTAATGCTTCAACTCTTGCCCATGCATCGGGTATCTGTGCACACGCTTGTATGGCAAACCATTTATCTAAGACCAAAGGATCATGTTGCCATTTTTGATAAAACGTAGCCAAAACTGCTTCGCGTGCGGCAAATTCACCACTGTTTAATGCGCGCAATGCGGCTAAACTATCGGTCATATTATCGGCAAGATTAAATTGCTGTAAGGCGATATCGGGATCGGTATGCACTAAATAGTGTAAACAGGTATTTTTTAGTGAACGTTTAGCGACCGATTTACAATCAATCGCGTACGGTCCGGTTTGTAATAAAGTTTGGTAACAATCTGTCCATTCATTACGTAGAATATGCGCAATTTTATCGCGTAAAAACTTATGCGCAGCATGTACCGCATCCACATCAATGACCGTTTGTATATTCATCATTTCAGTCACTGTCGGCAGACTAAGCTGCGCTGCAAGGAGCGCAGGATCAACAAAAGGCGGTGTTAATAATGCGGCCATTAAACTCAGTAGAAAATCAGGTACAGCCAACTCATTTTCAGCTTGATGATCACGTATCAATTGAGTAAACGCACGTTTATACAATTGTTGAGCAGCATCCCAGCGACAAAACGGATCCGTATCATGCAAGGCCAGCACAAATAATTCAACGTCAGTGTAGGCGTAACTTAATGTTACCGGTGCACTAAATCCTCGCAGCAAGGAAGGAATAGGCGCTTCACGTATGTCATCAAATATAAAGGTCTGTTCTGCTTGTTTTATTTCCAATACCCTTACGGTTTCAGGCCCCTCACCAAGCGGCAACAGTTGTCCTTGTTGTCCAAGGAGTGCCATTTTTAAGGGGATATGCAATGGCACTTTTTCAGGTTGTCCGGGTGTGGGCGGTGTATGCTGAGTGACGGTTAAACTATAACGTGCCGATTGTGCATCATAGCTACCCTGTACGGTTAATTGAGGCGTGCCTGCTTGGCTATACCATAATTTGAATTGGGTTAAATCGATGGCTGTAACGGCTTGCATCGCACTGACAAAATCATCTGTGGTCACGGCCTGACCATCATAACGGCTAAAATAAAGATCCGTGCCTAATCTAAATACGCTCGGCCCTAACAGGGTAGAGAGCATACGGATCACTTCAGCGCCCTTTTCATATACCGTTAGGGTATAGAAATTATTTATTTCAATATAAGATTCAGGACGCACCGCATGAGACATGGGACCTGCATCCTCCACAAACTGGTAATTGCGCATATGTTGTGCTTGTTCTATGCGCTGAATACTGCCCGCAGTGACATCATGGGCAAATTGTTGTTCACGAAATACTGTAAAACCTTCTTTCAAACTCAATTGAAACCAATCACGTAAGGTAACCCGATTGCCAGACCAATTATGGAAATATTCGTGGGCAATCACCTGCTCGATATGTTGGTAATCGTGATCTGTCGCACATTCAGGATCGGCTAAAATATATTTAGCATTAAATATATTTAAACCCTTATTTTCCATTGCGCCCATATTAAAATCATGTACGGCGACGATCATGTAAATATCTAGATCATATTCCCGCCCATACTTTTCCTCATCCCAACGCATGGCTTGTTTAAGCGCATTCATGGCATGACTCACGCGATTTTCATTGCCCGATTCTATATATATATGGAGATCAATAGGTCGGCCACTTTTAGTGGTGAATACCTCATTTACACAGACTAAATTACCGGCGACTAATGCAAATAAATAGGCGGGTTTTTTATGGGGATCATGCCATTTTACCCAATGATGGCCGTGAGCTAAATCGCCACGGGCCACACAATTGCCATTGGATAATAATACGGGATAACGTTTTTTATCGGCTTCAATAATCACTGTAAAAATCGACATGACGTCTGGGCGATCTATAAAATAGGTGATCCTCTGAAACCCATGGGCTTCACACTGGGTACAATATAATTCTTTAGAGCGGTATAACCCCGATAATGTGGTATTGTCTTGTGGTTTGATAATCGTTTCTATGTCTAAAATAAATTGCTCAGGCGGATTAAATACCGTTAAGGAACACTCATCATTCGTGTATGCATTAGACGCTAGGTCTGCACCATCAAGACCGATGTGTTGCAAGCTTAAGTGTTGACCATTTAATACGAGCGGTACCGCTTCATCGTTTTTAAACTGTGCGGCAGGATTTTTTCGTATAAACAATTTACTGAATACGTGTGTCGCTTCATCATTTAATACGACTTTTAATTGCACTTCATCTATCAAATAGTGTGGAACCTGATAATCTTTCAGGTACGTCACCTTTTGTGTATTATTCATACTCACCTTTTCTTATCCCTATTTAGGTACATTTACACCTGGAATTACTTTAAATACTGATCGATGAGCACTTCTGCAATTTGGATACTATTAAGCGCCGCCCCTTTCCGGAGGTTATCTGCGACTATCCATAAGTCTATGCCTGTGGGATGAGAAATATCTTCACGGATCCGTCCAACAAAAACATCATCTTCGCCGGTGGCTTCAAGTGGTGTGGGATAGCCGCCTGGTTTTTGGGTATCCATCACTTTAACACCGGGTGTGGCTTTTAATAATGTTCGCACTTGTGCTGCACTTATTTTTTCTTTGGTTTCAAGATGCACGGCTTCAGAATGGCCACACACTACAGGTACGCGCACTGCTGTGGCATTGACTTGTATGGTAGGATCATTGAATATTTTTTGAGTCTCCCAAACCATTTTCATTTCTTCTTTGGTATAGCCATTTTCTTGGAAATCATCAATATGGGGCAATAGATTAAACGCAATCTGTTTGGCATAAACTTGTGGTTTGATGGGACGACCGTTGAGCAATAAACCCACTTGTTCAATTAATTCAGAAATGGCTTCACTGCCACTGCCTGAAACAGATTGATAAGTAGCGACATTAACCCGGCTAATCCCCACTGCATCATATATGGGTTTAAGCACCACCACCATTTGTGCCGTTGAGCAATTAGGATTCGCGATAATGTATTTATTTTTGTAATCTTTTATAGCTTCTTTATTGACTTCAGGCACCACTAGCGGGACCTCATCATCATAACGAAACGCACTGGTATTATCGATCATGACGCAACCGGCGGCGCGCACTTTTTCAGCATATTGGATAGAGACACTTGCGCCTGCGGAAAAAAATGCGATGTCGACCTGACTGAAATCAAAATTTTCAGCATTTCCAACCACGACGGGTCGGTTATTAAATAGGACGGTTTCGCCCGCAGAGCGATCGCTGCCTAAAGGATAAATATGGTTGACTGGAAATTTGCGGCTTTCTAATAATTCAATAAAAATTTTACCTACAGCGCCTGTAGCCCCTACGATCGCGATATTGTATTGTTTCATCATCCTTTACTCTTGGCTCAATAGTCGCGAGTATACAATAAAACCGCTGTGGATTTCACGAAGATATGCACAAAATCCGTGTATGAACATGTGGATAACTACCATTAAACCCGTATATAAACTTTTTTTTCACATAATAAACAACAACTTAAATATTCTGACTTAATTTTGAACAGATGTAGTCGACTGGAGAATAGTTCCATTGGTGTGGAACATCCATCCCGCGGCTAGAAAGCGCGTGCTACAGTTATTCCATGATGGATAAACGCTTACCCCGTACAGTCTGGACTTTAGGTCTAGTGAGTTTATTTATGGACACTTCTTCGGAAATGATCCATAGCCTGCTGCCCATATTTTTAGTTACACAACTTGGAGTGAGTGCCCTAGTGCTAGGGACAATAGAAGGCATTGCAGAATCCATCGCTTTATTTGTAAAAACGTTCTCAGGCGTACTCAGTGATTGGTTACGCAAACGCAAATTGCTTATCGTCTTGGGTTATTTATTAGCCGCCTTAACTAAGCCTATTTTTGCATTCAGCACGCATTTAAGCTGGATTATTTTTGCTCGTTTTACCGACCGTATGGGTAAAGGGATCCGCGGTGCGCCGAGGGACGCCTTAATTGCCGATGTGACAGATCCCGCGCAGCGTGGCGCTGCATTTGGGCTCAGGCAAAGTCTGGATACCTGGGGTGCAGTATTAGGCCCCTTAATTGCCATGCTAGGAATGTTACTGTTTGCAAATAATTTTCATTTGGTTTTTGCCCTCGCAATTCTGCCTGCTTTTTTAAGTGTATTTATACTGATGGTGGGCGTAAAAGAGCCACCTCAGCAGGCGCAAAGCCCCCGCGCACCCTGGCCACTCAAGTTTGACGTCCTGACCCAATTACCTAGAAATTATTGGTGGGTATTTGCCCTTGCTTTTGTGTTTACGCTGGCGCGCTTTAGTGAAGCGTTTTTAATATTACGTGCAGAAACGCTGGGTTTAGAGCTGGCTTATACCCCGTTAATCTTATTATGGATGAGTTGTGTTTATGCGATTAGCGCTTATCCTTTAGGTAAGCATTCCGATAGAATAGGTCGGATAAGCTTACTTGTCTTAAGTTTAATCCTATTAATCGCTGCAAATTTAGTTTTAGCTCGGGCTACGCATGTGATCACTGTTTTTATCGGCGTGGGTTTATGGGGTTTACATTTAGGTGCCAGCCAAGGGATCTTAAGTGCGCTGATTGCGGATACCTCTCCTGTAGCCTTACGGGCAACTGCATTTGGATTATTTAGCTTTAGTAGTGGCATCGCGACACTATTGGCGAGTGTCATCGCTGGAGCATTATGGGTGAGTCTAGGGGCCGGGGCTACTTTTATAGCGGGGGCAGTATTTACTGGAGTGGCATTATTATTATTAGGAATATATAACCATGTTCGAACATTATAAATTACCCTTATTGCCTTTTCGTCTTTTTATGATGCGCGTCTTACGCAACGTCACAATAGGTTTACTCGCATTAGGGATTTCTTTGAGTATAGGCATGTCGGGATATCATTATATAGAAAAAGAGCCTTGGGTGGATGCATTTGCAAATGCCGCAATGATCCTCTCGGGTATGGGTCCGCTTAATCCTTTAAATACTGATGCGGGTAAAATATTTGCCGGCTGTTATGCACTGTACAGTGGATTAATATTTATTATTATTGTGGGGATTATTTTAGCACCGGTAGTACATCGCATGTTTCATCAATGGCATCTTGCCCATAATAAACCTGAAATAGAATTATAGAGCCTGCACGCGATGTAATAAGGCCTGCGCCTGATGTTGTGTTCTTTTATTTTGGCTACGCATTTCACTGGACCGACGTGGAATAGTGATCCCATAAGACAGCTCAAGACGCTGTAGTTCACTCTCGATAACATTCCTCTCTTGCGCCAAGGTAGATAAAAATGTTTGATACCCACTACTTGCAGGCAATATACCCTGGGCCTGCCAATCAAGCAATGCACTTTCAAGTTTTAGTGCGATAATAAAATACACATGATCTTCACCGTGTAATAAATTTTTAAATAGGGTGAGTAGATCCGCACCCTTAGCCTGCTGCAAATAACTGCGTATATGTCCCTCTAACAACGCTTCTATGGCATGCGGGGTCGTTGCCGCAACTAGCGCATTACGCACAGAAATAAAATCGCGTCTGATTTCAGCGTGTAACGCGGCATCCACTTGTTTCATACGATGAAGAGAGCACATTAAATCTTCCAATACCCTCAAAATTGGCTGCTTAATATCAAGGTTTAGTTCCAGGGTGGAAATCTGCTCATTTCTAATTAAAATCTCTTTTGCCACTTCAAGATTAAGCGCCAAACGACTGCGTTTATTTTTATAGAGCCTTGAGAAAAAATAGGTATGTGTAAACGCCTCATCTATTTTCTTAATATGCACATCTAGTGTTGTGCGCATTTTATATTGAGCTGCAGGTTGCGACGCCTTACTATCCTTTTCTAACTGAGATAAAAGTTGATATGCGAGCCGTTTACGTGCACGATTATGATAAAAGACATCCAAATCCAAATAGGCCTGAATGGCATTTTCCACTTCCTGGACGACCGTGGATTTTTTGACTGTTAAATCTAACTTTAACTCAGTCAACCCTTGCAAAAATGCCTGTTGTAAATGAAAAGCCCAACGGCTCTTATGTTGATAAAATGGAAGGTTAGCAAAAAAGCTATGCACACTATGGCTATGCTCAATTAATTTACATTGCGCATAAATAATATGTGCGGCCTCGCTCACAGTGTTGGCCTGTTCTATCTGTGACAACAAATCAAGGTATTGCTCATAACGCTCGGTTGCAATGGGCCGCCAACTCAACTGTTGATAGGCAATGAAAGCGTCCTTTACTTTGACGAGCAACAGGTCTTTTTGTCTTTTCTCACGCATTTCCAAGAGTTGCTTTTGCAGTTGCCTCTGGGCCGCATTTAGAGTGTCATCAATGTGTTGTTTCGCGTCTATAATTTCTTTATTTTGTGCAAACTGAACCTCAGATGAAAAAAGCCTCAGTCGTAATTTATCGAATAAAAAAGACAGCTTTTGTTGCGCAACCACATGATGGGACCATAAGCGATGTAATTGCTCACGCTGACGTACCGCAGTGATTAGTTTATTCAGGTAATTGGACAGCTGCTCATCAGACTGATAATTAATATTTTCTTGTTTTACGGCTACTTCCAAATGGATAGTAAAACCCAAAAGATCAGGTGGCAAATGGGCTTGCCCCATAAATAGTCGGATTAAATCAAGTATACAATATTTAAAAAAATTAATTTTTAAATCTGCAATCAGAAGCTCATCAGGTAAGTGAGCATATTCATCAATATTAATTTCCTGATTAAATAGTATCAATGTCGTCATATTACTTCCGCATAGAATAAGGTAAGGTATAACTGTTGTCATTCTGAGCATCTTGCCAAAACAATTCTATAATATTGTCTTTGACTGCTGTAACAATACGCTCCACTTCGCTTTTGAATAAAAAATGTAGCGATCGGGAATATACGCAAGGGTAAATTTCCTCAATCGCAACAATGAGTGCAGGATGTAATAGATGTTGTGCATGGGCAATTAAAATAACTTCTAAGGCCCTTCTTTTATCAAAACGCCACAGCTCATACCCTGAATAGTGCATCCGTGCAGGATTGAAGCAAAGCATTTCAGCGATTTGTTTAGTCGTATCATAAGTTGCACCGGGTTCTAGCGCTTGATATTTTCTAAATAGCGTTGCAATCAACTGGGTATCACTGATGGCATACCCAAATTTCCCTATGCATTGCTTGTCTTGTGAGAGTTTTAACCACATTTTCTCCTTTAGATCGTTTTGTGCCCATTCAATGATCATTTGAGTTTTACTCATACCCAATGCAACAAATATATAGGGTTTAAGAGTAATGATATCGGCAAACGTAGCGGGAGAGAGATACCCTTGCTCCTCTGCGCGCACTATGGCTTCGAGTGCACATTTTTTTTCTATGCGGCGTTGCGTATGCGCATGCCTAGGATTTTCTTCAAGTTGCCGGCTTAATTGTTCGATATGTTGCAAACACGCTATTTTTAACGATGGGCCAAGACTATAATTCTTGACCAATTGATATTCTTGAGCACCTACTCCCGCGGACAGCGGGTTTAACTCAGTATCTTCATGCGCGATATTAATCCCAAAAGCACTGCTGCGTACCAAACCCGCTGAACCTAGACGGGTTTCTTGACTAATAGGATTCACATAAAAGGATAACTGCCCTGTCGCAGAATTTGCACTGACTACCCTTGAGGCTTGAGCCAGTTGCAGTAATGTCTTTACCGCTAAATTATAGTAAGACGCAGCATGATCCTGAGACCTTTGCGCCCAGCCAAAACTTGCGGTCTTATAGACGACATAAATATCACTGAGTTGATCAGGGCGAGGCAATTCACCGGTTGCGAGTATACTGGCTTCACGGATATGCAGCTCGTTGTCGAATAATACAGCTAACTGGCGCTTTCTTTCGCTACTGTTTTCTGTTTTGGCTATCAGTTGATCTAATCGACTTAAGGTAGCCTGATCATATTCAACGACGTCTTTTATTTGTTTATTTTTATGAATATCAAATAAGAGTGCATAACCACTCTCCAATAGATAATACGTTATTCTTAATTTTACGGCAGGATTAATCCTATCTAAAAAAACAGGGTCGATTAAAGAAAGTAGTGTTAATTGATCATACTCTATAAAATCAATCAAACGATTTAATTCTGTTGTGATACTGTTTTTATTATCACACATTCTTTGCATAAAATTAGCAAGAGACATCATGCAAGTCCGAAAATACTCTGATTGCAGCCGTTGATATTCATTCACTACATTTTGATACGATTCATGCTGAATAGTTAAGCTCACGAGTTTCAATCGTAGTTGCTCTTTCATAAGCGTAGCAATAGAAGTAGAAAATAAGTTGAGTGTAGGTAAAACAAATCTACAGACACCCGCGTCCCCTGTTAATTGTTCAAGTTGCTGTCCAAATTGAGAGACTAAGACTAACCCTTGTTGAGTCAATTGCATATAAACTCCATTAGTGTTAATGCACAACTAATATTTCAGAAATAAATCGTTGCCCAGTATGCCTGTCGCGTTTAACCTGAATGATCATGTCAACTACGGCATGAATATACTGACGAACGCTTTCATCGGATTGAAAAGGATACTTAATTTTCACCATATCAATTAACTTTTGGATGGCCAAGGCCGGGGTGTCGCTGTGGATGCTCGATAAAGTACCTTCATGTCCTGTGTTTGCGGCCTGTAGCCAACATACCGCATCATCATCACGTAATTCACCCATAATGATACGATCAGGTCGCAGTCGTAATGTTGCTGTTAATAAATCGTGTACATTCACTTTTGCTGCGCCTTGCATGCCGCGTGAGTAAAACAAGCGCACTTGATTTTCATGTTTAAGCTCTAACTCTGGCGTATCTTCTATGCATATAATACGTTCATCTTTATCAATTTCTTTAATCAACATATTAAGCAGTGTCGTTTTTCCTGAATAGGTCCCACCACTGATGAGCATGGTTTTTTTATTCCGCACGGCATCTAACAGTAATTGTAAATAATGTTTATTTTGATAGTGGAGTGACAATGATGCTTCAGATCTTTTGTTCATGATGCCAATCTTGGAAAAACCGCCCTGTTTTTCAAAATCATAGAGGGAAAAATTCAAACGCGTTTGTTTGCGTATAGATAGGCTAACCGTATCCTGCCAAGTATTCTTTTCATCAAGCATTTTTGCAGCAGGCGGCATAACGACTTGTATTCGGTGCCCACCAGGTAACATGGCTGATAACATGGGATTATGCTCTTTAAATTCTTGGCCCGTTTGTGCCGCAATTAAATCCACTAAACGTTTTAACATTTTAAATGAGAGATCAATCGTGTGCCGGCTCATCAAAACGCCATCATCCAACCAGAGTTCATGTGGTCGATTAATCATGATTTCTTGGATATTTTCAGCGTTTAAAAATATCATTAAGGGTGCTAATGTCGTCTGTAATGAGGCGCTGGCCATACTGCTTTCCACTTTAAAAGATAGGAATGTGTTGTTGTTGATTTTTAATGACACTAAAATCTAAGTCTTGAGCGACAACCACATGAATAATTTCACCTTGGGGAATGTGTATCGTAGGCTTGCGTTGGATACGACCGCGTAAAATCGTGCTGGACGTATCCATGAGCGCATCCGTCACGCCCTGTTGGTACTGATTGGAAAACTCGCCTTGCTCTTGGCTTAAATTACTCGCGCCTACGGCCATCATGGATAATAATGAACTGGTTCCGAAAATTTCCCAGAAGTGTGTATCGACATAACCTGTAGACCCCGATTGCCCTAACCTATCGGTTGCAGGCGATCCTAGCATGATATCAATACCGTTAGGGGTGATCGCACGTTGCCAAACAATGTATAAGCGTGTATCTCCGACATTAACGCGGCTATTGTATTGCCCCACTAATCGCGAGCCTTTAGGCAGCAAAGGGACTTTAGAGTGATGCCCGTAGGTATCTTGGCTGACCTCAGCCACGACCATTCCAGGTAGATCGCTATTAATAGCATGCGTTAATACGGCATTAAAGCGCTGACCTTGAAAAATTTTATAGGTTAAATCCTGTTGCTGCTGAGCTTGTTCCGTCTCAATTTTGCTGTCACTTACGGGTAAAGCAAATGGATTGTAAGGTTCGCTTGCTTGTGTAAGGTCATCCGCATTACGCGATGCCATGACTGGACTAGGTTTTTTATTAATGATCACGCTAGGTATGGCCAATTTTCCTACTTGAGGAGGAAGCAGTACGGGTTCTTCAATATCCATTGGAAGTTCAGCGAGCACAGGTAATTCTGGAAGTGCTTCCTGAACAGAGGCTTCTATCGTAGGCGCCTGCGGCACAGGCTCTTCTTCATAAGATAAATAAATAATTTCATCGTCTTTATTTTCTAAGCTTTCATCTGTCGCTTTTTCTGGATTAATTTCGACAAACACCATAAGTAATAACAATGCAATTAACAAGCCCCATATCCAAATAGCCTTTTTCTTATCCATAATTACACCAATACTCCTGCTTACAAATAAAATTCAGGTGCAGATTCATTAAAAACACTGCTCACCAGCTCACCATGACGTAACGTAAATTGAGCGGCTATACGAGTCACCACATGGAAAGTATCTTGTTGACGGGTATTAAGCGCATGTTCTTTCCCGTATTCATCGACCATAAACAAAGCGGGACGCTCTTGTAGGGGATCAAACTGTAAATAAGTAAATTGCCCATCATCACAGATAAAATGCGGCGCTATTTTCTTATTGCCATAGATAGAATAATCCTCATTGATACATGCTGGGTTAAATGAGTGCTTGAAATCCCGTAATTCAACAGGTTCAGTAAAATGCTGATTATTCTGATAGATAAACTTTAATAAATATAAGAGATCTTGCTTAGCATGAGCCTTTTGAACTTCATTATTTTCGATAGCAGGAGGCAAGGTTTTTAAATGGAATAAGTATAAGCGCTCGGTGGTCCAAACGGTTAAATTAGTATCTGGGCTTAAGCCTATAGGTTTAACATTTAAAGTATGCCCAACAGGGACGATTTGCCAGACACTCGGATCGCCCAAAGAGACGCCCGTCACTTCTTCTCCTTTAGCAAATTCTATAGTGGTTGCCACACCAAATGCCGTGGTGATTTCATAGACTTGATCAGGATGGTAAATGACTGTTTTTACTCGGGCATCCGCGCTTTTTGCTACCGGATATTCTGCAGCGTAAAGCCATGACATAAAAAAATAACAAACCAAAGTGAGTACGATTCTAATCATAAAGTCTCCTTACTAGTTGTAGAATGATGCGATTGATAAGTTAATACTTCAAAATTAACCGGGTTAATGGCTTGCGCTTCGAGTTCCGGCAAGTAACGCTCAGCAAATTGAAACTTAATGTCTGCATGCGCAGGTATGCTTTGGTATATACCGTCCTGATTAATATTCATCATAAATGACACATAAGCCCGTTGATCATTAAGAAAGGTAATTGAAATATCACTGGGATCGATCAATACATTTTTATAACGATTGCTTGGACTCAATGGATTATTACTTGAAACAGCATAGTAATATTCTTTAACCACTTGCGGGCTTGCCATAACAGTCACTGCTTGCAAGTCTTCATTAATCGTGACTGGATTAAAGCGCTCACGTGCGTGGATGAACTTACGGATCATGTATTTTTTAAGTTGTGCGTTTTCAATTAACTCAGGCGTGTTAACCGGTTTTATCGTAACAGGCAGACCATTTTCCTGATCGACAAAGACAAGAAAAGGCGTATTCTCTTTTAAGGGTAACAGCTTTAATAGCAAAACCAGTGCCACCATGACTAATGACAATGAGAATAAAGCAATAAGTATGCACCAGTTCTTCCACACTACAGAATGCGTATAAATATCAGCGCTCCAACACTGCGCATTTTCAAAATAATCATTTTTGTCCATGGCTTTTTTTGGATTTAATGCGGTTTTAAACTTCGTCAATAAAGTACTCATAGCGATTCTCTTCGTTGTATGGGATGGGAATGCTGATAGTCTTGGATAGATAAACTCTCCCTGATTTCTACCATATGCGTTTTGACATGAGAGCGAATTTTATCGGCATAGTAATTGACTCCAGTACATAAACTTTCGCCTAAAGTGGTTGCCACTTGTGTAGCATTAAAAAATAGCCCTAACGAAATAACCATCAATAATAAAAATGTCGATACATCCACCATGTCTAACTGCGGCTGATTAAGCATGGCTTCCACAGTATTAAATGAAAAGGTGTAGACCAGTGCAATCATGGCATAAATAATGATTTGCTTGAAAATGACCGTGAGAATGACGCGTAACCAACCTATAGTCAGTGATTCACTGCCCTTAAATAAATATAACAAAATAAAAAGTGGCGCTAGAGAAAGTCCAATAGCCAAAATCATTTTTGCTAGCGATATCACAATGAGTCCATATCCAACTAACAATACCGTAATTACCAACACACCTAGCGCCATTAAACCTTGATGCAATGAAGAAATTGAAACGGAACCCCACAATGTAGCTGCAATATCCAGTCCTGAATACCATAAATATTCCAGCAATTCGATGGCATTGCCTTCATTAGGCACATTAGGGATCACCGAAACAAGCGTGACTGATAATGCATTGGGCAATGCAATAGCCAAGTCATAGATAAACAATGAATAGAATGACCAGTGAGTCGCTGCAAAATAACAAAAACTGACCATTAAACTATGTTCCAAAAAGGTAGCATATGAAAAATTAGTCTTAGCAAGTAAGCAGCGATAGCCTAAAAAAATAAAATATAAAATGACTATGATCCGTATGCTGTTCGCATGATCAGCAACCAAAGCGTGATAAGCATCAAAGGTAAAGCTTCGCACTTGTTCATCTATTAGTTGCATTAATTCAGTAATAAACATATCAATCCATATTATAAATTTATCTTACCCTACGATACTGCTCAAAACGGTATAAACCCTCAGTAATTTATATCTATTCCAAAGATTCATAAGAATAAATAAGTTCACCGCATCCTGCTCTATCATCATAAGTGCAAGGGGCACTCACCTCGTGCCAAGTAGCACATGAGATCACCAGCATAGACATGAGTATGGTAATCATTATTTTCATTTAGCTATTCTCCAGTTTATTTCAAACCCACTAATTTAATGTAGCGATCCAATACGCGGCGATCTGAGAAATCATCAACCTGTAAATCTTTAGGCATGTCTTTATAATAATTATTAGACACGATGGCACGCTTGACATCTTGATAGCAGCGCTGCTCAAGCACCCCTAATAATTCACTGTAGGTATTATCCTTCTCTTGCTGGGTAGCAATACGCGCTGCACGCCCAGGGGTATCAATAATTTTTAAATTATCAATTTCCTTATCCAACTCATGACTATCGCCGAGGTAATACGCTATACATTCATCCGGGATACCCTTTCCTAATAAACGTACAAATTGGTCATCACTCAAGTTCAATAAACTATTGGCCCATAGATTTGCAGATATCATCATGATTACCATGCACCCTACGTAAGATTTCTTGTTAACGTGATTCATTATTACTTCCTTTTAAAGGTAAAAAAGTTTGCGTGCGTGGCAATGCTGGTTTGTTCTGCCTGCTGTAACATGGTTTTGGCATGCAGCTCAAAGTTTTGCACCTGTATCATGGCTTGCAATAAATAGGCGAGCTCACCTAAAAGACGATTACTAAAATCAGAAGATTCTTTCAGGGTCTTATGACTATTCACTTCAGCCAATAGATTATTTACTTTTTCATAACTGCTGTTGACTGAATCAAATGTTTTTGCAAAACCCACCATGTTTAACTTGGTCCAATCTTCGTTATAACGGTATAACTCTCGTTGTGAGCTATTAGGGTTTTTAGGATCGATTTTATCTTCAGATATGGCTGGAAATTTCTCTTGATAATAAGCATACCGATCAGCTAGATCCCCTGGATTAAATCCAAATCGCAACATGTCTTCAAATTCTTCCACACTATTAGGCAACCAAGCACGTTCTGATTTATCATTTATCGTGTTATAAATATCACCGAATGGATAAGCCCCCATAATGGATGATAATTGATCTGAGAGTACGCCTGATTGCAATTGTGACTCGGCAAAATCATCTTTCATCTGCGTATACTGCTGTTTCAACCTATCTATCATTACCAACATTTTGGCAATGGCTGCGGCATCAATGACTGGCATACTGGCATGAACACTCAGATGTACAAATATTATTATTGTCCCGAATAGATATCGCATTTTATTTCCCCCGACATTTTTCTATATAGACTGGCAACCATGTATTCACGTCATTCCCCAACTCTCTTCGTAACTCATCAAGTAAAATAGCCTTTTTCATATCACCCGATAACACACAGATATAGTCTTCTAGACCTGCCAAAGGTACGGTGGCAAGACAAGAAAATTCTGCTTGCTTTAACAAAAAATAATGTGATGACTTGGGTGTTGATTTAATCAGATGAAGCTCATGAGCACTCAAGCCCAAGAGCTTGCAATACACATCAGGCGTTGCTTGATAATTAGGAAAGAATATTTTAGTCTGCACATTTGAATTAATGATGGCAGATAATTCATGATATTTACTCAACTGTTCAGGATTTTGTGTCAGGAAAATAATAATTCCATTGAGACGTCTTATCGTTAATATCCATTCTTCTAAAATATCTCGAAATAACGCGCAGCGCAGCAATGACCACCCTTCCTCCAGAACAATAATAAACGGCGCATGTGAAGTTTGTTGCATGGCATGCCGTATACGCATGAGTAAATAATATAAAGTGGGTGCAAGTGCCAGATCATCTTTTAAGACATGAGTCATATCCATCCCTATAATGGCCTTTCCTAAGGTCAGTTGATCACACTCGCCACCAAAGTAATCCGCACGAGAACCGTCGTGATACCATAATTTTAAGCGCTCTTTTAAATGGTTAGTTTTCAATGAGGGTGCAAGCTCTGCTAGCGTTCTATCGCTTTGTGGATTAGCAAAAATGGTATCGACGGCTTCATGGATATAGGCAGCATCACGCGTACTCAGTTTCTCACCCTGCTCAGATAATAATAAATTTAACCATATTTCCAAATCCTTGCGATTCTCTGGGGTATCTGGCATTTGCAGAGGATTGAATACACGTTTTTCTTGTCCGATACGGATATATTCACCACCCAAGGCACGGATAAAGGGTTCACTGCCTCGTAAATAATCAAAAAAGAAGATATGTAAATCTTGCTTAATAAATTTAGTGCTTTGGGCCAGCAAAAAATCTGTCAGTAAAGTTTTTCCTGAGCCTGTTTGGCCATAAATTGCTGTAGAGCCTACTTTATCCACATGAAAATTAAAAAAGATATTATTTCCTGAACTGGACGAGAATAGGCTCACCGGCTCGCCCCATATACTGCCTAGGGCCTCCCCACGGTAATGATTATTAAAGGTGCATAAATCTGCCACATTTAAAGTACTGAGTAACGATTTTCTGACTAAATAGTGCTGATTACCGGGAATGCTGCCTAAAAAAGTTAATTCGAGGTTTAAATCTTCACGAATCGCATGGATCCCTAAATCGATTAAGTGGGCATCTGCTTTAGCAATTAATTTATCCACTGCAACTTTAGTTTCACCCAGACACATTAGCGATAAAGCATGATCGCCATAAGCCACTTCGCCACCTGCAAGCTGATCATGTGCAAAAGCGATATGATTAATTTGTGTCTGCGCGGGATCATGTGCATTCACAAGACGCGTGCGCTGCTTACTGATGGTGGTTAATACTTCTTGCTTAGGACGGGGCAAATAGACTTCTGTCAGGACAAATCGCCCAGGCAAGGCAAGTAATTTGTTTAATGTTGCAAAGCGTGTTTGCGCACAATAGGCTTTTACACCTAATATCCCAGCGTAGCACTCTTTTTCTGTATGCTGCCAAGACAATACGTGTTGTTCAGCATAGATTCTTGTTTGAGGCAACACTTTCGAATAATCTTGTGGGCTTAAATAAACAGGACGGCTAACAAGATTGATTAAATAATAAATAAATTCCAATGGCTCTGATCGCAAGCCTTCAGTAGTCTCATAACAAGTTAATCGTTTAGGACGATACTCACTTAATGCATGCATAAATCTGCTTGCAACATCCATAAGTGATTTCTTTGCTTCGGCCAAATTAGCCATCGCTTTCTTTTCAACTTTAGAAAAGCTTAAACGTTCAAAAAAATTATGGGCAAGTTGGGATCGCTTATGTATGATGGACAGGTAATATTCCTGTTTGAATTTGTTCGTTTTTGCACGCTGCGCTTGATACGCCAGATCAAGGGTTTGCGCGAATCCCTCTTGACACGAACTGTTTAATCGATACGCATCATTTTTCTGCAACACATGAAAATAAATTGCAAATTCCCCACTGGAGACTGAAGTATAGAGATCTGACCATAATGTTTTATACTGATATAACTCTGCTGCACTTTTAATCTCACCTAATAAGCCAGACAATTGTATGACCACAATCAGATCATCTTGCTTGGTGCGGAGTAAATATTCGTCATAATGACCCACAATATTTAAGTACTTTGATAGTTTTAAATCCATTTTTGCCATGTGCATACTCGAAGTGTGTGGTGTGCGTAATAACATATTTACTCCGGACTATAGCTACGGTGTCCCCAATAAGACTTCAATGCATAAGGATAAACACCTAGGTGCTGTAAACGTGCAAAGAAAATATCGAGTGCCCAGATATCTCGACTGCATAATCGTCCCAAATAAATATAAATACCTAATAGTAAAGCCATCACCACGCTCAGGTGATTCACCCACATCGCTGCCACATAGGCGCTGATGACTAAAATAATAAACGCGTTATAAGGTAAACCGAATAAGGTGGCACGACGCGTCAGCGCAAGGACCACAGGTGTTGCGTAGTGTTGTTCCATTTAGGCACCTGTAATTTTTTGCGCGATAAATGCTGCGCCATAAATAAGCCCAATCCCAATTAGGATTGAACGTAAAAAGATAAAAGGGATCCGTCCACTCATGCAGGCAAATCCTGCGCCGACTATGGCTAAAGTCCCTGCAACCAAGCCAATTTCATCCGTCAGCCAAGTCGTAATATTAACGAGTGCATTGTAAATGGCATCATCTTGGGCAAATGCCAAACTCGGCTTCAAATAGATCAGTAAAGCTAGTAAAATCCACATAATGCCTCCTTGCGATTTCAAAGGGAGCTTCCCAAGCCCGGCGCACTATGTAGTCTCTTGCCACAAAAGAGTTTCAATAATGCGCCGACCCTTGAGAAAAACATCGAACATGTATTTATTGGCCCAAAACGCTGTGATATAATGAGGTCAGACATTTTTGACTAATAAGTACTTAAACAAAGTATTTTAACTTGATAATTAAGTCATTAATGACTAGATTATTGCTAGTTAAGTCAAAACAAATCATTTATGCGTTGCATTATTGATCCGAGCAACCTAAGTGTCAAGCTTTTTATTACAACAATTCAAAAAAAATATAGGTGAAAAAGTGAGTGAACTAAGCCAAGTTTTAGGCCATCTTTTAAAGGTGTCCGGTAATTTAAGCGGTACAGAATTAGCAAGACGGGTAGAATTACCGAGTGCAACGGTAAACCGTCTGATCACCGGCAGTGTACAAGATCCCCGGATCTCTACCCTGAAGGCCATCGCAAAGTATTTTAATATCAGTTTTGATCAACTCTTAGGGTACGCGCCCTTACCTAAACAATTTAATCTCGCCCATAATCGTTTTGCTTATTCTTTTCAAATGCCGGTATTTGAAATTCAACAAGTACGCGATAAATTAGATCATGACGATGAAGCCGGTAGCCGTATTACCTGGCAATGCAATGATCATTACCAACAAGAAGATTTGTTTGCTATTAAACTTGAACAAGCTAATTTTGAACCGATATTTTTAAGAGGCAGCACGCTGATCGTCCATCGTAAAATCACACCTAGAATTAATGATTATGTGTTGGTCAGTATTCAGGGCAAAGAAGCCACCATTCGTCGCTATTACGCAGAAGCCGGTGAAACCTATTTATATCCCTTACGTACAGAGTTACCCGTAGTCAGCGCTGAGCACGAAGAAGTCAAGATTTTAGGCGTCATACTTGAAGCCCAAGCGCGCTTAAGAAATATGACTGAAAAGGAAAAAGCAGAGTAGCGACTCTGCTTAATGTCCCGCGGACTTGCTGCGGGACATCGATAGGGGTAAACCCCGTCGCACAATACCTCCCCCGTCATTTTTTCATTTAAGATTCACTTTCAGCTTGTATAATCATTTCAGTCAATTCTTGATAAAGTGCACTGTCTTGAGGGATCTGTGTTTGCATCTGTTGCCAATAAGCAATCGCTTGCGCTCTATCGCCCGCATCCCAAGCCACATTCGCAAGCAAACTTAAACTGGCCAAAGACGGCGGTAACGCTTTAACTTTTTCGAGTAATACATTAGAGGTTTCAATCTCACCATTACGTGCTAAATAATACGCCGTAGCATAATCAATTAATAGTTCAGGATCATCCGGTAGCGATGCGTATGCACGTGCAAAACTCTTTTCTGCGGCGACATAATCACCCACACTAAAATAAATTTTTCCCAGTAAGGCCGCGGTAATGGGATCATCAGGATGATGTTTAAGTTGTGTATTTAATCCCTCTATCAGGGTGACCAGCATCTCATTAGACACTTCGCCGTGCTCTGCTTTATAATTAAAGCTATCGAATAGTTCAGCGTTTTTGACCGCTTGAAAATACCCTAAGCGATAATATAAGAAAAATGCACTGCAAAAAAATACTCCGCAAACAAACACAACCATTATTTTTTTAACCTTGAGACGGAATGCATAAAGAATAAATCCTAAGGCTAGAAATCCGAGGGTAATCAAACCTAACACTAAAGCCATCATTTCCCACCTTCTTTGTACCGTTGACGTGCGCGCTTCATGATAATGATAAACACGACACACCCTATTAACAGCAACATCAAAGGTGCAAACCATAAAATACCGGTACTCGCGTTTAGTGGCGGTTGATATAAAATAAAATCACCGTAACGCGCCGTCAAATACGCGATAATTTCTTCATTACTTCGGCCAGATAATACAAGCTCATACACCCGAGCGCGCAAATCCTTTGCAAGTGTCGCATCCGAATCCAGCAGAGTTTGATTTTGACAAACCAAGCAGCGCAATTGGGCAGTGAGTTCATAAAAGCGCACTTCGTCTTGAGGGGACTTAAATACATAAGGCGAAACGGCTTGCTGCGCATAAGCAAAAGGTATCATGACACAGAGCATTACGAATATACTAAGGCGCATGTACAACCCCAGTTTTTAAGTGTTGGATGCGCGGTAAAAATTCTTTATTCCAAATGCTACTCGTTAATTCACCAATATAACGATAACGCACTATCCCCTGCGCATCAATTAAAAATGTCTCAGGCACAGCGATGACGCCCCAATCGATGCCCACACCACCTAATTTATCATAAAATACTTTTTCATAAGGGTTGCCGCGCACATTGAGCCATGTGAGGGCATCCAGACGCTCATCTTGATAATTAAGACCATAAAAATGAAATCCTTGTTTTGCTAACTCCATAATAAGGCCATGTTCAGCTGCGCACGGCGGACACCACGAAGCAAAAACATTGATCAGTATCACCTCATTCAATAACACAGATTTATCGTAAAACACTTGCGCATCGAATAAATCGTTTAAGCTAAATTCTGGCAAAGGCTTATCGAGTAACGCCGTAGGCATTTGATTAGGCGTGCGCGTTAAGCCTTGTGCCAACAAATAGATAAATATAAAAAACAATAGAATTGGAAGTCCTAACCACACTATTTTTCTAAACATATTGTACTCTACTTTTTATGCGGTAACGTTTATCAAAAAATGCACACAACGCCCCGGCTGCAATCAATAATCCACCCAACCAAATCCAGCGCACAAAAGGTTTATAATAAACACGCACCGACCAGCGGTTTTTACCCAAAGGTTCACCTAAAGCCACATATAAATCACGTAATAAACCAGGCGCGATGGCTGTTTGACTTTGTGCAATATTATTGGCGGTATAGGTACGTTTTTCAGGATGCAATACTGTCACAAGCTTATCTTTACGTGTTATTTGGATATCACCGATAATTGTCGTGTAATTAGGTCCAAAGCCTGGGTTTAATCCCGTAAGCGTAAATGTATAAGGGCCTACAAGTACATGATCACCGACTTGCATAGACACATCCGTTTCAATTTCCATTTGTTTAGATAAACCCACCCCGAGTAGTAACACCGCGGCACCCAAATGCGCAATAACCATTCCATAATTGCTCGCGGTTAAAGACTTGTAGTGAATCAACAGATTTTCCAGCAGCGTGAAAATGATCCAAGTCCCTAAAGCAACCGTAATCATTACCCCAAAAGGTAGGAAAAACCCTACAATTCCAGCCAAAACCAGTGCTGACACCGCACTAATAGATAAAGGCAGGATAAAAGAGCGCGCAGGCGTAGTTTTAAACTCACTTTGCGGAGCTGCGCCCATAAAAATAAATAGGAAAATCATGAGTGGTACAAACACACTGGAAAAATAAGGGGGTCCTACTGATATTTTATTCTGGGTAAAAATTTCTAGAAATAAAGGATACAAGGTGCCTAAAAAAACCGTTGCACAGGCAAGCGTAAGCAACACGTTATTGATGAGTAAAAAATTCTCACGCGATAAATAATCAAAACCTACGGTGTGTTTAATTTGTGGTGCACGCCATAAATACAACACTAAGGCTGCGCCCATCACCACAGCTAGAAATATTAAAATATACAAGCCCCGTTCGGGATCATTTGCAAAAGCATGCACTGAAGTGAGAATTCCAGAGCGTACTAAAAATGTCCCTAATAAGCATAAAAAAAATGTAGTCATTGCGAGGAGTATAGCCCAGCGCTTAAACGCATTACGCTTTTCAACAACCGCTAAGGTATGTATCAAAGCACAACCCAACAACCAAGGCATAAACGAAGCATTTTCAACCGGATCCCAAAACCACCAGCCGCCCCAGCCCAAGACATAATAGGCCCACCAACTGCCAATAACGATTCCTAGGGTTAAAAATAGCCACGCCATTAACGTCCAGGGCCGCATCCATCGGGCGTACGCCCTGTCAAATCGCCCAGTAATTAATGCCGTAACGGCACATGCAAACGCAACGGAAAATCCTACATAACCCATATAGAGCAGTGGCGGATGAATAATCAGCGCAGGATCTTGTAATAAAGGATTTAAATCTTGCCCTTCTATCGGAATGATAGGTAATAAGCGTGCAAACGGATTAGAGGTAAATAGAATAAAGGCCAAAAATCCTAGACTTAATAAGCCTAAAATTGCGATTAAAGTCGCATGCGTAGAACGCGGCAACGCTTTGCGACGCAAAGCAACCATCGCACCCCAGCCGGATAACATTAACACCCATAATAATAAGGAACCTTCATGCCCACCCCATAATCCACTGATCCGATACATCAGGGGTAAATCAGAGTGTGACTGAGCACTGACGTATACAACAGAAAAATCATTGGTAATAAATGCATATTCTAAACTAATAAAACTAATCAGTAGAAATATAAACTGTGCCAAACAGAAGAGCACTGCAGCCTTAGACGATGTGGTGTCGATTGCGTTCGTATAGGATTGCGCAGCTAACAGAGCTGATTTACCGCCTGCTACGGTTTGCATGACAGCAAAACAAAACGCAAGAATTAGTGCAAAATGACCCAGCTCAGGAATCATGGTTTATTCTCATAGTGATCAGAACGCTTAATCGCCTCGATGACTTCGGCAGGCATATAATTTTCATCATGCTTAGCCAATACTTCTTGCGCTAAAAAGCGATTATTTTGCCAAGTGCCCAATACCACTATGCCTTGATTTTCTCGAAATAAATCAGGCAAAATGCCCGTATAATCTACAGTCACTTGATTTTTGGTATCGGTTAAAATAAAAGAAACTGATAAATCGTGTGCGCCGCGCTTAACACTGCCTTCAACCACTAAACCACCCATACGTATCGTTTGCCCCATAGGCGCTTTTTGATGTACTAAATCACTGGGCGTAAAAAATAAATTAATATTTTGATTTAAAGCATATAAGGTCAAGCCGACTGCGCTACTGAGGGCAAGCAAAAGTGCAATAATTAAAATGGCTCGTTTTTGATGTTTCTTAGAAAAACGTATCATAATGATTTCTTAAATTGATACCACACATAAACCAAATAGGCACACAAACACCCCAATGTGATCCCTACTGCAGAAAAAACATAGGCACCGTATCCCATTACGATCTCCTCATTGCGGTTTGCAACTGTAAACAAAGGATTAAAAGATAATACAACATAAATCCTAAAATCATTAATAATAAAGGGTAAAGCATGCGACTATCCATCGTCGGCAGGCTTAAGCGACTTAAAGTCGGTCCCTGATGTAAAGTATTCCACCATATTACTGAAAAATGAATGATAGGAATATTGATCATCCCAATGACCGCCAAGTAACTGCTAGCCAGCGCACCAATTTTTTGTGGCAACGCATCGCGCAAGGCCATATAGCCAAAAAATAAAAACAATAAAATCAACTCTGAGGTTAAGCGTGCGTCCCAAATCCACCAGGTGCCCCACATGGGTTTACCCCAAATACTGCCCGTCACTAACGCCAAAAAAGTAAATAAGGCGCCCACGGGTGCGCTCGCGCGTGCAATTTCATCTGCAATCTTAATGCGCCAAATTAAAAAGAGTGCTGCACTTATCGCCATACAAGAATAAACCATTAACGATAAAAATGCGCTGGGCACGTGCACATAAATAATACGAAACGCATCACCTTGTTGGTAATCGCTAGGCGCAAAATACAATCCCCATGCTAGCCCTATCGCTATGACACTGAGCATCACAAAAAAAAGATAAGGCGTTATGCGTGCGCATAAACGCGCCATATACGGCAATGAAATAAATTGAGCAAGTTGTTGTTTTATCATTGTTATCCTGCAGTGACTTTTAGAACGGCGGCACTTGCAATCGGTGCGAGTATACCGGCCAAAATAAAATTAGCGCCTAATAAAGCTATCGCTCCTTGCCAAGGTAAGCCTAATGCCGTGTTTTGCACCGCAGAGACCGCAAATAATAATACTGGCACATACAAAGGCAATAAAATAATCCCCGTTAATACACTGCTATTGCGTACCGACACAGTTAAGGCCGCGCCTATCGATCCAAATAAAAACAAGCTCGGCAGCCCGATAATGAGAGACAATAACAACACGGCCATGAGCTGTATTTCAAATTGCCACACCACACTTAACAGAGCAGTTAATATTAACAATGGAATTAAACTAAACAATAAATGCGGTAATATTTTTCCGATAATTAAATAGGACAAATCTGTATCTGACAGCAACAATAAATCCAAACTGCCATCGAGATAATCTTGTTTAAACAAAGCATCGATCGCCAATAATTGTGCCAGCAAGGCTGCCAGCCAAATGTATAGCGGCAACAATACCTGATAATCCGTTTGTTTTGCCATCAAGACAAAACTAAATAAAAAAATAACTAAAGTAAAAAACAATAAGCCTTGCAACCACGATTGCGGTGTACGCAATAATAATACGCATTCACGTTTGAATACTAGCGAAAATGATACCATTTAGGTCTCCAGCATTAGGGCATGCAAAGCCGGTAGCAGAATTTCTTGATGGGTCGCAATGACTGCCATTCCCCCTCGCGCTAAATGTTCTGTTAATAATTCAAGAAAAATAGCCTCGCCATTTTTATCTAATGCATTCATCGGCTCATCTAATAGCCATAATTGCGCAAGACTGAGTGCCACTTGCGCGATAGATACACGCTGTTTTTGGCCGGAAGATAAATTTGCACACGGCATATCAGCTGACTCAAGTAACTTTACGCGCGTTAACATTGCACCTATTGCCGCCTCGTTGGCTAAACTTGCAAATTTTAGCTGCTCACTAGGTGTTAATGTCCCCTTTTGAGCATGATGTGGACCCAAATAAGCCATTCTTTTATCCACTGGACGGATAAACTGACCACAGGCCGGTGGCAATAATCCCGCCAAAACCCGTAATAGAGTTGTTTTTCCCACGCCATTAGCCCCCATAACCACTAAACCTGTTCCCGGCGTTAAGGTAAAGCTCACCGGTTTAAACAGTAAATGTTCATTGCGGCTACAGCCTAGATGAATTGCGGTATAGCTTAATGGTTGTATCGACATAGCCTTTTCTGCTACAGTAAAAAAACTCTATTTTGCCACAAAAGAATAGAGTCAACCAACTCATTTAGAGGGAACTATGCTCGAATTTTTTACCCAATATCTTTTATTTTTTTTTAAAACCCTAACCCTGGTCGCAGGAATATTAGTAATCCTAATTACTATTTTTGCGCTGATAGCTAAACAACGTCGCACGCAAGATGACGAAGAGCTGGAAATTCAATGCCTCAATGATAAATTTGATGCGATGCAAGAAGCCCTACAGGTCACTGTCTTACCTAAAGATGAATTTAAAAAATGGCAAAAAGAACAGAAAAAAAAGGACAAAGAGAAGGAAAAGCACCCTACAAGCAAACGTATTTATGTTATCGATTTTGATGGCGATATCCGGGCGAGTGCTGTCGAAGAATTACGTGAAATGATCACCGCAATCCTCACGCAAGCTACGACTACAGATGAAGTCGTCGTAAAAATAGACAGTGGCGGTGGCATGGTGCATACCTATGGTCTAGCTGCTTCGCAACTGGCTAGGCTTAAAGCGCGACAAATCCCATTGACCGTCGCTATTGATAAAGTCGCAGCAAGTGGTGGATATTTAATGGCCTCTGTTGCCAACCGGATTATTGCTGCGCCATTTGCTATTATTGGGTCGATAGGCGTTATTGGTCAGCTGCCGAATTTTCACCGCGTATTGGAAAAAAACAATATTGATTTCGAGCAACATACGGCAGGTAAATTCAAACGCACCTTAACCGTATTTGGCAAAAATACCGATACCGCCAGAAAGAAATTCCAAGAAGAATTGGAAGAAACCCAAGATTTATTTAAACAATTTGTCAGCACACATCGCCCACAAGTCAATATCGAACAAGTGGCCACCGGTGAACACTGGTATGGCAGTGTGGCGATTGATCTTAAACTTATTGATGATATCAGCACCAGTGATGATTATTTACTTAATCATGCACAAAATGCTGATATTTACGAACTGAATTACACCATGAAAAAATCTCTAGGTGAGAAAATTTCTCATGCCTTATTTACCTGCTTCCAGCAAGGGCGAAAACTATTTATCCAGTAATTCGCAGTCTGCTGATCCGCTCCACGTAATTTTTTGCCTGGTATTTTTCGCTGCGTTCATTGCTTACGTGCTTAATTTCTAGCACTAAACGTTTGAACGCAGTAAGATGCGCCTGTTTAATACTCGAAGTACCGGATACAAGAATCTCTTCTAGTTTTTCAGAGAGCAGTGGTTTCCCAGGTACATTGCCAAAGGCTACTTGCGCAATGGCAACAATTTCTTGTAATTTAGCATTTAAGGTCGACTGTCCAAATCCCCCACCTAAGCCACGCCAATGACGGCAGGTATTAAGGGCCAGCATCGTCTTTTCTTCACTTAATTTCAGCAGATGTTTCACTTCTATTAATAATTGCTTTGTTTCCTCACTATCAATTGAAGAAGTTGATGCGTGAGCTTGACGCTGGACTGAAAGTGCATCATCACCCTTTTGTGTTGCCGCCATTTTTACGCGCTCATTTTGAGAGTCTGAAAAAGACAAAAGAACATGCACATTTTTAAAAAAGTACGCTAAAGTCAGCTGCTCTTCGCGTGTATAGTTATCATAAACAGGAGCCACCAAATATTTCCATATAAAGGATAATAAGTGGTGATCATAATCACCTTTTGTTTGTAAATAATTAGTAATAAAATTTAATAACTGTACTGCAGAAACCATTGGGTGTCCTGAGCCCTTTTTTAAATCAGGTAAAAGCTGCAAAGTCCCTAATAACGGTGAGGTGTAAGTACTATCGATTAAATGATTAAATTCCTCCTGATAGCCCTGTCTCATACAATACTCAAATGCATTCCAGCCTTGTGCATTTGCTGCAAATGGATTGGCTCCTTCAAGTATAAATTTTGCAATCAATGTTTTATTTTTGCTGCTAATGGCGCCATGAATTTTAGGTGAACGATTTTCTTGTTGATTGGATAATAATACATTCGCTTGTTTTAGTTTTTTATCTCCACTGTTTGTAACTGCAGCGACTGTGTTTTTCCCAACCTCACTTTGAGTACGCGCCCTAGTCGTGGCCTGATTAAGCAGGCTTTTATAGGCATTATTATCAGGTTTATTTCTTTCTTTAGAGCTATACTCATTTCCTTCACCACGCATATCCCCAATCAAACTGAGTTTCATGAAATCGTCTTCATTCATATTCATATAATTTAAAACGCCACCATCACTATAAGATAAGGAGGCTTCAGTTAAGGAACTGATGCTCGGTGAGGGCGTTATATTTTCATTATTATCCTTATCACCCGGTAAAGATCGTCCGTATACACTTTTTAATACAGATAAAAAACTATGCTTATTTTGTTGCGCCAAAGTAAATAATTCATCAAGATCTTCTTCATAAATAACAAGTTGCTTACCCGAGCGGAATGCTTGGCGATACAACGCATAAACAGAATCTAATAGATTTGCACCAAGATTTTTTTGATTTTTTATTATAAAATGAATAGGTGTTTCATTATCTT
The DNA here is from genome assembly GCA_013289605.1 of Gammaproteobacteria bacterium. Taxonomy (GTDB): domain Bacteria; phylum Pseudomonadota; class Gammaproteobacteria; order JABCZS01; family JABCZS01; genus JABCZS01. Next base: position 61,146 of record JABCZS010000003.1, read on the forward strand.
TATTCAAATCAAGTAATGAATAACCAAGAGCGTCTAAGAATAATGCCTTGTCAGTATCTGTTAAATACTGATGCAACAAACTCTTGTTTTTAACAATATGCCTTTTAAAAAATAGAGGATCATTCATTAACGGCTTATATTTTTCTTTTAATTGTAGTGCAGTTAACTGCTGAAGATCCTCGATGAAATCATAATTACCATATTTAAATTCATACCATAAATCATTTAATCTTTCTTTCATGCTCGCTGCCATAACTGCCTCCATTTACTGCTACTGCTACTGCTACTGCTACTGCTAAAACCTTTTTACCACTCTTGCATTTTTGAACGTAACCGTGCTACAGCCTGGGCGTGAATTTGACACACACGCGATTCTGTCACACCGATTATTTGACCAATTTCACGTAAATTCCGCTCTTCTAGATAATATAATTCAATGACTACCCGCTCTTTTTCTGGCAGACTTGTGATTTGCTCTATCAGCGAAATCTGAAATTTTTCCTCATACAATACTTTGTAAGGTTCTATCGCAACTGTTGATAATTCATTTTCCAAACGATCTTCATTAATCCCTAAATCATCTAAACTGTAAACGCTTACACTATGGCCATGTTGCAATAGTTTGCGATAATCGCCGACTTTGATATTCATTTCATTGGCAACTTCAGTGTCTTTGGCATCACGGCCTTTGACGCCTTCAACTCGGCGTATGGCGGCTTGTACTTTACGGTTATCACGGTGCACAGACCTTGGCACCCAATCGGTACGACGCACTTCATCTAACATTGCGCCACGAATACGGATCCCCGCATAGGTGGTAAAACTGGCCCCTTTATCTTCACTAAAGCGCTCAGCAGCTTCCAATAAACCCATCATGCCCGCTTGTATCAAATCATCTGTTTGCACGTGGCTGGGCATTTTGCTAGATACGTGATAAGCGATACGTTTAACCAAAGTTCCATATTGATTAATCAGCTCGGTTTCTTTTTGTTTTTTGTCTAAGGCTAAATTACTCATTTCTTACTCTCTCTTAAAAAGTTATTCGTTAAATACTGGCTAATTGCTCAACAAAATAAGCTGAGCCACTGGATGCTGATTTTTTCCAGTTAAATAAACTGCCCGCTAAGTTGCGAAAACCGTTCGCGGCATAGCTATGGGGAAAAAGCATCATTAACGGGGTTTGTGCGGTAATGGATTCGTGCATGCGCGGATCATTTAAAATAATGCCGGCTAAATCTAAAGTGACATTGTCAAAGCTTGCCGCATCAGCCACCAATTGATAAAACAATTGTTGTCCCATGGCTTCCGTCGGCACTTGATTAATCACGATATGAAAATTTGTAATGCTATGACTGCTCAGTACTTTGATAAAAGCTAAGGCAGCAATTAAAGAAGGCAATTCATCGTTGACCACTAACAGCACATTTTGTGCTGCCGTCATAAAATGAATATTGTGCTCGGCGATACCCGATGGGGTATCCACCACAAACACGTCAGGCACTTTGGGTAATTCACTAAATGCGTGGATGAGTCCTGAAAGCTCGAGCGGTGAAAGTGAAGCAATATGCTCATCACCTATGGCGGCCGGTAGAATTTTTACGCCGTGTGCTGCATCGAGTAACACTTCGGCGAGTTGGCACTCTCCTGAAAGCACATCGCTAATGGTGTGTTTAACTTGCACGCCCATTAACAAATCAAGATTGCCTAAACCTAAATTTGCATCAAATAACAATACTTGTGCGCCTTGCTCAGCACACGCCAATGCAAGGTTTGCAGAAATAACAGATTTGCCGACTCCGCCTTTTCCTGCAACGGCAATCACGTGTACTTGAGATTGACGTTGAAGTGATGCAATTAACTTCTTGAAATTCATAGCCTTTACCTACAGCAGGCAATAGACAATTGCATCCTTACATTTGTGCTACTGAACAAAATTCACGAGAATTTCCTTTAACTCGCCAACACTAGTGATAAGGCAATAGCCGTGCCAATGGGTCGAAATATAAGAAATCACAAGAAGAAACTGTTTTAAGCTGATGAGATATCGAATTTTATTTTTTTTAAAAAAATGAAATAAAACCAGAAGAGTTAGTTAAAGTATTAGGTCAACTATTTGTCATTTCGAAGATGGGTGCCGATACATCGTCACGGACTATGCCGTATTTACGCATTTTTTCGACGAGAGTGGTCCGACGCATGCCTAATTTTTCTGCCGCATGAGCAACGACACCACCACAGTCATGTAAGGCTTTATGGATATAGCGCAATTCAATTTGATTAATATGCCGTCTTAGATTAAATCCTTCATGAAGGATAATGGCATCATTGGCGCCCTTGACCGCTAATTGGCTGTCACGGATTTCATGACTCTCAGGATGTAATACTGCATGAGTAAATTTAAGGGGTAAGTCTTGAGTACTGACACTGCTATTGGGATGGAGTATCGCGAGGCGCTGAATTAAGTTTGATAATTCTCTAATATTGCCAGGCCAAGGGTATTGGCTTAACGTCACTATGGCATCGGCAGTAAATTCAAACCGGCCGTGGCCATCGTGAGCTAGACGAATGAGTAAATCTTCAATGATTTCTTGCACATCTTCCGGACGGTCCCGTAAGGTCGGCATTTCGATGGGGAATACATTTAGACGATAATATAAGTCTTCACGGAATGCGCCGGCTTTAATCTTCCCTTCTAAATTAGCATTGGTTGCAGCGATGATGCGCACATCCGCTTCTATAGTACGGTTGCCACCTACGCGCTCAAAGGTACGTTGCTGCAATACACGGAGTAATTTAACTTGCATCGCATGCGGCATATCGCCGATTTCATCTAAAAAAAGTGTCCCGCCTCGGGCAAGCTCAAATCTTCCCTGACGGGCGGTAATGGCACCTGTAAAAGCACCCTTTTCATGACCAAAGATTTCACTTTCCAGCAGATCAGCAGGAATAGCGCCGCAATTAACCGGCACAAAAGGGCCGTTGGCGCGTAGGGATTGTTCGTGTACATGGCTTGCGACCACTTCTTTGCCAGTGCCGGATTCGCCTAAAATAAGCACTGTTGCTTCACTTTTAGCGACTTGGCTAATCATATGGCGCACGCGCGCAATGATATCACTCGAACCAACTATTTGTTGTGAGGCTTGTAACATTGATGTTCTCGCTTGTCAATTCCATTTTAGACTACATGTCCTGCTATCCTTGCAGGTCTTTTAATTAATAGTCGGTTAGTTAAGAAATAGCAAATTATTTGAACAGCCCTCCTGCCCCGTGGGCGGATGGCGTCCTTTTATTGATGCTGCGCGCGAAATGAATTCGCGCCTGCACTTAAGAGGGAGCGCTGCGCTCTCCCCCCTTAAGTATCCCCCATTAGAGGTGCCCAAATATAGCTTGACATGTTAGTTGGTTTTCTTTATTATTTATGGAGTTAGATTGGGCCAATTGCTTTTCTTAACTTTGCCTTAAGCTTTGGGGCTTATAACTGTTATATAGGTTTTGTTGTTAAACGCCATAAATACTACGGACAGATGTCAAAAAAACAGCGATTTTTCTTGACTCTAAAGTTTGAGCTCTTATAATACAAGCAAGCTTAAAAACAAAGTCCAAGGTTAATACATGGGTATTAACATAAATAAAATTAGTGAATCAAATGCAGTTGAATTTATTTACTAATGACTTTGTAACTCTATAAAATTAGGTGCATTACATGCCCGAGAAAATAGAAATAAGCTTATACGATTACGCGCCCAAACAAAAAAATTCATTTCGTCATCGCTTTTATATTTCTTCCACTCAAATATTATCTCGAATTAGCGATGCAATAGGCATTAGCAGTTTCTTTACTTGGTTATTCTATTTTAACTTAGATGATCACATCAAGAATGAGCGTATAAAAGCATTTCTACGCTTCATTACATTGAGTTCAAAGCCCGAAGATCCATCGCTTTCAACATCCAAAGATATCCCTCATACAGATGCAATAAAAAATCAAAAAGATGATCTCAGTTTATTCCACCGTTCCATTTTTTCGGGTAATACGCTGATTGCTGCACTCGGATTAAATTTTGCTTATGTTGTAGTGCATTTAGTGACCTTATGGACCTTTCATGCGGTTTGGTTGACGGCTGCAACAATAGGTTTAATTGCACTGCCTATAGTGGTTTATATGGGGCTTGCAATTTCTGATGCGATTAATGCCGTTAAACGAAATTTAATTTATGAGGAAAGAAAAAAGAATAAGATAGAGAAGATAAATAAGCTTAAAGCCAAGCTTAGGCCGCTTGTTAATTCAACAGAATTCAAATTATCATTTCAACCCAGTGAACATTATTTAGCCTTAACAAAATTTCTTAAAACCCAAGCTTTTTTTGAGGCGCTGAAAAAATTCACGCGCACGACCATGTTGTTCACGATTATTTTTGCTTTGGAAATGGCAACCGGCGTGCCCCTAGAATTTTTAATATCCAGCATCGTCAGCGGCGTACTTATTTTGGCCGTAGATTGGCGCGCCCAACAAAAAGAAAGCAAACATGAATTAAAATTACGTGAAATGCACGAGCATATTGTGGTGCTCACTCAAGAATACGTCAAACGTATGAAAAATACACAGCAATCCGTAATAAGTAACACAGCGGCTGAAACACAACGTTCTGTATTATTAACACAATTATTACACCCCCCTCTTCCGGCTGCGCCCGTTAAAGAATCTTGGTTTAGAAGAAACATTTTTAAGCGATTCAACACCCATTTATTAGCGTGGGACAATGTCCTAGCCATTATAGGGATCACTTCCGCTTACGTTGCATATGGCTTTATCACTACCTTTAATATTCATCTTGCTGATCTTTTAGCCAATGCATTACTTTTCTCTATACCCGGTGGATTTGCGTTATTGATAGTGATCGCCAACGTTTACATCAACTATAAATTGCACCAATCGTATATCGCTGAGGAAGCACGTTTAAATGCTGAGATTTCGGAATTAAGAAATAAGACCCGTGACATTATTAATAACTACTCTTTTGATCCCGCAGTGGTTGAAAAATTAACTAATTATTTGGCACGTAACCCCAACGATCTGTGGACAACCCATTACTGCCAAGAAAATAAAAAATGGTATAAAGAAAGAGAAGCGTTTAAAAAGTTTTCGCGTATTTTGACCATGGCATTTTTATTTTTAGGGGCCAGCACGTTGCTCACCCCTGCGGGGATAGTTGCTGTGATAGCCCTAGCCCTCATCATTGCTGGGCTAGATTATATCGTAAGAAAAGGTAAAGAAGAAAAAGAAAATCAGCTCAAAGCACTTCAAACAGAGCAATTAAAACTATTAAAAGTGCAAGAAATTCTGGTGGAGAATTTTGCTAAAACAGCTGGCAAAGCGATTAAGCTAGATGCAGGCAGCCCGTCTTTAGGCAATGCTCCTAGTTTAACTTTGGCAGCCGAAACCAACCATTCAAATGGAAACAGTAATGAGCTTATCGCCGGGACTACAACGCCAACTATAGCTATAATACCTCCCGCTACAACAAGCACATTAACTAATATTAGTGCAGTAAACACTGTAACCACTCGAGCGGCACGAGCGGCTCGACCGCCAGTGCAGCCAGCGGTTGTCGTTCCACCTGCTGTTGCTGCCACAAATAATAACAATAATGATCCTACGCCTTTATCTACGACACCCGCTACTCCTTTACTGACGCGTTGGCATCTGAATCAAAAATCCAAATCCAATGATAATTATTTTAAATACTTGCAGCACAGTAAAGGCGAAACTAATAATGAAGAATTCGATTCCATTCAGATCCTTGCAGCCACTCAAGACAAAGTTAAAGCGCCTTACCTTATCATCGATACTAAGGACACACCTAAAACCACAACCACCCCGCTAAAAGATAACACTTTTACACCCTCATGCCACGTTAAATCACAAACGCACACCCATAACCCACAAACCATACTCACTTATTAAATACGCTTAATAGACAATCAGACATGGGGGTTTTACGAGTTATTAAACATAGTGTAAAATGGGCCCATGAACCTAAAAAACAAACGCATTATCATCAGTAAAATCAACCAAATTGGCGATGTTATTTGTGCCTTACCCCTCGCCTCAGCGATAAAAAAGCTTGAACCCTCAGCGCATATCATTTTTATGGGTACCCAATATACACGTGAATTAATTGAACATTACCTTGATGTGGATGAGTTTGCCAACTGGAATACGATTTATCAAGACAATGATGAAGAGGCCGCAGTTAAGCAGTTTCAAGCGTTACAGGCAGACATTATTATCCAGGTCTTGGCGACGCGACCTGGAGATATCATTAGTCGCGTCGCAAAAAAAGCCAAAATACCGTTACGTATCGGCACCAGTCATCGTTTGCGCAATTGGTTGACCTGCAATCGACTCGTTAATATTGGTCGCAGTCAGTGCAAATACCATGAAACGCAGTACGATATGATGTTTATGCAAGCCCTAGGCGGAAAAAAACATTACAGTTTGCAAGAAATTATCGCCCTACGTCGTTTTAAACCTTTAACGAAAACACCTAGAGTACAAAGTTTACTTGATCCTGATCGTTTTAATCTTATTTTGCACCCTAAAACCCGCTGTGCCCATATTGAATGGAAACCTGAGCAATACGGTGAATTAATTCGCCTGTTACCCACAGAAAAATTTAAAATTTTTGTCACCGGCTCAAAAGCCGAAGGCGATATCGTACGCGAGGCCATGCTCGCACCCTTTCCCCATGTGGTCGATCTTTGTGGCAATACCAGTTTAAGCGAATTAATGGAACTGATTCAAAACATAGATGGTTTAGTCTGCGCGTCTACCGGCCCGGTACATTTAGCAGCTGCATTTAATGTTAAAACTTTAGGACTTTATGCACCGATACGCCCTTTTCATGCCGGACGTTGGGGGCCTGTGGGCAGTCAAGCAAGCAGCTTAAGCCTGAGTAAAAAGTGTAATGATTGCCGTAACAAATCGTTTTGTCCGTGTATTTGGGAGTTGACCCCGCAACAGGTCTGCGATGTGTTATTGAGATGGAATCAGGAACACGCTTAACAGATCATTATCACTATCAAAGCTGAGTTTTATAATCATTCTGGACAGAACGGAAAGCTTAAAAAGAGGTGTGCTACCGTGCACGAGACTTGGCATATAAACCGTAGATTTTATTGGCGTCCCCAAGGGGATTCGAACCCCTGTTACTGCCGTGAAAGGGCAATGTCCTAGGCCCCTAGACGATGGGGACGTAACTGAAAAACCTACTGTGGAGCTAGGCGGGATCGAACCGCCGACCTCTTGCATGCCATGCATGCACCTAAACTCGAAGCCGTGGTCAATAACTAAAGCCCTGAGCGCCCTTGTCTAACCCGCCAAAATCATCGCACAAATCTCATTTTCAGTCAAGGATTTGCACTTAAGATCATGTAATACTTGAAGTAAGGCGCATTATGCCCCCTTTTAAAATAATATGCAAGAAAGTTATTTTTTTCATATTTCAATCCCGATATTCCGATCAAAAATCCTGAAAAATTGACTTGGGGGAGCAATGGGGGAGCAAATTACTATTTACTCTCATACAGTTTTTAAGAGAAATTTTTAAGATGTGTTATTCTAGCTATACTAGAATAATAATGATAAATATAAACTATATCTACGCATAGTTTAATAATATGCTATAATTTCTAGCATGACTAGAATAAAAGAAAGAAATTTAAACCATTTTTTGCTCACAGCCCCATCTGGGGTAGTTTTAACCTCTTATTGGCTGGAACAACAAGGAATATCCGCAAAGCTAGCTTGGTGGTATGTACGTGCAGGACTATTAGAACGGCTGGGGAATAAGGCTTATAAAAAAACTAATGATAAAATATCTTGGGCTGGTGTTGTACGTGCGCTACAAAAACAACTGCACTTGCCAGTTCATGTAGGCGGTAAAGCTGCATTACAATTATGGGGACTGTCACACTTCATCCCCATATCTGGAATCACAAAGGTAATATTATTTGCGCCATCAGGTCAAAGTATGCCAACCTGGCTTGAAGATATAAACTTGCAAAATGTAATATTTGATCTTTTTAAATCTAAATTATTTAAAACAAATGATAAATCGTTTAGCATAATAGAACAATCTATAGATGGTATAAATGTACGTCTTTCATGCCCAGAAAGAGCAGCTATGGAAATGCTTTATTTAGTTCCTAAATATGAAACTCTTGATGAGGCTGCATTGATAATGGAAAACTTAGGACAATTACGACCTGCTGTTGTAGAATTATTGCTAGAAGCATGTAATTCAATAAAAGTGAAACGACTCTTTTTATATTTTGCTGAAAAATATGAGCATCCATGGTTATCACGTATCGATTTAAAAAAAATTAATTTGGGTCACGGTAAACGAGTAATCGGTTCTGGCGGCAAGTATAATGCTAAATATCAATTGTCTTTACCCGAAATGAGGGATTCATGAAGTTTAATTCACTCTATATGCAACAAGTTGATTTGTTACTAGATGTGTTACCTATTTTAAACCAATTTGAATGTTTTGCGCTAAAAGGCGGAACTGCTATTAATTTGTTTATTAGGAATATGCCACGATTAAGTGTGGATATTGATTTGACATATTTGCCAATTGAACCAAGAGATCTTTTTCTAAAAAATATTACCACTGAAATGTTGAAGTTAAAGCAACTTATCCAAGATAAAAATTTTAAAGTTCAAGAGTTACGCACACAAGTTCAACAGTTATCAAAATTAGTTATTTTTCGTCATCAAACAGCTATTAAAATTGAACCTAATTTAGTGATTAGAGGCTCAGTTTTTGGCTGCAAAGAATATGATTTATGTCAACGAGCACAAGATCAATTTTTAAAATTCACAACTGTCAAAACGCTTTCATCTGCAGACATATATGGAGGTAAAATTTGTGCCGCTTTGGATCGCCAACATCCACGAGATTTATTTGATATTAAACATTTATTTTCCAATGAAGGGATATCGGATGAGATAAGACAGGCATTTATTGTCTATCTTTGCAGCGGTAATCGACCTATTCATGAAATGCTCAATTCAGAATCCAAATTAATAAGTTTCAAAGATGAGTTCAATAATCAATTTCACGGAATGACAGATGCCCCTATTTCTAATGATGAACTTATTAATATAAGAGAACAACTAGTACATGTTATTTTAAAAGATTTAACTCATAATGAAAAACAATTTTTATTATCAGTAAAATCTGGCGAGCCTGATTGGTCATTAATGAAAATATCCGGCATTGATAAACTTCCTGCATTACAGTGGAAAATTCTCAATATTAAAAAAATGGATAAAATCAAGCGTCAATTTTTATTTGATAAATTACAACATATTTTTGAGGAATAATCCCAAAAGTCTAAATTAATTAAAATATCATTTACTAAAAAATTTTCCGTATCTTGCTATAGTATTAAAATCAACAATTTTATATTTTCCATATACATAATCTTCGGCCTGATTGAAATGATTTAAATCTTTATTTTTGAAAACTTCTTGAAATTTACCGATTACTGTTAAATCAGGATTAATAATATTTACTTCTAAATTATTTGCTGAATGATCCCAACTTTTGAATAACTCACATAGATCCAAATCACTTTTAGTAAGTCCAACTCCCCAGAAGCTCACACTTTCTGGACATAATTTTTTTATACTATCAAGCATTTTTTTTGATATAAAATTTTGCTCATATGTTTTATTTGGACGAGGAGGTATCAGACCTAAATAACTGTAGCCACCATGGGATTGTGGCATTTCTGGAGACCCCCACCAAAAGGGAGAACCCGTAGTAAGTTGTAACTCTCCTGTATAAGCTATTGTTTTTATAGAAAAATTAAGAGAACCATGAGGCTTACATACCATAACGGCATCGGATAATACATTAGGGCTGTATGTAAACCATTTGCTTGCTTGACTAAGAGCAATCTCAAATAAAGTATCATAGTTTAAACTGATTACAACATCTCCATAATTTAAACTTGAAATCATTTTTTTTGTTATGGCATACAGGATACACAAAGCTGGGATTGCACGGATGACGGAATGATTAAATATTCACAAAACCGACAGAAAAGTGAACTATTTCCATCGTTCGCTTCCTATTTGGGGGAGCATTGGGGGAGCAAAATGGTTTGGCTTCTGCCGAACTATAAAGTACATTAATGAACTAAGACGAATAACAAAAATTTACGTGATGATTTGTAATCCATTGAGTAATTGGAGTTTTTTATTGATTTTGAACTTGGATAAACACTGATAAACCTTGCAGGTTGTGGAGCTAGGCGGGATCGAACCGCCGACCTCTTGCATGCCATGCAAGCGCTCTCCCAGCTGAGCTATAACCCCAGCAAGAGAGGAGATTTTAAGCTAGTGGCCATTTCCTGTCAAGCAAGTTTACACCCCTGCTTGCTGACATAATGACCATTTCCTACGCTCGTTCTGAGAGAAGGAAGATAAGAATTTGTTTTTTTCAGGACTTACGAAAAATGCGGCTGTTAGGGTGTTTTTTGGCGATTTTGCGACAGCCATGAGCAAAAAAACATCCTAACAGCCGCATTTTTCGTAAGTCCTATTTTTATAACCTTTAAAGCAACTTGGGTAATTTTGTATTGAAGTATATAATGTTAACGTAGAGGGTGAAGAAACAGCCGAAGAGAGTAAATTAACCTTACATTATCAAGCCATAGTTTTAAGGAGGGGATGATGTTTTTTCACTTTGACTACCCTGCTTTTTTAATTCATAGCTTATATGCTGATGAGCGTTTATTAGACAAAATAAGAACCGCCAAAGCGGCCGAACTTGAAGCAGAAGGCATTGCAAAAATTCATAAAGTATTAGAAAAGATTTTATTTTCATACTTTAAAATCTCTGGCCTGGATGCGTTTTACTTGGCAATGCGTCGCAAAGCGCAAATCGAAGAAGAGCATGAGAAAAGAAAATTACTTGCATCAGGTGTTTGCTCAACTGCTGAGGCAAATGAATTATTCAGCAAATATATCACCAGCAGTTCCCGCAGTTTTTTGATGGAAATTGATGAGTATTTATATCGATTTTCAAAAGAATTATATCACGTACCTGCTGAGCAATTATGGTCACATATCACGAATCGTATACATGGCAGTTTATATTCATTTTTCATGACGCTGATTGCTTCAGGCCGAACCCAGCTTAAGCAAGAACACGCCGAAACCATGCAAAAAATTGCGGAACTAGATACTTACTCCGCTGTAGACTTTGAATATTACGTAGAACTTCGTTATGAATCTTTTGTGAACAAACCCTATAAAACCATCCAGGATTTTTACGGGTATCTATCCTATCTTGAACAATTTGCAATCGATAAAAGAAAGCTAGCCAGCACAGGCTACACGCAATCTCAAAAAAAAGCAGAAGATCTCTATCAATTAGTGCATAAAATTCGCGGCGAATTAGAATATAAAGAAAATGAATTATTAGAAGGTGAATGCCGCCGCATGGGTGCGCTGCAAGCCTTACTTGTACAATTACAATTTGGCGAACGTATCCGTCCAGAATATCAAGAACAAGTGGCTGCGCAAGTTTACGAACTTAAAGAAGGATCAAGTTTATGGCAATCATCTGTTTTTAAAGATGAACAGGGTCAGTTTCAATTAGATGAAACTGTAGCTGCGGCTTTAAAATGTGAATTAAATTATTGGAATAAAGAATCAGCCTTAAGTCGCGCCCGACAAAACGATGTGACGCAAATTCAAGAATTTATTTCTAACAGTACGCACAATCCACAAAGCCCAGACATTATGTTTCGTTACATCAATAAACCAGAATATCAGGAAGTAAAAACCCATACTCGAATTAGCCAGCATAATAAAAATTCATTTGAACGCTCAAAATGGTTTTTCCATGGTCACGCACAAGTTGGAAATAATGTAGAACATGAGTATTTATGTAAAATTCATTTAAAACCTGGCACATTGCAGTTGTTGCTCTCCTTAGCAAAACTAGATAGCACCACAGATGCAGTCCTTGTCAAAGAAAATGAAAGAGATTGTATCGGTATCCATGAAGATGTTCTCCCCCTGTTTAATCAATTAATTGTCTTTGTTACCCTGCACCCTAGAAAATACCCCGATAAAAAAGAAACCATTCAATTTGCCGCACCACCCTCAAACAATGAATCTACTAACGATATTGAAGAAGTGGATTCCCCCAGTCATGCACCGCGTTACTATGTCAGCAGCCCACGCTGAGTTTGAAAGCATTCACTCATCGTCTTGCTATAAATGCCAAAGCCATCTCCAAGCGCGCCAAAACAGCCTCTCTGCCGATTAAATACAAAGTCTGATCTAAGGTCGGAGATTGGGTGCTGCCTGTCGTTGCGACCCGTATGGGCGGGCCGACTTTGCCCATTTTCACGCCATGGGCGACACAAATGGCTTCCAGTGCCTGATGTATGTTTTCCAGCTGCCAAGGTATATTTGCAAACTGTGCTTTTGCTGTATTTAAAATTGCTACGCTTTCAGGGGTTAAAAATTTCTCAGCGGAAGCCACATCATAATCCACGGCATGATAAAAATAACGACTGGTGCGCGCTAATTCCTCTAAGGTATGCACCCGCTCGCGCATCAATAAAAATACTGCGTCTAAATCTGGCCCGCTTGAGGTATCAATGCCTAGTTTTTCAAATTGCGCGGCGAGTTGCGGCTTAATTGTTTGCGGAGAAGTTTGTTTTAAATACTGCTGATTCACCCATAATAATTTTTGCTCATCAAAAGTGGCTGGGGATTTATGGATCCCTTCTATGGTAAATAAACGAATTAATTCATCGATAGAGAAAATTTCTTGATCCCCATAGGACCAACCTAAACGGGCTAAATAATTAAGCAAGGCTTCCGGCAAGACGCCCATGTCTTGATATTGTAAAACACTTACCGCACCATGACGTTTAGATAAACGCTTACCATCGCTGCCTAAAATCATGGGAATATGGGCATACTGCGGCGGCGTCAAGCCGAGTGCGAAAAATATATTCATTTGTCGTGGCGTATTATTTAAATGATCATCACCGCGGATCACATGGGTGATGTTCATGTCTGCATCATCGACCACCACGGTTAAATTATACGTCGGGCTGCCATCTTCGCGAGCAATTACTAAATCATCCAGCTCTGCATTGGCAAACACTACCGTCCCTTTAACCGCATCAGCAATCACCACTTCGCCCTCTAAGGGGTTACGAAACCGGATCACATGCGGTTTATCTGTGGGGTAAGCACTCAGATTGCGGCAGCAGCCGTCGTAACGGGGTTTTTGTTTATTTTTTTGCTGCTCTTCACGTAATAAAGCCAAACGCTCTTTTGAGCAGTAACAGCGGTAAGCATGATTAGTCTGCAGTAATTGCTCAATCACCGCATGGTATTGCAAGTATCGATCGGTTTGGTAAATCGGCCCGACATCATAATTTAGACCTAACCACTCCATCGCATCTAAGATAATTTGCTTAGAGGCTTGTGTTGAGCGTTCAAGATCAGTATCTTCTATCCGTAGAATAAATTTTCCGGCCATTTTCCGGGCAAATAGCCAACTAAACAGCGCGGTACGGGCGCTACCGATATGTAAATAACCTGTGGGGCTGGGAGCAAAACGCGTACAGATAGACATCAACTTTTCCTTATTAAAAACAAGAGATAACATAACATGAAACCTCGCATATTGGCCAGTCTTCTGCTTATATTCCCGCTTACTACTCTCGCGCAACTGCCCCAAATCGATGAGTTAATGGCCAACCATGTACCCACTGCAGCGGTCGGTCTTTGGGTACAAGATGCTGAAAGTAAAGAAGTCTTATATACCCACAATCCGAGCCAAGGATTTACGCCTGCCAGCATCACTAAATCCTTTACTGCAGCCGCGACGCTTCTGGATTTAGCGCCTGATTATGCTTATCAGACCACGCTTGCCTATGATAAAACCCAACATCAGGGGACGCGCTTAAATGGAGATTTAGCCGTGATTTTTACGGGCGATCCTAGCTTGACCACTCAAGATTTTAACCATTTGCTGTTAAACATCAAGACGCTAGGGGTAGCCCAGATTGACGGCGATATCCTGATCGATAATAGTTATTTTTCTAAACCTTATACGGCACGAGGCACTGTCGCAGAAGATGCCCATTGGTATTTTGGTACACCGGTGACCAGCATTATCCTCGATGAAAATCAAATTCCCGTTACGGTAAAATCAGGAGCACGTTTAGGACAACGCGTCACATTTAGCCTTAATACGCCGATAAATGCACCGCTTACAGCAAATGTCACTACGGTGAGTGAAGAAGAGTCTAAGACCTTATGCCAGCTCAATGTCGTACTCAATCCTAAAGATAATGGCATCGCATTTTATGGCTGCTGGCCTATCAATACGAAGCAACCAACAACTCAACTCAAAGTAGCCTTGGCTAACCCTGAATTACGTGTGGAACAGCTGATCAACGATTTCCTACAGCAAGAAGGGATAGTGTTAACCGGGAAAATTCGCATCGCGCCCAGTCAACAAACACCAGATACGCTAGCGCAGCATACTAGCGCCCCACTCCCCACTTTAAATGCCATGAGTATGCAACGATCCAATAACCTTTATGCCAATAGTCTTGCGAAAGTTTTAGGCAAAAATAATTATCAACGCGGTACGCTGCAAGCAGGCAGTTATGCCATCGTGGAAATTTTAAAAAACAATCTCAATCTACCGGTACAAAAGATGCGTTTATTTGATGGTTCAGGCGAATCCACTTACAATCAAATAACGCCTGAAATCACGGCACAACTGTTGCAAGCGATGTATGATCACGAAAATCTACGCCAACCTTTCTTTGATACCATGGAAGTATCCGGTCCACAACATAGCTTTTATTCCCGTCTACCAAAAAGTGTAGTGCCTCCGGTTTATATGAAAACCGGATCGATGACCGGCGTAAGCAATATAACGGGTTACCTTAAGACTCAACATGGCCGCACTTTAATATTTGTCTGCTTGCTTAATCAACTACCCCTGGATAGATCTCAAGCCCATCTTTTTGAACAAAAATTGCTGGAACAATTAAATGGGATGTGAGTACTGAGTTATCGCGCGAGGACAGCCATCGTCAAACGATTAATCGAGACGCGCTGCTCGGCTGCATTGCGTATATCAATTTCCCATACTTGAGTCGTTCTGCCCAAATGAAAAGGCTTGGCCGTTGCCCACACGTAACCTTCGCGCATAGAGCGGATATGATTGGTATTAATATCTAGCCCTACACAATAATGGGTGGTGATATCGACGCAAAAATTTGCTGCCGTACTCCCCACCGTTTCCGCCAGCGCGCAAGAAGCCCCGCCATGCATAATACCTATGGGTTGTAGGGTGCGATGATCTACCGGCATGCGGGCGACTAAATAATCCTCCCCCACAGCGGTAAATTCAATACCTAAATGCTCAGCCATGGTATTTTTTCCGCGCTCATTTGCAAGCGCAATATCTATGATAGTTTTCCAAATCATAATGGTTTAATCCTATGCTGTGATGCTTTGAAAGCAAAAGATAACGTATTTGCAATGAATACACCAGTAGGAAAGTGCCAGGAAAGTGATGGGTGTCTACTCTCTTTTAATGGGTGTCTACTCTCTTTTAATACTTTCATAGAATATTTACTTGCACTTAGTATTAAAAAGCGCTAAATTGCAAATGATAACGATTCGTATTCGCAATGGATAGAAAAAAGCTATGGCAAGGTGGAAGTTGTGCGAGTAATTGGTAATGCCAGCCTCATAGCTGTAGGTATTTTAGCAGCCATTCCCACGGTAGGCATGGCCGCATCCTGGCCTATTTGGTTACCGTTTTTAATTGTATTCGGCCTAGCCATCAATTATAAACCCTTGCGGGAAATATATAAGAAATACTGGCTACCCCTCCATTTCAAACTCAATAAATTACTGGGTGGACGTGCGTTTGCCGGCCGCTGGGTACGTAGAGCGCAACGCATACGTTTAGGCGGTAATACCATTACCACCGTGGCCATAATCTTTCTTTTTGCTATGGCTATCAGCATTACCACTTTTTTCTCTATGGGTGCAGCATTTCCTATCTGGGCCGTCGTTTTGATGAGTTTCGGTGCAGGAGCCAATATGTTTGCCCTGCCTATAGGCGCGGCCAGTAACACTGTTAAAGCGCAGTGTCCTTATGAACATGAAGAACGCTTACGCAAGCTCAATAACATGAAAGCAGGCCTGACTGCAGAAACGCCGCATGGGATCTTTACTAGTCATGCTGAGCAACGCAATATGCTGCTGGCTCGCTACGCCCACGATGGCAATGGCGCAGGCGGGACCGTAATGACTGGCTTAGATATTTTGGCATTTTTCGGCGCCAGTGTGGCAGGGCCCATTCCTTCCGCCAGTATGTTTTTTGCATCACGCGCCTCAGCATTGATCTCAGCAAGCGGCGCCCCCTTTACTTACAAAAAAAGATTAAACGTCCATTACAATAATATCAAAAACCAGGTGTTTGAATATTACTGGCACTGCGCCAGAATAAAACCTGACACCCACGCAAGAATCAATCATTTATTGAATAAAACTTTTGCCCAGCGGGCATTAAAGGATAATAAATATGCGCTCTGGTTAAGATTTGAATGTTACTGCGCGCTAGAAAGAGTGATCGATGAAAATATCAATGTCAATGAAAACGTCCTTATCGCCAACATCAATGAAATATTAGATACCGTCTGCAAAACAAAAGAGGGTGAAAATAGCGTGTCACGCAAAAGGCTATATACTATTTTAGGCGCTAAAGCAAAGCCTACTTCGTTATCCTATTCAGAAAAGATCCGTGCGCTTTTTAATGCCGGCAACCAGCTGGCGCCACTGGATGCGATGCCCATCTTTCAAGAACAGCTTTATCAAAAAATAAAATTGCAAACGGCCTATTCAAAGCAGTTTCCGTCCAATTTGCTCGAACAATTTGCACCCCAGCAAGGAGCCTACCCAGAAGTTTTTCTCACCCATTTAAAAAGTGCATACCTTACAAAAAACGGTAATTTGAATGAATTAACGCCTGAGAATTTAAAACGTTTAGCGAGAATGTCCAAAGACTGCATTCAAATTAAAGACGGCTTGCTGCATTTTAATGATGAAAAGTTAACCCAACATTTTGGTATGGATACTGCCCATGATAAACAATTTTCTCCGCACTGCATGAAATTTCTGGCAGAATCCCTAATCGATGATCCCCCAATTCAAGCGGCCCCCAGTGAAAAAACAACACCCAGTGATAAAGACCTGGCTGAGAGTATTTGGCTAGATGTATTTAAAATGGTTCAATCTAATGGTGAAGAAAGAGAATACGACACTTATGATGATCATGATATTTTATTTCACATGGTGATGGCCTGTATAGTGGCCAATTTGACCCAAAAACTTGCACAATGCGCGGTGGAAGATAAAGAAAAGAAAAAGTCAGAACTCACTGCTGCCTTAAACATTTTTGCAAAAACAATCACTGAAGACTCACTCATCAGAAAAACCCTAAGGAATATCAGTGAAAAGGCCACAGCAGTTGAAACCTTTATGGGGAATTTAGGAGCGGATCCTACAGTGCAAAAACCCTTACTTATTGCTAAGCCGGAACTCCCCTATCAATATTTTTCCCCTGATAAAATCAAGAAAAATGCCAGTGATTGGACATTGACTAAAGATAATGGCACCCCTGAGCTTAATCTAGCAGAGCAAGCCACGCATTATTTTGACACCTGCTGTACACGCTCACTCTGCGCTTAGTTTCATTTAAAAGGCACAAAAAAATACCTCGCACTATCCATTTTACAAACGCATCTAATATTAAGTCTTTATTAAACAATCAAATAAGGATTGCCACCCACTTAATTTTCCGTTAATATGTCATTTGGATTTCAAAAAAGATAATGCTATGACGACTATTTTAATACAACCTGAACTTTATCCAGAATATATCAAAATAGGTAAAGCGATACAGCAAAAACAATCCATAAAAGGCTTAAAGTATCAAGACTATCTAAACGAAGTGTTATTTCCCATACAAGGAATCGAAGATATTGATTATTTTCCGCTCATTAGTTATACAGCGATTTATGAAAATCACACCATATTTTCAGAACTATTAAAAGAAGCCAATTTGCATCACACCGATTTGGTTTTAGGTTACGGCGTATTGCGTGTCGTTATTATGCAAATATTTGATACCAACGTAGTGAATAAAACCCATTATCTACGCATGATAGAGGCACTATTAAAAAGAGATAATTTAGATGTCACTGTTGGCAATACGTTTTACCACCAATCACCCCTTTATGTTTTAGCAGGACATGGCGATGAGTATCTTGATCTCATAAAGAAAATATTTGCAAAAGACTCAGAAATGACTGCTGATGCTTACGGCTGCACGCCCTTAGGTATTGCATTACAAGAACAACAATACGGTACGGCTGAATTTCTTTTTGAAAACAGCCGCAATAAAGGCATTGTTGTCGAAATGAATTCAAATGGTACCTGTGCCTTAGATTTGGCCTTAAGGTATTGTACAACATTACAAAAAGGCATGGCACTTATCACTAAAATGTTAACAGGGGTCAGTGCGGATCTGATATTCTCGCATCGATTTCTATTTTCTGCGTTGGATAATGAGCATCTCGAATGTCGTTTGGCTTTTATAAAACTTTTATTAGAACAAGGCGCTGATCCTAACGCAAGAGATAAAAGCCATATACACATATTAGAAGCGGCCATTTTGCATTATCGCCTAGCATTAAGTAAAAATAATAGTGCCAATCAAGAAAATTTAGTGAATATCATTTTGCTACTCATAAAATCAGGCGCAGACACTTCACTGGTTAATTCCAGTTTTAAAAATGATCTCGATAAAACTCAAGCCTCTAAAGAAGCAACATCGAGCGCCTCTTTTGCATCATCTGCCACAACCACCGACAATGAGGAAGATGATAGCGAACCAGAAGATCCTTTTAATTCTAAAATATTTTCAATTGCTGCAATGCATGAGAGCAAATGTCAAATCTTGCTGTTTTTATTGCAGCAACAATACAAAGCGGACTGGGAAGAACCCGCTCTTAATGATGAAAAGGCTCAGGTAAGAAAAAAAACAATTTTATACCACTTATTAGGCTTATTTGTTCGCGGCCATTTATCTTGTGAAAGTTTACTGAAATTCGTGGAACTCTGTAAGAAAACACCTGATGTACCTATTTATTTAATTGCTCTAATTTACAAAAATTACCTTATCAAAGCCATCACGCAGTTCAATCTTTTGCGCTCAACGCCAAATGATATATTGAATTTATTTACCCTTCATGCGGAGTTTGCAAAATGCATAACCACTAATAATGATAGCGAACAAGAATATTTCTTTATTTACCTTAATGAAACCTTTAGACGAGTGGCCTTGCTTACTTTAGCGCTTTTTCGTTCTAACCGATTCGATTTAGATCCCCTATTAAATCGGATTGCGAATGTTGATGTACAGCTGCTGGATTCAGCATCTAAACTGTTGTTATTACAACTTAAGCTGAGCAATGCGTACAATAATAAAAGACCGGCTGAATTTAACCTGCTCTTCGAGCAATTTCCTAAACAACATATTTTAACTAGACAATATACTTATTGGCAAATTGATTTACTTTTTAAACAACCCGCTCCCGTACCGATTACTGACGTGTGGGTCAAGACTTTACAAGCCGCATTTGATACATTTCGCAACGCCTATCCAGATGTTCATCTCGAATCACTGCACGAGTTAACGAATGTATTAAAATCAAATCATGATCACTTACGTACATTACAAATTGAGTTGCAAAGATCTAAAATCAAAAAAAAATCCACACCCGCGAGCGCGCCTGCAATAAACCAGTCTAGTATTATCCCTAACCCTACTAGCGCGCATTGGGGTGCCAGTTCTGACTCTACTACGAGTTCGAGTTCGAGTTCGAGTTCGAGTTCGAGTTCGAGTTCGAGTTCGAGTTCGAGTTCGAGTTCGAGTTTAATCCTCTATCAAGCGCACAGCACCACGCTTGATAGCACACAGAGCGTGCAATCTGAAAAAATAAAGCGCAGAAGACTCGTCACGGTAGAGCAAAGACTGCTAAACAATGTGACTATAGAAATTGATCCTGATCGCAAAGTGCTCCCTTATACGGAAAATGAAATACGTGAATATTTTAAAGCATTTATTAAACCCACTGAAACATTAAAACCTATGCGCTTTGATCATGAAGAAGGGATATGCTGGACCATCTGCCGCGCGCATGAAGTGATGGATAATGTATTAGCCACTGAGTTTAAGAACAAATATGATGAAGTCAATGAAATTAAATTTGGTAAAATTAAGTCGGGTATTTCTTGCGAAAAAGCCAAGCCCTATAAAAAGGGTATATTTAGAATAAAATTGGGCGATCATGATGAACGCTTATCTAGCCACAGTTACTATTTTAAAAAGCCTGAAGAGGGTACCAAACCACGGTGCTTTTTACTTATTTTTGACATCCCCTGGTATCATGAAGATGCCTTCAAACCCAATGATACCTATCTGGATGCGCCAACTCAAGCGTTTAAACCCAAGAATAAAAGCATAGTGTTGGTACATTAATCTTATAGTGGGCAAACCACACTCACTTCAATAGGCTAGCCTATTGAAGCGAGTGACAAGAAGCTTACTTATTTTATAGCAAGCCCGTTGGGATAGTTATTATTGCTGCTCACATCAAGCGTAAGCGTAGGAACTGCACCACTTGCTACCGGCGCTGCAAACATATAGACCTTTTTCAGATCAGAATCCACCGCATAAAGATTATCATTGCTATCAACCGCTAAATTAGCAAATCTTGATTTTTCAACCTTAATCGGCGTGTCAAACGTTTGAGTCGCCATATCAAAAATTAAAATTTCTGACCACGTCGTGCCTAAATATAGTTTAGTCTTAGCCTTATTCATCGCAATACCTTTTGCACAACCATTGTCTTTGTTAAAAGTGCCAGGAATATCATCAGAAAATTGCCCGTCTTTGAAGGGTGGCGTAAATTGCACAAATCCACCTTTATTATCTGTATTGCAAGCGGCTGCCCTAACGACTCCGGTATCTGCATCGATGATCATTTGAGCGGGGTATTTGGGTGCAGGTTCTGTGGTGCTTAAGTTAAGGGTTAAAGCGGGTAAAGTTTCAGCATTAACAATAGGTAAATTATATACTTTAATTGTTGCCGCATATTCTGAGGTCACAAATAATTGATTGAGTGTAGGATGGACGGCTATTCCCGAAGCCGCACGCGATCTAACCGCATAATCCATAGTACTCTGCGATGTCAGCGGTAAGGTATAGACATAAAAATATCCAGTATCCATCGCTGATATATCAGAAACATACAGTTTGTCATTACTATCAAAGGCAAATCCAATTGCACTTTTCCGGCCATTGTTTAATGAGGTTACAGGTTTATCGTTAGCCGTCTGTAGCGGCAAATTATAAAGATTAATAGAGGGAGAGTTAGAGTATGACGCACCCAGATACAACTGCTCGGTAATTGTAGGGTTCTCGAAATTTTGGCTCAGATTGAGCAAACCTTGATGAATGTCTGCTTGTGCATAAGCGTAAATACTGGTCAGAGCGCCCACTATCAAGAATGAGCCTACCATAGATTTATTTAACATCATTTACCTTCATATTTAGTTAGTGAATCTATTAAGTATAACTAAAAGCTTTGCAAAAAGTAAAGAAAGAAGTTAATCTGACCTAAGTTTAATTTTATCAAAGAGTTACATCTAAAACGCGTTGGCCAAACCGATACCCCTGGTTTTTGGAGCTAACTGCAGTTTATTTAGATAATCAACTAAAATAATGTAGTCTGACTGCACTTGCGCCACTTGGTTTTTCAAAGTGATTTCACCTGCATGGTATTCAGTATTACGAAAATCAATGATCGCTTTAAACGCTCTCTTAATGTACTGATGAGGCGCTTGCGTTATCAAGTGCTTCATATCAGGCTGGTTTAATAGCTCGCCCATTTCTGCAAATACATCGATTAGCGCAAGACTATATATTAATTGATTATCTGCGTGAGTATAATTCTGATAAAGAAAATTAATTTCTGCAATCAGGGTTTCATACTTGGCTTGTAAATTAATAGCGGATTTATCTTTTCTACTCGGCACTTTAAGTGTCTCATGCAAGGCTTTAGCCAACTCATTTAAATCTTGAACCTTAGGTGAATCTTCACGTTGAATATTTTCTATGCAAATTAAAACCGCAAACAACTTCACATGAAAATCATCTGTCATTATAAAATTATCATGGGCCAATGAATTGCGTAGAGTTCTAAAATAGTCATACGCATTAGATCCCTGCAACTTGTCACTCCAAGCGCTATAAAATTTTATTATTAATAGTTTGTAGGCGTGACGAAAAGCTAAAGGAGCCGTATAATTATCATAGGCATTCAAATAAGGCGTCACCGGGGTGGATTTAGATTGATCTTGAAATTGTTTTAATGCCGGTTGTAAAGTAAATGGTACCACAGAGGTATCACTTTGCGGCACGTGTGTAGCCGTACTCTGTGTACTCGGCCCCAAATCTTCCTCAAAAGCATAAGCGCTCTGATTAAAATAGGCATCAGCGATTAAACCAGACATTACTGAATCTTGCATGCGTGGAGTACCGTAGTCTTCGGACTCTTGGTCTGGTGTGACCTCTTGTTTCTTATGAGAGGATGAACCCGATGCTTGCATAGCAGCTAAAACTGCATGATGTTTTTCACGTTCGATTTCGTACTTATCCGTCAATTTTTTAATGATCGCGTTATTATCAGCATCATGATTGATGCCTGCTTTCTTATACTCGAGCATTAACTGTCTAATAAACTCCCCGAGTTTTGTTACATTAGGTTGAGAGAGCCAAGATAAAGTGCTTTTTTCATAATTTTTTAGCTGCAAATCATATATTTTCTTATAATTTTCACCGTAATTTTTGCGTGCATAACCATGTTCTACTTTAACTAAAGTTAAGAATTCATTTTTCATTTTCTCGAGAGGATTTTCTTTTACCTCTGGGCTTGCAGCCTGAGTAGTTTTTGTATCCTCTTTTTTATCTTGGGTCGTTGTGGTGCCTTCTGATAACGTGCTAGTTTGCACGATAGGCTGAATTGAAAGTGCGGGGGCTAAAGAGGTTTGCGTGGGCAATACCCTATCTGTTGAAGTGACCATAAACTCACTTATATTGTTCATGGTTACTTTGTCTATACTTAAACGCTCATTTTCATTCGGCAACTCTGCTTTGACCTGGGTATATCGCTTATAAACATAACCCGTCAAAATAATCGTGCTGATTGCAGCAAAGAGTCGCGTATCCACATAGCCACTTAACGCGTGTATGGATTTTAAAAGATAAGCGGTGGTTTGCGACCAAGGATCATCAAAACGTTTTATAAATGTTGCAACGCAAGCACGGTATACACTGTCCAACTCTGGAGGCTGGCTTTTAAAATACGCGTTAAGCTTTTCGCCCAATTCGCGTGCAGTATAGTTAGGATTCTCTTGCAAAAATTTCTTGATTAAGGTATCGGTTAAGTAGTGAATGTAGTTATTTTTTAGAGGATCTGGCATTTCTATAACCATAACACTCAGTAGATCCTCTAGACTTAATCCCGACTTATCCGCAGCAACATTAAATTGCTCTTGGGTAAAACGTATAGCCATGATGTCATCAAAATGATAATGTTCACTGGAAAAATCTGTTTCTTTTTTAATAATGAGCGCAGCAAACTGCGCGGCGATTATTGCCTCATCACCCGGCTGCTGATGAAATTTAAGTTCATATATTTTCCCTATCACATAAGATAATCTTTCATAATCATGTTGAAACAATCGCTGTTGTATTTCCCTAATCAGATTTAGGAAATCAACATGATTATATTGAGGATTTTTACCCCCTAAACTAATCAGTATTTTCGAATAGGAATGTGGATCTATGGTCATGCCTATAAACCTCATATTCATTTGCTCTAAGGTGATTTCTTTTTTAAACTTTCTCTTAATTCCTTTAATCAAATCACTATTGGTATCATCACGTTCAATAGATTGTTTAATTTTTTCATATTTTTTCAGCAAGCTATGTTTAAATACAGGAAGACGATTTATTTCTTGTCTCACTTCCAAATACGCCGTCACATGCAGATAAAAAGAAAGGTGGGTACGGCGAATTTCTTCCTGTTGTCTTGAATGCTCAGCATTCACTACCCTTTGATTTAGCGTATTGAATGTGACTTGGTCGAGATAGTATTCTTTATGATGACTTTTGGTTCTTTCTGCTTCTATAGACTTTATGAGTTTAAACTGCTCATCTTTGCGCATTTGAGCTTCTGTTTTGACGCGTACCAGGGGTGGGTCTTGCGTAGTCAGCTTATGTGGCGCAGATGCTTGTTCACGCGGGGTAAAATCAGGCTCAAATGGCCAAGCATTCCTAGGGGTGAGACCCAAAGGATTAGGGTTGGCACGCTGCATTACGCCGCTTGCCCCTGGATTTAACCCGGCTACGACTACGCCCAACAACGCTAGCATGGTTTTAAATATAAGCGGCACGAATGATCCTCAATTTAAGATGTCATAAAACAAACTGATGTTATCATATTTTATGGTAAATTTTCAAAAAGGGAATACAAATAATAATCGTAGCTAAGTTATCACCGTTAAGTAAAAAGTCTCCCCTCGATATACCAAGCATCGATATTCAATTATCTACTGAAGAAGTAATCGATATTGTGCGTGAAATTCGCGAACGAGATTAAAATAGGACTTACAAAAAATGCGGTTGTTAGGGTGTTTTTTTTACTCATGGCTGTCGCAAAATCGCCAAAAAACACCCTAACCGCATTTTTTGTAAGTCCTGGAATAAATACCTAAGTCTAACAATCTTGCCCCGGATAGGATTCGAACCTATGACCTTCCCCTTACGAGGGCATCGTGTAGCATCTAGGGGTGGCTTACAGAGTCTAAAAATCCTTATAAAATAAGCATCTTTCATATTGTACTGTCCAACAGAAACGATTACAATCTATCTTAATCTAGCATTTTTTTAGTACCAATTAGGTACCGTGATGATTACCCCCTAATCTGACCAAGCATAGTGCAACGCGAGATGCACAATTAACCTCTTTTTATTCATTAAGGCAGGGAATGATAATGAATCAATTTATTGACCCCTCTTATGCGACACTTTTGGAGTTGCTTAAACAGCAAATATCGACCGCACGTTATCAGGCAGCACTGAAGGTTAATAAGGATCTTGTTCTCCTCTACCATCATATTGGTACGCGAATTCTTCAATCGCAGGAGACACATGGCTGGGGCGCCAAAGTCATTGACCAACTAAGCAAGGATTTAAGGCGGGAATTTCCCGATATGAAAGGTTTTAGTACTCAAAATTTAAAGTATATGCGCCGTTTTGCACAGGAATATGGAGGCAATGAAATTGGTCAACAGGCTGTTGACCAATTACCGTGGGGGCATAATGTCGTTTTAATGTACCGCGTGGCTGATAGGAAGGCCAGGGAGTTTTATGTCCAAAAAACGATAGCTCAAGGATGGTCGCGTGATAGGTTAGCTGCGCAAATAGAATCAAACTTATATAAAAGAGAGGGTAAAGCGGTTACTAACTTTAAAAACCAGCTAGCATTACCGTTATCTGATTTAGCCAATAATACGTTAAAAGACCCCTATCTTTTTGATTTCTTAGGATTAGGCAAAGATGCACATGAGCGTGATGTCGAAAAAGCTCTCATCAACCACATGGAAAAATTCCTTCTTGAATTAGGTGCCGGTTTTGCATTTGTTGGGCGTCAGTATCATTTGGAAGTGGGCGGCCAGGATTATTATATTGATTTGCTGTTTTACCATCTTAAACTGCGCTGCTTTGTGGTGATTGAATTGAAGGACAAGGAATTCAAGCCGGAGTATGCAGGCAAGCTCAATTTCTATCTCTCTGCAATAGACGATTTGGTAAAGCATCAAAGTGATAACCCTTCTATCGGCCTTATTTTATGCAAAACCAAAAATAACGTCACGGCAGAATACGCCTTGCGGGATATCAACAAACCTATCGGATTAGCGGAGTATAGACTCTCAGATGCGCTACCCGAAGAAATCCAAACCAGCTTGCCTACCATTGAGGCGTTGGAACATGAACTGGCAAAAGGTTTAAAAAATGAGGAATAGGCACAATGCGCCCTGAAAAATGGGTCTTAATGCATTGTTTAATTAATGCCCCGGATAGGATTCGAACCTATGACCTTCCCCTTAGGAGGGGGACGCGCTATCCCCTGTGCCACCGAGGCAATGAGGAGCTATTATAGCCTGTTTTAAGCGTGGGGTAGACATATATAGATAGACTAATCATGACAGAGACGCTATATTAACTTTGTTAACTTATTAAGGTTCCCCTCATGAAAAAAAAATACTGCGTTATTGTGGATGCTTATGGCTCTACGGCCTATCTGCCTGCTGAATTTATAAAACGTGGTTTTGAGTGTATCCATGTGGCGAGTCCCGGCGAGAAAGGTGAATATTACCTCAAAAGCTTTCGCCCCCAGGATTTTGCGGTAATCGTAGAAGAACAGCACGATATTGATAAAATTGTAGCCCAGCTTGAGCGCTACCCTATAGTCTGTGTCGTCCCGGGAACCGATGCTGCCGTGTTACTGGCAGATACCTTGGCCTCGCGCTTGGGGCTTAAACAAAATGACTTGGAATTAAGCCCAGCACGCCGGTATAAGGACGTGATGGCCGAGCGTTTAGCGGCCGTGCATTTGCCGCATATTCCCCATATTAAATCCTCTGACAGCGCAGAAATCATTGCCTGGGCCAATCAAGGCGGGCACTGGCCGCTCGTTATTAAACCTATAGACGGTGCCGCAACCGAAGGCTTATCGCTGTGCCAGGCACCCAGTGATGTTCAGGCGGCGCTGGATTATCTCCTCTCACAAACAAGCTTTTTGGGACATCAGTTTCATGTGGCGCTGGCGCAACCGTTTTTAGTAGGCTCAGAATATATCGTGAATACCGTGAGTCGCGATGGCAGGCATTATGTGTGCGATATTTGGGAATCACAAAAAGAGCATGATAACGGTCATATCATTTATACCACTACGGCATTACTGCCTTCAACCGGTGCGGTGCAGGAGCTATTAAGCGATTATATTTTAAAAGTGGTTCCTGCGCTGGGGGTTAATATTGGCCCGGTGCACTCTGAAGTGATGCTGACAAGCCAAGGTCCTGTACTCATCGAAAGTAATTGCCGGATTATGGGCTTAGGGATCCCGCCTGCGCTGCAAGAAGAAGCCTTGGAATATATACAAACTACGCTGACGGCAGAATCCTATGTGGATCCGAAAAATTTTGCACAACATACTAAAGCGCCCTATGTTCTAAAAAAACATCTGGTCTGTGTGTTGCATCAAGTGCCCTTTGAACAAGCATTCGTGCATGAGTCAGCCATTGCACAAATCAAAGCCCTAGAAAGTTTTAAAATGCATAAATTTTCTCATACCGGCACAGTCATGAAAACCATAGATTTACTGACTTCGCCCGGCTGGGTATTGTTGATCCATGATGATCCTACGGTAATTGAAGCGGATATTAAATGTATCCGTGACATAGAAAGAAACCACTTATTTAGTCCAAAACCGTAACCATGAAGAATTTATATTCGCGTTGGACATTACTTTTTATTATTCTAATTGATGGGATAGGGATCAGTATTGTTTACCCTACATTTGCTTATTATTTTCTTGCAGACACCAGTACTTTGTTTTCTGCACAAACCAGTTATGAGGGACGTTTATTTTATTTAGGTCTTGCCTTTGCGATCTATCCTTTTTTTATGGCTATCGGTTCTTTACTCATAGGTAAAGCCTCGGATAACTGGGGACGCAAACGATCGTTACTCCTGTGTTTAAGCGGATTTACTTTTGGCTTTTTTGTTACCGCTGCAGGCGTACACTTTAATTTTTATGGGTTACTGATCTTGGGTCGCGCCATTGCCGGATTAACTGCGGGCGCGCATGTGATTGCGCTAGCCTCCATGGCTGATTTAAGCACAGGTAAAGATAAAACTAAAAACATGGGCGCGGTGATTATGGCGAGCACGCTAGGCTTTGTTATAGGTCCGGCTTTAGGCGGGATTTTATCTAGCGCTGATATTTTGCCTTTTTTCAGCGCGCGCACCCCATTTGCGGCGGTTGGTCTTATGGGTTTAATCGCTATCGCGCTGACCCAATTGTATTTTCAAGAAACGTTTACGCGTAAACCCCTGGCTAGTCCTGATGCGGTTAATGCAAGCGATATGAATTTATTTAGCAATCATCACCTCCTGCGTCTTGCCAGCGTATATTTTCTATTTACTTTGGGCTGGAATTTCTTTTTTCAATTTACTCCGATTTATTTAGAGTCATTTTTTCTAGTCAACGCCGCAACGACGGGGGGCTTTATGTCTTTTGTAGGCCTCATATTTATGGGTGCCATTGTCGGGATAGTGAGACCTACTTTATCTTATGTGAGCCTAGTGAATAGTCTATGTATAGGATTGGTGCTCTTACTATTTAGCATCGCGATTATGCTCTATATCACTACATTTACTTGGTTTTGGATCATCGTCATTCCATTTTGTATTGGCGGTGGTTTTGCTTATACGACGTGCTTAAGCTTATTTTCTGAAGCAGCCAATGAAATGCATCAAGGACATGTGATGGGCATAGGCAGTATGGTCAAGAGTGCGGCCTGGACTTTAGCGCCGATCATTTCAGGCGTCATCGCCTATTTTGACCTGCATTGGCCGATGATAGCGGCCAGCCTTTGTTTTGCCTTAGGACTGGGTTTATGTTGTCATCTTAAACAGAATAGATGATTTTTCCTAATGACTGCAGGGTCCGCTAAAATTAATCGGTACTGAGTCCATAACATTAATTTTCATATGACAGCCAAATCTGCTCATTACCCTTAACTTGTCTTAATAACGCATTTTCATACCCGGTTACAGGAAATGAAAACTGGTAGCCGTTAGGGCAAGTCGGATTATTCCAGGAATCTGCGCTGGAAGAGAGCATCCACGCTAATCTATCGTTGGTATCCACACAGGCATGTTTCATGTTTGTGGTGTCACAATCGCTGTGCACCCGCCATCTTCCATCATTGTCCATCACCGTACAGCCTGTTGCTTGAGGCTCATTAGGGGCCCAAGACCAAATCATTTCGGCAATCGCAGAAGGTTGTACATTATCTAGTCCCATAGTACTGATGCCACAATCAACAAAATTACGTATATCTTGAGGCTTAATCATTTGTTTAGGATCAGGTTGCAGCGCAGGTCCTTTAGCAATACTGTGATCTAAAGGACGGAAAAATCCACCACCGTAATGGTATTGCTCACCGTCAATGGCGCAATGAGGAAAAGGCGTAAATCTATCTACACTGAATTGACGCCCGCCGTAAGTATCTGAGGTCAAACGTGGGTAGAAAATAAGATCAGAGTGTTCAAAACTCTCTGAATTGCATTCAAAAATCACTTGTTTTCCCATAACAATAAGCTCTTTTGCTGTGGGCCATCTTCCGAGTATTTCTTTATCAGCAGGCGTGAATATCCTATCACCAAAGACTTCAAGTGTAGTTTTGACGGCTTCTTTCACTTGGCTATCTATAAATGGGCTTTTAACATCATAGTAAATGACGATGATTTCTTCTTTATTCTCAGGCAAGTTTAACCACGTATCGACTTCTTGCAATCCGGTTTGAAGGTTCTGATTATGCGTAGAGAAGCAACCCAAATTCTCAGGATCCCACTTTAATTTAGTACGTGTTTTTATCTCTGCTAAATCAACCCAAGTCAGCAGGCGTGGATCGGGAAAAGGATCATGGCAAAGTCGGATATCTTCATATTGCTCAATAAAACCCCACATATCAAATTCCATCCATCGTAACCCCATCCGTAATTGATCGGTCACTGAATAACGTTGATTTTGTAGTACAACATTATTGTCCTTATATTTAGCCTCTAGAAATAATTCATGTAATCCAGATTCCTCTACGCCTATCCCACTGCTTTGTGTTTGGTAGCTATTATGGGTACCCGGCATTTGATAATAAGGCAGTGGTAAATCACGTTGTAGCTTACGTTGAAAATTTAGTGCATTGAGCGCCCACGTATCGATCTCAACTGTCCCACTCTGGCATACCTCAGCACAAAGAGTGCGATTGCACATTTCGTGACGGATACAATTTGCGGTATCGGGGGCTTGACCCGTACTATTTAAATTCGGTGGGTCTAATGCCAACACCAGTGGAACAGTTAACATTAAACCAATAAGCAATAATTTATTCATCATTTATATCTCAAGATTTTAAATAGAGGGCATGTTAAAGACTATATAGCCCAAATAAAACTAATATTATCTGAAAATCTGCAGTTTTGCAAGATGGATAACAAAAGGAGAAACACTCTAGTTCAGGGCTTAGAGTCAGCATTGTGCCCATTTAACTTTATCCTCTGCGGTATCACATTAAATTGAACTATATTTAAAAGTCGTCTGATAGGTATCTATTGCAGCTATACAAAATATTTTTTAAAGAGGCTACCCATGGCTCATAAAATTGCCAACATAAAACCTTGGGCTCGAATAAAAAGTTTTTTTAAAAAGCTAGGCCCAGGATTAATTACCGGAGCAGCGGATGATGACCCATCCGGTATTGCGACCTATTCTCAGGCGGGAGCGCAGTTTGGTTATGCACTATTGTGGACAGCCCTATTTATATTGCCGCTACAAACAGCTATCCAAGAAGCGTGCGCCCGTATCGGTACAGTAACGGGTAAAGGCATTGCAGCGGTAATTAAAGAGCATTACGGTAAAAAAATATTATTTGGATTGGTATCCTTATTACTCATTGCCAACACCATCAATATAGGCGCAGATATAGGCGCCATGGCAGCAGCAGCTCAGCTAATTATACCCATACCCTTTGTAGTCTTATGCATTTCTTTTACCGTGATCATATTATTGTTAGAGGTATTCATTTCATACAAAGTCTATGCAAAAATTTTAAAATGGCTATGCTTGTCGCTCCTCGCCTACCCATTAACTATTTTTATTATCAATGAGGATTGGTGGACTGTATTAAAAGCCACATTTATTCCTCACTTTGAATTTAATTTTCAATTTTTATTTATCGTTTTGGCTATTTTAGGCACCACGATATCGCCTTATTTATTTTTTTGGCAAGCTTCAGAAGTGGTGGAAGAAAATCATGGTAATCATTTATCCTCCTCAAAGCGCAAGATTAAGAAAAATAATAAACATGTGTTCAATATGCGTATAGATAATTTTGTGGGCATGCTTTTTTCGCAGATCACCACATGGTCTATTATCGTGGTGGCGGCCAGTGTCTTACATAATAATGATATTACCGATATTAAAACAGCCGCAGATGCTGCAAAAGCATTAGAACCTTTAGTCCACGGTTTTCCCCATGCAGGAACGCTAGCAAAAGTTATTTTTGCTATAGGCATTATTGGATTAGGATTGATATCGATTCCGGTCCTTGCAGGGTCGATAGCTTATGCCATATGTGAGACATTTGATATTAAAAAAGGCTTAGATTTAAAATTTAAACGAGCACGTATTTTTTATGGCATCATCATCGTTTCAACCTTAATAGGATTGTTATTGAACTTTGTAGGCATAGATCCTATCAAAGCACTGATTTATGCCGCAGTTATTAATGGCATCATCGCGGTGCCACTTATTTTCATCATTGGTTTAATTGCAAAAAATGGTAACATCATGGGCAGGTTTACCAGTGGGGTATTAACAAATAGTCTTATTTGGATAACATTTATAAGTATGTCTGCTGCGGTTATAGGGATGATTTTTCTCTAAAAATGAGATATTTAGGACTTACGAAAAATGCGGCTGTTAGGATGTTTTTTTGCTCATGGCTGTCGCAAAATCGCCAAAAAACACCCTAACAGCCGCATTTTTCGTAAGTCCTGATATTTTCAGATCAAAATCTAGCGGATTATTCACTTAACGCAAATAGTATTGATTATGACTTTATAGTCTGTTAGAGTACAAAGGATTTATCTAGCTAACAGGATTTAGCTGAATTTTAAGCTTTAATAATGACTAATGAGGGTTTTATGCAACATAAATACATCTGGGCAATGGGTTTAAGTTTTATTTCCGCCATTGCTTTTGCCGAGCACAAAGGCGATTACGATTGTAGTGATTTTGACCCAGGAACTTATTCCCATTGCACACATTTTGTCATAGAGCCCCCCTTACCCGCTTATATAGGCTATTACACACGCATTTATTATGAATTTGATGGCATGTTAATAGGACCGATGCCTGACTGCAGAAATTCAAAGAATCAACTTAATTTTTATATGGAAAATGAGCCCGGGATCTGGAAGGAGATCGTGGAAATAGGTTATATCGGCAATGACGGTAACCTGTATTATGAAACTCATGCCGAACAAATTTTTAATCATACCGGACTCGGACTCGCAAGTCCTGCTATACATAGCATCAGTATAGATTCTACGCGTAGCTACGCTACCTGTGATCCTAGTCTTTACAACGCTAATATGACTATTTCTATTGCTGGGCTTAAACTCAATTTAACCCATAATAATGCATCTAGCGCCCTATTCCAGATCCCTCAAGGAGATTAGCTCGAGAGTTTAAAATACATCTGATTCGATAACTCGACGAGTTCCAAAGTAATTTGTAATTTTTGTTGTTGCAATGACTCAGCAAAATGATCCTTTAATGCCGTTAAGATCATTTGAACTGCTAGACTGAGCACCTCTCTTGAGCGTCCAGACATGACTTGTAACTGCAAGCAGACAAAGGCATTATTTGGATCGCCATTACCTATATAATAGTGCTCTTGCTGCATAGCTCTGCTTTTACAGCTATATAATTCAACCGCTAATGTATCTGCCAAAATTTTATGGCACTTTTCAAACAAGGCAGCAAAATTATTTTTCTCTATAATATTGGCGGTATAATCTAATCTGAGTTGTGGCACAGTTGTTCTCCTTAAGTACGTTTCTTAATGCTTATTGAATCAAAACAAAAGCATAGTAACACCCTGACCTTTAACTGAAAAGTCCTGACTATCTAGGTTTTAGAGCTAATTTATTCGCACTTTCGATTAAGGCTAGAAGGTGATTTCTACGCTCAGTGTTCATAAACCAGGCAAGAATTTTTTTAGGACCCACATGCTGATTAAGCGGATTGGAACTATCATTTGGATTCAATAGTTCTTCTGTAGGCGCGTCATGTTGTGATACTTTGTCGCAAATGAGGCTAATTCTATCAAAATAATCTCGGGCTTTCTCATGATCTCCTCGCTGCGCGACACCCTGACCGTAAGTCATGCTCGAATTTAACATGGTGATAAAAGTGGCTGTTTCAAGTGTTGCTTGAAGACTAAGTACGGTAGTCTGCACTTTATCTGTTGTTTTGCTAAATATAATATTGCAAACCATTTCATGATGATTAAAAGATAGATGAAATACCTTGTCGATGATGGCCTCGGATATGATGCCATTGATGTAATGCAAATATTTATCAAGGGTGTAATTACTTTTTTTAAAGTAATCATGTTCAATAGCTAATTGAGGTTGGATCCTATTTTCCATTTTAGGATCTATTAATTTAAGTTTTATATTGAAAATTTCATCTATCAAAAAATACGCATCATTATTACTCTCTTGACGATGACATGCGCCCACAATGGCCTTTAAAAACTGAATGGGTGCGAAAGTGTTTTGATAGTATAGGCTGTTATCCATACCTTCAAAACATGCCATGCATTCCTGTAGCAGTTCTTGCGTCATGGGTTTACAGTTTGATGCTGACAAGTATTTAAGCGCCTTAAATTTACTTTTCACAAAGGATATGATTTGTTCAATACGTTCATTACGTACGATCAGTTGGCGCATCAACGACTCACTGGCTTCTTTATTAATATAAAAACAAATTTCAGCATTTTCTAAACTCGAATTATATGGACTTTGATAAGAAGCTATTATATTCGAAAATTTGCGGTCATTATTATCATCAGAATAATAGAAGTAATAATACTTGTTATTTATTTGTTTTGTAACGATATTGCATAAGCTGCTCGCATCAATATCAGGCCAAACTAACTTCATACGAGCAAAGTATAATCCAAAACTATCCTTAATTTTCTTAGGCAATGTCTCACACCCATGGATAATTCGATACAATTCGTTTAATTTTTCTTCAATACGATTGATATTAATTATTCGATTCTCATAATAAGCCGCTTTCCGCTTTGATTTTCCAGTTTTATTAAATTGAACATTATAAGCTTGAAACTCTTTAATAATATTTGCTTTATATTCAGTAAAATTGTTCACGACATTTTTTCTAAATTTTGCAACTTGCACTAACTCTTGCAACAACAGTGTGCGACGAGAGTTAAGATGATTTGCCAAATCTTTCATAACAGCTTGCGGGGAGGCATGTGCGTGGATGATAGGTTCGAGTAATTCATGATCAAATAATAATATTTTTAAAAAATACTGATGCGCCACTTTATTGAAAACATCAGAATTACGCCATTTTGTTAAAATAGCTTTAGCGTAATCATCTCTTCTTCTATCTAACAGTTTAAAGAATTTTGTGATCTTTACATCAGGAAATTGCTCTAAATCAACCGCGTCTATCTGAAATGCCTTATCATTTATAGGTGACCCACGAAACCATTTAACCTCTCGATTATGACAAAGATCATCCCGGAAATCATATAAGAAAAACTCAAAATCAACCCGTATCCCTTTATCCCCAGCAAAAATATCTAGGTTGCGCTCATTGGGATCGCTATCTTCAAGAAAATAAGCTAGAACAAGGTGGGGTGCGATTTTTTCCGGAAAATAGGCTGCATTTTCAAACGTTGTCTGGCCGAGTTTTGTAGGATGTTTTTGGGTCACGGAACCCAATAAAGTCAATTTATTATAACGATCCCGCCCAAATAGAGTGCGATGTTTTTTTGCCGAGAATGGCAATAAGGCATGATACAACTCTGCTGCAATGACCTCAAAAAAAGGGGCGGAAGATTCAACATCTTCAAGCGCTCGAAATAGCCAAGGGATATTTTTCCCGTTTTTATAATAAACACTAAAATTCCTATCCGAAGTAATAAACGGTTGATTACTGTCCTCAAAATTAGTGATGTATTTATGATTTTGTTCTGGTTCGCCCATAGACTACGGTTACCTGGGATTGTTATGTACATAACATGATATCACGTTGAAAGCAAACCCTACAATACTCACAAAGTGATTCTATAGCTTATTGAATATTAAGGTAACTCTTGGCTGCGAGATCTTCTGCACTGAATCAGTGCATATAATAGCAATCCCATCATCAACGCATTACAAATATGCCAGATAAAATGAGTACCGATGGGGATCATGGGACAGAGCATGAGATCTACTGTGCGTACAATTAACGAAAAGGTCCACAACACTAGCGCCTGCAGCATGATTACTGCGGTAGGGGATTTTCGCAACCAGAGCATGACTATGAAGAAACAGAATATAAAGTAGCCCGGCACATACATAATCGTGCCGTTCAAGAAATCTCGAGGTAAATAGATTTCCGAAGCAAAATTCACCACCATAAATACAAACCACAACGCTAGCGCCTGTGTGAAGCGCCAACCCAGAAGGCGTATGGCTGCTGAGAAGATATACAAATTCATAAAGATGAGGATTGGAATAACATCCATAAGCACCGTATGAGTGTTCGGCACCAGATGCCAAATACCGCTCCCTATGCCAATAATACCGATAAGGATGCTCAGTAGCTTAATGTCCCAGACTTGCCCAGCATGTTCTCCTAGGGATTTGACCTTTTGCCATGTCCACCAGGCTGCTAGCAAAAATGCAATATTACTGAGCACATTGAGCGGCTCAGCCCAAAGACCCAAGTGCCCTGCCCGTTCGCAGTAGCTATCCAAATAGTTGAATGTGGTTTGCATAGTGGTCTTCTTAGGGTTAACGATAAAGTTTCAAGATGTGCTCAAATGAAGCTAGGCACACTTTCTATCACTTCCATTAAATTTGCAAGCATTTTATATTAACTCAACATTGTGCACTAATTAATAGTGTTACCTGCGGGAGGATGCTTATAAAAAACCATCAAAGCATCCGAAGTGATTTTTAATAACATTATGAAATTATTAACAAAAAAATCCATAATTTTTTAGCCAACACTATGGTCGTAGCCAACTAACATGTTATACTGACCTGAATATAGGAGACCTTACTAGGTAAATTTCAATCCACTCACAGGTTTGCCATGCTAAATAGAATTCGACAAGAGATTTTTTTACATCAATTTGCAGAAGCTGAAGCAAAATTAGCAGTAGTTAAACCGCAATCGGAGGTGGAAAAAGACATAGTTGGGGATCTTAAGGCATATCTTGAGCAAGAAAAATTTGTTTACAATTGTTTTAATAGAATCCCAACAACACTCCCCCTTGCCTTTACCCCTAAGGTACTTGCGCCTGAGTATGTAATGCTAAATGGATTTAAAGAAATGGCTATCGTGCTTATGAATAACCACGCTGAACCCGATAGCTACCTAAAAGCACGCTTATTCTTTCTAAGTTGTTATCAAAATAATCATGATAAATTTTTTTCCATGCTGTGGCATACGCGACTGCGCCGCAGTGAATATGATCCGATTCAAACCTTACTATATAGCCTGATCACAGATAACAGTACACGCGTATCTGAGATTATTAATGAGTTTATTGCGCATCTTAAATCTCATAATCAAAAAAGAATAGCTCAGCGAGCACTTGCATATGCTTTGTTTAGTTATAATTATAATTTACCCGCTGCAGAATTTGAAAAAAACATTAAAACTTTTTTAAATTTTTACTATCCTGAAATTCCTGAAACTGTGTATATGGCCCATCATAGTCCGAGCAACTATACGCTTAAAGCCCGTCTAGGTGCAGGGGGATCTGCAACGGTCTTTATGGGCGAAAACAGTAAAAAGGAAAAAAGAGTAATTAAACAATTTAATGAAGATGGGCGACATGAAATGCTACCTGAATTGGTGGCGCTCAGCGTATTAAATTCTGGAGGGGGCCACCCCAATGTGATTGGATTTGAGAGCTTTGATTTACTATCCTTTACTCTTGTTTTACCTTATGTGGAAATGAGTTGCTCGATGTATACTTACATCGCTTCCAATGCTACAGAAGATCTATGCGGTATTGCCTTTAAAGAATCGATTGCTCAACAATCTATAAGTGGGTTAGCGTATATGCACAGCCTCAATGTGGTGCATAGTGATGTCTCACCGCAAAATTTATTATTTAGTGTAGACAGAGCAGGCAACATACATGCTAAATGGATAGACCTGGGCGCTTTTCAATTGGTAGGTCCACCGCATTTGCCTCGAGAATGTCGCAATTATTTTGATTATGCAGCCTATGAATTATTTTTTGGCAGCGATACTATTTCCCATACTGATTTTATTAAATTTAATCAAGATAAATTAAACAATGCTTATAAAATTGAAGATTTGGATGAAGGATTACATCATAGTCCCGCATCGGATGTATGCTCATGGGCTTTTGTAATTAAAGCCTTATTTTCCTGGAAATTGCCTCAGCATCACAACATGGATACACAAACCACCATGCATCAGGGCCGAAAGAAATATGTTTATGACAATGCGGATCCCTGCGCAGATATCCCTAGCATTACCCCAACCCATGTCAAATCAGTACTCCTTCGTGCACTGCAATGGGATCCTCAAAAGCGCCCCACTGCCAGCGTAATTGGAAATTCTTTAAGCACTAGATTATTACCCTGAAGACTAATTATTTAAAGGTTCAATACTAGGTCAATTTAGCATTAATATTGCTTAATGAAATTGTCTTAGGATCAAACGATTTAACGTCTATACGATAATGATCTGGAAACTTACTTGACGGTTTAATTTTATTATACTTTATGTGCAATCCCCATTCCGGCCGATTTAATTGTCCAGCTATTCTTGCAGCTTCAGTTTCTGATTCAGTCGCCATCCAATAAGCCGCTATCTCGTCATTATATTTAAATCTATGTTGCGTAACTTTAAATAGGATATCTGCACAATCACGATCGCTGGTTTTTTCAGCTCCAGTTCCAGTATTAGTTAATAGCATTCTTGTGCGATCGCTTAAAGACGTGGCAGCAGTACTGGTGAGAGTCGGCCAGACAAACGCTCCAAACTCACGATCGAACAATCTTAATTGTTTATTTTCATACTCATCTATATATACCGCAACTCTAGTCAGCGTCCCCTGAAAATCTTCAGTTAATTGACCTAATTTATCATAATTCATCTGCACGGCGGTATCAGCCGTGTAGCCTGCGGGATAAGGATTTCTTGTGGGTTGGGCTTCTTTTTTTGCAAGCGCTATAGTATTAAGCCAATTTTTTCTTACTTCCAAAGGCTGCATTGATTCATAACTATTTTTAAGCCATGCATTGACTTTGCTTTCTGTAAAAGTACCCTCGCCTAAACCAAACCCCATATAGGTATCCTTATCGATACATATTAAATTCATTGCGCCGGCATTGCCTATAACATGCTTAATTTTATATTCAGGCATGTTGTAAAGTGTTATTCGTGTACCCGGCTTTAAACGCGGATCATCCTTAGCTGTAGGGTAAACCTGGCTAGACTCAGGTAGGTCTTCAATAAAATACGATAATACCGGAACGGGTATGCAATATGCAGCGCGACTTAAATTGCCAGTCTTTTGATTAACATCAAATCCGCTGATCTGAAAGGGCTGCGTTTCAACATTTAACAATGCGTTGAACCTAGCTTTTCCTTGCTCAATTCCATAACATTCAATCATTAGCGCCTCAATACACAAGCACCATGCAATATTAACGGCCTGGAGGCAGTCTATCACAGTCGTACCATGCTCGATTAAATTATCCAATGCCTCAGATAATGTTTTTCCTTTTTTAATTTGATATAACCGTGGAACAGCAGTTGAGAACTCCCCCCGAGTAACCCTTTTTATTATTTCGAAACACGGCGAATTCGTATAGAAGCAATAAAAATCTTTGGGTGTCACACCAAATTCTTTATAAAACGCTGCTTCGCTCGGAAAATGCTCGAAAACATCTTCGGCATAAACTAAATGCCCGTCTTTATTGCTTTTGTTTAAGCGCTCCATGACTATGGGCATATGGGCTTGAATAAAGGCGCGGATGGCTGCTGGTTTCATAGTTAATTTTAATACTCACAAGGGTTCTAGAATATAGGTATCTGATAAATAAGATATATCTTACTTAGTTATCTTAATAGGATATTATAATCAGGAAAGAAAAGCAACCGTTAACAGGGGTCAAAATGGCCAAAGTAAACTTTATTGACAGCTAGTTACCATCCTTAAGGAAGATTTAAGATTAATGGCTTATGATTAATAAGATACTATTTAACCTATTACCTAGAGGCCACTCATGCCATACGCTCAATTATTAGTTAAACACGGTCCATTGAATCAAGAAAATGGTTTAAGCAATGAGCTTCTAAAGAGGTCATTTTATGATGGACTCCAGACTCTCAACACCAAACCGACAGAATTAACTAAATTGCTTTTCCAGTGGGCCAGTATAAATTTTGATCAACAAGCATTATCCGCTGCAACTTCTGAACCGATTAAAAGAGAAAGATTACTTTTCCAACAAAAAATTGCTTACGAGATAGTCCAACTTTTAATACTACTGAATGCCAACTCAGCAGATGAAACAGTTTTCGAAAAGAATCAAACTAAGGCTATTAATATCTATTTAACTTATCGTTTATATTCTTCCTTTGAACTCAAAGACGATTCAGTCGAATTTAAAAAGATTATTGACTTGTTACTTACTAGGCTTCATTTATCTTCAGATGCATTAGATCAGGGGCATCCTCCACAGAACTCATTGCTTACTGCTTTCGGTCAAATTGCTGATAAATTGACTAAGCAAAGGACAGGAACCCAAGGTGGGTCAGATATACAATATGCATTGCATTTTGCATCTTTGATTCTTGTCCTCAAAACCAATAGTAATGAGCAATTAGAAAAATGGAAAGCGAGTGCACCGTACTCATGGTCATCTAAATATGCTACAACCCTCTTACAAATGAATACAGTAAATCTACGAAGCACGCCTGTGCAAATGATAACATTAATGCAGATCTATTCTATAGTTAAAAACTTAATATTAGAACATCCAGATCGTGCGTATTCTGCTGCACACGCCCATGTCATCGCTTATGGAAAAGAATATCTACCCGGCGCAAGAATAACATCGGTGGAAGATTTTTTTAATGAAACTGAAAAAAGGATATTTGGAGAAAAATATAATTCGGCAAGCAGTTCAACACTATTAACAAGCAATTATTCAAATAATAATGCACACGTTGGGTATCTGCCTCCTGAGGCTATTCATCTTATGCCCAATCCTGCTCTAGCTGCGCAGAATGTGGCTACGGTGGCAGAGACAGGAAATACTATAGGAACAGAAGCAGCGCGAGCGGTAGGTGAAGTAGTCAACGCAGGAGGAGCAGAATTAGGAGACGTATTAGGTGGATGTGCCCTGAGCATCATGTAATTAATGAGTAATTTTACGTAACTAAACATCTGTTTCACAGCCAGCACGCTGATGCTTATGAATTGCAATTATCAGCCAAATCTCATCCTATTTTTTAAATAAAATAGAAAATTATTTCTCATCAACATACAAGTTTGACCATCGGTATAGCCTTTATTTCAACACATCAAACGAGTTGAATAGGTTACTAAAATGAATTACACTACAGTTTTATCAAGGTATACCTCATGCACACATGGAAAGAAAAACTTCAGGCTGCCATTCATGAGACCTTGCAGCATTTCACCGCTTCGTCACCTATTGCAGTAACACCCACAATACAAGCAGTAGCGTGCTTAGATAAAATAATCAATGAAACACTCCCTAGTCACCCTTTGGAGAAAGAAGATAATATCTTTATTGATCATTGCCGCATAACTTATTTATTGAAATTGGGCCATCTTTACCAAACGAAACAATACAATGCAGAAGCTCGCGCATTATATGACATAGCCTTAAACATTCATAAAAATAATACAGAAGTCGAGCCGAGTACCCATGTCTGTATATTAAATAATCTGGGTGCTATCCATCTTAAGCAAAAGGAATATCAACAAGGGCTTAATATCTATGATGAATCTCTGAATATTTACTACAAAAACTCAAACATACCTATAGAATATCTAGGTAATATATTTCTTAATCAAGGCCAAATATATGTACGGTTACGAAAATATGACGAAGCACTGCATCACTTCGAAAAGGCATACGATATTTTTATTCATACACAAGACTTAAAAATCAAATTTGCAACCCTATCAACAATAATGACCAGTATGATTGGCATTTGTGCACTAAAAGAAGACGACATCGAGCTTGCAGCAAGATTTAAATTAATGATCACACTATTTGGCGCTAAGCATCCTGAAGTGGCAAATACTTTAAATACTATAGGTATAGTGCAGATAGCGCTTAAAAAATTTGATCATGCACAAATCAATTTCAAAAAAGCACTTGACATGCTGGACAATACACATCCTTATGCGCTGCAATCAATAAGATTTCTTACTGCGCTTAAAGACAATGAGCAATCAACGCAATCACCCATGCCGGCTGCACCCACTAAGACACTGAGCTATTGTGCGCAAACAAAAAGCGAACAAAGTGAAGTTTTTGAAAATAAGCAAGTCAAAACTAAAGCTTCTAATGCAACAAATTTTAAAACGAAGGCTCAGTCTGCTTATAAAAAACAAAAGAAACCATAATAAAACACCCACTTATAAGTGGGTGTTCACTTCATTAAACACTGAACAAACTAATTCTATTTTTGTGAATTTAATTGATCCCCGGATTGAAAAGCATTTTTCGGAAATGCAGTATGAAATTCATTATCGCAACCCATAGCAAGATAGTCATTTTTAGTATTATAGAATTTTACACACATTTCCTTCCCACCTTCCCAATTTTTCCAAGTAATATACATGCTGCCATCATTGTTAATTTTATAAACACCGGTATCAGTTTGTGGCGCGCTAGAAGGTTTATTAACAAATTTACCCATAATATTACCTTTACTATCCAACGTGCCTACAAAAGTATTATCTGTGGGGTTACTATTAAGACGAGAGACTGCAATTGAGGTAAAGGTTTTATCAATAAAAGTCTTTTCAACTTCTGCTTTGCTCATTGAATTGATACTGGAAGCCAAAGTTACAGAACTTACAGTCATCAATGCTAAAAACAATAGGGGGCTTAATTTTTTCATATCAGTTATCCTTATTAAAATGGTCTATTAAAAACGCTATCAGTGATTATAACCATTTCATTTCAAGATTCAAATGGAGAGTGCTAGCGCTCTGGATCTGGATACACTAAAAATAAAAATCTTACTCAGTCATCATGCAGGAAGGTGACGATCCATTTTAGGACCCAAGAGATATGACGAATATATCCAGAGGAAGGAAAAAGAGTATCACAATAATTTTAATAGGGGCAGGCTTGACATTTAACATCCATAAAAAGGTTAAATGTCAGGCCTGCCCCGTTAATGCTGCACGCATAGTTTAGTGCCTATCACAAATTCCATTGACTAATCATTTTTTCTTTCTTAAGATGGCTGAATGTCTAAAAGCATACTGCAAATGTAGCGCTGGATATGAGGTATGAAGTGGTGGCTGTTTTGTCCAAGGACATTCCAAACCCATAGATGTATGGAAAGTGATAGAAAATATCGCAGTCAGTCGTAATGCATAATCTTGTTTATGACAAGAAGTTCATGGGACAAGAACATTCAATAAAGATGTAGAAACAAACATTATGTGTGCTTTATTTAAAGACTAGAGTAAAAAGGAAATCATATGAAATATTTAATTAGAATCATTCTCTCAACTTGTTTCCTATTTTCATCGATTACTTGGGCAAATGACCCACTGAACAAGGCTACAACACCTGATCCTAACTGTCCTTTAGATTATTTTTATCTCGGTTATGATTTAATCAAAGGAAATCCTGCAACAGATACGGCAGACCCAGGTTGGCGTTTAGCTATTATGGAGCAGAATGCTAAAGATACATGTCTAACTTGTACTGCAACGACCACTTGCGCTGCCCAATATCGTGTTTACGATATGGATGCCGAATTGGATTATCATTACAGCCTGAGTCAAAAGGCAAGCCTTTCTGGTAGCAGTGAAGATTTTTTCAAGAGTTCGTCTTTTACTGGGTCCGCTGAATATTACTATCAACAAGAAGATGTATTTGGTTTAGGGCTAGTCAATGTACAAGCAGAAGGCGCTTGTCAATTATTCCAAGGCGGTCGTGATCTACATTGCTACGATGTTAATTTCTCTGTGGGTTTTGCAAATACAGTCAGTGATTTTCCAACTTCGATGAACGATCCAGATTGGTTCGAAGCCGTATTAGATTTCTTTAATTATTATGGTACACATCTAGTCACTAACTCGATGAGCTTAGGTGCGAGATGGAGCTATCAATCTTTATTTACACAAGTCAGTTATGATGCATTGCGTGCTGGCAATGTGAATATTCAAATGGCAGCTGAGGCTTCAGCTGAATATTTTAGAACCAAAGGCGGATCTGCTGCGTTTGAGTCTGAAGAAGTAACAGAAATGCGTGTCGCATTTGATGGATCAGTGGAACAACAAAGCACTATTTTCATAGGTGCACCACCACCGGTAGACTTGTCTTTTAGTGCCTGGGCCAATAACATTGAAAATCCCATCCCACAAAAATATCAGCTCTCCCCAATCTCTGAATTATTTACCTCACGGTTTTTCCCCAATGATCCAAACATTGATGCAAAGCGCGCAG
Source organism: Gammaproteobacteria bacterium (assembly GCA_013289605.1). GTDB lineage: Bacteria > Pseudomonadota > Gammaproteobacteria > JABCZS01 > JABCZS01 > JABCZS01. Next base: position 105,239 of record JABCZS010000003.1, read on the forward strand.
TTTTAGAAGCCGGATATTTAATGTATATTCCTAAACCGCCTAAAATTGTGCATGTGCATGATAGTGAAGACGGTAAATATCAAACTAAAAATAGTTTAACTGTTTCCTGCCCTACAGATTATCAATTAATCAGTGGAGGTTGTAATTCAGAACATTTAACCACAACAGGTTGGTGGATGTTTTCTTCGTTAAAACCGATTGAGAACACATTTCACTGTTTAACACATATCGATTATTATACCGATCCAAACTACCAACATTACTATCTTGGTCTTGATACTACGGCCACATGTTTACATGATGATTACATAAAAGATCGCGTTATTGTTTCTTGCACAGGCGCAACGGGTAAAGATACGAGCGATTGTCTTGCACAATGCCCTGTAGGTTTTGATGTGACTGGAGGGGGCTGTGAATCAAATCTTCCCACGGAGACTAGACCCTGGAAAGTGATTCATTCTACGCCTATTTATAATTCAGATGCACAATGGAGTGGTTGGGGTTGTAAAGTAGGTGAAGATCATACCACGGGGGTATATAACAGAAATGCACACGGTTATGCCATCTGCGTCCAATATGCAGACGGTGTATTAAATGATAAGAAAATAGTCACTGAGCGTAGTGGTACCGCTGAAAAATGGACTAACAGCGTAGTTGCAGCGTGTGATACCGGGTATGAAGTATTAAGCGGCGGATGTGTTTTACCCACACCTGCGACCCATGAATGGAAAACCGTTGAATCGCAACCCATCAGTGGCAAAGAATGGTCATGCATCGCACAGGAAGATATGGGCTCTGGAACCTATCATCAAGATGTGCAAGTCGATGCGCTGTGTGTTAAGTTTAATTAATTTTGAAGCGATAACAAAACACCCACTTTAAAAGTGGGTGTTAATCTCATTAATCGTCTTATTTTTGTGAATTTAATTGATTCCCGAATTGAAAAGCATTTTTCGAAAAATGCAGTATGAAATTCATTGTCACAACCGATAGAAGATAGTTATTTCATGATACAATAAGTAATTAATAGGAACAATTTATATGAGAACTATTACTAAATTAAAGATTGCTTTCTTAGTATTTCTGATTACTCTCCCCGCCTCTTTTGCAAATACAGAACTAAAAAATTCTCCTGATGCTGATTGTCCGGTAGAACAATTTTATCGTGGTTATGATTTAACGAGAGGGAATCCAGTCAGCGATGAAGATGGTGATGGTAGTGATCCAGGCTGGCAGCTCGCTATTTTTACCAGTGAATCAGACGCGGACTGTTTTACTTGCACGGCAGTTGAATCTTGCTCAGGTTCATATAGTTTTTCTGATATGGATATTGAATTAGATTATTATCTAAGTCTTTATGAAATGATAAATGTCTCTGAGAGCAGTGAAGATTTTCTTATATCCACTGCATTTACCGGGTCAGCTGAGTATACCTATCAACAACAAAATATCTTTGGTCTACAGCTAGTGAATGTACAAGCTCATGGTGCTTGTCAGCTGTTTGAAGGGGGCCGCGATCCATATTGTACAGGATTAGCATTCAGCTCAGGATTTTTAAACGCGGTCGAAGGACTGCCTATTTCATTCGAGAACCCAAATTGGTTTGAAGAAGGAGTCCGTCCTTTTTTTGTGACTTATGGCACGCATATGATAGCAGAAAATGTGAGTTTAGGTGCAAGATGGACGTATGAGTCCGTTTTTTCACAGATAAATTATGAGGCATTACGTGAAAAAAGCGTTAATATAGATGCTGCAGCTGAAGCTTCTGCTGAATTTTTTAGAACCAACGGTAAATCTGCGGCATATGAATCTGCAGAAGTTAAACAGATGCGTATTGATTTTGAAAATGCAAGAAAAGAGGCAACCCCAATTTACGTAGGCGCGTTACCACCAGAAGAATTAAATTTTGGTGAATGGGCAAATAATATTGAGAACCCCATTCCGCAAAAATTTAATTTGGCACCTATTTCAGAAATTTTGACACGTGACTTTTTCCCAGATGATCCAATGATATATAAAAAACGTGAAGTGCTAGAAGCAGGCTATTTTTTATATTGTGATACGGTACCCGGGTGCCATGTACCCAAACAACCCAAAATAATGCATGTAAAAGAAAAAGGTGAGGGTAAATACCCTACGAAAAATGATGCTACTGCGTCCTGTCCTGCTGGCTACCAATTGGTTGCTGGCGGTTGCGATACAGAATTTGCAGATAACAACAAGCATTGGCTAATACCTGCTCTTAAACCTGTAGAAAATAATAGTTATTATTGCATGAACAATATGGATTATTCTCAAAATGATGAGAACGCAACATATAAAGGCGTAACTGCAATAGCGACTTGTATGCGTAATGATTTAATTCAAGACGTGCAGATTGTGCCTTGTACCGGTCCGCAAAGCCAATATGGTAGTGAATGTATTGCCAAATGTTCTCCAGGGTATCATGTCACGGGAGGGGGCTGTGAATCAGAGGCAACACATCTTGATTTTCCTTGGAAAGTCACGAGTTCCAGACCGGTTTATAGTGGCGATGGCGTTTGGAATGCATGGAGTTGTAAAGTGGGAGAAGATTATAAATCAGCCGTTTACCATCACAAAGCGTTAGGATATGCGATTTGCGCACAATATGCGGAAAATGTATTCATCGATCAAGAAACCATAGGCGACTGGAGTGGCACTCAAGGACAATACAAAAATGGATTAGTGCTGTCATGTGAACCGGGTTATGAAATATTAAGCGGTGGCTGTACTGCGGAGCCACAAAGTAATCCCAATCAGGAATGGAAAGTGATTGAAACCCAACCTTCCAGTTATCACAGTTGGTCCTGTCAAGCAGCGGAAGATTTAGATACAAGAAATTATAATCAAGATGTTCAGGCTGAAGCGTTATGTGTCCGATTAAATGATAACAAAGGCTCTAAATGATACAAATAAAAAGTTAACCATGAATAGATAGTGCAACATAAATAGAATTGCAGTTTTTTCTTCATCTATTTTACTGGCCACACCTCTCTTGGTTTTTGCAAATGCAACGTTTGACGGACTTTATATAGGCGCATCAGTGGGTGGCACCTAGATGGCATTATTGCGCTGATCCTCACTTAAATATGGATGCACCAGATTCATTGGAAGAGCCAGGACGATGATGCCCAGTGCGGCGATCTAAGACGATATCTTTTAATAATGTATTGGCATTGGTCTGTTGTTCATCATTGAGCGATGCATATAAATCTTTTAATGCTAGCTGTTGCTTCACTAATAAATCATAGTGTAATTTATCAAAATCTACGCGTTTTTGCATCAAATCGACAATAGTCAGTTTGTTATTGGTCGAGTCTTGCTTTAATTGCAACATGGATTTTTTCCTGAGCTCGACACGTTCATTGACAGCAGCGATGAAATCATTCCAGGCTATTTCTTGTACCCCGCCACTGATTTTTAATTGAGCTTTCAATGCATCTTGTGAGTCATTGATCATGGCATCCCTATTGTCTGAGCTAGGTTGTACTGCTCCGGGATTAGCTTGTATGGGTTGATCAGGTTGCACCGAAGCGGGCATTGAAGAGTTGAATGACTGTGTTATGGATTGTTCGGACCTATTGTCTACCGCAACTGCAGCTAATGGGAGCCCAATGACTAGACCGAGAATAAGATTGCGTATTAACATGATCTAGCTCCTTTAGAATATTAGAATAAACATCTGTGGAATGAATGGTCTAACTTATAGCACAAATTTGCCTAAAAGGCAGTGAATAGGGCCAGACTTGCCCTCTTACCCCGTTAGACAAGTTTTAAATTTTTAATGTCACTGCTCCATTAGTCGGAATCTATTTGACTAACAAATTAAATGTTAAGCTGGATCCCATTATCTTTAATATTCATTTAATAGCAATTAAGTATATTGACTTAACTCGTCTTGTTTAGTAAAGTAGCTTTCTATCTTCCTAATAAGAGCAACACCATCATGCCCCAAAATTTCAAACTAAAGCAGCCCAAACTTTTCGAACTAAACGAATTCCGCTGGGGTATTCCAAACAAAATTAACAAAGAAGACTACACCTCTGAACTTAATAGGATGTGGAGGAAACTCGGTAGCGCCTCAAAAAACCAAGACGTTAATCAAGTTTGCGTGGCCCTACAAGTATTAGTTACGCTCGAACAAGCCCATAGGTCGAACCAGGAACTCCATCGCACAGCAATGAGGGTCATTTTCCTTAATACTAACCATTTAGATACTGCGCTTGCAAAAATACATGACGAATTATTGCAGGATAACAAAAATGAATACCTCACTGTCTTAAAAAAAATCGGTGCATATTACAAAGATACTGATTTTCTACCACAAGCCATTGAACGATTAAAAGCGAAGAATCTTTTAGAACAAAATGATCTTTATAAAGAAGCCCTGGATATTATTCAGAAAAGTCGTGAATTAGTCGTATTAAGTCTGCCGAGTAAAAATGAAGAATTTGATTCATTAGAAGTGAGAATTTTAGCCATGAGCCAATGCGATGCAGAAGCTGCATTGGATAATGTCGAAACATATCATCGGAATGCAACAATTTTACATCAAGATGTGACTGCCGCTATCCATCAAGCAAAAGCCAAAAGAGAAGCTATCGCAGCGCTGCTGCCTTTCCCGTGCGAGCTAGTCGATCACTGCATGAAATTCACCATAACCCTGCTTAATCATTCTTATTCTATATCTTATAATTCCATCGAACGACTGGGTAATCAAGATAACATTTTTATCGCTCACGAAATACTACGTTATATCTGCGAAAACCTGATGGCTGAATATAAGAATTTTATTGCTGAAAATAATTTATCATCCACGCATATATTTTCTAAAGCAACCGAAGGATTGGTAAGCCTAGTGCATGCTACAGATAATTCACCGGGGAGAATTCTATACATTGGTCGTTATCTAAAGAGCCTATTAGCAACTGAAAAAATAGTTACCTTATATGATGATGTTGTAAAAAAAATTAAAAAAGATACTAATAATTTTTTACTAGAATTAACCCATTTAGAAAAAGCTAAGAAAGCCCCAAAAGATTTTATGATAGAACGTGCGGCATTAGCTGAAAAATTTGCTATAGAAATATTCTCAACGCTTAGTCAATTGCAACCCTCTAGCGGTAAAACTTTACAACTTATAGACTTGGTTTTTAATAAGTCATTTAAGAGGCCTTATATCTTTAATGCCATGACATATGACTCTTTGCAAAATCTTGCCACCATGGCCTGGGGCATGGTCGAACAAGATCTACAAGTGTTGCAAAGCAAAATTTTTGATAACATTATGTTTGCAACCATAGGTAAAAATGACAATACTTCTCCGCATCCGGATGAGCAAGGACTAGCCGCCGTATGCATTTCATTACAATATTTAGCTGTCATTGCCGGTGGCACTCACCTCAAAATACGCGCTAATGCCATAAAAATTATTGATACTCATCATGAATTATTAAACGTGGCACTATGGAAAATACACGATGCCTTACCTTCTCCAGCAGAAAAGCAAATTTTTATGCAAAGACTAAAAGTAGTTGCAAATCGTTTTGATGAAGGCGCTGTCAAAGATCAATTGCTACAATTTTCGGCACCGAATAGTTTGCTTCAATACAGTACTGCGCAGGTCACAAATAATTCTGTGGCTGCATCTCCAAGCTCACATCGATCAGGCGATTCAGCTACTAACGATCCTCAAGCTGATAACAAGAAAATGGAAGAATTATTACCCCAAAATATATTGTCGGCTCAATACTAATTTAACGGGGAAATATATAATGGAGCGTAATTGATGTACATTCAAATAATTTAGTCTTGAGTATTACAGAGCTACGGGCAGAGCACTGAGAAAAGGCCCAAGAAAAAATCATCATGAATAAATATCAAGATGCCTTACCTTTATATAGAATAAACATCTGTGGAATGAATGGTCTTAAGTTATAGTATAAATTTGCCTAAATGACAGTGAATAGGGCCAGACTTGACCCTATTACCCCGTTAGGCAAGTTTTAAATTTTTAATGTCACTGTTCCATTAGTCGGCATCAAGAGGTAAGTGCAATTTTTATCATCAGCAAATGCCGTGTGAACGCGCGGTCCTTCTTGGGGAATACCCTCGGGGTTTACATGATTTATCCCACTTTGTACAATTCTTGTTTCTTCCGGCCTGGTTTGACGATGATTTTTGACAGTGCGAATTAAAGCATCCGTGCGATTGTTTTGTCTTTCGAACCAGAGTGTTGTAAAAGGTTTGATTGTTTCGTCAGGAATTTCTTCAAGATATTTATAATGCATTAACGCTTGATGATAACCCACGTTGGGTTTTTGTGCATACTTAATAAATGATTCTAAAAATTCCACCGAGTGTGTCACGGTAATATTATCAGTTACTGTGCCTGCTAAACCATATGTCTTCTCGGCTGCATCGATTTTTCTTCCTTTTAATTTATCGATCAATACTGATTGTGCATTTTTGTATTTTGATAATAAATTTTTAACTTCTTGCTCAAAAATATGATTTTTTTGTTTATGTTGTTCGAGCGCGTTATATTTTTCTACTAATGTTTTATACCTATTTAATTGCGCGCGTGTTTTCTTTAAATATATTCTTTCATCAGACACTATATAATCCCAACCCACACAAGTACGCCCTTTCCTGGGGGAAATACCCACGGCCTCACAGGGAATTTCCACACCCTCAGGAACTTGCTCAGCAAAAACCGTATGCTTATTGTCTTTAGGTTCATGATTAGCAATCTCATCAATACACTCTTTAGTTTTCCTCTCGGGAATATGACGTTCACCCACAAAATAGGTGTGCCCAGAATGCCCCAAGGCTTCTTCAAAGCTTGCACCGTAGCGATTAGAGTAAATGTCACAATACGAATCCAATGCTACGCTCTGGCCTGGCTGCATGCCAGGTTGTTGCTGCAAATACGCTGCGGCAGCTGCCAAAATACCTATGCCGCTGGAAATATACATAATTGTGGTCCAAGGATTTGCCTTGATCCAATCTAAGAAAGTGCGTTGTTTTGATTGATCTTTTTTTACTTTTGGTGATTTTGTAGGCATTATATGACATCCCAAATTATCAGAGTATTCTAACTATTTTTATGTAGTTTTGCAATGATATAATGCTCTTAATTTTTGTTGCCAGCATTTCTTCAATAGGATGTGTTCGCACGATACAGCTTCCTGTAAACCAATCGCCTTTTACTGAAAATGGCACCGGGGCATGTCGTGTTGGCCTGTGGAGCAAGCGTTTTACGCGCGGCTTAGAAGCAGAGAACCTAACGTGGAGCATTTCGCGGGAAGTAACGCATTGGTTTTAAATAAAAGTCCGTGGGGATACTTCAGATTGCGAGGATCGTAGCTTTGTGGCAATCCGGGTTTCTGTTTTAAATCAAGCATCTAGACCTGGATTGCATCGCCTACGGCTCGCAATGACGGAGCTAAATACGTCCTATTTCCCGGGGTTATAGAGAGGTTACCAAGCAGATTTGTAACTTATTGAAAGGGCTCAGATTTAAAGAAATTTTAAAAAAAATGGACTTTGATAAACCTTGACGAATGCCCATAAATCTCGGGACGGCAGAATTTGAACCTGCGACCCCTAGCACCCCATGCATGTATGTATACTTGTCAATTTAGGTAACTTCTTAAAAGCCAGATGCTCTCGCTTTTATCATGGAAATTATCAACTATCAGGCTTGTACAGTCAATATTTGATCTCAAACCCCTTTAATTTTGAATACAGAGTTAAATTTTCTTTTTAGACTAACTAAGAATATTAATCTAATTGTACCGGTATGATTTAAAAATCATTCACAATTATACTTTCAATCAGCACTAAAAACCTCTGGGGCACCAATGGGGCACCATTTCTTATCTTTAATTTCAGAATATTTATAAAGTGGTTGTAACTGTCTGTATATAATTTGATATAAAATCCCAGTCTGTTAGCCGTACATTAATTTAACCCCAGGATTTTATGACATCAATTGTAAGTTGGATAAGTAATGAACGTGAATTTCCCACAATGTGGGTAGTTGCTGATAGTCGCTTATCCATAGAAAACATGAGAAATGAACCAAGACCACTTTTTGATTGTGCAGCAAAACTTTTCTCTATTCGAGTGGTATGCGTTCAACCAAATAATAACGGGCATTATTTAGAAGACATTTATTACTCAACAACAATTGGCATGGCTTATGCCGGCAGCGCTTTGTTAGGGTTAAATTTATATGCTTTTATAAATTATACACTAGCCAACATGGGGAGTATCAACAATGCAAAGCCATCTATGAAACAAATATCAGATCATGTAAACACAGCATTCAATATGTTATTGTCGAATTAAATTAATACAAATATGAACTCTACCCCTGTAGAAATATCTATTTTTGGCTACTGTCCATTAGAAAATAAGCATCAGCTATTTCATATGAAACATGAGGCCAAAGATAAAACCATATCATACAATGAATTCACGTTCCATAATCATAATTCGATACATATTATGGGCAGTAACAAAAAGAAGATACTTAAAGACATAATTTCTGAACGTAAAAAGATCCTTACCTCACAGGGTACAAATAAAAATTTTTGGCGATCTCCACTAAGTACTATTCAAAGCAATATACGAAAAAAAACCTATCCCGATATTGGAGGAAAAATGCAATTAGGGATTTGTTATCCTCGTGGGTTTAAATTAACTCCTATCTATGATCCAAACTTATTGGCAAAGTATTTTGAAGGAAAACATAGTCCCCACCTAATATATCAAGGTATAGATTTATTCTCCGATCCATCCTTAAGGAAAGTTGGTGACTGTTCTATTGAAATCGATTCAATTTCAATTAAATAATGAGTATAAATCAGTACCTTATTGTTTTTAAGATATCATTTTGCTTTCAGAAATTTATATTTATAGTGCAATAATTGCCCTAAACGGGCAATAAATACATACTTAATATACTATATAAATAGTGCTATAATTACCAGATTAAAGCAAATATTAGATATACTACGATGAAACAAGGCATTGGGACTGAATATCGAAAAAAACTGGCAAATGTCATTGCTTCAGCTAAAGGGATTATTACGCCCACAATAGTTTCAAATACCTTACATATTTCATCTCAAGAAGCTGGACGCATCCTCTCCAGATGGAATAAGCAAGGATGGGTAAAACGACTCAAATATGGCGTATATATTCCAGTCGCAGTAGAAGATATTGAAGGAGACTACTCCATTGAAGATCCATGGACTTTGGCTGTTAGATTATTTAGTCCTGGATATATCGGCGGATTTAGCGCCATCAAATATTGGGACTTTTCAGAACAAATATTTGAAACAACCACGTTCTTTACAACAAAAAAAATTAGAGATCACACGCCTACAATTGGAAATTCTCGCTTTCAATTAAAAACTATTTCAGATTATAAAGTATTTGGAACTAAATCAGTCTGGCGAGAAAATAATAAAATATTAGTCTCAGACGCATCTAAGACCATCGTAGATATTTTAGATGATCCGAAAATTGTAGGAGGAATGCGAATAGTTAAAGATATTTTCTTAGAGTATCGCAAATCAAATTATTTTGATATAGAATTGCTTATTGCTTATACAAAAAAAATGCATAATAAAACTATATTTAAGCGCTTAGGAATTTTATTAGAAGTTTTAAATTTATCTGATCTTGTAGATAAATATGATTTAACCCGTGAAATTTCTAAGGGTTATTCATTATTTGATCCTACAGTCGAAAACTCCTTAATAGTAACCAAGTGGAATTTAAGAGTCCCTGAAGTATGGAAAAAAGAAAGTGATAGAAAAAAATGAAGTGACAGCAATGGCTAATGGATTGTCTCTTAATTTAGATACCATTGAGAAAGATTATGTACTAGGTTGGCTGTTATGGGGAATCAATAACCATAAAGATTTATCTTTAAAATGGCTATTTAAAGGAGGAACCAGTCTAAAAAAATGCTTTTTTGATACTTTTCGTTTTTCAGAAGATCTGGACTTCACCGTTACAGATGAAAAACATCTATCTAAGGATTTTTTACATGAAACTTTTCATCAAATTAGTGAAAATATATATGAAGAAACTGGGATTGAGTTTTTTAAAGAGCATTTCAGATTTAAAATTCTCCCCAAAGAAAGCGGTAAATTATCTGCGCAGGGAGTGATTCATTATAACGGCCCGTTAAGAAGAAGACAGGGTGCAACTGCAAATTTTGCGTCTGTTAAACTAGATTTAACTACAAATGAAATTATAGTATTACAGCCTCAGAAAAAAAATGTTTATCACCCCTACTCCGACGTTCCCCAAACAGAAATTTGGGCAAATTGTTATGCATTTGAAGAAGTGATAGCAGAAAAAATACGCGCACTGGGAGAGCGCCTAAGACCTCGCGACTTGTACGATGTCATTCATTTCCTTAGAAATAGAGAAATGGTAGAAAATCCACAACTAGTTTATAACATTCTCATCAAAAAATGCAGCTTCAAAAATATAATTGTCCCCACTTATGCTCATATTGAAAATCATGAAAAAATAGAGGAACTTGTTGCTCAATGGGATAAAATGCTTGCTCACCAATTGCCCACACTACCTCCATTAGAATCTTTTTGGCAAGAGCTAGAGACTTTTTTCGCATGGCTTGAAGGCACGCTTCAAGAACACAATCACATTGAAATGCAAAATTTAGATGGGGAAATATTTCACCCTGATTACGCGAATAATGCCTCTTCCATCAATGCTATTATTCACCGAATTCAATTTGCTGCGGCCAATAGAATCTGCATTGAGCTTACCTATCATAATAAAGTCCGACTTATCGAACCCTTATCATTTAGACGAGCAAAAAATGGTAATGAATTATTTTATGGGTATGAACGTGAGAGTTCTATGCCAAAAGCATTTACACTTTCAGAGATTCAAAATGTTATCATAACGAATATACCTTATCAGGGATGTCAATATCTCATAGAGATCAAAGCAAGAGGGAATGTTGAAATGCCATATCTTAAAAGGAGGAAATAGCCGCAACTTAGAATGCCCTAAATACCCATGATATTAATTTATCCAATAACCGGAGCATCTACAATCCATGGTGAAATTCCCTCAGGATAAAGTCGCATAAAATTTTCATAATTAATATCAAAAGACTCTGTTCCTTTCGCGATCTTTAGAAACTCATAAGTACCGCTTAAAATTGCATGTATTAATAATTTCAGATCAATTACTATAGCAGCTCTCAGTTCGCCTGTATTTTTATCTTTACCTATTACCCTTTTAACAGTAATACTATTAGGAGAGTAAGCTAAAAAAATTATTCACTCATAATCTTTATACTGGGATCCTTGGGGGGCTGCTTTTCCTTGGTGTAAAGCAGAACTCCGATATTGATACGCTTCTTTCCCTGAGAGTACTTGATATTTTGGCCGAACAAACTCATCATACCAATCTGAATATTTTTTTGAATCAGCTTCGCCATTACTTGATCTTAGAGCACCACAAATATCTGGCAACGTAAGTACCGAAAATAAGGCTAATCTATATAAGCCTGATGCATAGGCAAGTTCTATTTCTTTCAACATTTCTTCCATTTTAAACCTCAAATTAAATTCATTACAAAAACAAGGCCCATATGGGCACTATAAAACATACCATGATTTTGCTTATTCGTATCTGATTTTTCATCATGCTGGGGCACCACTGGGGCACCAAAAAGCTACGGCTTCCAACGAACTGTAAAGTTCATTAATGAACAAAGGCGAACTATAGAAAATTACAATAAGATTTGTAACTTATTGAAAGAGCACAGATTTAAAAGAATTTGAAAAAATAGTGAACTTTAATGAACTTTGGCGAACGCCTATAAATCTCGGGACGGCAGGATTTGAACCTGCGACCCCTAGCACCCCATGCTAGTGCGCTACCAAGCTGCGCCACGCCCCGAATTGATTCGGTATTGTAGCAGATAGGTTGGACTTATAAAACATTAAAGAGAGTTATCTTTTGTTTTCAAAAAAGAGGATGTTAGGGATGGCTTAAGTGAGCGGCATGTGCCGTATACTTATGATTTATAAAATAATTATTTATTCAATGCTAATAAGGGCACATTAGAAATATTCGCTGAAACGGATTTTTCTTTTTGCGTATTACCCCAACATTCAATTTTCAAGCTGCAACCACAAGAAGGCTGGCCTTTATTGACTAAATTCTTAACGCGATTATCTTTAACCATGCCCTTCGCATTTGCAGAACCATCTTCACTAGTCACTTCACGAAAACGTCCTAATAAAGATTGAGAGACTAAACCGATACCTCTTGCATTTTTATGTGTTTTCAATAACTGTTCATGCACTTGTAAAATGGCTTCTCCATCATTCAAACATAATGGCGCAATATCTTCTATCTGACGGTCTTGATTACCCCGAGGAGTAAGCGCTTGCGTAAACTGGTCTACCACATACATCACATTATTTATATTTTTATCTGGCATCGAGCTAATATCCTCTACTACAATAGCTTCTGTTTTTACTAGATAGGCATGACAAATATCTGTCCCAATTTCACGTTGACATACTAACACAAATTCAGGTAATTCATGTATAGGAGGTGTTTTATTACTGTCTGCGCTGCGTCTATATAAGGTTTCAGTTAATTCCTCACCAAACAGCCCGCCTTCTGACTCAAGTTTAATTCCAGGTGAACCCGGGCCTCTTAATTCTGTAATATGAGCGCCATTGGCCATACAGGCATGGATATGCTCAGCTTGTTCACGGGTCATGCCACAGGCAACTGCAAACTCAAGCTGGGATTCTTTTACTGCGGTACCGGTGCGATCTTGGCCGCTGGCGCAAATGTAGAAACACACCACATCTGATTTTGAGCCCGCTATCCTAACGGCGAGTTCATAACGATCCGTTTTACTGAAAACACTGAGTACTCTAGTCGCGTATAAATCCGAACCGGTATTGTATTCAGGTGCAATCTGATTTGATAATACTGCTCCAAACCCATTGACGGGAATATTATTGTAATAGATATGATTGCCGTTCGCTGCGGCATCGCGCGTATGCGTCACCATGTGTTTTTCATGGTTATTGGAAACATTACTGACCAAATGCACGATTCCTATTTCATTACTGCCTGTTAGCATTTGAGCGCTGGCTTGCATTTGTTGTAAATTTTCTTGCGTGTGTGTCTGAATCTCTACTTCACTGACAAATTTATCTTTAGTTGATTTATATATTTTCTCTTTATCAGGTCCGACATAAGCAGGACTGCCTGCACGTCCGTTAATTAATACATAGATTTTGCCCTGTTTTTGTATGGCATAACGCACGATATACGCATTTTTTGCACCTTCAGCAATATATTGTCGCGCTTGTGCACCTAGCATGCGATTATCAAGCTGAATTAAGTGGCTAAATACGGTATTGACCTCTTGAAACGCTGCGGTCAAACCAGAATGTGCATTGGTATTATTTTTTGCAGGATTCAGCGCGAGTTGCTGCATCACTTTTAATGCTGCTCTTTGCTCGTCAGTTTTTGTGGTAACGGGCACACTGACTTCTTGGTGTGTCATTTCATCTTGATCCGCACCCTCGGTATAACGACTCTCTAATACCGTAGCGGGATCAAGTAAGCTTGCCATGATGCGGTAATATTCGAGTAATTGAGCGTAAGCTTTAGGGTTGTTAGGATCTAAACCATGATCAAGTCCCACTGATTTGATAATTTTTATGAGTTCGTATTCATAATCTTTTTCAGTTTTAATATGATCGTACGTTAACCGTTCAAACACGCTGAACAATGCTTCGCGTTTTTGATTGTATTTTGCAGCATGATCCGAAAATTGTAACGCGCGTTGTTCTAACATCAAATCAAGCGTACGTGTCATGTCTAACATGCGTAATTTCATATTGTCTTGTTCGATATTTGTTTGGGCAACTTCTGTTAATCGCGCATACGGCACAGTGTCTTGATTCGTATGATTATGCTGAATAATTAAATGCTGTTCATCGTGCAGGAGGTTAGTCGCATTAAATGCTGTAGTTTGGGGTGCATAAAGCGTTTCATCTTTAAATCCGGTATTCAGAGCGGCTTTTTCAACCAGTGAAAACGTGGTCGTTATCCCTTCTTTTTTATTACGATTGACTATTAGTTCTTGTTTTTTCTTTAGTAATACCGCCTGCGTTAAAATACCCATGCCTTAAAATCCTGCTATATTATTGATTATTTACTATGTTATCATTCTAACATTAAGATAATCTTAGCGCTCATGGCATTTGAAAGGTTTTTTTATTCTAAAAATCAAGGGGTTAATGGCTTAGTTATGCACTTGAACTAGCTTATTAGCTATGCTATAGTGCTTTAACTTATTCTCCAGAGTACAAATAATGAAACTATACCAAGCGATACCTCATGGTGCCTCAGTTTTCATTAAGGGCATAGCAGGTTTTGCTAGATGGGGGGGTGATATTACTTTTGCGCCCGCAATAGTCTTCTATCATCAAGCAAAATGGCTTTATGCTGAAGGTCATTATTGGAAAAGTAGATATCAATTTGTTTTAGCTGCCGGTTGGGCGATTTCGATAGGCAGTATGGTTAGTTTGGGTTTGTACGGTGCTGCCTTGGGGTGGGCTATAGTCGCAGTGATATTCGATGTTATCGCGCACCCCAAACTGTGGTGGCAAGATCCTAAGTCGAATTTTATAAATATATTTAAGGTCACAGGGATATTTAAACTGATAGATTATTTCAGTTCTCCAAATAATCAGATCGGACTGCAAGGAAATAATACTGCAGATATCCCTTTAGTTAATTTTGGAAATGATAATGAAATTCATTACTCCACCTCTGAAGTCAAGTTTCTGGATTATGTAAATCCCATTGAAATGCATGCGGCTCTCCTGGCCAAAACAGAGCTTCTAGTAAATTCAGCTTTATCGATAGGCTTTTTAAGAGAGTGCCGCCCAGGAGGGGAGCAAACAAACTATATAATCAATAGCGCACTCTGGAATTTAATAAAAAACAAAGTGAAAGAGGCGCTTATAGCTCAATATCCTCATGCTGAACTGCGGGATATTGACAGCGCTTTAGAATATTTTTCAGGTAGATTAAGCACTCATCCCACGGCATTGGTATTTACGCAAGAGGAATCAATTCAACTTGCATCAAGGATATCCGGGAATAGTATTTCTACAAGGATCTCGACCACTACATTCAGCACACCTCTAGCAAGCAGTGCGGATATAGCACCGCCCGTTGGGACTAATACACAAAATAATAATGAGCGACAACCTCTGTTACTAAGCCTGAATTGAAATGGCACTTACCTTAACTCAATACCGCCAACACCTCTTTCAAGCCTTCCACAATATGTGGCATAGGAATTTCTTTGAGTTGCGGCGCGAGTTGTTTGCGGGCGCCGGAGATGGTGAAACCTTGTTCGTACAATAAAACGCTGATTTGCCGCACGAGTTCGACATCTTCACGCACATAATACCTACGATTGCCGCGGCGTTTACTGGGACGCAGTTCAGTGAACTCTTGCTCCCAATAACGCAATACATGGGGTTTAACTCCACATAAAGTGCTGACTTCACTGATTGTGAAATAGCGTTTTAGTGGAATTTCAGGTAAACCGCTACTACTCATCCGTCACACCTGTTTGTTGCTTGATGGTATCAGTTTGTTCTTCAACTTTTGCTTTTAATTTTTGTCCAGCGCGGAAGGTGACGACGCGACGGCGCGTAATTGGGATTTCTTCCCCAGTCTTAGGATTGCGTCCTGGACGTTCACTTTTATCACGCAAGGTAAAATTACCAAAACCTGATAATTTAACATGCTGGCCTTGCTCTAAATAAGCACGCACTTCTTCAAAAAACAATTCCACCATGTCTTTGGCTTCACGTTTATTAAGACCCACATCGTTAAACAATTTTTCTGCAATATCTGCTTTGGTAATGGCATTCACGGCTTAATCCCTTATCGTTGCTTGGTAAGTGTGCTCTAAAGCCTTAACCACTTGTTGCATTAGAGTATTTATTTCTGTATCCGCTAACGTTCTATCTTGGGCTTGTAACACTATTCCTAGCGCTACACTCTTTTTATTGGGTGCGATCCCTTTGCCCTCATACACATCAAAAATCTTAATTTCTTTTATTAACTCTGTAGCCTGCTGCTTCACCGCTAAACATAAATCCTGTGCCGCCACCGTTTTATCCACTATCACTGCTAAATCGCGACGAACTGCCGGGAATTTAGAAATGCCTACATAATGTGGCGTTCGCGTACGCAATAATCCATCTAACTGCAATTCAAATAAAAAAACTTTACCTTTAATGTCTAACTGCTTGGCAATATGGGGATGTAACTGCCCCACTATGCCTAACCGGTCATCGCCGCGCATGAGTACGGCACTTTGGCCAGGGTGCAGCGCTGGATGATGTCCAGGTTGCCAGGTAAACTCATCCGCCTTACCGGTTAAAGCTAATAATGCTTCAACATCGCCTTTAATATCATAAAAATTAGCCTCTTTGCTCGATACTTGCCAGTGTTTATCAGGCTGCTGACTTGATAGCACACCCGCAATAAATTGCGTCTGGCTTTCGCCCCCAGACAGAAAACATAAACCTATCTCGAACAAACGCATTTGCATCTGCTGCCTGTTTTGATTGTAGCAAAGGGCCTGTAATAAACCAGGTAATACACTGGTACGCATCGCATCCATTTGACTACTCATTGGGTTTAACAGCATTAAGGCCTCATTGCTGCCGGTGACTAATGCCTGAACGGCATGATCCACAAAACTATAGGTAATGAGTTCATGATAACCGCGCGCTAGCAATAATTGCCGCAGCCTATCCGGCACTAACCACTCTTCAGGCACGGGTAAGGCCTCCAGCGCTAATTGAGGCGGCACACTGGGGATATGGTGATAACCATAAACCCTCGCGAGCTCTTCTATTAGATCTTCTTCGAGCGCAATATCAAAGCGAAAGCTGGGCGAATTAACCTGCCAGGTTTGTGCGTGGGCATCTACGTGCATACCTAAACGTTGCAAAATTGGACTTACCATTCTTTCCGGAAATGGCATCCCCAGCAGTCGAGTAATATTTTTTAGCGATAAAGAAATGGCAGGCTTAGGTGCGGGCAGCTGGCCTGCCTGCGTGATTGGGCCCGCTGTGCCGCCTGCATGCTGTAAAATCAAACTGCTGACGCGCTCTAATCCTGCATGGATTAAGTTTGGATCCACACCGCGCTCAAAACGATACGCCCCGTCACTATTAATGCCAAATAAGCGGGTTTTGCCAGCGATGCGCTGGGGTAAAAAATGGGCGCTTTCAATAAAAATAGCATTGGTAGTCAGACTCACCCCTGATTCTAAGCCACCCATCACCCCCGCTAAGGCCAAGACCTGTTCATCATCTGCAATAACTAGGGTACGCTCATCAAGCTTCGCCACAGTTTCATCGAGTAATATTAATTGCTCGCCCGCTTTTGCATCACGCACGGTAATTTTTTTACCGATTTTTGCTAAATCAAATGCGTGTAAGGGTTGGCCCAGTTCTAACATCACATAATTGGCAAGATCCACGATTAAAGAAACGCTGCGTACGCCTAATTGTTGTAAACGATCGGTGATGTACTCAGGCGTTGGGCGCGTATTATCGATGCCGCGAATAATACGGCCTTGATAAATTGGACAATCTTTAGAGGCCAGGTGTACCGGGAGTTGCTCATCGATAGTCACGGGTACGGGCGCACAGTCTACTGGGGTGAGATCCCCTTCAGTTAAGGCGGCTAGCTCGCGTGCCAAGCCTTTAACACTGAGGCAATCGCCGCGATTAGGGGTGATATTAATATCCAGCACATGATCAGCGCCTAGGGTATGCACGGCATCGACTTCAAGACCCGATAAACTCAATAAATCCGTAATCGCAATAATATCCTGTTTAGGATTTACCCACTCGCGCAGCCAGGATTCAGTCACTTTCATAATAAAACCTTGTTAAGCGAACTGCTTTAAAAATCGCAGATCATTTTCAAAAAATAAACGTAAATCAGGAATGCCGTAACGCAACATCACTAAGCGCTCTAATCCCATGCCAAAGGCAAAACCGCTGTAACGCTTTGCATCAATGCCACAAGCGGCTAATACATTCGGGTGGACCATGCCGCAGCCTAATATTTCCAACCATTTAGTATGGATACGTGAGTGTTCAGTCGGATCTTCACTGCGCCAGGCGACATCGACTTCCGCTGAAGGCTCGGTAAATGGAAAATACGAAGGCCGCATGCGGATGTCTAATTTCTTTTCAAAAAATTGTTCTAATACGCTTTGAAGCAAGCCTTTTAATTCGGCAAAACTGCCCGATTCACTGATGAGTAAACCTTCGATTTGATTAAACATGGGCGTGTGCGTCATATCGCTGTCGCGTCTATAGACGCGCCCGGGCGCAATTAATCTAAATGGCGGCTCGTGATTTTGCATGTAATGAATTTGTACCGGTGAGGTATGACTGCGTAGCAGCCTGCCGTCTGCAAAATAAAACGTATCGTGCATGGCGCGTGCAGGATGATGCTCTGGGGTATTGAGCGCGGTAAAATTATAATATTCTGTTTCAACCTCAGGGCCTTCGATCACTTTAAATGAAAGTGAGTGAAAAATTTCAATTAAGCGTTGCAGTGAGCGTGTGAGTGGATGTAGGCTGCCGACCGTACTATTTATTCCAGGAAGGGTCACATCGATAGTTTCGCTTTGCAATTGTTGATTCAGCGCTGCCACCTCTAAGGTATTGCGGCGCGCAGTCAGCAGGTTTTCAACGTGTTCTTTGGCTTGATTAATTATTTGCCCAAACTGTGGACGCGCCTCAGGTGAAAGTGTGCCCAGATTTTTAAGTAATGCAGTGATTTCACCTTTTTTTCCGAGGTATTGGACGCGGATTAGATCGAGTGCAGTCAGATCTTCTGCAGCATTGATGGCTAGTTCTGATTGTTTGATGATACCGTCAAGAGCGTCCATGATTTCCTATACTTGTGGATCCATTTATGGGTGTTTTAAATTTAAGCCTGGTGATTGGGCTAGATCGCAAAATCCCCCCGGCCGAAACGGCCGACCCCCTTTACAAAGGGGGCAAGCTCATCCCCACCACCGATGTGCGTTCTTGCTTATCCCCTTTGCAAAGGGGGCAAGCTCATCTTTATCTCCGCTAATAAAGCATGCCCTTTTACAGAAAAGGGAAAGCTCACCCCCACCGATGTGCGTTCTTGCTTGCCCCCTTTGTAAAGGGGGCCGGCCGTTTCGGCCGGGGGGATTTTTAGCGGATCTAGAGATCCTAACCAACCCTTACTTTAACTAGGCCACGCCCAATGCATCTTTTGCTTGCTGAGCGATTTTTGCAAAGCCAGTCGTATCGAATATGGCTAAATCAGCGAGTATTTTTCTATCCAGTTCAATACCTGCTTTTCTAAGACCATCCATTAACCGGCTATAGCTCAAACCCAGTTCACGAGCCGCTGCATTAATCCGGATGATCCATAAACGGCGAAACTCTCTTTTGCGTACCCGACGATCACGGTAAGCATATTGTTCGGCTTTGATTACCGCTTGTTTAGCCACACGATACACGCGCGAACGTGCACCATAATAACCTTTTGCTTTCTTTAAAACTTTTTTATGACGGGCTCTTGCGACCACGCCTCTTTTTACTCTAGCCATTTAACACCCCCTATTCTTTCACGAGTAATCGACGAACCAATACAGCATCCCTTTCACACAGTATGCCGTTGCGACGTAAATTGCGTTTACGCCCTTGTGATTTCTTCGTCAAAATATGATTACGAAATGCGCGACGGTGTTTCACTTTCCCTGATTTACTCACTCTAAAGCGTTTTTTTGCGCCTTTGTTGGTTTTTATCTTAGGCATAACCTACCCCTATTTTAATTCACCTGTTTTAATATAAAAGTAAACATGGAGGTACAGGCTTACCCCTTATGTTTCTTTATGATTTGTAGAAGTCACCCTCTACAAAACCAAACTTTACTTACCCTTCTTGTTAGAGGCGATCAACATACCCATTTGTCGACCTTCTAAGCGGGGGTGTTGTTCCACCACACCGATATCGAGTATGTCTTGCTCTACACGTTTAAGTAAGGCCAGCCCCAAATCATTATGCATCACTTCGCGACCACGAAAGCGGATGGTGAGTTTCACCTTGTCGCCTTCCTCTAAAAAACGTCGCAAATTGCGCAATTTAACTTGATAATCCGCTTCCTCAGTCGTGGGTCGGAACTTAATTTCTTTAATTTGGATTTGTTTTTGTTTTTTCTTAGCCGCGTGTTGTTTCTTACGCTGTTCAAACAAAAACTTCCCGTAATCCATAATTCGACAAACTGGTGGTTTTTCATTGGGTGCAATTTCAACTAAATCTAATTCTGCTTCACGTGCAAGACGCAGCGCTTCCTCGATTAAAACAATACCTAGCTGTTGACCTTCATTATCGATCAGACGCACTTCCCGCACTCTGATTTTGTCGTTTAAGCGTATATTCTTACTGATAGAACTATCCCCCATAACAGTTAATTCGAACCGTTCGCAAGACGAGAGCGTCTGGCTACTTCTTGTTGCAGCTGTTCAATAAAAGCACTTAAAGTCATAGCGCCTAAATCCTCGCCTTCACGTTTACGCACGGCCACTTGCTTATTTTCCAGTTCCTTTTTACCCACGATCACCATGTACGGGACATGCTGCAGGGTATGCTCCCGGATTTTAAAGCCTATTTTCTCATTTCTCAAGTCTATTGTCACTCTAAATCCTTGTTCCTGCAAAGTTTTTGCAATTTCTTGTGCATAATCGGCTTGATCCAGGCTTAAATTAAGGATACTAACTTGTATAGGAGCCAGCCATAAAGGATAACTGCCGGCATAATGTTCGGTTAAAACCCCGATAAACCGCTCTAGGGACCCTGTAATTGCGCGGTGCAACATCACGGGCACTTGTTTCTGGCCTTGCTCATCAATATAAGTTGCGCCTAAACGCTCAGGCATAGAAAAATCCAGCTGCAGTGTGCCGCATTGCCAGGTACGGTTTAAGCAATCATGCAGGTAAAAACTAATTTTAGGGCCGTAAAATGCCCCATCGCCGGGCTCTAGCGTCCAATTCAGCCCTGATTTCTCAATGACGGCTTGCAGCGCACCTTCCGCTTTATCCCATAATGCATCACTACCCACTCGCTCTGCAGGCCGCGTGGAAAAACGTACTGAAACATCGCTAAAGCCAAAATCTGCATAGACTTTCAGTAGCAAATTAATAAATTGGGCGGCTTCACTCTCCACCTGCGATTCCATACAAAAAATATGGGCATCGTCTTGAACAAAATGCCGCACGCGCATTAATCCATGTAACGCACCTGAAAGCTCATTACGATGGCACGAACCAAATTCTGCTAAACGTAGCGGTAAATCACGGTAGCTTTTAATGCCTTGATTAAATACTTGCACGTGTCCGGGGCAATTCATGGGTTTTACTGCAAAATCATGACCTTCAGACTCGGTAATAAACATCTCGCTCTGAAACTTATCCCAATGCCCGGATTTCTCCCATAGGCTACGATCTAAAATCATCGGCGTTTTAATTTCTTGATAGCCATCGGTTTTAATCATCTGGCGGATGTATTGCTCTATGACTTGATACAAAGCCCACCCTTTAGGATGCCAAAATACCATGCCCGGGGCTTCTTTTTGCAAATGGAATAAATCCATTTGTTGGCCAATTTTACGGTGATCGCGTTTAATCGCTTCTTCTATGCGGTGTAAATAGGCGTCCAGTTGTTTTTTATCTGGCCATGCCGTGCCATAAATCCGCTGCAACATCTCATTTTTAGCGTCTCCGCGCCAATAGGCTCCAGCTACTTTGGTAAGTTTAAATGCTTTTAAAAAACGCGTGTTCGGCACGTGCGGGCCGCGACAAAGGTCAGTAAACTCACCTTGGGTATAAAGCGATAATAGTTCACCTTCTGGGATCTCCTGGATGATTTGGGCTTTATAGGTTTCGCCTTTTTGCAAGAAGAATTGAATCGCCTCGTTACGTGCCATCGTCGTACGCATCACAGGCAACGCTTCTTGGACGATTTTTTCCATTTCTGCTTCTATTGCGGCTAAATCATCAAAGGAAAAACCAGGCGGGTAAGAAAAATCATAATAAAAACCATCTTCAATCACAGGACCTATTGTCACCTGTGCTTTAGGATATAAACGTTGGACCGCTTGGGCCAATAAATGGGCGGTAGAATGACGGATCACTTCTAGGCCTGCCGCATCTTTCTCGGTAATAATGCGCAATTGCGCATCTTTTGAAATTTCATAAGAAGTATCGACCACTAGATCACCAATTTGCCCCGCAATCGCAGCTTTGGCAAGTCCTGCGCCGATAGATTCTGCAACCTGTTGAACTGTGACGGGATGATCAAATGGCTTTTGGGTGCCATCTGGCAAAACTATGACTGGCATTCCATACCTCAAATCTTCTAAAAATAGGAAATAGGCACGAGTGGGATCGAACCACCGACCACCACGATGTCAACGTGGTGCTCTACCACTGAGCTACGTGCCTAGGGAATCGCGATCATAACGAAATTTTACTAAAACTTCTATATTATTTAAGAGATCATCTGGGTACGCGTACCGTGTTGCCGTAAAGATTAAGGGTATCGAGTGATAACACTCTACCATTGACCCGTGAGCGAGCGCCGGCAAACATTCCATAGGGGATAGATTCACCGCCCAAAATATTACCCGTCATAATAGACCCAACACTCAGATGCAGTCGATTATCCACCACCCAGTACACATTGTTAGCATTAGCGCCCTCGGTCAACAATACTGCTGCATTGGGGCCTAAATAAAAACCTTCCCCATCAACATAAAAGACATAAGTCCCCTCACCTTGTAGGGTCAGTTTACTTTGGTTTATTACAGAATGACCATTTAAACAGTAACTGCCTGGCATTAATACCGTATTACTTAACTCATATTCTGGAACTGTGCAGGAAGTATGGGATTGAAACATTTGATAGGCAGCGCTTAAATCCTGCAGCGCAAAAAACGTAGCTTCCGCATTATCGGGATAAAGCGAGCCATTTGCCACATGAATAGTCCCCACTGTCGCTAGACTGCCCACAGCGCCATAACTGACTTCAACTGGACCATAACCGTCATCATTATCTATTTCAGGACTGAGCAGACCAAATGCGCCCGCAGCCCCTAATGGGGTGACGTTGACATTAATTTCCACAGGATCAGCAAAAAAATGATTTAACGCCAAAGTCCGCGTCATCGTACCGACTAAAGAGCTATAGCTGCCATCGGCTAACTCTGGACATACGGCTGCAGTAAGGCGCATGGTTCCCTCACACTTTTCCTGAGGCGCTAAGCTGACTCGGCCTAAAGAATGATTAACAATAGCACCGCAATTAATCGTATCTAGCACTAGGCTAGCAAACTCCAACGGTTCGGGAGCATGCTGTAAATAAAGCATCAGATCATTAAAATGAAGCGAGCTGTTATTTTCAATCAGAAAAGAAATAGAACGCGGGGCGATAGTTGTATGGGGTATTGCACAAGCAATGTCTTGAATATCATCTTGGAAACTGATTGCAATATTGGCCTTGGCCACACTAAGCCCGCACAAGAGACTGCAAAATAATATAAATAGAGAGAATTTTTTCATGATCTATTTCCTTATGTGATTTAATCCAGGACATTTTTTAATCATACACGGTTATTTGTAAAACAGCACGAGGGAGTTTTTGCCATTCCAATCAATCTACTGCCCAAATATCTTTAAGGAGGTTGGCCGTAGAAGCGGAGAGATCGATAGGACTTGCCCCCTTTGTAAAGGGGGCCGGACGCTTTGTCCGGGGGGATTTCATCGATCTTAATGCGCACAATGAATTTTATTAAAGCTTAATATTTACAAAATTTAAATAGCGAGTATTGATGTGATAACA
>JABCZS010000004.1:0-19909 GCA_013289605.1 Gammaproteobacteria bacterium
TATATTTAGTCTGATGGCAAGTCATGCTTTGGGTGATTTCTACAACATATATCACATGCTCAGGATTATCCAATGAAATTGGATGGATTTTTAAGCTTTCTATTTTAGGGTGAATATTGCTTTGTATTATTTGCTCTAAACGCTCTTTAGTAAATTCAATCCTGTTAACAGGATCAACTTTTTCAGGAAGATGTTTTTTACCTTCTTCGTCAGATTCTTTTACGCCGTAAATAATAATACCACCATCAGAATTGGCCATTGCACTTACATCTTTAGCAATTTCTTTTTTTATACCATCGCTTGTACCTAAGGCAGCAGCGCCTTTATAGTCCAGGTTTAAATTCTCTTCTGCGCCTTGCGCAATAAGCGCTTTTATGTCTTCTATGGTCTTTGGTGTTAGCATTTATGTTCTCTTTGGTATATAAACACACAAATATTTTAGTGCATCGTCGATTAATTTGATCAGATCAATCCTCAAGTGTTAAGGATGTGCAGTCACAGTCACAATAGTTATTTCCATCTTGTTCGGGCCATAACACCAAAAAACGCGATAAGCACCTGGGGTATTATTTTGAACATAAGCTTCAAAAACTTTCTCATTTGGATTAAATGGATTTTTTAACGAATTATATTCATGTGTATTCAACCCAGGATGTTTGGGATTTTGTGATAAAAATTGTAGGGTTTTGTGTAGTTGTTTATATAAGCCTTCTTGTTTTGAGGCTTTACTTTTGTTTTTTATTTTACGATTTTCATGCGCGGTAAGCGCAGCATCTCTAAGATGCTTTATTATCTCGTCTGCCTCTACAGTATATTTTAAATGGTACATTAATCATCTAACCATGCATCATCATTTAAATCAATTGGATTTTTGGCAAATTGCCCTTTGGCTGCCTGCTCTAAGCCGCGTGCAACACTTGCAGCGGCTGTTTGATTGCGATGTAACCAAGCTTCGCCTTGAGGTACAATAGCTGCAGGATGAATGATAATATCACCATCTTCTTTTTCTTCTACTAGCACAAATAAGCCCGCATATTCGGGGCCTAGCGTGACTCGGCCTTTATTATCAATTTTTCGTGGTTGTAACATATGAATCCCCTTATCTCTTAAAATTTTACCCCATTATCCCCTTTATGTAAAGTGGGATAATGGGAAAAGTTAATTTGAGTTATATGACTGTTCGCTATTCGCGAACAGCGAACGCTTAAAATTTAAATGATAAACGGCGCTCTTGGGGGAAGCACTGGGGAAGCACTGGGGAAGCAAAATGCCTTGGCTTGCAACGAACCGCCTCATTCGTTAATGAACGAGGGCGAACAATCACAAATTACAACTTGATTTGTAACTTATTAAAATATAATAATTTTTGGACTTAAACGAACGAGGATGAACGTTAACAGAAATGGAGCCAGGCGGGATCGAACCGCCAACCTCCTGCGTGCAAGGCAGGTGGTTTTTAACCCTTTTCGGTATCAAAAATCAAGGTGTTGATTGTCCTTGTTTAACCTACGAAAATACTCTCATATTGCTAATTTTCAGTCAAGGTAAATGCTCATTCTCTGTTTTTAAAGATTTGCTTAGGGGAGCACTGGGGGAGCAAATTATGCCGACGCTGTCGGCATAATTCGAACTATCTCTAAACTTCTTACCATCATGCAGCTCGTAAAAAAATAAGTGACGACAACAACCCTTTAAATCGGGTCGAAACTAACATTTTTTACATATTTTTCATTGATTTAATTAAAATAATATAAATATATTGATTATTTGCGAAAAAATGTCATAATATTGATATATTATTGATTATATCGGTGAATAAGATGCTTATTGAATTTAGGGTTCGTAATTTTCGGTCATTACGTGACGAGCAAGTTCTTAGCTTTGTAGCCACAACAGATAATAGCCTACAGAATGAAAATACGACTCCATCAGGGATCAAAGCTGCCCCTCAATTATTACGTAGCATGGTGCTTTATGGCCCCAATGCGGCTGGTAAGTCTAATATTATTAAAGCATTACAATATATGTGTCAGGTGATTGCGCAGTCGGCAAATCTGCAAGCAGGCCAAGGTTTTAATGTTCAACCTTTTCGGCTAGATACTGAATCAAATCAACAACCCACAGTATTTGAAGTTTCATTCCTTTTAGATGATGTTCGACATCAATATGGTTTTTCATTAAATGCTGAACGAATCCTCAGTGAATATCTTTTGGTTTATAAAGCTTTTAAACCACAGCAGTGGTTTGCACGTCATTATGATCCTAAAACTAAGCAATATCATTATGAATTAGGCAGTGGTCTTAAAGGAAAAAAGAGCGTATGGGAAAGTACTACTCGACCTAATTCACTTTTTTTATCCATGGCTGTTCATCTTAATAGCGAACAATTACGCCCTATCTTTGATTTTTTTGTAACTAAATTAATCATAGTCGGTGACGATACGCCATTGAACCCTCTAGTTACTATCGATATGTTAAAACAACCAGAGAGTAACCACAAAATCTGTGATTTTCTTAACGCTGCTGATATCAGTATTGCTGCTATCAATGTTGTTCCCCGAAAGGTCCCAGGACAAACACTACATTTTGATTTGCAAACTGGCAAAACAGAAAAGATAACGGGAGAGGTAGATACAAACGAGCTTCATTTTTATCATAAAACTGAAAAAGGTGAAGCAACCTTCAATCTCCCAGATGAATCTAAGGGAACAAGACAGTTATTATTTCTTACCGGCCCCATATTTGATATTATTGATAAAGGTTTGATTCTAATTATTGATGAATTAGATAGCAGCTTACACCCATTGTTAGTGCAGCGATTAGTAAAATTATTTCATACATCCTCTCTTAACACAAAGGGCGCACAATTAATTTTTACTACTCATGATACTTCATTACTAAGCTCAAATTTATTTCGTCGAGATCAAATTTGGTTTGTAGAAAAAGATAACGAACAAGCTTCAAAGCTGTATTCTCTTTCAGATTTTAGTCCACGTAAAAATGAAGCATTAGAAAGCGGCTATTTTAAAGGACGTTATGGTGGTTTGCCATTTTTCAGGGAGTGGCATAAGTAAAAGGATGTTGTAAAGTGGTAAGGCGTCGTAATAATCTTCATCGAAACAAAAAGCAACGCGCCAGTTACGATCGCGCTTTGATTGTTTGTGAAGGAAGTAAAACTGAGCCATCATATTTTGGCGAAATTCGCAGTGAGCACAGGTTACATACAGCTAATATTCAGATACGCCCCAGCGAATATGGAACTTCACCGTTGCAAGTTGTTCAATATGCATATGATTTATTCATAAATGGTGATCCGCACAGGGAAATTCTTCCGAAAGATTTTGATCATGTTTTTGTAGTCATAGATCGTGATGATCATCTTAATTATCATGATGCTTTACAGCTAGCAAATTCATTGCACAATAAATTAACAAATAATTTAAAGCAAAAAGTAGGATTTCGTATCATCGCTTCCGTGCCCAGTTTTGAACTCTGGCTATTGTTGCATTTTGAAGATGTTTTACATCCAATACACAGAAATGAGGTAGTAAAACGCCTCAAGAAACATTTACCTAACTATACAAAGAATACACAGGGGATCTTTATTACAACAAGAAGTAAAATTGATTCCGCTCGGCAAAGAGCTCTGAGCTTGGCTAAAAACTACGATGCTTATGATGGGAAGGAGCCTTATACTAATGTTCATGAGTTAATTGATTTTCTTGTTGCATTAAGGAGTTGATGGGATGGCATTCGATATAAACAATCATTTCAACATATTTTCTTGTTATCTAAGGAGTGCAAGTGCTTTACATGCACAAGGCATAGAAGCCTCTAATAAGAATTCAGCTTGTGGTGGTGGTCCTGTTGTCGCGGAGTATTATTATATTACAGCATTATTTTTATATAGGCATACTCTGGAGTTGGGGATTAAGGCCTTGCTAAAATCAAAAACCGGCGATGATGTTACTGGCCATAATATTAAAAAGTTATGGGAGGCAGTATCCAACGGGCAAACAGGAATCTCCACTAAAATACAAAAAGCGTTTGCTATCCTCGCAAAACACCACATTTTAGAAGACGCGCAATTATTTCGGTACCATGAAGATAAAAAAGGCGTTCGACTACAAGACATGCTCCCTATTGAAGAGGAAAGCTTTGAAGTTTTAGATCAAGCAGCATGGGCAGTTTACCAAGAAGTATGCATATGTGAACACCTTAAAAAAGGGTTTCCTCTAAGATGAGATTATTTCAATATGAATATTAATATAGAAAAAGTAAATTTTAGACCATTAGCCGAATGTCAAGAATATATTTTAGTTTTATCCAAACTTTGGTATGAAGAGCTTAGTCGACATTGGAACCCCAATGCAACAGTAGAATCGGCTCAGGAAAATTTACTAAAACACTTAAACCAAAATCAAATGCCGATGACGTTTGTAGCATTATATGAGGAAAAACCAATCGGCATGGCTTCATTACGTGAAAATGATGGTTTGCAATCCAATTTAACACCATGGTTAGGTAGTTTGGTGGTTTCCCCGGCTTATCGTAATTGTAAAATTGGAGAAGCGCTTATTAATATTATCAAACAGCAAGCTAAAAATTTAGGATATGACAAACTTTATTTACTTGCATTTGATGCAGAACTTACACATTGGTATAAAAGATTAGGCTGGGAAACAATTGGCATGGATAATTATTTGAATCATCCTGTGACAATAATGAGTATCAGCATTTAATATAACATGGATTAGACACTATGACGGCTTGTTTTTTGTATCCACCTAAAACCATTCGATTGCAAAATATTAAGATATCTTTAGCATCTATTAAAGATGTGAATCAAATAGCAGATGTAGCGAAGAAAACATATATGCAAATGGCTGAAAGTTATGAACATTCAGATAGGGATCCTGGCGATAGAGAAAAATTGGTAGAATTGAGGTTTGGAAAAGAGTTCAGGGGGAAAATTTTTCCTGAAGAAATTATTTCTAAAAAAGTATTATATTTTATTGTAAAAGATGAAGCCTCTCAAAAAATAGCAGGATATGCCAAAATTATATTTAACCACAGCGAAATTGCAACGCTTGATAAAATCTATTTGCTGAAAGATTATCAGGGGAAAATGATAGGATCTGCGCTATTACGTGCATGTTTAAATCATGCCCTAGCATATGGATACAATAAAATAGAACTTGCAACAAATACAAAAAATAAAAAAGCTATAGATTTTTACCGTAAACACGGTTTTGTTGAAACTGGAAAAACCTTTTCTCCTGACATCCCTAATAGCAACGGGTCAAAAATCACTGATCAAGTAATGCTTTGTAATGATATAGCTCAATGCTTAAGGATAGATAAACAATTCAACCCTATAGCCAAAATGTAACTTAGTAAACTTTCTTGCATTGAGGAAGCCCGCATATTATTCCCCTCAATACATTGGCATAGCCCCCTTTGCTTTTGTATCATAATTTTCAACCCTGCCTGTTAGAGGTTTTTACCTGTCTGTATAAATTTGTCTGTAGAGATTATCTTCATTACGCATTACGCATTTTGGGGGAGCACTAGGGGAGCAAATTGCTCTGGCTTCCAACGAACCACCTCGTTCATTAATGAACGAGGACGAACGATCACAAATTACAACTTGATTTGTAACTTATTAAAATATAATAATTTTTAATTATTTTTGGACTTAAATGAACGAGGATGAACTTTAACAGAAATGGAGCCAGGCGGGATCGAACCGCCAACCTCCTGCGTGCAAGGCAGGTGGTTATTAATCCTTTTTGGTATCAAAAATCAAAGGGTGATTGTCCTTGTTTTACCTAAGAAAATACTCTCATATCGCTAATTTTCAGTCAAGAAAAAATACTAATCGTTTGTTTTTTATGAATATAAAAATTAAATCCATGGTCAAGAAAGCCGAGAAAAACATTACCCGATATTGTAAGGACTATGATTAATACTCAAATTTATTAAGCGAAAAATTTCCTTGGGGGAGCACAGGGGGAGCAAATTATGCCGACACTGTCAGCATAATCATTTATCCACTTATTCTTACCTATTATGGATACAATCAAAACCCAGTCAAAAAATATTATTTTTTAACTTATTGATTTTTATATGTTTATAAATATTTATCTTCTAAAAATACCTTATAGAGTCAAAACCCAGTCAAAACATTTAAGCCCAAAATGGTATATATCCTGCTCTAGGATATTTTGTATCAGCAGGTTTAATAAATTTTTGATCTATCACTCCTTTTTTAAAAGTTTGGTCTTACCGATAAGGAGAAGGTAGGTTCATTTTAATGATTAGGGTTTAAGCTTTCTTTCCTAGAGCTCAGTGCTTTGGTATACTACATTTATCATAAGCCCCTATTCCTAATTTTAAATACGTTAATGTACAAATATGACTTATAATAAAGCACCTATTATCGAAGCGTCTATAGACTTGAGAGTCATTCTCCCAGAAAGGACAGACTTATCTAAAGTTAATAAACTAATTAAAAATGATTATCCTCGTGAAGAAGCGATTGATAACAATACCACAACAATTCGTTTGGAAAAGCAACACACAACTGTATCAACCGCTCATCAAAATATAGGCTATAAACTTTCTGCGGCTGATGGGAAATTTATTGCGCAAATAAAAAATAATGGTTTTACATTTAATATCCTTGAAAACTATAAAAATTGGGAAGATTTCCATGCAGAAGCAAATCGTATTTGGAAAATATATTGTGAAGAATTAGCTCCTATAAGAGTCAGCAGGGTTGCCTTAAGATATATTAATCGTATTGATATTCCTGCATCAAAATTTAATCTTGAAGAGTATTTTAATACTTACCCTCACGTTTTCAAAAATAATACCGCTGATCTTTCAGCTCTTTTCATGCAAGTGCAAATTCCACAATCAGAAGGTGGGATAGCCATTTTAAATCAAACTGCAACAAATCCACCTAGCCCAGGCTATACCTCCATTTTATTAGACATCGATGTCTTCGATCTAAAGAATTTTAAACCCAATGATAAAGAACTATGGGAAAGAATCGAGCTTTTAAGAAAACAAAAAAATATTATTTTTGAAGAAAGTATAACGGATAAAACAAGGGAACTTTTTTCATGACAAGATTAGCCACAGCCGCTCTTACTCGTTTTGAATTTCCTCCATATTTGACGAGCTTTGCCCGTTCCACACCTGGTCAAGCAAACAATAAAGTAGCTGGTCAATTTGATGCGGAATTAATAAAAATCGATCGAGGCAAACTGAAGCAAGTTTATGCTAAATTGGATGACATGAAAACCTGGCATGCTAATTGGGATGATTATAATGCGAATAAACCCAATGCAAAAGCGATTAAAAAAGCTGAACAATTTATAAAAGAACTCTTTGAGTTTACTGAACAGCTTCAATGCGCTTGGCTATCTCCTAATATTACTGCAAGTTCTGATGGCGAAGTATTACTAGAATGGTGGGGAAAGGAAAAAGATTTGACTATTTATCTATCCGCTACTGAAATTACTTATATCAAAGTTAAACATGATGATATCGATAATATGGAAGATGGCAATTTAGATCTTAATAAAAACATCATCGGTTCCTTATGGGAATGGTTTATTATATAATTTATGGCTAAAAATACACATTCAAATATTGAACATATTCACGATACAGAACAGCTATATCGTTCTATAAATCCTAACAAAAATTTGTATAGCTATGTCGACGGAAAATTAAAATTTAGCTCTGCTGCATTTAATGATCGCAAGTTCGAACCTTCAGTTGATAGAGCCATTTTACGTGACAATAATCCACATCTTACTAAAATGACGGAAAGTGCTGGAGTGGTTGCCTTAGATGCATTGAGCATCAGAGAAATATCTGTTGATACACCTGATATTTCTCATCAACTTGATCCTAAAGCTGCACCTACACGTGGAAATAAAGCACATGCAATTATTACTGGAGTCCCCTCTTATAAAGATGAAAATGGCTTTAAAAAAGCAAAAAAGAAACTTGCACTTTTGGCTGAAAAGAATGGTTGGTGTATTGAGCCCATAAACAATGAATTTGGATAATTTTTTAGGTTGAAGAAATCTTTATATGATGAAGAGCGGAGATATTCTGTGTCATACTTATACCAAATAGACTATTTTTTATCCACCATACCCTGAGCATTTAAACTCCATCATTAACCCCAAAAACTTGCGCTCACCGCGCGGCTGTAGAAAACCAAAATATACACACCTGTCGCAACAAGGTTGCTACTAGATTCACATTATAACTAAATGATTTTTATAGATAAACTCCATGTTTTATAAAGATTGGCGATGATTTCAATTTGACATCTTTTTGACATCAAATTGATGTCAAATTTAAAAAACTGATGTCACATTTTTTTTTGCATGATTTCATTTTGACATCAACTTTTCTTTTAATCATTATATTTCAGAGCCTTATAATGCTTTGCCTGATTAGCTCTAAAATACTTTCAAAGTTATTTTTGACATCCAGAAAACATATTTTTTCTGGATTTTTACAATTAAAAAAATGTCTTTTGTCGCACATCGACGGCAGATTTTATTCTATCTTACCAATACAAGGAGGGAATATGAAAAAAGTACAAATATCATTACGGCTCAGTGAATCCGAATACAAGCAAGTTAAGCGGTATGCTCAAAAAAATCATCTATCTATAAATCAACTTTTGCGTGATTTGATTCATGGTAAGCTTTGCTTTTGTCAGCATCAAAATATCTTAAGTCACGTGAATACAAATGATTTAGATGGTGAGAAAATAATAATTGCCTCAAAAACATTTGAGCTTGTATATGAGATCTTGCTATTATTGCGCGATTTTACAGGTATTACTAATCCTGAACTAATCGATTTAGCCACTGAAAAAAGGTTGGCTTATTTTGAAGAAGCAGAAGAAGATGAGTAAAGGGAAAATTCAGGCCCTTAGGTGTCGTATTGATTGCTTATCTAAATCCAAGGCTGCTTATCGACAAGTAAATCGCTTTCAATACCACCTGTCTGCTCGGTCGATTTAGGCTCTAATAGCATGATATGCGCTTCTTCATCTGCAGAAGGTTTATGCTCAACACCTTTGGGCACAATATAGAACTCACCTTCTTCTAAATTGACCACCTTATCTCTAAATTCTATTTTTAGCTTGCCTTTTACTACAAAAAACAATTCATCTTCATTAGCATGACTATGCCATATAAATTCACCTTTAAATTTTGCTAGCTTAACGTATTGGCCATTAAGCTCTCCAACAACTCTAGGGGACCAGTAATCATTAAAAAGATTAAATTTTTCAGCCAGGTTTATTTTTACCATTTAATCCTCCAAATCGTTCAATATTGATCTATCAAGATCCAAATGCTCAATTCTCACAAGCGGCATAGTTAATAGAGATTCTTTTAAATAACATCTGATTTTTTTATCCATGCTTAAGATATAACTTAATAGATCATTTTTCCCCTTCAACTGCCACGGTGTAATTTCCTCGGTATCTTCATGGTTTTTTGCATGCTTGGAAATTATAGTAAACATGGCTTTGAAATCGTCTTCTCTATGATAATGCCCAAAATTATTTCGAATGCTTGCTACTTCAGTAAAAAATCCTGAAAATTTATTATTAAGCTCAACCAATTTATTTATTTTTTCTTTTAAATTTTTCAGCTGATCATTACCCAATGATTTGTTGGCAAATTCTATATACTTAACTTGCTCTTCAAGCCACATAATATATTCAGCACCTGCTGTTTTTTGAGTTTTCCCACTGAGTTTTTCTTGACGATATCCTTTATTGAATTTCCTTTCTTTACCACCTGATATCAATAAAACAGAAAGCTTAGTAAACGAATCCAGTAATGCAATATAGGAAAAAAATAGGCTTTGTAAATAAGTGTTAACTTGAGGACTGGAAAATGCTATAACGATATCTTTATCAGTTTCAAAAACTTTAAGTGTGTCTTTAACCAATGCTTCTTTTAGTTGGTCCATGTCTTTTCTATGCCACTCAATAAAATTTGTCATGCTGTAATAAAGGGTGGCAATTCTATTTGCACAAGCTTCAACTAAATCCATACTGATAGATGGATAAGAATTTGGATTAAAAAAGGCTCCTTGACAAAACCACTGTATATCAGAGAGGAAAGATACAAATGGCTGCAATTCTCCATTATCAGACATTCGTGGATATACTAATGCTCTGTCGCCAACATTGAATTTATTATTTTCCATTTCAACTCCAAGCACAATTACAAGGCATTTGTGGTTAACGGCTAATTTGTTGCGAGAAACGCAACAAATTAGCCTAAGAGTTTACCACATACACAATGTTCATTCAGCATTGTAAAATTTAAATAATTGACAGTTTATGTCACTTTTTTTATAACTGTGCTTTTAATTGGTTGTGAAGATTTTATGTGCCTTTTTACATAGGGAGAAATTACTTCTCCCTATGTATAGTAAAAGGCACTTGCATAGCACTCATAACTCATTGATAAATATTAAGAAATTTTATTTTTATAGATGTGCAAACATATGGGTATGCACACAAACTAGATGGCTATAACCAATTGATTTTTAAATGATTTATATAAACTAAAGATATGCACAAGCATGTAAAAGTAAAAATATGCACAATGCGTTGCACACAGACAAGATGTAAGCCCGTCATTTCAATTTAAAATGAGACTGCTGTTTTTAATCCATTAACGATGTTATAGGCATTGCTGCAATCAAATTTATCAAAGTGTCTTGATTGAAATGAACATGCTGCTCCATATTGTGACGCAAATTCATCTGATTTAATATCTGATGCGCTTTGGCAACAAATTGTTGGTTTTTACAGCTTTGTACGATCTGATGCCAAGCATCTCCCATTAATTCTTGATCAGAGGTCTGTATGATTTTATGTAAAACAGAATCCCATAATGTTATCGCCTCTCTTTTTTCAATTAAATAGTCATAGCGATCATATACACTTTCAACACCTCTCATGCGATGACTGATAATACGCTCGGCAATATCGCGCTTCACTCCGAGCTCTGCCAACATAGAGCGCATAGTGCGTCGTAGATCGTGTGGGGTGAATTTATCAAGCTTCGTGATTTTGCTACTACAGCGGCGAAGCGCTTGCGTAATAGAGTTACGTTTTAAATGTCCAGCAGTATTATCTGATTGAAAAACATAGTCAGTAGTTTGTTTAACCAATTTTTTTGTAGCGCGCAAAGGCTCTAATAAAGTTATTGCTGTAGGTGGTAATGGTACTGTATTTTTTTCACCAGTTTTACTTGTCACGTTCAACCAAGTTGCTTGCTCCCAATTGATATCTTCCCAGCGCATACAGCAAATTTCACCTGGACGCTGGCCAAGTAATAAAATAAGTTTCAATGCGGTTTTTGTTTTTTCATCAATAAGACTTTGTGTACAAAGTTGCCAAAATTGTTTAATTTCTTTTGCTGTTAGTACGCGATCACGACTGCCTTCTTTTTTACGTACAATTCTTTCTGTAGGTACGTCTTCGCATAAACCTTGTTCGCATGCAAATCGAAATAAGCGCGAGAGTCTGGTTTGCAGACGATTAGCGGCGGGAACTCCATGTTGGCTTGCAATGTTTGATCTAGACTGTTGTGTTGACTGTACCCTTTCTCGTACACTGCTTAGTAGCTTAGAGACGTCTTGGACAGTAATTGCTGAAATTGCTTTCTTACGCCAAGTAGGGATGGCATCTTTCCTAAGTCTGCGCCATTCCTCATCGCAGGTTTTAATATGTTTAAGCTCTTTTTCCCAATAAAGATTTGCGACTTCTTCAAAAGTAACCACCTGTTTTTTTTCAATTACCACCAATCCTTGGTGCAATCGATTTTGCATAGCGATGGCTGATTTTCTAGCATCTGCCAAGCTTAAATATGGGTATTCACCTAGTGTTTTCCTATGCTGAGTTTTATCTCCCTCCTCACGGTATATGAACGAAAATGTCCTTTTGCCATTAGGAGTGATACGTAAACAAAGTCCCTTGGCTCTCTGATCGTAATGTTCAACTCTGCCTGTGAGGGGGATTTTAGCTGTCAGTATAAATTTGTCTGTAAAAATTACCTTCATTGCTCATTACTCATTTTGGGGGAGCACTGGGGGAGCAAAATGCCTTGGCTTCCAGCGCACCACTAAGTTTATTAATGAACAAGGACAAACAGCAATAGTCTACCAACTGATTTGTAACAATCTGATTTGTAGGTACTTTTTCTTGATTTTTGAGTTTAAATGAATGAAGATGAACTTCAACAGAAATGGAGCCAGGCGGGATCGAACCGCCAACCTCCTGCGTGCAAGGCAGGCGCTCTCCCAGTTGAGCTATGGCCCCAAAAAATTGGGATAAATCTGGGTCTGGGTGGACTCGAACCACCGGCCTCACCCTTATCAGGGGTGCGCTCTAACCAGCTGAGCTACAGACCCGTGGAGAGAGTATATTCTACCGTGCTACTTGATATTGTCAACAGCATTTATGGATATGAGAGCATTTATTTGACATTTATCAAAATTAATGGTAGTTTTTAAATAAATGCCATAAATTAGGGTTTATACCATGCACGAATTTCATACCGCTATTGATAAGGCAGGTCGAGTGCTTATACCTATGAGCTATCGTAAAGCACTCTCACTTCATCCAGGAGAAGAGCTCATCATGCAATTACATGAAGGGGAGATACGCCTGTTTAGTATTGATCACGCGATTGCTCGCGCACAAAAAATTGTAAAGAAATATAATAAAGATAACCTGGTATTATCTGAAGAATTAATACAACTACGCAAACAAGAAGCCAATGATGAATAAAGCCAATGTTTCGGTTATTTTAGATGCATCCGCATTATTAGCACTGATTAATCAAGAAAAAGGAGCTGAAGTAGTCAAAGCGTATTTCCCTAATGTCATCATGTCCGCAGTGAATGTCTCTGAAGTAGCCACTATTTTGCATAAAACGGGTATTCCTGCCAGCGATGTCACATTAATACTCAAAGATCTTTTGCAAACAATCATTCCTTTTGAAAAAAGCCAAATCTATCAAGCAGCATTTCTTAGAGAAAATACCAAGCATTTAGGTTTATCATTTGCAGACCGCGCTTGCCTAGCCTTAGGACTAATAAATAAGCAAACTATAGTGACTGCAGATAAAGTATGGGCAAAATTACCTCTCGATGTCACGATTAAACTCATACGTTAACGTTATCCCAATTAATTACACATTATCTATCAATCTCACATTTTTAAATTTAACAGCCCCCAGGCGGCGGTTGAATTTTTCTTCTACGTACTCGACGGTAAAGCCTTGCTCGGTCAATTGCTGTTTGATTTCAGGAATCGGAAGGTGTTGTTGGAGTATCTTTGAAAACACACTGGCCTGCTTTAGATCCTCAGCACTCAAACGACTATTGCGTGAACTCAAGGGCAACCCTTCAGGCATGCGGACAATAGGACAAGCCATGATTTTTGTGTCTATAAAAAAATCTTGTACCAAACCTTGCACCAGCAATAATTGCTGATAATCTTTTTCACCAAAATAAGCGTGCGTAGCCCTCACTAATTGTAATAATTTTAATACTACGGTCAGCATGCCGCTAAAATGTCCGGGGCGCATTTCACCTTCTAAATATTGGCTGATATTATTTTCTTGCACTTGATAACGATAACCTTGTGGGTACATCAGATCCACACTGGGGATGAGTACGGCATCCACCTTTAAATCGCGTGCCATCGCTACATCTTGCTCTTCCGTGCGCGGATAGTGGGCTAAATCATTTTGATCGTTAAACTGCGTAGGATTAACAAAAATACTCAATACCGTTTGGGTATTTTCCTGCACAGACTGGCGTAACAGGCTCGCGTGTCCCGCATGCAAATTACCCATGGTCGGAACAAAGCCGAGGCTCGAAGCTTGTGGAATTTTATTTCGAAAGGTTTGCCAAGTAGTTAAATCGCGAATAATTTGGGTCATTTTTTAATACTCATATTCAGGGGAAGGAAAGTCGCCTTGTTTGACTTCTTTAACATAATCATTTAAAGCATTTTGAACTAATTGCGCACCGTTTAAATATTGTTTTAAAAATTTTGGTTTAAACTGCGTTTGCAAGCCTAATAAATCATGCAGGACTAACACTTGACCGTCGGTTGCGCTGCCTGCGCCTATGCCGATAGTGGGAATTGTTAATTGCGCCGTGATTTCTTGTGCCAGCATTGCGGGAATACATTCTAATACCAACGCAAAACAGCCTAACGCCTCTAAGGTACGCGCTTGTTTTAAAATCAACTCACCTTGGGATTCACTTCGGCCTTGCACTTTAAAACCACTTAATTGATGTATCGCTTGCGGCGTTAACCCTAAATGGCCCATTACCGGAATGCCGGATTGCACCATATAAGCTATCGCTTCTTCATGTCCGTCGACGCCTTCAATTTTAATCGCCTGCGCGCCGGCTTGCATAAACGTCAGTGCATGGCGCATCGTGGTTGGAATATCAATGCGGTACGATAAAAATGGCATATCGCCGACTATCAATTGTGGAGGTTTTGCGGTTGCAACAGATCGTATATGAGCAACCATCATGTCGATATCCGCTGGCAAGGTATTATCATGACCATGCATGGTCATGGCGGCTGAATCACCGACTAAAATGCAATCGATGGGTGTGTCTTTTAATAACTGTGCGAAACAATAATCGTAGCAGGTCACCATAGTAATTTTTTGCTGATCTTGTTTCATTTTTTTAAGTTGTGCGATATTCATTTCGACTCCTGTTGTTGATATGCTGCTACAAAGGCCTGATAAACCTGTTGGAACGGATCGCCATTTAACGCTTGTATATTTGCGGCTATTGTTTTTTGATCTCCCCTGACTAAAGGCCCCGTTAACGCCTGCTGCGGATCGGCCATAATATTAGTCATGATGAGTTTTAAATACAGATCGGCTGCTTCTTTAGGGATGTGCCAGTTTTGTTGCAAGCTGGTATAAAATTTTTGCCATAACAAGCAGGTAAAATTACCGCTTAATACGCACAAGCTGTGATACAAGGCTTTGGCTTGCTTTGGAATTGCAATCGAGTCATTGGGTAATCCGGGTAATAGATCAGCCAGGGTTTTATCCTCGGTATCCAAAATAAACCAGGCCTGACGATAGGTTGCTAGCGGATGGAGTGTCGTGCTAAAACTCACTAAAAAATGGGCGCCCACGGCAAGAGGCGTGGTTAAGCTGCCTGAAAAATGCAGCAAAGTATGAGTGCACGCGGTTAAATGCTCAGTAATAAAATCTTCAATGGCATCATCACGCAATAAAATAAGCACATGGGTGGTCTTTTGCAATAATTGCGGCAGTAGAGCGAAATCATGGGTTTTCCGCGCAAAACGGTGGTATGGAAGACCAAGAAGGTCGAAGTAATGCGCCATATGGCGAGCCATACGACCACTACCAATAATAAGGTAGCACGGGGGTACTTGTCTCATGGATCAAGTCCTTAATGTCATGTCGTTAAACGTCAATCAGTCATTGTCTATCACAATCAATGCTGTTTTGTATCATAGTGCTTTTATGGACTCGGCGCAATGGGGGTATTCCGCTATATCGCAAAATAGGTGATCACTACCCATAACATCATTACTGCCACAAACAGACTCAGCACCACCGTCATCGCCATTTTCTCGGGAAATAGCTTGAATTGCGCTGAATACGCCACGGTGCTGACCGCAACCGGGGCTACGGCCTGCAGTAACATGACCTTGTGAATTAAAGGGTTAAACCAATGCAAGTAGTGCGTATCAAGCCAAATCACAGCGATAGTCACTAACATCCATAAAAAGAATTTAGCAAATAACACCGCGCCCATAAAACGCACATCGGGCCGGCCCCGCAGCTTAGACTCCGCTAAGCCCACACCAATTAACATCATCCCTATAGGTGTGAATGCACTTTCTAGTAATACCAGCGTCTCTAGTGCCACAACGGGCATCGCCCACTCCTGCACACGTAGCACTAAAGCAATCAGCAAGGCATATAATACCGGCAGTTTCACCAATTTAATCAAGGATTGTTTAACACTGCCTTGACCCCGCGCGGCTAAATAATACCCCAGGGTGGCTTCAAATAAGGTTTGGCCTAATGCAAACATAACTGCGACCGGTACACCTTCTGGGCCTAATATCGCACCACACACGGGGATCCCAAAATAACTGCTATTTGCAGTACCTGAAGCAAAACCCACCATTTGTTGGCGCGCATCATGCCAAATAAAGCCTGCACAAAAGTAGCTGAACAAACAAATAACGATCCCCATAATCAGCACAGCCGGTGGTAAATATAAAATATTTAAAGGGATATTCTCGCCAGTAATGCCTAAAAATACGACTGCAGGGCTTAAAATATAAATGGCTAATGCCGCTAATGTTCTGGATTGCAGTTGATAAAGACGCTGCGCAATAAACCCTATGACGACCATAATGAGTAGCGGCGCAATCATTAATAGATGTTGTAACATACTGAACTATTCCCTTGCTGGCGCATTATAAACCGCTAG
This sequence comes from Gammaproteobacteria bacterium, assembly GCA_013289605.1. Taxonomy (GTDB): domain Bacteria; phylum Pseudomonadota; class Gammaproteobacteria; order JABCZS01; family JABCZS01; genus JABCZS01. The sequence goes on from JABCZS010000004.1 coordinate 16,588, forward strand.
ATCTAACTCTTGTTCAGATTTTGCAACCACACAAGCCACCATGGCGTCCCCGGTAATATTAACTGTGGTTCGAAACATTTCCAGAAACTTATCCACGCCTAAAATTAATCCTACCCCTTCTAAGGGTAAGCCTACCCATTGCAGCACAAATACCAACATCACCGGTCCGACACTGGGCACGCCTGCCGTACCGATTGTTGCAATCAATGCTGCCAAAACCACCATCAAATAATCTAATGCAGAAAAATCAACGCCGTAATAATTCGCAATAAAAATAGTCGCCATGCCTTGCAACACCGCGCCGCCATCCATATTTAAAGTGGCCCCGAGTGGCATTGCAAATGAAGCAAGAGGCTTAGATACCCCAAGTTTTTTATGCACGGTCTCGATGCTCACGGGGAGTGCCATATTGCTGCTGGTCGTACTAAACGCCATAAGCATCGCCGTGGACATCTTCTGAAAAAATAGTTTAATGTTTAGACCGGCCATCATGCGCAATAATAATGTCGAGGTGAGCGCCACATGTAAAAACAGCACAAACAACATCACCAGCATATATTTGACTAAAATCCCTACCATGCCTACACCGGAATAAGCAAACGACTGCGCAGTTAAACAAAATACACCGAAAGGGGTGAAACGTATCATCACCATTAAAATGTGTAAAATAATTTCATTAAGCTTTTCTATTTTTTGCGCAAGCTGCGCCCCCACTTTTCCCATATAATTGATGGCAAAACCTACGATAAGCGAGACTGCAATTAAACTGATTAACTGACGTCCCATTAACATGTCTAATACCGATTTGGGGATAAATTGAGTGACCCATTGTTCTAGCGTCGGGCCTAAGGGTTTTTCCTGTAAAAGTTCTGCGGGAATTTCCAAGCCCATTCCCAATTTAAACACGGTGGCGAAAAACATCGCTAAACCTATCGCCAAGAGCGATGTGAATAAATAGAGGCTAATGGTTTTAAATCCTAAACGCCCGATATGTCGGCCGCGGCCTAAGCGCGTCATGGCATACATTAATGACACTGCGATCATGGGTACGACAATGATCTTAATTGAAGTGATAAATAACAATGCCCCTAAAGAGAGGATGCCTTGGGTAATATAGGTATGGGCCCACGCCATTTCCGGTTGGGGTAATTCATGCACTATTAAACCTAGGATCACACCCAACACCATGCCCACAAAAATATTGCGTGCAAGCGTGTGCGATGACACATTTGAAAGAGAAGTATAAGGCATACATTACACTCAAAATGCCACAGTTGTGTAAAAACTGTGGCAAACACAGGTTAAACGCCTAAGCATTAAAAAGGGATTTCATCGTCGAAATCATCATGCCCGCTGGTGGTAACAGCCATGGCTGCAGCGGCTCCAGCCATTGCGCCACTGGCTAAGCCTACGCCGCTACCCGATGGCATTTGATCAAATGCGGGGGGAGCTGATTCATAGTCTGGTGCCATTTGCCCACCACGGCTGTCTAACATTTGCATGTTGCTGGCAATGATTTCTGTGGTATACCGATCTTGACCTGCTTTATCAGCCCATTTACGGGTCCGCAAACTGCCTTCGATATAGACTTTTGATCCTTTACGCAAATATTCGCCTGCAATTTCTGCTAAACGCTGATACATCACGACACGGTGCCATTCCGTGCGTTCGGTCATTTGGCCACTTTCTTTATCTTTCCAAGATTCGGAAGTAGCCAGGCTCAATGTCGTCACTGCACCCCCATTGGGCATATGCCGGACTTCAGGATCCGCACCTAAATTTCCTATTAATATGACTTTATTAATACCTCTTGCCATGTTGACTCTCCTTTATTTTTGTTTATTCCTTATGTGCTCGGGGCAGTGGCTTTAACCTAAGCATCAAGAGCCACCATATTAACATGAGACCCACATTACTCCACAATACTATTGATAAAGAAAAATATTTAAGCAATATACCACTGCCCACACCGCCGACAAAAATACCTAAAAATTGTGAGGTCGCATACAGGCCTAATGCTGCGCCTTTAATCTGCTGCGGAACGATGCGTGAGACCCACGAAGGAAGTGTTGCTTCTAACAAATTAAAGGGAATTAAAAATAATAATAAACTTAACACCAGGTGGAATAAAGTGTGCGGCATTAGGGCAAAATACGCTAATACACCGGCAAAAAATAAAATACTGCCTTGCACCAATTGCTTTTGGCGGTAATGTTTTTCCGCATACATCAGCAGGGGCATCATGATCGCATAGGAAGCCACCAACAGCAGAAAATAAATAATGGATTGTTGATACCAATGGCTTGCTAAGTGATGCAATTGCGTTGGCATCCAAATGAATAAAGTCGTCAATAACGTATGTAGGAAAAAAACACTTATATTTAAATGCCACAATTGTGAATTCGCAAAAACTTCTCGCCACTGCCCCGGGGGAAGCGCTTGTTTGCAGTGCGCAGGCGTCGGGACCACATAAATTAAAATTCCTATGGCTAGCACATTCAACACCACGATTAGCCAAAACAAACCGCTTAACCCAAACCAGGCGCTTAAAGGCGGCGCCAAGATTAAAGATAAACCAAACGTCAACCCTATCGAGAGTCCTACAATAGCCATGGCTTTAGCGCGTTTATCTGGCGCTAATAAATCAGTTAACAAGGCGGTAATGACCGCAGATATCGCCCCTGTCCCTTGAAGAAAACGCCCGAAAATTAAACCGTAAATATCGGTACTCAGCGCTGCAACGATACTGCCTAACGCAAAAAGAACTAATCCAATAATAATTAAGGGTTTACGGCCAAATTTATCGGATAATCGGCCAAAAGGGATTTGCAGTAATGCCTGACTTAACCCATACACTCCCATGGTGAGACCAATTAAAAACGGCGTGCTATGCGGCATTTGCTGCGCATAAATTGCAAGTACCGGGTAAATTAAAAATAATCCCAACATGCGTAGCGCATATAAACTCGAAAGGGCTACGATCACTGATTTTTCTTTGATGGAGACAGGCATATAAACTCGCTCTTAAAATAGGCTTGTATCATGGCAAAAATGCAGATAAGGTGCAATCAAATCTTCGTTCGCCTATACCCGTCACCATTCCAAATACTTAACCCACCCCTTCTGAAAGAGGTTGGCCGCAAAAGCGGGGAGAACGATGGGACTTGCCCCCTTTGTAAAGGGGGTCGGACGCTTCGTCCGGGGGGATTTTTGGATCTCTGTTATGGCATCAATACTCTCATATTTCAATTTTGTAAGTGTTATGCTTTAATAAAATTCATTATGCGCATTAAGATCGCTAAAATCCCCCCGGACGAAGCGT
>JABCZS010000004.1:20009-82509 GCA_013289605.1 Gammaproteobacteria bacterium
CATCAATACTCTCATATTTCAATTTTGTAAGTGTTATGCTTTAATAAAATTCATTATGCGCATTAAGATCGCTAAAATCCCCCCGGACGAAGCGTCCGACCCCCTTTACAAAGGGGGCAAGTCTTATCGTTCTCCCCGCTCCTACAGCCAACCCTCTTTACAGACTATTTGTGTAGTAGATTCAGCTTTACTTCAGTGCCAAATTCTTTGTACTGTATATACTCTGTATAATTCACTTAAATTAAGGAATAATCATGGTCATTAGAAAAGCGAATGCAATTTGGGAAGGCACTTTAAAAGAAGGTAAAGGCACCTTTGAAGTAGGACAAGGCGCATGGTCTGCACCTTATTCCTTTCAAAGTCGCTTTGGTGAAGGCGAACACGGGACCAATCCTGAAGAGCTCATCGCTGCGGCGCATGCCAGTTGTTTCTCCATGGCGCTTGCGGCAACGCTAGAGCAAGCCGGCTATGTTGCTCATTCTGTCGTCACCAATGCCCGTGTGCGCCTGGATACCGTCCCCGGCGGCTTTGCCATCACTGAAATTACGCTGGATGTCATCGCAAAAGTCCCGAATATCAGCGAAACACAATTTTTAGATATCGCCCAACAAGTAAAGCTCAATTGCCCGGTGTCCAAAGCGCTATCTAGCGTAAAAATCACTTTGACGAGTGCGCGTTTAGAATAGTCTTATGTGACAACACTCAACTCCCATTTTCGATAGTCAAAACCTATTATTATCATCCATACAATCAATTTTTAAATACCCCACTTAACCGATATGCTTCTCTTATCAGCCCATTTTATTAAGGAGAAGCATATGTTAACAATTAATGACACATTCCCCGCATTTCAATTAAAAGCGGTGGAGGCAGGTCCTAGCGAGCAGTTTATTGATATTTCAGATCAGAGTTTTAACGGTTTATGGAAAATCTATTTTTTCTGGCCGCTAGATTTTACCTTTGTCTGCCCCACCGAAATTGCTGAATTTGGCAAATTAAACAATCAATTTTTTGATAGACAGACCCAAGTCTTAGGCACGAGTGTAGATTCTGAATATGTGCATTTAGCCTGGAAACGGCAAGAAAAAAGTCTGCAGAGTTTACCCTTTCCTATGCTTGCCGATACCACACGACAACTCTCAAATGCGCTGGGCATTTTAGATCCCAAAACAGGCGTTGCCCAACGCGCCACGTTTATTGTCGATCCGACTCATGTGATCCGCTTTGCCATGGTCACAGACAATAACGTAGGGCGCAATCCCAAAGAGGTATTACGTGTCTTGGACGCCCTACAAACGGATGAATTATGCCCGTGTAATTGGGAAAAAGGTCAACAAACACTTAACTCACAACTTACTCTCGCTTAAAGGAGCTCATCATGTTAGAAACAATAAAAAATCAATTACCCGATGCCTTAAAAGATACCAAAATAAATATCGAGCGCATCATCATGAGCGAAGATCATGTTTTAGCGCCTGAGCAAATTGCATTGATTGCTTTAGCGTGCAGTTACGGTCTACGCAATCAAAGCTTAATTGCAGCCATTCAGGATTATTTTGCGGAACAACTGAGTGACCCGCAGGTGCACGCAGCAAAAATTTGCGCTTCACTCATGGCCATGAATAATGTCTATTATCGTTTTACCCATTTGGTGCAAGATAAAAGCTTTAACACGCTAAATCCCATGCTACGCATGAGTGGTTTAGCCAGTCATGGTATCGCGCCCATAGATTTTGAGCTCGCTGCCCTTGCCCTCTCTGCACTCAACGGCTGCGGCATGTGCATGGACGCACATACCGAAAAATTAAAAACGGAACACGCAACGCTTGCACAAATCCAAAGCGCCATACGCATTAGTGCAGTGTTGCATGCCCTAGCCGTCGGAATGTCGATGTAAATAAAAGTGGCAACAATCGTTCTTGAATAAAGTTCCAGCGAATTGTTGCCACTGAATATCACCTGATTCCATGCCTAATAGGGTATGGATCAGGCATCCGTGCCCTTTATTATTATCTTATCTCTGCATACTGTACTCAGCCCATATTCATTTACGAGTCACTCATCATTATATAATCATATATAATAAAATAACAATATATTCATTACATAAAATATTAAATTTATAAAAAATTGATCATTAGTGTTTATATTATTAAGTCACTTGAATAGTCAACAAATGTTAATATATACTTCTCGCCTTATGGATTAAATTAACTTCATTTATGAGGCCATCATGACACGCACCCCGCTTTCTTTATTATTGACTCCTTGTTTAATGCTTTGTGGCATTGCGCAGGCGGCAGAAATCAGCAGTTGCCAGGATTTGCAAAATATTCCTACCAATTCCACTGCTTATTATACGTTCACTCAAGACATCGATTGTTCCGGTATTGATTTTCGCCCTATTCCTTACTTTCTGGGCGTTTTGGATGGGGATAAAGGCAATGGCGAGCGTTATACCATTTCCAATTTGACGATTAATGCAGAGCCTAATTCTGGCAAAAATGCAGGATTATTTGAAAGAATTTTAGGTAATTACCTGTATGCAGATAAAACGACTCAAATAAAAAACCTGCACTTTATTAACGCCGCTGTTTACAGTGATACCAATACCTATAGGGGACTTCTTGCCGGTTCGGCAGACTATTCACTTTTTGAAAATATTACTGTAAAAGGACTGATCGTAACAGGCAATAATACTGGGGGAAATCACCCCATAGCATTTGAGCCTTCCACCGGTGGCCTTGTGGGTTACACTTCTTATATTGATTTTTCCAACATCGCTCTGCATAACGTCACCTTGATGCTACAAGGCTCAGAATATTATGCAGGCGGTATTGTGGGCCAAGAATGGCCTAGAAGCGGCGTGACTAACCTTGGGTCGCAATTCAAGCAAGTCAGTGTGACTAATCTTAGTATTGATGCTAAAGCCTGCGATCATGATTTGAATGAGGTCTACTCCTGCGGCGCCGGTGGTTTAATAGGCCAAGTCTCTGGATCCGGGCAAGTGGGGATAGAAGAATCCGCTGTCATCGGGAAAATCTACGCACGTTATAATGCGGGTGGATTAATTGGCCATTTTCCAGAAGTCAATTGGGCTGAAGAGGGGCTCCCACCCACCATTATCAATAATAGTTATACCGATGTATTACTGGAAAGCGACCAGTATGCCGGTGGCCTCATCGGCAATGCGCCCAATAATGATAATGTCAAAATTAATATGAGTTATGTATACGCAGCAGGTCCAGTCAATGTAAAAGGCGAGGATGGTGGTCGCGGTATGGTGGGTAATAAAGGAAAATCATCCAACCGGGTACTGACTACCGAAGGCTACTTTGATAAGGACAACACGGGTAAAGAATACTCCGGTGATCGCGGTTCGCAAAGATTGTCAGTAACAAAAATGATGGATCCCGCTACTTATGCCACATGGAATACGGATATTTGGTGTATCGCTCCAAACATATACCCCAGCTTACGATACCAGCAATACCAGGGCTATTGTATTTCCGAATAAATCATTGCTAAAGAAATAACCCCGCTCAGTGCGGGGTTATTTTTCATCAGGACTTACGAAAAATACGGCGGTTACAGTATTTTTTTGCTCATGGCTGTCGCAAAATCGCCAAAAAATACTCTAACCGCCGTATTTTTCGTAAGTCCTGTTCATATTCCTCACCATTTCATGCTAGGCTTAGACACTTACAGCACTTAAAGGCACGCACCCAGATAAGTACATAGGTTATGGCACATACTCGTTTAGAAATTAAAGGCATCATCTATGTGATCTTATCCGGATTATTTTACGGCTTAGTCGGTTATTTTGGCACCCAAGCGCTAGAATACTCACCCAGTATCGCCAATATGTTATTTTGGCGATTTGTCATTGCTAGCCTATTTATTGCACTCTTTATGCTGCCACAGCTAAAAGAAATGAAAATTCACTGGCCCGCAATGGGGATGATTTTTAGTGCAAGCGCTATTTTTTACGGCTCCTCGACGTTTTTTTATTTTACTGCCAGTCAGCAAATGGGTACTGGGATCGCAATGGTCATATTTTTTACCTATCCTGCCATTGTTATTTTGTGCAATCGATTTATTTATAAGCATCACATCAGCCCCCGTTATTATTTTTCCGTGTTATTTATCTTGATCGGCCTATTATTATTGATAGAACTTAAGTTCAACTTTAATTACCTCAGTTTATTCATAGGCCTTATTTCAGCGAGCGGGTATGCGTTTTATATTATGGCCAATAAAAAATATAACCAGCTGCACCCTTTGCTTGCGGCCCTAATGGTCTCTTTAGGGTGTAGCTTTTTTTGCCTGATATTTGCTTTATCCCACAACGGATTTTTTATGCCTACAGCGCCCGCATTTTGGGTCCATAGCTTGGGTCTAGGGATCATTTCTACAGCGCTGCCGATTTTATTCTTATTAAAAGGGCTGCAATACATCAACTCAGAGAAAGCCGCTATTTTAGGCGTATTAGAGCCTATTTTTGTGGCCTTAGTCGGCGTATTGTTTCTAGGTGAAGTCTTAGGGGTTATGCAAACCGTAGGCGTTGCCATAGTCCTCTTGGGCGCGCTATTATCGCTGCTGAGTCAAAACACTGGAGCTGAAGAAAAAAAGGCAGCACAGCCGCAAGCACTAAAGGACTAAGTAAGTATATCCTGACAACATTGACAGGTTCTCAGCGTTTGCGTATAGTGGCCTACGGAGGCCAGAATGTTAACATCCCAACTCATGTTTAAGCTCAAACGCGCAACTAAGCTGCCTCAAATCGACGCCCTACTCACCGAATTTATGACGCATTACCAGATCATGAGTTTTGCGTTTACCTATTATTTGCAGTATCCGAGCTCGAAAGGATCCATACAGTATGATTTTGCCTCCCCGCAGCTGCGTCCCTGGCATGACTATTATTTGGCTCATCACTACGAAGACAGCGATCAAACCTTACAATGGAGTAAGCACGCATTAACGCCACTCTTCTGGCAAGTGGATGAACAAGCAAGTCAAGTCAAAACCTCTAAAGAGCGCACGCTACGGCTAGAATCACAGAAGTTTGGGATAGACCGGGGGATATGTTTTCCTATCCATGGCCCTGCGGATGATTTTTCCGTCCTTGTCGTCCATCAGCGGGTGGGAGAATCCTGTTTAGAGCATATTGAGCCTTATTTACATGAATTTCATAGCATGGGCTACTATTACTACGCACAATTAAAACAATTATTGCGCAGCCATAAATCGAAAAGCGAGCAGCTCGCCCTCACCCCACGCGAGTTACAATGCCTACAATTAACCGGGGAAAATTTTTTAGCAGAAGAGCTTGCAAAAATGATTAATATCACGCCGCGGACGGTGCATTTTCATATTCAAAATGCCTTGAAAAAATTAGGCGTAAAAAATAAGTATCAAGCGGTCGCAAAATTAAAACAAATCGACGTATGATTTAGGGAGTCATTTAAATGTTATATACGGATTTACTCAAACAGTTACACGATTACCCTGCGATTGAAGATGATACTCGGTTTATTACAAAAGGCGCGCTTTATGTGGCGGGCGGCGGTCAAGATAAAGCGCTGCATTATGCGAAAGAAGCCATCAGACGGGGTGCGCGCGCCATTGTAGGTTCAGCCGCATTATTAGAAGGCTCCGATCTTTCTTACATAAAAGCCCCCGAAGGCGTGCATTATGCCGCAGAATTAGCGCGTCTTTATTACCGTAATCCTTCGGAAAAATTATTACTTTTAGGTGTCACCGGTACGTGCGGCAAAACAACGACGACTTATTTATTAGAAGCGATATTGACTGAGGCAGGCTATAAAGTCGGCGTGATTGGCACTGAAAATTACCGGTATGCCAACATCATCCAGGCCTCACAAAATACGACGCCTGGGCCATTATTATTGAGTAAATTATTACGCACGATGTTAGATGCCGGCTGCAATGCGGTCATCGTTGAAGTGTCGTCTCACGGCATTAAACATGCAAGAACCCAAGGTTTATTATTTGATGGCGCAATTTTTACTAATTTATCGCTGGAACATCAAGATTTTCACCCCACTATGGAAGATTATTTTTTAACTAAAAGTCGTTTGTTTACCGAGTATGCCGATTTAGCGATAAAGTCAGGGAAAAAGTTTCATGCCTGTGTGAATGTGCGCGATCCTTATGGGTTAAGACTGGCGGATATCATTGCGTCGTTAATGGGCGATCAGTATGCGCAGCTCAAATTCTCGCGGGATCAAGCGGAATTACGCTTAAGTGTTGAGGGAATTCGGGGCGAGGCGTTAGGCGTGAGCATCAATTCCAGTTTATTAGGTAATTTTAACGCTGAAAATATTCTTGGTGCGGTGGGCATGGCTAAATTACTCCATCTTCCTGCAGATAAAATTGCCTCCGGGATCACTAAGCTTACTGCTGTAAATGGCCGCATGGAAAAAATAGTTAAACATCATAAACAAATTATCGTTGATTTTGCCCATAAACCTGAAGCCTTGGAGCAAGTGTTATTAACGCTTAAACCTCTTTGTAAAGGGAAATTAGTAGTGGTTTTTGGTTGCGGCGGTAATCGCGATAAAACCAAGCGACCGGTAATGGGACACATTGCCGTGCAGCATGCCGATCGCGTATATTTAACGAGTGATAATCAACGGCTAGAACCTATTGATGCGATCTTAAACGACATCCTAAGCGGTATTACTTCTGATTATCTGCATAAAGTATCAGTGATCCCAGATAGAAAACAAGCCATAGCGGCCGCGCTTGCCGCATTAGGCCCTGATGATGTGGTGTTAGTCGCAGGACGCGGCTCAGAGCCTGAGCTTAGTCTATTTGATCCTGCAACCGGTACTTCGACCCAAATTCCATTTCGCGACCGCGATGTGATTTTAGCGTTATTGATTGCGCCTGCTCAATAAAACGCGCTTATTTCTTATCATAAATAGCGTGATCTTGATCGGTTTGATACGCCCAATACCGATCTCCATAAGACCAATGCCAATATTCTGTCGGATAATTTGCAAAGCCTACCGCGGTTAACGCATCGCTCATGATGCGGCGATTTTTTTGGGCTTCTAAAGAAATGGCTGTTGAATGGGTTAGAGATAATGAACCATCATGATCCAATAACCACTCTTTAGGGTGTATGCCCATATCTACGGCTTGTCCATTTTCATCGAGTAAATAGACATCAATGGCTGCACCGGTTGAGTGTGGCGGGATATTTTCTGTGCCGTCTAAATTAGTCACTGGAGAGACGAGTTTAGTAGTTTCAATAAAAATATCTTCTTCGGTTTTATGGGGATGCAAATGTTTGATATCCGCGTAATGCGTCTCAAATAATTGTTGTTGCAGCGTTAAGCTGCGATAAGCTTCATATAAACACAATTGCAAACCCTCGGGTAATAACGCTTGTGCTTGGAGTAATTTTTCATACACCGTTGCGCGCATGTGGGTGTAATCCGTGTTATTCGGGATTTCAGGAGAGGGGCCAATGGCGATTTGCGTTTGGTGACGTATATTCACCCACGGTTCATGATTTTCGATCACGGGGATTTTTAAAACTTTCGGATCGGCAATTAAGGTGATGTCCTGTTCGGTGCAAGCAGATAACATGAAGACTCCTAAAATGATAAACGCGGACTTTATAATGAACATCTTAACCTAATGAGGATGAAATTTCTGAATATTATATAATTGTTGTAGGGGTCCTGCCAGTTGTTCTGCCCCCTTTGTAAAGGGGGCCGACGCTTCGGCGGGGGGATTTTTGGATGTTTGTGGTACAGCTTGGCATCGCTAAAATCCCCCCGGCCGAAACGGCCGGCCCCCTTTACAAAGGGGGCAAGATGCAGGCGGGATGATAGGCAATACCTTTCCCCTTTTTAAAGTTATTCAAATAACAGCATTTAGACCTAACACTTAAAGATTTGGTGATAGGTGACGATTTAGTAAGCACTATCGTTATTATTTTTGGAGTTTACAAAATGGCTGCACCAAGTTCATCCCCAATGCTTTACGAACAACTTTGGATACAATTACTGGCTCAAAACTTTTCTGGTATCCGTGAAATATGGAATGACTTTAAAACGTCTACGTATGAAAATAACACATCAATTAAAGGTGCCGCCACAGATACGAAAGAAGGTCTTTTTTTAACCCTATCTCGCCCTGCTATCGAAGCTTTTTTAACAACACCGCGCACTGTTTCCACGGGAGTTTTCACCCAACGTTCTTACACACCTTTGCAGTATGCCGCGCGCTATGGTTGCCTGGAATGCATGAAATTTTTTATAGATCTCTTAGACGACAGAAAAAGAAAAATATTTCTTAACCAAAGCAATGAACAAGGCGAAACATTACTGCATATCGCCGCGCGCTATGGGTTTGCCTCAGTGGTCGCCTATTTATTACAAAATAATGTTAGCATCACCTCCGATATAGACGGCAACACCCCATTACATATCGCAGCAAAATATAATCGTAAAGAAATCGTTAATATGCTTAAAACGCGTATTCCTACTGGCGCTCTCAATCTTAGTGGTAAAACCGCGCTAGATCTGAGTAAAAATGAAGACGTGAAAACTGCGCTGCGCATTAACCACAACGCAAAGACCACGGGTAGAATGTCTGTAGAAATTGATCTCAATAAAGAACAAGCCAAACGATCAGCCAGCCAATGTTATGTCATGCATTTTATCAAACAGCGTCTCCAAGCCTTAGAAGCAGAATCAAACACACTGAGTTTTTATAATTACTACGATCTGAAAGTAAAGTCAGCCAAACAAGGGCATCTGCAAACCTTATTGGCGCTGATTAATGCATCCCCTAGTGTCCAATTTAATTTTAAAACGGTATTAAAAAACTATGCCCTATCACATCCTAAAGAATATGCTGCAATGATCCAAGGTGGATTTTTCGCTTGGGGCAGCAAAAGAACCTATCATATGATGAAAAATTTAATGCATGAGACGCCCCCTCCCCAAATCAGGGAGCGTGATGCTGCGATCATGAGTTTGCAGCAGCGTTTGAAGACGCTTGAAGACGAGTTAACCGAAAAATCCAGTATAGGAAAAGGCACCAAAGAAAATAAAATAAACGCCATACTTAAGCTTATTAATCATTTGCAAGATCCGCTCTATTATTCTTCATCGGTAAAAGATGCGATAGTAAGATTCGAAAGAGACAAACAAGAGGAATATAAGGCCTTAATTGCAGGGTTGCCTAATAATGACACATTAGCGCTAGTCACTAGACTCAAAGACAATTATGGCACGACGCAGAATATACCGACTTGCCTAGATTATGAAACGAAATCATCAAATACTATAGAAATGTCATTTGGATAAACCGCAACACCGCTTATATTTTTTCCCACTGCCACACGGGCAAGGCGCATTTCGTTCTACTTTAGGCGCCTTACCCGTGATGTAATACCAGCGCGTCCCGCCATTTAAGCGGGCAAATTCACTGACTTCATGGATTTGATGCACTTCACCATTAAGACGATACCGCGCAATAAATTCAACGATGCCTCGCGTAGCTTGCGCTTTAGGGGCTTGAATTACCTCTAAGCCTAACCATTCCACACTTTGCGCCCACAGGCGCATTTGCTCAGGATCAAACCCCTTTGCTGCCTGACCTTGCATGGTCGCACCAATATATTCCATATTGGCTTGGGTATACGCAGTATAACGCGAGCGCATCAGTTGCTCCGGCGTTTGCGGCCGTGCAGTACCATTAATAAACGGCCCGCAACACAATTCATAAGTCTGTTGTGATAAACAAGGACAACGCATAATTCACCTATTGTTAAAAATTTAAGTGAAGACGAAAAAAATCTGCCCAGGTAATGGGACGCGACGATAAAACTTGCCCCCTTTGTAAAGGGGGGCGGACGCTTCGTCCGGGGGGATTTTGGATCTCTGTTATCACATCCATACTCTGTTTTAAATGTTGTAAGTGTTAAGCTTTAATAAAATTCATTGTGCGCATTAAGATCGCTAAAATCCCCCGGCCGAAACGGCCGGCCCCCTTTACAAAGGGGGCAAAACCGTCGCTGAACGCCTTTCCTTTGCTACTCAATACTTCCCTACACCAACCTCACACTGGCACGGGCACTCGTTAACACATGCTCAACGCCCGCCACATTTACCCGCAATTGACCTTGTGCATCAACACCCACAACGACGCCAGAGAGCGTGCGATGCTCCTCAATAATATGTACCGCCTGATGATGTAAAATATCATACTCATCCCACTGCGGTAAAAAATAACTTAAGCCTTTTTGATTAAATAATGTTAAATATTCATATAATGAAGCAATTAAATTCGAAAGCAAAAGATTGCGAGAAATTTTCTGCGGCAAAACCTGAGATAAATCGGTATAGGCTTGATCTATAATCACATTACGCGGCAGTAAGACATTAATCCCCACGCCTATCACCACATCACACGGGCCTAAGGCATCGCCTGCAATTTCAACTAAAATCCCGCCTAATTTTTTGCCATGATGATAAATATCATTCGGCCATTTAAGCCCCATATCTCGCGCCCCAGATTTTTTAAGGGCAGCAACGACGGCTAACCCCATCACTAAACTTAAACCCATTAAGCCCGCTGCGCTGTGCTGAAATTGCCAGGCCATAGAGCAGTAAATATTTCCTAGTGGCGATGCCCACTGCCGCCCTAAACGCCCGCGACCTTGCGATTGAAATTCGGCCAAACATACCGTGCCACTTTTAACTTCCCTTTTCCGCAAACCTTCCAGCAATACCGAATTGGTTGAGGTGGTTTCAAGATAGATAAGCGGTGTTGGCAGTTTCACTTGTATGCTCTCAGGCAATGCAGCCATGATTCTATTAAGATCGAGCAGTTCAAGCTTTTCAAAAATTTTATAACCACGTCCCGTCACCGCAGCAATTTCCAACCCCAGGATCCGCAAATCACCCATTGCTTGCCAGATCCTGGCCCGACTTACATTTAATTCCTGAGCCAGCTGTTCACCCGAGTGAAATTTGCCATCGGCTAGTTTAGATAAGATCGCTAATAACATTATGCTTGCTCCGCTAGGGATAATACCGGTGGGGATCGCAACATATGATGCATGAATAATAAGCCCACTAATAAATAAATCCCTAAACCAAAGAGCGGCGCCGTGATAAAAATCCACCCATTAAACTGCGACGGCAAAGCCAGTATTTCCTGGACGATAACCGCGCTTAATTGCGCGAGCACTATAGCAATCAGTCCTGATAAAAATCCCATTACGGCAAATTCACTTAAAAATCCGCGCGCTAATTGCCCTTTAGAGGCGCCTAAAGTGCGCAACAACGCACTGGTAAACTGCCGCGCATCCGCTTGCGTGCGCTGAATCACGATGAGCACAAGAAGTGAGGCCAGCATCACCATAAAAAATAATACTTCTATAACGCTTAAACCCTGGTTAATTAAATCACGCAGGCTGCTCATAATCGCATCCACATCCAGCACGGTTAAATTGGGAAACTCAGTGATCAATTCATTTAATAACGATTCATGGGTGGACGATAAATAAAAGCTGCCTAAATACGTGCGCGGCAAATCAATAACTAAACCTGGCGTAGTGATCACATAAAAATTGGGCTGCATACTGTACCAATCGACTTGACGAATATTGGCAATTTCTCCGGTAAAGGTCACAGCGCCCGCCTGAAATGTAAGCTTATCACCCAGATTAAGCCCTAAATCTTTAGCCATTTTCGCTTCTACCGACAGTAAAGCCCTATCATAAGCGCTCAAATCCCACGCCTCGCCTTTTGTTAGGGTGGCCGATAACTTATCACTAAATGATAAATTTAAATCCCGCGTAATCATATTCGGCACATCCCCAATCGGATAATCATTGATTGAAACCTCATGATCATTAATTTTGATTAAACGCGCCCGCACCATAGGATAAAAATTAGGAATAAGCTGCTCTTTGGTTGCAAAAAATTGCTCAACGCCGGAGAGTTGCTCCGGTAAAATATTAATCACAAAATAATTGGGGGCATCACTTGGGAATTTATCTTTCCAGGCATGAATAAAATCTTGTCGCACCAAAAGAAAAAAGAAGACCATGGTCAACACCAAAGAAAACACCCATAATTGCATAAGACTGCTGCGTGTATCATGCGCGATATGCAATATTCCTAAACGCCAGGGCATAGGCAAGCGCTGCCCCCAATAGCCCACTAGGCGCAATAACCCATAAGTGAGCAGCGCAAAACTTAATAGGGCCAGTGCAATAAAAAATAACATGCTGAAGGTGAGCTTAGGCGTTTGATAAAGACTCCAAATGACCGTAAAAGCTAAGGCTATACCGCCATAAATCCAATAGGTTGCTAATCTCGGCGCGGGCAGTTGCCGCTGTAACACGCGTAAGGGCGAAACATTTTGTAAATTCAATAGCCAAGGCCACGCAAAACCCAACACTAACACTATGCCGGTAATGAATGCGATGATGATTGTTTCACTCAGCACAGGGGGCGGTAGATTGACTTGCCAGTGTGTGGCGGCAAAATGGATGAGCCCTTTTGCCAACGCATAACCAAAAAAGCACGCGATGAATGAGGCCATCAGACTTAAACCAAGTAGACTACTTAAATACACGATTTGCATCTGGCGTCGGCTTGCGCCTAGGCAGCGTAAAATCGCGGTACTATCGGTTTGTTTTTGCGCATAGGTACGCGTTGCAAGCGCTATCGCAAGACAGGCCAACACAAAAATAATTAACGCGCTTAAAGTGAGAAACTGCAACAGTTGATCTATCGGCTGCACCATTTCAGGGTGTGTCGTCATATTATCGGTGACTGTTTGCTGCGGACTCAGCTCAGGCTTAATTTCTGCGGCTAATCGTTGCACCGCTGATTTCTCGCCGCTTACTAAAAATCGGTATTCTACCCGTGATCCTAAATCTAATACTTGCGTTGCAGGCAAATCAGCGACATTCATTAATATACGCGGCGCCATCGCTAAAAATGCCAGCCCCGTATCCGGCTCTTGCACTAAGATCCCGCTTAGGGTTAATTTCGCTGCACCGATTTCAACGGTCTCACCCACATGACTCTCTAGCGCTGCAATCAAACGCGGTGCCATCCACACTTCACCGCTCACAGGCGTGCTGTCGGTGTAATGATCTCCACGTGCATCACGCACTTTTAATTGTCCACGCAAAGGATAGGCTTCATCTACAGCTTTAATGGCGGCCAGTTGTAACTTTTCCCCAGAGGCAACCATGCTTAAAAATTCTACAGTTTCTGTGGACTCTAAACCCAAATCGGCTGCGCGGGTTGACCATTCATCGCTCGGAATGGGGACTGTCGATTCCACTATCCAATCGGCACCTAATAACGCACTGCTTTGTGCATCCATCGCAAGCTGGGTGCTGCTGGCAAAAAAATTCACGCTCGCGAGTAGGCCTACGCCGAGAACTATCGCCAAGCCCAAGGTGAGCAATAAACGCTCGCGCCACTGGTAACGAAAAAAATGTAATATTAACCAAAGACTTTGTTTCATTCCAGCTGTCCTTTAGCATCGCCTGCCTCTAACAACATGCGTCTTGCACACAATTTGGCTAAAGATTCATCGTGGGTGACCAATACCAAGGTGGTATTTTCTTCGCGTTGGGTTTCAAAAATAAGTTCTATGATTTTCCAGCTGGTATGGGCATCGAGACTGCCTGTCGGCTCATCTGCAAAAATGACACTGGGGCGCACTGCAAACGCACGTGCAATTGCAACCCGTTGCTGCTCGCCTCCGGAGAGTTGCCTAGGCGTATGTTGCATACGCTTGCTTAAACCCACGCGATTTAACCATAATTGTGCCTGCTCGCGCGCATTCGGCATGCCTTTTAATTCCAGCGGTAATAATACGTTTTCCAACGCAGTAAACGCTGGTAATAAATGAAATTGTTGGAACACAAACCCCACATGATTCTTACGCACTTTTGCGCGCTCATCTTCATCCAAAGTATTAAGCCTATGACCGTGCAAACTGACCTCGCCGTGACTTGGAATATCTAAACCGGCTAATAAACTTAATAATGTGGATTTACCTGATCCTGATGAGCCCATAATCGCCATGGATACGCCTGCATTGATGCGCAAGTTAATATCATTTAAGATGGTCAGCACGCCCGTCGGCGTGAGCACTTGTTTTCCCAGGCCCGTGGCTTGAATTAACGGAGTATCCGATGCGTCCATTTCTTGTTGTCCTAATTATAATGTGTTTATCGCTCAATTCTGCCCATGCAGAGGTGAAAAAAATATTGATTATAGGCGATAGTTTATCCACTGCCTACGGCATTAATCAAAATGAAGGCTGGGTAAGTTTATTAACCCAACGCTTACATGCAGAAGCTCCGGGTGTGCTTGTGATTAACGAGAGCATTTCAGGACTCACCACGGCTGCAGGTTTAGCTGAGTTACCGCGCTATTTGTCGCAACACGGCGCACAATTAGTATTAATTGAATTAGGCGGTAACGATGGTTTGCAAGGTTTGCCGCTGGCTCACATTAAAAACAATCTCCGTCAAATGATAACGCTGGTGCAAAAAAATAATGCGCAAGTCTTATTGCTTGGTATGCAACTGCCCCCTAATTATGGTGCACGTTACACAGAAGGGTTTAAACTTATTTACCCTGAACTTGCGACTGAATATAGCATGAGTTTAGTGCCTTTTTTACTCGAAGGTGTCGGCGGCACTATTCAATACATGCAATACGATAATACCCACCCCAGCAGTGATGCCCAAGTAAAGATGCTCGATAATGTCTGGCCTTATTTGCACCCGTTGTTGAAATAAAGATGAATACTACGCTTAACGCCTATATCCGTCTCATGCGCCTTGATAAACCCATAGGGACCTTGCTTGCGCTTTATCCTGTGCTGTTTGCATTGTGGTTAGCCCATGACGGGATCCCGAGTATGAAATTACTACTTATTTTTCTGCTGGGCACCTTTATCATGCGCACCGCAGGATGTGTCGTGAATGATATGATTGATCAAAAATTTGACAAACAAGTGACGCGCACTAAAATGCGGCCGCTCGCATCAGGCACCTTATCCTCCCAACATGCTTTAGGGGTATTTATCCTCTTAATGCTGATTGCACTTTTTTTGGTCTTACAATTAAATACCTTGACCTTATACCTAGCACTATGCGTGGCAGGATTAACCCTGCTTTATCCCTGGTGTAAACGCGTCACGCAAGGGCCGCAGTTTATTTTAGGAATCGTGTTTAATGCCGGTGTCCTGCTGGCTTACAGTGCCAGCTTAAATGAGTTGCCTGCCAGTGCCTGGTTACTTTTTATCAGTTGCCTGTTTTGGACACTGGCTTACGATACCTTATACGCTATGGTGGATAAACAAGATGATCTTAAAATAGGCCTTAAATCTACGGCGATATTATTTGGGTCCTATTCCCTGCATTTTACAGGGCTCTGTTATGGGTTATTTTTTGCTGGATTGTTCACGCTTGGGCTAGCGGCAGGGTTAAATTATCTTTTTTTTCTAGGGTTAATGATGGCAATCTTATGGACAACTTATCAAATGCTTAAGGTGCGCGCTCATACCGCTTTGGAGTGTTTTGAGGCTTTTCAGGCGAATAATATTACAGGATTATTCATATTTTTTGGCATATTCTTTGCCTATTTATAGGGCATTTCCTTTCTTTTTTTCCAGTTTTTGCTTATAATGGTTAAACGATTATTACTTTTATACATTTTTTTCAATGACTTACATAATCAACTGAATTAAGGACACGCAAAAGGAACGCATGATGCAACAATTATTTTTACGATGCCTCGCATTGATGATTACTGTGCTTTTTATAGCGCCTGCTTCTGCGGATTATACCGATGAGCTTCTCATTAAAGAATTAGTTTCGCAAACCCGTCATTTAGAAAAACCTGTACTTAAAAAAGCCCTGACTGCATTTAATAACGCCCAAGCCGCGGGCTTGACCGACAGTACGCTTTTTACTGTAATTGATTACAGCAAACCTTCAAATAAACCCCGCTTGTGGGTGTTAGATCTAGAATACGGTGAATTACTTTATGAAGAATTGGTTTCTCATGGCCAGGGCAGTGGTGAATTATACGCCAGAAAGTTCTCTAATACGCCTGAGAGCCATCAATCCAGCCTAGGTTTATTCATCACGGAAGAGCCCTATTATGGCCGTAACGGTTATTCCTTGCGCTTAGACGGCCTAGAAGAAGGCATTAATCATTTAGCAAAACCACGTGCCATTGTTATCCACGGTGCCGATTATGTAACGCCTGATTTTATCCGCAAACACGGCCGATTGGGCCGCAGCCACGGTTGTCCTGCAGTCAGTGAAGCCGTTAATCGTGAATTGATTAATACCATTAAGGGCGGCAGTTTGGTGTTTGTGTATTATCCTGAAAGAACCTGGTTAGCCCAATCTGAATTTCTACAAAATGATTTGGATATGGATATCCGGTTATCGAAATTGATGTTATAGGTTTTGATTTTAGTACTTATTAACGTTTGAGTTCCGCTAAAATCCTCGCTCCGCTAAAAATCCCCCCGACGAAGCGTCGGCCCCCTTTACAAAGGGGGCAAATTCCATCGATAGTAAAGAGTATAATTGCCCCCTTTGTAAAGGGGGCCGACGCTTCGTCGGGGGGATTTTACGATCTTTGAATTGACTTCACTACTGCAACAACGAAAACACCACGTCGGGATCTAACGTATAAGCCTTACCTGCTTCATCAGACAAAATACTCGCGAGTAATTCCGCTTTTTTCTCTTGCAATTGCAGCATTTTCTCTTCTACGGTATTTTTTGTGATGAGTTTATAAACAAATACTGTTTTATCTTGACCTATGCGATGGGCACGATCGGTTGCTTGCGCTTCAGCGGCAGGATTCCACCATGGATCATAATGGATCACCGTATCCGCCGCAGTTAAATTTAAACCCACCCCACCTGCTTTCAAACTAATTAAAAATAAGGGCACTTGTTTATTTTGAAACGCCGCAATTTGCGCTTTTCTGTCTTTAGTATCGCCCGTTAACAGCGAAAATCGAATTCTGTGCTCTTGCAAAGTCTGCGCAATATTCATTAACACGGTTTTAAAGGTAGAAAATAATAAAATCCGTCGCCCCTCTTCTAATAAATTGGGCAGGGTGTCCAGCAACCAATTTAATTTCACGGGCTCGGTAATCGTCGCGGCTTGCGTTAAATGCATGACTCTCGGATCGCAACACACTTGACGCAGTTTCAACAGTGCATCAAGGATCACAATTTGACTGGACCCAAAACCCTTAGCATCGATGGCTTGCCGGACTTTATGCTCCAGTGCCAGCCGTATCGATTCATATAAATCACGCTGCGGTTGTGAGAGTTCGATAGACTGGATCATGGTAATTTTACTGGGTAATTCTTGCGCAACCGCTGCTTTGGTGCGGCGCAAAATAAACGGCTTAGTGCGTTGCACCAGTAGTGCACGCTGCTTATCATCATTTCGCTTCTCAATAGGGGTACGAAAAGCAATATTAAATTGCTGCTGCGTGCCTAAAAAACCCGGCATTAAGAAATGGAACAAACTCCATAAATCACCGAGATGATTCTCCATAGGCGTACCGGTTAAACATAAACGGTGCTGCGCATTTAATTGTTGAATCACCAGACTGCTGCGGCTACGCGGATTTTTAATGGCTTGCGCCTCATCTAACACCACATAATACAACGCATGCCGCGCCCACAAGGCTTTATCTTGTAACACTAAAGCATAACTGGTGATAATAATATCGCAGTGCAGCGATTCCACATGCCGCATGCGATCCGTGCCATGAAATACAATGCATTTTAACTCTGGGGTAAAGCGCTCAATTTCTTGTTGCCAATTATGGAGCAAACTGGTCGGGCACACGATTAAACTAGGTTTGATTAAACGTCCCGCATTTTTTTCAACTTGCAAGTGCACGAGGGTCTGTATGGTTTTACCTAATCCCATGTCATCGGCTAATACCCCGCCTAAATCATGCTCCCGCAAAAATTGTAACCAATTTAAGCCTGCATGCTGATAGTCGCGCAGCTCGCCTGCAAAATTATCGGGAATGGGTACAGTCTCGATGCGCGTCGTGGTAATGACTTTGGCCAGATGTGCTAATTTTTCCCAGCCTATCCAACGCGATGCACTAATCGATAAGGCATGTTGCATGTCTAATAAAAATGCCGCACGCTGCTTAGTCAAGGTTAAATGATCATGATTAAGCCCCGTGCCATACAGCTCAAATAAAGTCATTAAAATACTATTAAAACGCGTGGTGCTCATTTGCACTTGGCCTACCCGTGACACCGGGATTAAAATATCTTTATGACTGAGGGGGCCGGTAATATTATGGGCGTGGATATATTCAAGCAGTGCAGGCAACAAATTAACTTTTTTACCATCAACTTCAACACCCATTTCAAAATCAAACCAATGATTTTCTTGCGTGGGGCTTAACTCGGCATACCAGGGCAAATCTTCATAAACGGTTTGAATAGGAAAATCTTCTGCAAAGGTCACTTGCCAGCCATCAGCGCGCAGGGCGAGTACGTCATGGAGAAAAAATTGATTCACTTTTTCCATATCAAAATGATTAAATACAAAATCATACAGGTGTTCGTCCACTAGCGATGCCGGTTGCAATTTTGGACTTAGCCCGTAGGTTAATAAACGATCAATGCATTGTTCTTCATTGTCAGCGTCCCGCGGTGTCTTAATCAGCTCATGATCAATTTTGGTATAGACTTCTTCTTCGCGATCATACCAGTTGATGTGTTGCGATCCGTAACAAAAATAAAGATTAGCGCGGATCTCCACCTCAAATTCGCCCTCCTGCCACACATCTTCTTCCGAATAAAAATGCAATAAAGGCGTGACAGGCAAGGTTTTTTCTTTAATCGTCTCGAGGGATTGTAAGGCAGGCAAGTGGATTTTTGTATGATGGGCCCACTCAGATAACGCGAGCTGCGCCTCATTAATTTGATCCGGCGGAATTTTAGGCATTTGTAACCATTCAGTGATCTGATTCATCGGAATGGGAGATTGTAAAAATCCTAAACGCACATTGCTTTTATCGATATAGCATAAACGATCTGCGATTTGATATAACTCAACAAACTCCCCTTCTACTTGGCATTGTAAGGATTGCATCAAATGCTCATCAAATTGCCATGAAAAGGTGCCTGAGCCCTGTTCATAAAAATGTAACGGCGCCAAACCTGGTCCTGCTTTTTGCCAATAACAACGTCCTGTAGATAAGAGCTGCGGTAACAATTCAGCGTGTTCATTCTCTGCAAGCGGAAAAAGACTCTCATCATAATAACCTTGCGTGCCTAATTCTTTTAGTCCTAATAATTTGGCTAACAACACTCTATCAACGTGGTTAAGCTTTTCTTGAATACGTTTTTGCAAAGTGAAGGCCTTTGCTAATCCTAAATCACCTTTTTTTAACACACGTGATGATTTGACTTGCAATACGATTTGATTCGCGCCTTTTTTCGACGGCGATAAAATATAAATCAGTAATTCTTCGGACGATGACATGGCGTGCGGCGTATTATAGCTAATCGATTTTTCTGTTAAATTTTTAAAAGACTTACGCCACTTGTGCCACGCAATATTATTGTCTTGTGGCAATTGCGAAAAATAATTTAAAATTTCTTTTGCACTTAATGGCAATGGTCCCAAAAGTCTATTTTCAGATTCGAGGATAAATAACACCGCAGCCACATGTTTACAATCGCGTCGCATGGGGCAGGTACATTCTGATTGGATGGCGGTGTAATGTTTTTGCAATACAAGATGAATTTCAACTTCATAAGGGACATGCAAGGAACCACTGACTTCTGCATTAAACACTGATTCTTTCGCACTGTATTCACATTGAATCGGCTTGACTCTATGCTCTTTAGCATAAGCGACCCCACGCGCCCAAATGGCAGGCGGAAAATGGTGGCGTACTTGGGGTTTCCGGTTCATAACTTAGATCTATTTACTTGTCGATCGTAGAGTATAACATAGCTAGGTTCTGCCGCGCAGGGCTAGCATGATTTCTGAGCATTAATGTTGATAACGAGCCTACAAATCATTAATGATTATTTAATTAATGATACAGTCACACTGCTCGAGCTCCTATGGGTACTCGAAGCTGAGTCTGCATCACGGAGTACGGCTGCAGCGCCGACTGCATTTAATACCCATTCGCGTTCTTGATAATCAATATGCGCTAACTCTAAGGTGCGCTCGATTTGTGGCACGTCTTTTTCATTTTCATAAAGCGCTAACTGTTGCATGCTCTCATAAAGATATAACCAATTATTGATTTGTTTTTTAAGTTCTACGTGCTGCTTAGGATCCGTAGTCATAAAGTTTTTCATCGCATGATTATTAAGATTATGGCTATCAAAATCACTTAAGGTGGCTAATTCAAGCTCACCTGGCACTGTAAATTTCTTTACTAATTCCGCTCCGAAGGGGTGTTTTATTTGTAATAAATCATGCATCGTATCTTGAAAACCATCCAGATCCTTGACTTCTTGGGTCAGTTTAATATTAAGAAACGCCAATAATTCTGTTAATTTTTGCACCATAAGCGTAGGTTTAACTTTTTGCGCTAAAGCGGACTTAATGGATAATGCAGGGTTTTTATCTGTTTTCACACGTTTGCAGCGATGATAAATGGATTTAAATTCATCGGGGGTTACTCTAAAACTCGCAAAATCCTGCAAGGCAGTGAGGAATGTGCTTTGGTTGATAGTATAATTAATTTTGGAATGCGCACGTAGAAGCAAGTGCTGCAAAGGTTCATCTTCTTCATAAGGTAACGCTAAAATCACGCAATAATGTCGCATCCGTGCTGCGGTAAAATATTTATGGGTGTTAGATTCTATCACTTTCATTTGTTTAATTAAGGCCGCTTTTTCCTGAGGATGCGCACACGGTAAGACACTCAAATTTTCCAAGTGTTTAAACAAGTTTTGAACATCGATTTCACCGCGCAACACCCCATTTAATTCTTGATATAACGCCACAGTAAATTCAGATTGCATACCCGTATGCGTATTACGGTATTTTGTGAGTAGGGTCGCAATATTATCCGTGCCCATCTCAAAACCTACGCAAAAAATAGACGCGATAAGCTGTAAATTTTGCCCACTGAATAAGCCGTGTTGGAATTGAGTAAATGAATTAAAGGCCATTAAGCCGGCAAGCGTTGCTTGCAAGGGCACAGGTAATGAGGCCTCATTCACCCCTTGCAGGGTATGGATATAAGCACCGGTGCCAACAAATAAACTATCTTTTAGTTCTTCAGATCCTTGGGTATGCAGTGTTACCGCATCATTAAATAAGCGACAGGCATAATTTAATTTTAATAACTCATCTTTTTCCCGCCCACGAAAAATATCGTTAACATTCGTAAGCTTAGAGATGAGTGCATTATAATTAAACAAAGCGACATTATGCGCACGCCATTTTGCCTTATCGTGATAAACCACCTTAGAATCATTATTGAGATCGGTAAAATAACTCACATTTTGTGCTTTAAATGACCCTAAAGCCAAGTAATTGATACCCGGTGATCTAGCCATAAACTGTGCGATAAAGGTATCATATGCGGTTAAAATCGCCATGGTTTGCATGCACACCACAGAAGGGCCCGAAACTTTAACATTAAATTTACCGTCTTTTTCTTCCACATCCAAAGTGAGTTCATAAGGATCCGTACTTCCCCCCTCCTTTATATAAAGCGGTAGTTTATCTTTCGGCGCATATAATATACCGGCATTAATATCTATAGAAGTATGATCTACGGTGACTTTAATCGCGGTGGCAAAGCCATCGTCCACTTTTACTTTACATGCGGGAATAATGAGGCGATTATCCGATATTTGTGCTTGATCCGGGTACAACACCGCATCAAATGATAAACCCTTATAATTAGCACCCCACTTAAGCGTATTTAATTTATTCAGAAAAAATTTAATCACCGCTTTAGGATCTCTGAATTGATCTGTCTTTTCCATATTGAAACAAAGTGTATAGGGATGGCTGGCCAATTTTACACTCGCTGATAATTCAGGATTATATTTTAAAAATTGATCAGAGGCACTGCAAAATTTAGCCAACAAATCTTCGGATAGTTTACGCTTTTCTTCAACGTTTAGGTGACTGCGCTGCAAGGTCATTAAATGTAATTTTAAATGCGTCAATTTATTTGGAAATTGTTTATCGTCTTTTGCCAAAGTCGCAAACCTATTAATCAGGGCATCTTGCGTATCGACATGAGTAAATTGACAACAAAATAATAGAGAGGGGGTTAATTGTCCAAACTCAACGCCAAACTTCTTCATAAATAATTTAATACGTGACTGCGCATGCTCGATTTGACGTATTGCCCGTTCATCTGACAATGTATCTAAAAACATCGGGTTATTAAGACAGAGTGTGATTAAATAAGGACTTAATGGCGATATATGTTGGATTTCATCTAATCGTTTAATCACGTTAATGATATGGTGTGCGCAGGCATGCGGATTTTCCAGGTAATACTTTGTATTAGACGCTATCACTCCAGATACCCAAACGGGATGTTTTGCATAACTTGACATCAGTGCGGGGATAAGTTTTTGCCATTCTTCATTTGGTTTTACTTTATCCAGTATTAAAATCTCTTTCGCAGTGGTATAAAACTCATCATTGACCATTTGGCAGGCTAAGATAGTTTCTATATCACTTTGCTGTTTTTCAGCACGTAATAATGATTTAGGATCCTCGAGATCTACCAACATTTCAATTAACTTTACCACGGTGCAAAGACTATCTAATCTTAATGCATCGTCATTCAAATCACGTAAATAATCTTCATTATTTGCATAAAAACTATCTAAAATTCCCGGGAACGCCAGTTCAATTTCAAATAACTGTTTAGTGAGTTTTTTTAATTTTTTACCTTTATTTAGATCAAAAACATTATTGATAAATTTTGATACTTCATAATCTGCACTCATGATGCGTTCAAATAATTTTATTGCCAAAGCTTCATCTAAATTATTTTTGGTACAATCCAGCACGCCTTGTACACTATTTGGATATTTAAAATACGCCCATTGCATGCGGGCGTAAGCAATCACCTGAAGTTCTGGATCTTGCGCCAGAAATTCAGCACGTCTTCCATCCATATAATCTTCTAACGCAAGTGTCGCCTGCTGCATAGCACGTTTATCAATGTCAGCGGTAGTGACCATTTGTAATTCGGCAGTCTGTTTGGCCTTTTCAAAGGCGGATTTTTGACCCGCCTTTTCACAAATTGTAAATAAATCATCCGTCTCGTTAAATTTGCTAGCATTATCGATAATCGCTGCATACAGCGCTTCTTTGGTCATAGGATCAAAATGACTCAAATGTACTGTTTTAGCTATCTTGCGTAATCGTATGACTTGATCGCCGGATTGTTTCATCACTTGTGGCCTGACAGCATGCATAGCCCCTAAAACAATAAAATCTTCAAATCTATCTTCAACCCTTTCGCTGTGATGAGAGGTCGAAAGTACGGTAATGGGGGAATTTTGTTTCCATAACAAATACACTAAATAATACTTATCCAGTGAGCTGATTTCAAGATGTGAGACGTGATCATTTATAAATTTTTCCAGCTCAGACAATCGCGCCTTTAAAGCAGAAATATCCTCCATTTTTTCCACAATCTTTTCAAATTGTGGAGCACATAATAATAATTCAAAATATTCCTTGCGCACACTCGTGTACGCTTTCTTATCTAACACGTGCTCATACGCAGTGACCGCATGGTAATAGGGTTGAATAGAGGCCAGCTGCTGCATGTGATCCACAGGCATTTTCTTGCGAAACTGGATGAGGACCGGGCGCAGTTCATCATCACAGTAAATGTCTATGAGTGCTTTTAAACGAGGATCAGCGATGATTTTTTCAAACGGAATTCTTAAGTCTTGTGAGAGCTTATCTAAACCATGCTCCATAATTTTAGGATTGATTTTAAACTGCTGTAATTGTTGCAATGCATTAAACCTTTCACAAATACTCGCTTTAGTGAGATCCTTTAAAAAGAATGCGTCATCATATAACGCAATAAAAAATAACATTCGATGTAAGGATTGATGGGGAGCATGGGTTTTAAGATAATCGTTTACCTTTTTATCGCACTGCACTAAATGCAAATGTGCGCTACTTGCTAAATTATTTGTTTTTAAGTATTCACTTGCAACCACAGTATAGGTGCTTAATACCTTTAGCAACTGATCAAGATTAACCTTTTCATTGAAGATCGTAATTAATTTTTCAAAAATGGTCTGATCAGTCATGCTGGAGGTGTCTTTACTCCGTGAGGCAATACGCCCTACTGGCAATTGATGCAAGGTTTCTAATTCAGACTTGGATAAGTGAATACCTTTGGCCGCGAATTGAGCACCTATCATTTTTCGGTATTTATAAATCAGCTCGGTTTGATTCAATAACAATAACCAGTGATAACTGGTATCAAGCTGAGCGATACCGCTAATACCACTGTCTTGTCCTGCACCATATTTTTGATACCTGTCTACTGCAACGGCATATAACGCCTGCTTTTCTTTTTCAGTTAAAAAGTTGTTCTGCTTAATGCAGTTGAATATGCATAACAAGGGGTGTTTTGTTTGCGCATTATTGTGCGCCAGCACACTTTTCGCAACTGTCTTAAATAAGCCATTTTTGCCGTCTTTTGCAAGAAAAATACCCAAATGATAAAGATCGGTATATTTATTCACTTGCGCAACGTATCCAGACGCTATCGTTCTGAAAAAGTTTTCAATGACTTCATCACTCACACTGTTATCATCATACAACCGTTGCAGTTCAACGATTCTATTTTTCAATGCAATTTGATCACGTCGAGTCAGCCCTTTTAGCGCGGGTAACTGCGATAATTGCTTCTCAAACCACTTCATGGAAAATGACTGATGACGCCTCATAAAATGGGCATAGCCACTTGAAACCTGTTGTATGGCCTGCGCAGTCACTACAGTTTCACTGCCCATTACCACTGCAATACTTTTGCTTGCAGGATAATACGTTAAACTATGCAACAGCATTAAGAACACATCACGCACCGCCTCGCCAGTGATCCCATGAGTATTGCAGAATTTTTGGGTGGCTATATCTACTTTGAGTATGTGCTGATAGGTTTCATAGGGAATTTGTGGGGTTTTTATTGAATTAAAAAATTCACCTAACGCTTGATTATATTTATAATGGATTGCTAATAATTCATCACGTAATTGCCTGCTGCGCAAGCCTGCTGGTTTGTCAGTAAATCGCCGCTTATATAAGCCTAACTCGGTTAATACTTCCTCTTTATAATGCGGGTTGAGGCATAACGATTTAAGTAACTCTTGCTCGATGACAGCACATTGCCCGGGTGTTATCCGGTGCAAAGATAAACCTACCGATTTAAATTCATCATTTAAAATCTTATGCGCTGCTTCAAGGTGAGAGTATGATTTATTCATTTGAACCAAATCAAATAATAGGCCAGGATAGTGCAGGGCCTGCACAAAAATAAATTGCATCTGTTCGGCATTGAGTTTTTGTTTGCCGGCAAACGCTTGCGTTGCCGCACAAGCCGTCATTAAAGCAAAAAGCTGCTCTTTGCTTAAAGCCGTGTCTTTTTGTAACTTGAAAAAGGTTTTAGCATATTCAAGACCAGGGTGATGTGCAAAGAAATTAACTAGGGTTAAGCTGATTTTCTCTTTGTCATTACCTATTTGATTAATATAGGTGCGTAAGTATTGATCGGCATAAATTTCAGCAAAATCAGACAACGGTCCAATCAAAGTTTCAATTTCTGTTTTAAGCGGATTATGTTTGTTTAACTCCTCAAGCCTTAAGTGACATAGACTAAACCATGGCAAGAATTGCCCCTCGAAATCATTGTCTTTAAGTGTAATGATTTGTTGTAAACACGCTTGCTCAGTGGCATTTCCCTGGAGATAATTGCCCATCACCATAAATATTTTATTCTGAAAATCAGATTTTACTGCTGAGCGCGAAAACTGAAACAATGCATAAGGTAAGTCTTCTTTTTTATCGATTGTGCAATTAAAAATTTTAGCGTAATACTTTAAGCACACTGGTGAAAATAAAAACACATCGGAATTCATCAGTGTTAACCAAGATTCCACAAAACGACGATGGCTAGACAAGCCATTATAATTATCCATGCAATAAACACCATTAGGGTCTTTATTGACTTCTTTAAGTTTAGCCAGCACATCCGTTTCTATTGGAATTTGCGGGGTGTGAGGATTAAAGGCTAAATAACAATGATCAGCGCCTTTTAATACATCGATTTGTTTATGAAGTGCTGCAGTTATGGTTTCTTCGTCTGCCTGCTCTGCATGCAATATTATTTTATAGTTAGGGTATTTTGCAAATATATTATAAAACAGGGTCAGCCGGGCATAATCAATATAAAATTCATTTCCAGACTGGACCATAAAGTTAATACGGTAACCTTGGGGGCCGGCTTTGTAACTGACAGCAACCGTGCCCTGCATGGCTGCTAATGGACTTTTAATTTTATCCCTGCGTAAAGAGTAGATATTTTCGGGCGTATATACGACACCTAACCCATTTGCTTTATCACTTGCACTTTCTAACTGGATATGAAATTCACCCAGTCCCGAATGGGTATACATGTAGCTCATCATCGGCATCAAGGTCTTAAACACATCATAATAGGCTTCATGCCATTGACTGCGGGTAGTATTTGCAGCAACCAAAGCGTCAATCTTATACACTAGCTTTAAATATTGGGGACGATATTGTGCATATTTAGCACCATTTTCCATTAATTTTTTAGCATCGACTAACACATTTTTACCCGAAACGTCGTAAATATAACCAATTCTTTGATAGTTAAGATCATCCACTTCTTTTGCCCATTCAGTGGTGATGGCATTATTACCCACTAAATTTTCATGGGTATAATGATTATTGTTAACGTCATAATTACTGAAGGTGCGATCGGTTTCGTCGTTAAAGGCCAGCACTTGATAGACAGGTAAGCCTACATTGTTACATAAACTATAGAGAGAGCTGACGTCCTCTGGTTTCAATGCACTATCGCTTTTCTCACTTTTTTCTACGAATTTTTGTAGTTTAGCAAGTAGTGCTTTTTGAATACGCACTTTAGCTGCTGTGGGGATATTACTTTCTTCAACCAATACAAATCCTGCGCGATGAAGTGCCACTTGCTCTTTAAGGGATTGCTGATAAAAATCTGCCTGCGTGTCGTCTGGTTTATTGGTATATAACACTTGTAACGCTGCAATGTTTAAAATACTATCATCCACTAAACGCATCAACTGAAGTTTTATAAATAATACTTCTTGGGCATAAGGTGTAAAAGCTTCGTTAATTTCGTTTAAGACCAGTTCGATTTCCGCAGGAAGACACGCCTTCATTACATCCGGGTAGTGAAAGGCTGCAAAAAATAACTCATTTTTTCGCGGCAGCAGCGCATCATCTGAATTTATTGCTTGAGCCACATATTCTTTGGCGAAAAGTAAACGCTCATGGTAATGCAAGCCTACGCGCTCAGCCTGTGGGATAGCCCCGATAACCACAGCATACTCAAGGTAACATTCCAGTAAGGCCTGGAGGTGTGCATTTTTTTTATCGTGTTGCCAGATCGTTTTGAAACTACCCAGATCCACTTGGAGTGTGTTAAGCGCAAGTTGCTCGCAAATCTCCTTCATAAAAACAGTCATGTTTTTGCCTAAAGACAAACACCTCGCGAGTAAATGACGGATCACCTCAATTTCAGCATCCACTTTAGCTTCATCTTCATCTTCTATATTAACAAAACGGTCCATATCAAAAATTTCAAACAGTTGATTAATGTTTGCAGCTAAACTAGGCATACTCGCTTGCGTAAAACTAATGTCTTGAACCAGCATAAAATTATTTAGATGTAACTGAGCTTTTAGCAAGGCTTGACGCTGTAAAATAGACGTGTGTGCAAACCCACTATTTCCTTTTCTGTCTAATTGTTTGCTAATGAGTTCATGGGCATCACTTAAAGTGACATAGAAATCATCAAAATCCGCCCCGGCTTTAAAGAGTTGCGTAGCATAATGCTCTAAAGATTCTACTTTTAGATTGTCATCGCAATATTGGGCATAAATAGCGATTAAATTATTAAGATTTATTTTAAAGGCGGGTTCATTTTCATACGCTTTAAAAATTTGTTTTACTTTGGCTTCAATTTTCTTATAGCGCGTAGGACTGACTTGACTTAACGCAGCCGCTTTCTCAGTCAATGCGCGCGTCACAACTTCACGGCCAATTTCATCGCCTTGGCTCAGTAATGTATTATAATACTGACACATGTCGCTAATGGTTGGATTATCACCCAGCACCAGCTGTTCTTGATTCATGTCATTTAATAGGCCAAGGTAGAGTTTATTTTTCTCATCATAGTTAAGCAGATAATTATCAGCAGATAATACCTGTATGGCGTTGCACATGCTTTTGAAACATTCCAGTTGCTGCGCATTTCCTGGGTAAATATTATTTACATACTCCACCAAACTTTGTGCGTAATAACGTGCACTTTGCTTGACTATCACATCTTTTCTAAGGGCAACTAAGGCTTGAACCAAGGCATCCAGTAGCTCTTTTTTACCATTAAAATCCATTTGATGCAGAAAATTAGCTTTATGCGCGTGTTGCGGCATATAGTGCTCAATTAAAAGAACAGGAATATAATAGCGATCAATTGCAAGTGCAAAACGGCTTTTGTGCTTTTCTACCGCAATAAAATCTCGCTTCATTTCATCGACAAACTGATCCCCTAAAGAGAAGTCTAAGTACTCGAGTAGATTGTCTTTATCTTTATAATATAAATAGAGTTTAAATAAATAGTCCTTAACCGTTTTAAGCGTGTTAGGATCAATTTGTTTACCTGCTATTTTTCTTAAAATCATCTTGGTTTTCAATGCCGCTTGCGCGATTTCACCTGCGAGATAAGGCAGCGGTGTAACATCACTTTCATCTTCATAAACGAGTGTATAGCTTCTGCCTTTAGCACTTTTCTTCATCACTGAAAGCGTAGCCCCTGCACGCGCCTGCTGAATTTCACTGTAGGTTTTGACCAAAGGTTTATATTCTTCATATACCTCAAAGGCATTATTAATGGCTGCAGATTTACTTAAATTCACAATACCAAGCTCACGCAGACTTAAAGTTTGCTCGCGTAAAACCAACTCTTTTACGCTTTTTTTCCCGACTTCTTGAATTAGCTTTTTAAGATCATCTGAATTTTTACCCGGATTAATCTTAACCAGCTCAAGTGCGGCCTTTACATTTTCCAAGGTGAAGGGTTGAATTAACTCTACACTTCCCGGCAACCTTAACGCTAACGCCATCATAGGTTGGGTATAATCGTCATGGTGCTTGGCCTCTATTTTTTTACTGCGCAGCGTGTCTTGAACGAATTGCCATGCTTTAAATATATTGAGACACAGGGTTTCTGTTTCAGGGAGGTTAGACGGCGGCGTTAAACTCTCTGCCAATTGGCAGCGGGAGAATAATATTAACAACGCATCGAAAAAATACTTTTCCAGGTGGGTAGAGATTTCTTTTTTATCCACATTGGGAAATATTTTTTCGGCTAGGGCTTGGTAAATTGCAGTCAGATCATTTTTAGCCAATAGATTGCGTTTGAATTGATGGTGATTAGAGTAATCACTTACCGGTGCAAAAAATTTTAACCTCATCTCATTGAGTACTTTAAGTTCAGCATCAGCACCTATTAATTTGCCCAATTCTGGGAAATTTAATAATTGCCATGAAACATCATTTAATGCTTGTTCTTCAGCAAGTTGTGCTGCGGTCTGAGACCGTTTAATCCCCAACTTGTCTTCTAATTTGCTTAAGTCCGTCCAATGTGCATTTGTCTTAATGTGATCTCTATCGTTTTTATAGATGTCTTCAAAATAGACTTTTTTAGCTTCATTTTTCCGTGCTTCCCAATTAGGATCCGTCGTAAAGCTAATGAGCGAGTCTACCTTGACATGTTTTTTAATAAAGTAGGCAGTTTTAATTAAGGCGATACACTCTTGTGCGAGTTGCTGCAAAGTAAAATTACTCGCACCATATGCCGAAGGTTCATACTGATGCAAGATCAGCAAGGCAGCATCGGCGATACACTGCTCTAACGGTATGGGTTTATCTGTTTTTTTATGTTCGGGATAAAGTAACTTATAAATATACTGCTGTTCAGGCGCTGTGAGTTCACCTGCAACCGCCTTAAGCGCCTGCTGAAATTGACTGTTACTGTCTGCGTTTTCTTGTTCAAGCGCAGCGAAGAATTTTTTTCTTAATGCCAAGACTTGCTCTATTGCAGGTAAGGTCCATGGGCGCTTAATGAGGTGAGGAAAATTTGGTGCCAAAACTCCTTTATACCCCTCTATAGATTGGCTGGTTTGTAATCCAGGTGCACGTGAAGATGAGGATGAAGCAGCAGCATTGGCATTCTGTAGGGCGGCTGTGGTGCTTATGCCTAATTCAGTTAAAATCTGGCTTTCGATTTGTGTACTGGTTAATCCTGTCGCTTTTAGTGCGCTGATTTTCTTGGCGAGTGACTTAATGTCTCTTTTCTTAGCAGGAATTTTGCGCAATAATCCCGGCACTTCAAAGGCGATGTAATATCTTTTTTGGTCTAACTCCGCTTGGTTTTGAAAAAGACCAGCGGGCAAATCTATCATTTCAGCTTCGCAACCGGCTTGGATGATTTTAAGGCTCAGGGTATACATTTGCGTTTCGGTCTGCACGCTATGGGCTAAAGTCTGCAAGGCCTCAAAATGAGCCAGCATGGCCAGCGTGACATCTGGCAAATAATATTCCAGCATGCTCGCATTGATCTGCACGCGGGGTAAAAATCGCTGGGTAAGACGACCCGCCTCATCACCTTTAGTGGGTGCGAGATGTAGCCTAAATTTAGGTAAGGCATTTTGTGCCAAACTTATAAAAAATTTATCTTTTACTGTCACTAATGTGCGGATTTGCTGCTCCGCATCCTTTTGGGTGCGTACAGAGCTTAATAGGTAACTAAAAAGGCTTAATTCCATACTTAGTTGTGTTAGAGACTTCATCATAATTTATCATTTCTCTGTAAAAGACTTTTCATCTTACTACAATGTTGACTGACCTATATCCTTTTAATATTAGACAATTAACTTAAATTAACCCTCCACTCCAATGGTAAGATAAAATATTCTAAAAATCAATGTGTTACTATTTAGTACTGCGTAAGCTGCGGCTAAAACTACGCACGCTTATTTGGAAATGCTAATTAAGTCTTTGCTGGTAGGTTATAGCTAATATCCATTATATTAACTAAATAAGAGGCCGAAACGACTCTTGACTTTATTAGTCATTCAACTTAAGATGGTCGTTATTCTCTAGCTATTAATTTTATGAGGTGAGTCATGTCAGGAAATAAAGTGCCCTTAAAAAACAATGGTGTATCAAAATCCAAATCAAAAGCCTGGCAAATCGTTTGGTCTTTCCATGATGTAGCTAAATCTATAATGATAAACGCCTCTACCATTGTGAATGCCACAGTAAATGCGACCAGTATAGGCAGCGGCGCAAGTTTTATAGAAGAATTATATGCTGCTGAAACCGCGATGAAATCTGTCGATAAAGTAGCGGTACTGAGGGCTCAAGTATCTCAAGCTAATGCAGGCATGGCGAGTGCTGGTAATCCAGACGCTCGTTCATTGAAAGCCGAGAAATTAGCGATCGAGGCTGACAGAGCAGCCGTTGAGCCTTACCTGGCAAAAGCAAAACTATACGCAGCCCAAGCTGCTGCGGCGGCGGCAACTGTGGCTTCCTTACCCAATCCCAGTGCTAATCCTGCAACTACGCCCGCCGATATCGCGGCTATCGCCAAAATCCGAGTAGCGACAGAATTTGCCATCATAGCGCAGCATAAGGCTATACGCGCATATGAACAAGCTAACTTTGTACTTACTAATACCCCTGATCCTGTGAGCGATGTAAATACAATATTGAGCACACTACCTGCTGATGGGGATCCTAATGCAGCCGCAGCCTTAAAGCTAGCGGCTAACACGGCCGCTAAAGGCACCAATGCCGCACTTTCTTCTTTTGCCGCAACGCCTCATACTTCTATCGCCGCAGATGATCTCGTTAGACTAATTGCCGACTTGCCGAATGTTGTAAAAAATAATCGTATTCTTGCAGCAGCGTCCGGGGGGGGTGTAACTCCACAAACAAGAGCCCAAGTAGCAGACGATTCCACGAATACTTTACTCGAGCGAGCTAAACAACAAGCACAAGATCTGCAAATAAATTCAGCAGCAGCAAATGATGGAAAAGGACACGCCGAAACAACATTGGTCGAGCACGTGCGTACCCATCCTGATCCTAAAATCAAGACCGTTACCTTAGGTCCTGATAAAGCACAAGCCATGATCAGGTGTTTTTTAGGGTCCTTGAAAAAGCAAGGTCCCACGATCGGCAGCTTAAACATTCCAACTGATAATGAATTACTGACCTTAGGTTATGATCCATCACTCACCCCAGATGAAAGAAAGAAAAAATTTGCCGAAGAATATATTGGTACCTTTCTTCCCAGACTGCCTAGTTATCTGGACAATTGTCCCTCCGGTGGTTTTTTAAGCGAGACAGAAAGAAAGCAATTAACAGCTGCTATTGAATATATTCACTTTGACCGTAAAGACCTTAGTAACAATCTTTCCAAACTTAATATTAAAAAAGATGAGCTTCAAGCAGCTATTGACAAGGAAAAAGAAGAACTTAACGCATCAAAAACACTATCAGGTTTCGTAGCAGGTACCTATACTGTCGCCATTGACAAGGATTATGAAGCTGACCTTAATGCCATGGATGATACCGCCATAGATCTTCAACGCCAGCATATTGAAGCCTTAAACTATACCTATCTTGGATCACGCGGCACCAGCCATCTTGATCACTTGAACAAATGGATAGCAAATAAAACCACCTCTGAAGCAACAATCGAATATACGAATGCGGATTATCAAACCACCCCTACTCCACTTATCACATTAAGCGCGGGTAGCCCTGAGCAAAAAAACCTAGCCCAGCAAATCAATGGAAGCACATTTAAAAATAGTGTTCAAACCCTTACAGATCAAACCGAAGCGATCACTACTTTAGGTGCCCAAATCGGCACGGGTACTGGGGGGCAAGCAAGAGTCGAGCTTGACGAATTACTCAAATATTTTGACGATCAACATGCCGATATAGCCACTTCAACCCTTACTGATGCAGCCAATAATATTGATAGTCAAATAGAACATTACAAAGATAGTAACGGTGTTCTAGTGACTAATTCTGATACAGCGACCGTACTCGATCTAATGTCTAAATTAGCAAAAGCTATGTCTGCGGGTGATAAAAACGCTGAAACTGCTGCGTTACAAGGACTGGCCCACTTTGAGACAGATCCGCAAAAGAGAGAAAAGTGGGAGGAGAAGCTTAAAGTCAAACATCTTTATTCAAACGAAAAGACAGATAAACTCATTGGGACGCAAGCTCTTCGGGATCACTCAGACTTGCCATTTCAGGAGTTGGAGTCACGCAAACAGGGCAAGAGCGGCTTTTTTGGAATTACCGATAAATTGAAAGTAGATCCTGATGTTGTTGTAGTCCCCCTTAAAGATCGACGAGGCAACGACAAAGATGCGAAGCAAAAACAAGCTTTAGCCCTACCCTTATATCATCGCGAAGTGGCCATAGGAACAGGAAGCGCCAAAAAGACTATCCAACAAACCATCATCAATAATAATTTTAGAAACAATCCAGAAACGGGTAAATTTGAAGACGATATGACGGTTAAAGATCGCTTGCGTAAATTGGTCATGCACGATGATCTCAATAAGCCCTGTAAAGGTGATGGGAAAGTCGCGGCTATTCTTAATACTGGTAAAATCAAAGGGTTAAAGACCCTAGACAAGGATGAGAAATATATTGTTGAGATGCATGGTAAAGTAAAGGTAGAGGATGGCAAAGGCGGCACCAAAGAAGTAGAAGTAGTAGGCTTTAAAATTTCCCGCGTCAAGCTCACGGATAAAGGGGAACTTCCAGTTGATGACAAAGGAAAGGTAAAAAGCATCCCTCTTAGTACCCAAAAGGATGCTGATGGGTTTAGTGAGCAAACGATTGCTGATATGGTCGCTAGAGATTTGTTATTCAACAGTTTAGATGGTCCTTATAATATGAGTGCAGTCTCGACCGTGATTACTGATCAGACTAAGTACCAAAAGGCCATACCCAACACAGGACTTGCCAATGTGGATCCTGAAAACATGAGAAGCTTTAATATCGAAAAAGCTAGGGCTACTGCTTTTCTTCGTTAACCTCAATCGTCATTCAAGGTAAGTCTTGCTTGCCTTGAATGACATCTGCTGATATCCATTACTTACTATGTCTTTAATTAAGACTTACTATTGATACTAAACTATTAATGAGGCCCCCCCTAACAACTCCTTGCGCATTTGAGTATTAACCTCATCTTGCTTGCGCGTGCTCACACCCTGCTTATTATCTAGCTGTGCCACCACTTGATTAGTGGTCGCCAGGCCATCTTGCATGTCTGCAATCTGTTTTTGCAGCCATACAATCAATGTTTTAAGCGGGACTGGGCCTTGTGTGGTATTAATCATAATCATATTTTTCATACTCACCGTGCCATCACCCTTATCAAATGACACGTTCGATAGCTCGCTTTCTCTTTGCAGTTTTGCTAATTGATGCTGTAATGTATACAGTTGTTGCGCTTGCTCCTGGTTACTTTTTTGATTAGCTTCTTGTGCTGCTTTTAAGTCTGCTATTTCTTGTCGGCATTTTTCCAGCGCTTTTCTTGCGACACTTGAATATGCAGGCACAATAGGCGCAGATTGTTCGGAATAATTGTTTACTATTCCAGGCGGTGTATATACGTATTGTGTACCCACGATGTGTTGAATTAATAAAGTAACGCGCCCACTTAAACTCATATCATCCGGCTTATCATGGCTTAACAGGTACTCAAATATTTCCTTAGCTTCTAATAGCGCGCGTCGCTCGCCATCGGATAATTTTTCACCTGTCTTTAATTCTTCTGCGAAAAGTCTACATTCATCTTTGATGTTTTCCCACGCAGAGTGTTCCATGCGGCTAATCCCCGCAACAATGTGCGACTTTTGTGCAAGCGCTAAACGCCGTGCCAGCATCGCAGCAAATTCAGGAATTTCCGCTAATTCTACCCAGCGTAAACGGCATAGCATTTGACGGTAAGTCAGCGTTGAGTCCAATCGAGCTGCTGCCATTTTAATAAAGCCTAAAGCCGGCAGTGCATTGGGGAAGGCCGCTCCTGCAAGCGTACAGATCCCTTCAAAAAATAATTCCGCTAAACTGGCTTGACTTGCTACTTCCTTAGATGCAATCACAACGGAAGCCATTAACGCGCGCTCTAAAATGGCTTTCATCATAAGGTAATAAAATTTTACTTCTGGTTCTTGCGCAATTTCTTCAAGTTCAGCTTGGATAATTTTATCTTGAGAGACTTTCGCTTCCCAAGCGCTGATGCTTGCAGATAATGAGGCTTGTTTTTCTTTTAATGTGGTAAGTAAAGCCATGTTTTCTGAAATATGGACGCTGGCTTGGGTGAGTTTCACTATGACTTCTGCAGATAGTGGGGGGTAAGTGGGAGGATGAGTCGGAATATTAGTCTCAGTATTAGCCGAAAATAAATCGGTAGTCAGGTTTGAGAAAAACCCAATAGTTCCTGCGCCTGCGGCATATAAATAATTTAAAGTGCCTTTGAATACACTGCTTTGATTTTCTTGATTTGTTTGGGGAGCATCAGCGCGAGGAGGCGCTTGAGATCCGCGTTTCTTAGATCTTATCGAAAATGAAGATAGTCCTGTATTAGTTGATACTGATGCCACCAATTTTCCAGGCAAAGATGAGAAAAATGTTGTAGTAGGGATATAAGAAGTAAGATATGAACCAGCTGCAGAGAAGGGATGATATGTGGGTGCAAGCTTTGCAATCGTCTGTCGAAAATAAGCCATGGAAAAGACTGAATTTTGATTTTGAGCAGCATTTGTCTCTTTTTTTTCTAATGCAAGGACAATATTTCGATTGCGATCTAATAAGCGTTGAACATCTGCCCGACAATCCACCTCATTTCCATTGTTCCTTAGCGTTAATTTGAAAAGATACAGGGTTTTGTTCTTTTTCAACACTTCCAAGAGTGCTTCCATCGTTAACTTATAATCAAGCCCATTAATGCTGATTTCTGTTAGTGTGTTATTTTTTTCTAAGCTTTTTGCAATAATCTTGAATCCTTCATCACTCATTTCACAGCAAGATAGATTAATGCCGCATAGCCTGGGGTTGGATTCGATAAATTTAGCAATTACTTTAGCGCCTTCCAAGCCCAAGTGATTAAAACTCAGATCAAGTTTCAACCTGGGACCCTCTTGCTGATTAAATAAGATATCTAAAATATTTTGAAGACCTAGACCTATGCTGCAACTAGTAAAACTCAAATTGAATATCGCATGTTCTGGAAACGAGGCTGAGGCAACTAATTCTTTATAACAGTGCGCAAGATTGTTGGCACTTTCATTATCCTGTAGGAGTACTTGAAGGAAAAAATTCACCTCATTATATTGCTCATTATAAACAGTATTCAGAAGCGCTTTAATACCTTCCACACCTATTTTGTTCTCCGAAAGGTGAATGAGTCCTTTAGTATTTTTTTCCTTCAAAAGGGTTCCAATAGCCATTGCGCCTTTATTACCAATCTGATTGTTATTAAGAAAAACTTTAATTGACTGATTAACCTTGCTGTATTCTGTTTGCATTTGCACAACAGCTTTTGCGCCTTCATCCGAAATCAGGTTGCCCCGAAAATCAATTTTAAAGGCAAAGCTAGTATTGTATTTATTATGTTTCTCTTTTCTTTTTATTAAACCTTGTGCGATTATCTTTACAACCTCATCATCCATCTGATTATTTCTAAAATGAATTTGTCTTATCGCACTATTTTGTTCCAAAAGTTTCGCTAAGTAGGCCGCGCCTACAGTACTTATTCTAAAGCTAAGATTAAGTGTATCTACCGAACTATTGCCCACCATAGCATCACATAGAATTTTGATCTCGTCGTCGCCAAAGACCGGGGGCTCTGAAGTTATCTTATCTTTATGATTTGGCCTACTATAATCATCAAATTCGAAGTCGTTTTTTGGCTTAGGGTATATTAGTTCCCTTGTATTTCTGTCGATTTCTAGCAGGCATTTCAAAAGCTCTTGGCCCACAGCTCCTCCGCGAGTATGAGCTGATATTTTAGCTGATAATCTGTTAAACATGCTTTTCCCCTTTATTTATTCTTTTGAGCAGCTTGTGCGTTATGTGCCATAGGAATTAAATTAATTTTTTTATAAGCATGAATGTTTTTTTGAGGGCTTTGAGGAGAGTGTCTTTATCTGTTATGTGGCTCATGGCTTATTTCTCATTTAATACGACTAAGCAATACAACCTAGCATAGTCAAATGAATGACACAATTGGAGATCCCTGTATCATCTTGTGAGATATCGCTTACAAGCAAGTTTTCAAACATTTTATACTTGGCGGCGGTTAACTGCTTTATGATTTCTAGAATTTACATTATTTGTTGACTAGCATTTACCTAAGTGCATATTTGCCTTCAACATATTCCTTTAGCTAAATTGCTACCGGGCCCCACACAAAACTGCGTGAAAGTATTGTTTCCTATCAAGATCAGTTGACGCAGTTTTTGCGGGGTGACAACTCCGGTGTGCTTTGCGCCGATGACAGCTCCACTTTATTATCATACTGGGGATCCCTCAGCTTTTGAAAGGGGTTGGCCGCAGAAACGGGGAGAACGATAGGCTTGCCCCCTTTGTAAAGGGGGTCGGACGCTTCGTCCGGGGGGATTTTTGGATCTCTGTTATTACATCAATACTCTCATATTTCAATTTTGTAAGTGTTATGCTTTAATAAAATTCATTATGCGCATTAAGATCGCTAAAATCCCCCCGGACGAAGCGTCCGACCCCCTTTACAAAGGGGGCAAGCCTATCTCCTTCTCCGCTAGCCGCTAGCCGCTGGCCGTCTTAAATTGAATGTTAACTAGCAAATGTGATTAAGAAATAGCTTTACAAAGAGGTAAAGCGCTTCTCTTCCCTGCTTGCGTGTCACCTTGAAAAGCATTTGCAGAGGCGAAGGTCGGTCAACGACTGGCGTACCTAAACGCATGATGGCGTAATGAGTTCGGTCTAAAGTTGGCGTGATTCAAACATAACCCTACAATATTAACATCCTCAATCAGAATATTAATGCATTTGTAGGTTTCTTCTGATCATCATTAACTACTTGAGTATTATTACCTAAAGGCTTCTTATTAGGCCTGTCTGGTGATGGCGGAGGGGATTGCCATTTTGGGGCTTGTTTTACAGATTGATTTTCATCATTAGGCATAGTCCGGGTGGATTTTGTCAAGATCGTTGAAGGAGTAACAGGCAAACCCTTAGGCGTGCTGTGGGAAGCAACTGAATTTGTGTCAAATGATGCAGGCGGTATCACAAGTTCTGGTTGATAAACGTCCTGCGCATGAGCGGTCTGAGGGATATATTCGCTTAGTTTAATTACACTCACACCATCTTCTGAAGCAGGTAAGCCTCTTGCTGAATGAGATGAATTGCTATCAGGAACCGGGGTCTTATTCTGCACGTGGGAGCGGAAGCCACCTAGTTCAGATGGCGCAATGACTTTTGCGGGCTCATTTGCGCTTAGGGCAACGATATCTTGCCATTTCGCTGGCGCTCCCGCAGCATCGTCTTCATAAACTAATCGGTGCGTTAACTCACCTTTGTCATTAAATGCGATTTTAAAATAAGGAAATTCTGGCGCGCTGGCATCACGGTTAGGCACCTGTTCTGCGTCCCATTCAGGGATTGTCAGGCCATTTAGGTCAGCGTCCCCCACTCCGCCTTGGCTCATGAAATCGGCATCATCGCCATTGACCTGCATAAGGCCTGAATTCCCACCCTGCAAGGGTGCACTGCTTTGTAATTGACCTGAACGGTGGCTGCCAAAGTTAGGCACGAAGACTGAGGAGCTTTTCTCAGAAGATTCTATCGCATCTTCTGTGAGCATTTTTTGTGCAGTCGATGCATCTAATTTATCCAATGCGGCTTGTCGGTTAGAACGCTGTTTTGTTGCGGATTCAATTAATTCTGCTTGGAATTTTGATTTAATCGCACGCTCTGAAGGTGAAGGTTTGACTTTTAAATCCAAGGTAGGATTAACTTCTGGTTTAGGCGCTTTTAGATCCAGCATGGCGAGCTCTGATTTTTCAGTGGGCGTAAATTTTCCACTTAAACCTACACGAATTCCCCAGTCATTTAGGCGTTGCTCCCAACGTGTGGGGCCTAAGATTGCGTTTCTAATGGCTACTCGCACGCCTAATGGCGCGTTAGGATTTTTTGCGGTGGCTAATAAAATATCAGCGGTTAAATTTTGCTGAATAGTTTGTGGGCGCCAAGAAGCTCTTGAAGATTGCCACCATGATATTATTAGCGCAAAAAAACCAGTTTGTTCAGGCTTTAAAACGAAGCGCGTTAAGCCTGCAGACGAAGCAATAGATGACCATGCTTCTTGGATTTTCGTTTTATCATGATCCGCAAGATACCTTTGTATCTTTGCGCGCGCAATTGCGTAAGCTGTGGGTTCATTGGCCTCAAAACTGATTTCAGATAAGCGTGGACAAGGTAACGCAGCCAGCCACCCTTGCGGGGATTGCAACAATTGATTAATCAGCGCTTGTTGATGCTTAATCGGCAAAACCTTATCCAGCACATCATTCGCACTTGCAATTTCTTTTGCCACTAAAGGATAGCGTTGCATTAAATAAATCAAATGAGAAATACGTTTACTGTCAGCCGCAATACCTTGCCGCACTTGGTTTAAGTAATTGCGTACGGCGATAACCGCTTTTTCTTCGCCCATATCCATAGCGGGTAAATCTGGATTTAAACGATAACTTTGATGCACCCAGCGCTCAACCGGCAGTAACGCGAGTTGTGCTGCCACTTGAGGTAAGCATTGTAGAATGGCTTCGGCGATGGATAATGAATCCCGCGTGTGCTGTAATTCCAGTTGTTTTTTTTCTAGTTTAACTCTATGGGCCGGATTCTCACGCGCCCACCGGTATGATTTAGGATTAGCAAGGTCTAATTCAATATCCTTTAATAATTGCTTAGCCTGACCATAATCATTAAAAAATCGGTACAACGCTTCAGCAATTAACGCTGGTGTTAAGGGCGAATTTGCACATGTTTGCGGTAATTGACTATATATCCACGCTTGTTGCTCAGCAGTTAATTTATGTAAAAAATCTGGACGATGCTCAGGTGAAAGATCGGCCTCTAAAGAAGGATGGGCAGCGAGAATATCATTGACATCACTGAGCACATCGCTAATTTGTTGCTCTAAAGGCAGTTCATTCGTCTCATCCATCGCCTCTTCCATGGCTTCCATGGTTCTAGCTTTCACAGGCTTCCTGGCTAACGCTTGCATGGCCAGCTGGTTCGCTTTCGATAAATTTTCGCCCTGAATATTCTCTTGCTTTTGTAAGGCTTCATGAAACCCCGATAACTTTTTAAGTGCCGCATTCAGTGCAGCAATAATGTCTGCGCGTGTTAACTGGGATACGCTAGAAAAACCGGCGTGCTTTGCTAAACGCTGCTGCTGCTCGAGGTTTAGGATAATTTGTGTATCAGCGGGCATGATTTATTCCTAACTATGATTAAGTTGTATAGTAGATACAAAGGGTTGTTGTTCTAATACTGCGGCTTGATTAGCTGCTGGGTTACCAGAAGTACTGTGTCCCCCCGTACCGTTCACTTTATTTTTCATATCATTCAACACAGTTGCACCACCGCTAACTGCCACGGAATTTTCTGAATTATTATTATTCACCGAAGACGGCAAGGTTTCTAATGGTTTTTGGCTTAGCTTTATCGTAGATTTTCTAATATCTTCCTTAATCATCTCATGACCTTTTGCAGCCACGGTATCTTTTCGCTCTCTTACCTTCTTGTTCCAATTTTTTGGATCTTTTTCAAGTTCCAGATGCGTTTTCTCAACCAGCTGCGTAGCTCGAGCTCTATATGTTTCTGCTAAAGTAGTATCCGTCACAAAAATACTATTCTCACCCCGGGGGGAATATAAATCCGCAATACGGTTGTAATATTCGAACAGATGCAAGTCTTTATCTGAACAGCCTGGAGCTAAATGCG
Source organism: Gammaproteobacteria bacterium (assembly GCA_013289605.1). Taxonomy (GTDB): domain Bacteria; phylum Pseudomonadota; class Gammaproteobacteria; order JABCZS01; family JABCZS01; genus JABCZS01. The sequence continues at coordinate 61,456 of JABCZS010000004.1, forward strand.
GATCGTTAGTCTTCTGAAAATCCATGCCCATATGTCTTAATGTCGACATATATGAATGAGCCACTGTACGCACGGCGGGCGTTACATGCGTAAGCTTAAGTTTTTCTAGCGCTTGAACTGCATCAAAAGGCGATTTATCAAAATCAATGAGTTGAGTGATCAAAGGCTTGATAACATTTATTGCATTCGTATGCGTTGCGTGCGCACCAGGCTTTTGCGCTTCGCGCATTTGTGTCCGCAATTCATCAAATAGCAAAACCACTAAATGTGCACGCTCTGGGCTCCAAAACGCTGAAAGTCCTAAAAAATCAACTGCTGCATTATTTTTTCCTATTAATGCATTTTGATTGCTTACGGAAGGGGCTGGACCACCCTTGGATTGCACTTTGGACATGGTTTCAAATCTTACGGATAAAGTCTCGAGTTGAGTTGTCAGCTTCAGAATCTCTTGCTCTTTTTCTTTTTTTGACTTTTCTTCTTCAACAAGACGCTGTGAAATACGTGAATTTTCAGCACTGACTAGTATGGCTTGTTGTTCGGCAATATTTTTTGCAAGTGTTTGCGCTGTAGCTTGCTCTTGAGCCAATTTTTTTGCAGCTTCTTCTTTATCAGCACGCACTTGCGCTAATTTCTTGGCCTTTTCTTCTTCTTCAGCAAGTTGCACTGCACGCTCTTTTGCAACAAGGCTCGCATCGACTGTGGCTTGTTTATTCTCAAATTGCGCAACCAGATCGGAACGCTCGCCTTCAAGTTCTGTGACATATTTATTAATTTGCGGCAATAAGTTCAGCATGTTTTGCATCACTGCGGGGGGGCACTTTGGAATAGTTAACGCGTTTATTGTTAGCGTATTCCATGCGCTAAAGCTTTGCGGAAATCTTGTGTCCTTGGCTATAAATTGTCTTAACTCGCCTAAACTATCGGCAGCACGGGCTGTTAGTTTTTTACCCGTCCCTGCTAAAAAATCGTTGATTTGCTTTTCAACTTCGGCAATTGCAATAAGCTCTTTAGCGACACGGCCGCGATATAATTCTGCTTGCTTGCGCGCTTGCTCGATTCTCTGCATAAGCTCGGCTGATTTATCTAGAGGTTTAGATTCTTGCTCATCAACGCTAGGCTTTTCAACTTCAGCGGCGGCAGAGGCAGTATGGGTTGTGGACTGAAGTCGTTGCAATTCCTGCTCTAATGTATGCGCTGATGCTTCGAGGGTTTGCGCCTTAGCATTATCCGCTGTTTCTTCTTGTCTTAATTTTTCACGCTGCTGATTAAAATAGGTAGGACTATTGGCGATTAAACTTGATTTTAAGTCTAAATATTTTTTTTGCATGTCTTGCAATGCAGTCTCTTTCGTACTTGCAACTATCGGCGCTACTTGTGTCAATTCTAAAACCACTAACTGCTTGAAAAAATTCATGCTCAACAACCTCAATTGGAAAATCTTGTTATATATTAAGTAACCTATCACACTGCCCAAAAGCTCGCCAGCTTAATTCTTCTATATTAAGAATAAAATAATTCTATCATGAAATCTTATCATCGGGTCAAAAGAGTATAAGAGAGTTATGCTAGATTTGCATAAAAAAAAGACAAAACGAAGAACATGAAGATCAGGAGTTAGTTACTTTAATATTTCCCCCTTCCATAAACGCACTTAAGGTTTGCCAATGCAATACTTTAATGCCTTGCACCACGCGCTCTACCTTATCCATCGAAATGCGGTGCACCTCATTTAGCAATACAGGTACTTTTTGGATCTCATCTATACGGAAAATCAACATTAGCGATGTGGATTTTATGATTTCGTCTTACGCCATTTGCGTAAGACGTGATTAACGGTATGTAAGGCGATAAAGGTCAGGGCTTCTTTATTGATTAGGGCATGAACTTCCGCTTTGGTATGATTAAAACTTCTGACTTTAATGTACAAAACGGCACATATGATTAACAAAAACAAAATCCAGGTCATTAGACTGAATATAATAATGGTATGCATGGGGTAATGATCGACATATAAAAATACGGCGACGCTGGCAACAGTAAGTAGGATAAATGAAATAATAAATACCAGTGCGAGGAGTACTTTTAAAAAAATAACTTCCGCAAATTGTTTCGGTAGTACGCGCAATTCATCCATAAATAACCTACTTATTTTTTAGCAAATATCGCGCCCATCATAAATCCCACTGCAGCGGCAATGGCTATGCTGCTCAGCGGATGAATTTCTACCGCTTCTATTAACCTTTCTTCACCTTCTTGGATGGCTTCAGGCACTTTATGGGCAGCTTTTGAAGCCTGGGTGAGATAGATATCCTTGAGATCATTAAGATTTTTTTTAAGCTCGTTGAATTCTCTTTTAATATCAACGTCATAATTGTGTTCGGTTTTTTGGGTCATGATGGTAGCCTTTTTTATTGTTATTGTGGATTTTAGAGTGAAGTGTATTAAGCGTAGCAAACCTAGAGAGAAAGTCAAAAACATAGCTTAGCCAGGCCAAGTTTATGTGGGTAATCCCACTCACAAGCCAGGCAAATACCTGAAGACGCAATCGAGTATTTATGGTATATTGCGCTATTTTAAACTAGGTAATGAAAGCCTTAATGACGACGTCCACCCCCACTTTTCCGCTGCTCGATACCATACAATCGCCTGAAATGTTACGGCAGTTGAATGCGAGCGAGTTATTGGTCTTGGCGCATGAATTGCGGGCGTTTTTTCTGGTCAGTATGGATCGCTCGGGCGGCCATTTTTCTGCCAATTTAGGTACGATAGAACTCACTATCGCGCTTCATTATGTGTTTAATACCCCGGTTGATAAATTAGTCTGGGACGTGGGCCATCAAGCCTATCCGCATAAAATCCTGACTGGACGGCGGCAGGACATCCACACCATCCGCAAAAAAGGCGGTTTATCGGCGTTCCCTAAACGCAGTGAGAGTATTTACGACACCTTTGGCGTCGGTCACTCCAGCACCTCGATTAGCGCAGCGCTAGGTATGGCGATTGCGTGCGCACATTTTAAACAAGATCATAAAGTCGCCGCGATTATTGGCGATGGCGCTATGACCGCCGGCATGGCGTTTGAGGCCTTAAATCATGCCGGCGCAATACGCGCGAATATGCTGGTCGTGCTCAATGACAACGACATGTCGATTTCAGAAAATGTCGGCGCCCTATCGAATTATTTTGCCCGGATTTTATCCAATAAAGCCTATATTTCCATGCGCGAAGGCAGCAAAAAAGTCTTAAACGTGATGCCTAAATCCATGAAAGAACTGGCCAAACGCGCAGAATTACACATGAAAGGCATGATGGTGCCAGGCACTTTATTTGAAGAATTAGGCTTTAATTACATCGGCCCTATTGATGGCCATGATTTACCCCTGCTGGTGAAAACCTTACAAAATATTTATCCTTTGACAGGCCCGCAGCTATTACATGTGGTCACGAAAAAAGGTAAAGGATATGCTCCAGCTGAGGAAGACCCCATAGGCTATCATGCGGTCTCCCCTGGCTTTTTGCAGCAAAAACCCGCCGCGCCTAAAGGGGTGAAAAAACCGACTTATTCTGAAATATTTGGCGATTGGCTGTGCGATATGGCGCAGCAAGCCCCGCAACTCGTCGCCATCACCCCTGCAATGTGTGAAGGCTCAGGCATGGTGAAATTTGCCCAAGCATTTCCCGATCGGTATTTTGATGTTGGGATTGCCGAGCAACACAGCGTCACTTTGGCAGCCGGCATGGCCTGTGAAGGCTTAAAACCTGTGGTCGCGATTTATTCCACCTTTTTACAGCGCGCGTATGATCAACTTATTCACGATGTGGCTTTGCAAGATCTGGATGTGTTATTTGCGCTCGATCGGGCTGGGTTAGTCGGCGCCGATGCGCCCACCCACAATGGCAGCTTCGATTTAAGCTTTTTAGCCTGCATTCCCAATATGATTATTATGGCGCCCAGTGATGAAAATGAATGCCGCGCCATGCTCACGACTGGTTTTCAATATCCAGGCCCTGCTGCAGTGCGGTATCCGCGCGGCACCGGCATAGGCGCAACCATTGAGCAAACCTTACAAACCTTACCGATAGGCCAAGCCCAAATCGTACGCAAAGGCAAAGACCTGGCCTTGCTCTCTTTTGGCACGCTATTACCTTTTGCACTTGCCGCAGGAGAAGTGTTGGATGCCACCGTGGTGAACATGCGTTTTATTAAACCCTTAGATATGCAAACTTTACTGACGTGTGCAAAAACCCATGACACTTTAGTGACTTTGGAAGAAAACGCCATAATCGGCGGCGCAGGCAGTTGCGTGAATCAAGCGCTACTGCAAGCAGGACTTACGCCTTCAGTATTAAATTTAGGTTTACCCGATGAATTTACCCCACACGATACCCCGGAAGCCCTCTTGGCCCAATACGGTTTAGACACCACCGGGATTTTACGCAGCATTTCCACATTTTTACACAAACAAAAATCGCTTACTCTAGGTGCACCTTATGATACAAAAGACTTACACTATTAAAACCATAGGCCATTTCTCTGCGGCACATATTATCCCGGGGCACCCTGGCATTTGTGCACGCCTGCATGGCCATAACTTTAAAGTGGAAGTCGAAATTAAAGCGTTTCAATTAAATGAAATTGGGATATCCATCGATTTTCAAGACGTGAAAACCGCGACCAAAGTGCTGTTAGAAAAATTAGATCATACGCATCTTAATGAAGTCCCTCCCTTTGATACTTTAAGTCCCACTGCCGAGAATATTGCGCAGTGGTTTTACCAACAATTATTGCCCTTATTTAACTTTTCCCATGCCAAGCTTAATGCCATTACGGTATGGGAAAGTGACAATAATGCCGTACGCTATACCGAAGAGGGACATGCCCATGACTGAACATACTCCGATTGCAGATGTCCAAGGCCGTGATGATCACCGCAAGATCCCCATTAATAAAGTCGGGGTGAAAGGCATACGTCATCCGATTTATGTCGCTACACGCAATGGGCAAACCCCGAGTGTTGCCACCGTGGATATGTTTGTCGATCTCGCCTTTAATGCCAGAGGTACGCACATGTCACGGTTTCTTGAAGTGTTACAAACGCATCAGCATTTAAATATGAATACCTTTGCGGAATTACTTAAAACCATGACCGATCGCTTGCAGGCGCAGCAAGGTTTTATTGATATGACGTTTCCCTTTTTTATCGAAAAAGCAGCGCCGGTGACTAAAGTAAAAGGCATCATGGATTATCAAGTCAGCTTATTGGGCGAATGGTTTCATGGCGCGCCATATATCACCATGAAAGTCGTAGTCCCGGTCACCAGCCTTTGCCCCTGCTCCAAAGAAATCTCTGAATTTGGCGCGCATAATCAGCGCTCCCATATGAGCATCATTGCCCATGTCAAACCGGATATCTGGTTTGAAGATTTAATTGAATATTGTGAAGCGCAAGCCTCTTGTGAGCTTTATAGTGTGCTAAAACGCGCCGATGAAAAACATGTCACGGAAAAGGCCTACTCTAACCCTAAATTTGTCGAAGATTTGGTCAGGGATATTGCCGGCAGCCTTAATCAAGACCCGAGGATCCTTAATTTTGCGGTCGAATCCGAGAATTTTGAGTCGATACATAATCATTCCGCCTATGCCATGCTCAATAAAGAAACCAGCATGACAATTACCCCATAAAACCTTATACTAGCGTCTTCATTTTAATTTATACGGAAAAACCTCATGTCGTTACCTTTACGCAATATTGCAATTATCGCTCACGTTGACCATGGCAAAACCACGCTGGTGGATGAATTACTGCAACAATCTGGCACGTTAAGTGCACGCGGTGAAAAAGTTATCCGCGTTATGGATTCAAATGAACTGGAAAAAGAGCGCGGCATTACCATTTTGGCGAAAAATACCGCCATCGACTGGAATGGTTATCACATAAATATCGTGGATACCCCGGGACACGCTGATTTTGGTGGCGAAGTCGAGCGGATTTTAACCATGGTGGATTCTGTGTTGTTATTGGTGGACGCGGTCGAAGGCCCGATGCCACAAACCCGGTTTGTGACCCAAAAAGCATTTGCGCATGGCCTGCGCCCTATCGTCGTCATCAATAAAATTGATCGTAATGGCGCACGCCCGGATTGGGTGGTGGATCAAGTCTTTGATCTCTTTGACAGACTAGGCGCAAGCGATGCCCAACTGGATTTCCCTATTCTTTATGCGTCTGCCTTGCAAGGGTTTGCGATTAAGCATTTAAGCGATAAGCATGAGAATATGGAGCCCTTATTTCAAGCCATCGTTGATTTCGTGCCGCCGCCAAATGCTGATGAAGTGGGTCCCTTCCAAATGCAGATCTCCTCTTTAGATTATTCCAGTTATGTCGGTGCGATTGGTATCGGCCGGATTAAACGCGGCAAAGTCACTAGCAATATGCCGGTCAGTATTATTAGCCGTGAAGGCGAAATACGCCGCGGCCGTGTGTTGCAAATTTTAGGTTACAACGGACTTGAACGTCTAGAAGTCCCTGAAGCGTCAGCGGGGAATATCGTCGCCATCACCGGCGTAGAAAATTTACGGATTTCCGATACGATTTGTGCGCCCGATCACGTCGAAGCCTTGCCCCCGTTAACGGTGGAAGAGCCGACGGTGACCATGACCTTCCAAGTCAATGATTCTCCCTTTGCCGGTAAAGAAGGCAAGCACGTCACTAGCCGTAAATTAAAAGAACGCTTGGAAAAAGAATTAATACACAATGTGGCCTTGCGCGTTGAAGACATGCCCGATCCGAATAAATTCCGGGTCTGCGGCCGCGGTGAATTGCATTTATCAATATTGATTGAAACCATGCGCCGTGAAGGGTATGAATTAGCCGTGTCCAAACCTGAAGTCATCACGCGTGAAGAAAATGGCGAAACCTTTGAGCCTTATGAAAATGTGACCTTAGATATTGAGGAAAATCACCAAGGCACGATTATGGAGATTTTAGGTAACCGTGGCGGGGATTTAAAAGACATGGTCAGCGATGGCAAAGGTCGCGTGCGTTTAGATTATCTTGCACCTGCGCGTGCCTTAATTGGTTTTCACTCTGAATTTTTAACGCTCACTTCCGGCTCAGGCTTGATGTATCATATTTTTGATCATTATGGCCCCAAATCTAAAGCGCCGAGCAATACTCGGATCAATGGCGTATTGATTTCTAATCAATTGGGTAAAGCCACAGGCTTTGCGTTATTTAATCTGCAAGAGCGCGGACGGTTGTTTGTTGAGCCGCAAACTGCGGTGTATGAAGGCATGATCGTCGGGATTCATTCGCGTAATAACGATTTAGTGGTCAATGTCACCAAGGAAAAACAGCTGACCAATATGCGTGCCTCGGGTAGCGATGAAAATATTGTTTTGACCCCGCCCATCCGTTTAAGTCTCGAGCAAGCCTTGAGTTTTATTGAAAACGATGAATTAGTTGAAATTACACCGTTACATATTCGTTTACGGAAGAAGTTTTTGAAAGAGACTGAGAGGAAGCGGGCTTAGGGACAGAAGCAGGGATTAGGGACAAAGTTCTAGCAAACCTCATCGAATCTTGAGGAGAAACTTGCCCCCTTTACAAAGGGGGCAAGCCCTACTTCCTCTTTGCTCCTACGGCCAATACTTTTACAGACTATTTGTGTAGAGGATTCAGCTTTATATCGGTGGCAAGTCCAGTCCTATTAATTTTTCTCCAAACTCACCCCAGGTTTACTCTTCACTGCCTCGACTATTTGTTTCGCATCTTGCGCACACACATTATCTGGTTTTGAAGCGTCAAAGGTTGCAAGATCGACGTGGGTATGTTTTAGCTTAAAGACGATCTGATTGTCATCGAGCCTATATGTGGTAGCACTCAGATAATCATCCCCTCGAAATGGAAACTTAGCATGGCCATATTTCGCAGCTAAGTGCTGACGCGACTTCGCTTCTAGCGCTACAAAAGTAACGGGTAAACGAAAATCATCATCCAAAGTTTCATTAAATGTTTTCTGATGATAATCTTTATACCGCTGGGTTTGCACTTTAATAATGGCAGCCAAATCTTTGGGATCAACCGTAGAGACCACAATTTGTATACTATACCCCTGGGCAATCAGCTCTTTATGCTGCTTGATTATTTCCGCAGCGCGCGCCGTGCAACCTGCTGCACAGTGATTGCCTGCCCAATGACTTAAATTAGCCTTGCCTACTTCGCCGGTCCACTGAGCTGGGTCGCTTAAATTTAACACACAACGAATGATTTTCCCGTCATTATTTAATGCCATGGAGGCACCATTTGGCATGATGACACGAAGCGCAGGGAAATGATTGCCTAGCTCCAAACCGAAGTTATCCTCTTTGGGTGGTTGAACAAAAATTTCGAGCTGGTTATACCTTCTCCGTTTGTTATTATCGTTGTTATCATTATTGTTATTGGAAAATCTTGACCGTGTCTTCATAAATCCTCTTGAATACGTAAAGTGAAAGTAAAATCATAACGGAGGATGAGCAAAAAACACAAGCAATTTCGACGCAATAAATGCTAAGATTATAATGACTTAGATTTAAATCTGTCTCAGCTTAAGCTAGGCTTAATATTTATCCGGTAGAATAAGCTGTAGTCTGCCTAAAGTTAGGAAATCGTAAGCCCATGAACGACATCACCCAAGTTACCTATAACGCCAATGAGACCACCTCACTGCGCTATACTGCCGCAAACGATATTGCGCAGGCGCTACAATACCTGATCAGTATTAATCCTAATAATACCGTTTCTTTAGAGCAAGCCATACAGGGTTCAACTGTTAACGATTCAACTGAGCAAAACGTAGCCTATGCTTATGCGTTGATCTTTTATGTATTTAAAACCCTGAGCGATGAAGGGCAAAAACGTCCTAACAATGAAGTGCTAAAGCTAATGTTGAAACAGTCTTTCGGAAAAAATTCTGAGGACAACATCCAACATGCATTTGAAATTTATAGGGCACTCCAAGAAATATGGAAAAACAACAAGGCCACGCTAGCCTTATTTGACACACTCCATCCAGATAATTTTATTCCTTGGTTTAATAGCATCAATAGCGATAAACCCAATCAAACAGATAGAAAATTTTCAAATCAGCTTGCTAATACCCTTAATAGCGTACAGATCATTCAAGATACGGACATCACGCGTAATACCGTTAAGGTGGGATATCATGCTACGCAGGACTTGCCCCCAATGACACCACCCTACCCCAAAGACAATAGTGGGGTTGCTCCTTTTACAAGTCGAGCAAAAAATTATAAAAGATTTGAGAATACAGTTGATCTCACCCATATACACCGACCTGGTATCATCATGACAAAGGCCCAAACCCTTAACCACCCCATTCAAATTAATCATAGTAATGATGAGGTGTCTCGAGGAAATAGCACAATTAAACAAAGCGGCTATGGCACAGACCGAATGCATACGCAAATTATCGAAAGATCGCAGCATGCAACCCAGTCTAAAACATTTAATATCAAAACTGCGTTATCTCAACCCCATATTCCACGTCCGGCTTATTCGCAGTTAACCTACGATTGGGTAAAAACAGAATTTGAACGTTATATGCAAATGAATAACAATGATATTAGCATAGCCTTTCTTGATTTTCGTATAGCGCTTGATAGCGAAAATCCTATTCATGCTTACGCCATTGAGATCCTCGTTAAACTTGTTTACGAGCAATACCTTGCAGTGAATAATAACAATCCCATCCTAGCTTACACTACGACTGTCAGTGGTATTATTGAGTTGACCAGATACAGGGGACCCAATAAAACAGTCCTTTATAGTGGACAAAGTGAAGCCAAACATTTATTGGCCCTAGTGAGTGAAGCTAACAAAAAAGCTTGCCTTAAAATTTTATTTACTGCCTTTATGAACGAAAATAACTCTAGAGTAAGTGCAGGTTTAAGCCATACGCTAGATTGCCTTGATCCCACCTTGCATGAGCAAGACAAAAAACATGTCATCGGGTTTGCCTATGACGAAAATCAAAAAGTAATGGGCGAAAATTCTTATAATTACACGCGGAATTATTTTACTCCATCGACTAATTTAGAAAAAGAGATCTGTTATTTAATCGAACATGCCTATTCTTCACCTAATGACTCAGCCGTCGATAAATTCGGCAAAATTCTTCAGCAACTCAATGATACCGATAAAAAAATTTATATCCAATACGCTGCCCCCTTGGCGTTCAAGAAAATGAAGACTATTGAAGAAATTATTGCACTTAATGCTGTTTTTAAAAATCAACCTAATTACAACGAATTATTAAAATTAGCAAGAACGCGTATCATAGAGTTAGTTAAAGCGGCGCAAGCACCGAATACGGAAACTTCAGCAGCAAGCAACACTACTGCAACTCCGCTACTTTATGATCTGCCTAAGTTAATGCAACATGCCATCGTTGCGGATCATCGTGGCGCTAAAAAAGTATTTTGCGGCCTAGTAAATACCGACACCCAAAACGATATTGAAACTATTATGCAGGCTCGCGCTACCTCCGCAGTGGGTTAATGTTGTGGTCTTCAACGGATAACCCAAGCTATTCCCCACATGACTACTAAGGCATAAACCCCAGCAATAATATCATCCAACATGATCCCTGCCCCGCCCGGCACGTGTTGATCCAAATACCGTATCGGTGCAGGCTTCCAGATATCAAAAATGCGAAATAAAATAAAACCTATTAAGATCCAAAGCCAACCTTTAGGCGCGGCAATCATGGTGACGAAATAGCCTGCGATTTCATCGATCACGATTCCTGAGTGATCCGGCACGCCCAAGTCTCTTTCGGTAATGTGCGAAACATAGGTACCGAAAATAATTACGGCTAAGGTAATAAGCAGGTAAAACCCTAAGCTTAAATCTTGCATCAAATAATAAAACGGCACCGCCATCAGCGTGCCAAATGTGCCCGGAGCGATAGGGACGGCCCCCGAGCCAAAACCAAAGGCAATAAAATGGACAGGGTTCGTAAAAACGCTACGCGGGGCATGGGGTTTGTTCATAAGATCCTCAGGGCAAAATGACGGTATTCATGCTCATTATAACCCGACCGTTAGTCAAAGCGAGCTTTCTCTCGAGAGGACAGCAAGGTTATTGACTAAAAGCCTCCTACAGCTTACAATAATATGATTATCCAATAGACAGATTTTAAGAAAATGCTAAATATTACTGCCACTGAAGCACAGCGTCATTTCTCTGATCTCTTAAATCGCGTGCAATATCAAGGGGTTGACTTTGCCATACAGCGTGGGAATAGGATTGTGGCCCATATTACTCCCGCATCACCTCAAACGCTATGTTACGCCGATTTTATAAAATTGCTCAATCGTCTGCCACAACTGGATCCTCAAGATCGTGATGATTTTTCACAAACCGTCAAAGAAATAAGAAATCAAATGCAATTGCCGGAGAATCCATGGGGATCCTAATTGATACGAATATTTTCATATTGGCTGAAAAAAACCAACAGGCCCTGGAAATATCCGGCATTGCTGCAGACGATGCTGTTTATATCAGTGCCATTACCGCTTCTGAATTATTAGTCGGTGTACATCGTGCAGAAGCAACAAGACGCATACGCCGCAGCGCCTTTGTAGAAGCCATCCTGCAGTCGATACCTATATTACCGTTTACCTTAAAGATAGCGCGTGTACATGCTGAACTGTTTTCATATCTGGCTACTCACGGTAAGTTAATTGGGGCCCATGATTTACTCATTGCGGCCACTGCGCTTGCCCACGATTGTCGTGTACTTACTTATAATCTATGTGAATTTAAACAAGTTCCCGGCTTATTGGTAGAAAATCCGGCATGAGTGACCAGGATATCCTATAAGTAGCTTGACCTTCAGGATTGAATTTAAGCGCTTGCCCGGAATAAAATTAGAAAATTGGCTGCAGTGTAACTATGATCATTCTTAACCCTGGTGCATCGAAACCTTTTTGGGCGGGTAATCCGCTGATTTATCCTAAAGCCATCGCGCATGCGCCGCAACTTTCCGCGGGCGATTGGGTAGAGGTGCGCGATGCGAAACACATTCCTATTGCTTATGGGTTTTTCAATCCTCATTCCTTGTATCGGGTGCGCCTTATTGCTTGGGTGAATGAAATGCCCAAGGCTTTGAGTGAACAAGATGTATTGCGGATGCGGATTAAACAAGCGATAAACTTACGGCAAGATTTGGGGTTGCCGGATCCCCATACTAATGCGTATCGCTTAATTAATAGTGAAGGCGATAAACTCTCGGGCTTAACGGTGGATGTATTAGGCGATGCATTGGTCGCGCACGTCACCGCGTATTGGGTGTTGCTGCGGCAAAGTTTATTTGCAGAATTATTGCATGCGCATTTTCCGGATAAACAATTAATTTGGCGTTTAAATGAAAATGCGCTGGCACAAGACGGGTGGCAAAAAAAATCTGAAGCCCATGCATCGACATCTGAAACATCAGTCATTATTCATGAACATGATATTCAATATGTTATCGACCCTACGCAAGGACAAAAAACCGGTTTTTATTGTGATCAACGCGAAACGCGGCTTTTGATCCGCGAATTGGCACGCGATAAAACCGTATTAGATGCTTGTTGTTTTAATGGCGGTTTTGCACTTAATGCCGCTAAAGGAGGGGCACGTACCGTGCGTGGAGTGGATTCTTCAGCTTTAGCCATTGCACAAGCACAAAAAAATGCCACGCTTAATCAGTGTGATATTGAATTTATTGAACAAGAGGCCGTGGAAGCCTTACACACCTATACGGCACAAGATCTGATTATTTTAGATCCGCCAAAACTTGCCCCCTCTACGAAACATTTAGCTAATGCTCAACGTAAATATTTACAGTTTAATAAGGCTGCGCTAAATGCTCTGGCACCGCACGGGTATTTGCTCACCTGCAGTTGTTCACAAGCCATGAGTATTGCAGATTTGACGGGTGTGTTGTTGGAAGCAGCACTTGCCTGCCAAAAAAATATTCAAATTCTTAAAATCGGCAGTGCGGGGCCGGATCATCCGCAAGCGTTAGCATTTAGTTATAATCATTATTTAAAGTGGTTATTAGTGCGGGTATGATTAAAATACTCCGGGATCCTGTGCTCTAAATAAAATTGCATCTTTAAATTGCTATCCAGATGAATAAATCCGACATGGCCGCCGTGCTTGCTGCGCTCTAGCGTCACTGCTTGCGATAAATCTCGAGCATCGGGTATCACATGCGGTGGGATCATCGGATCATCCATCGCATGTAAGAGTAAGGTCGGAATACTCACGTGTTTTAAGAACGCATAACAACTGGATTGCGTGTAATAATCTATTGCATCTTTAAAGCCATGCAGTGGCGCGGTAATTTTATCGTCAAATTCATGGAGGGTGCTGATTTTTTCTAAGTGGTGTTGTAAATGCGCTAATTGCTGCATCGATATTTTTTGCGCCATTTTCAATTTTAATTGTTGCACAAAACGGTGTTGATACATTTTCAACATACCTTGGTTGAGCTGTGCCACACACGAAGCTAATTGATAGGGCACGCTGACGGCAACCGCAGCACTTAGTGGCGCGGCTTCTTTTTCTTCTCCCAGCCATTTTAATAACACATTCCCGCCTAAGGAATAACCTATGGCATAAAGCGGTGTGTGGGGATGATGTTGTTTAAGGTGAGCGATTAAGGCGGCTAAATCTTGAGTATCGCCGGAATGATATGCCCGTGCCAGCCGGTTGGGTGTACCGCTGCAACCACGAAAATGCATGACTACAGCGCGGTAATTGTGTGCTGACAAGGCCTGTAATATGCCTTGAATATAATGTGAGTGGATAGATCCTTCTAAACCATGTAATACAACGACTATAGGACCATCGCCTCCTACCCAATCGCAATCAATAAAATCACCGTCGGCTAATTCTAAGCGTTGCCGCTTGATATTTAATACTGTGGTTCTTGGCCAAAATTTTGCCAATAGCGTTTGCGTATGACCATTTTGTAGGAAGTGATTCGTTTGAAAATGAGAAGGAATGATAGGCATTGATTAGGGTTTATAAAACAAGGGCGGAATATTCCGCCCTGTTTTATCCGATAATTATTTAATTTTCAGTTTTTGATCAGCCAGTTTCTTTTGTTCTGGTGTCAATACTTTGTATAAATTATCCAAGGCTGATTTTTGATCTTTTAAAGTTTTGATATTGGTTTCTTCAAAAGCGATTTTTTGATCAATACGTTCCGCAGCTGTATTCACATACACCTTAGGTTCGCCTTTTACTTTAGGTGCATTAGCAGCCGTGCCTTCACTGTTAGCTTTCATTTTAGCTTTTGCATCAAACAGTGTTTTCGCACGCGTTTTCACTGCATTTTTATAACCATCCCAAGCGGCTTGCTGATCAGGTTTGATAGCCAACATGGTTTGAGTTTCTTGCATTTTTGAGTCTATTTTAGCTTCCATTTTTTGTTGTTTTTGTTCTGCAGTCATGGATTGATCCGCAGCGTCATGTGCAAATGAAAGTTGCGCAAATAACAACATCATCAGGGCTACTGCTAAATGTTTCATCATTTTCATTCTAAAAAACTCCTAGTTCTATAATTATTGTTCACACTACACCACTTCAACGTTATGTTGATATAGCGACTCCATGGTATCACTACCGTCATAGACCATACAACAGTTATATTGCTTTAATGTGTCTGCTACTTTTCAAATGTGTTTAAGACATTTGATTGGTGATGTGAGTGGGGGGAGCAAACTGTTTATGTAAGTCAGCGAAAGATATATTCATCCCAAAATTTAGATTCGTGGCATTTAATATAGGTGTAGCGGTGGAGGTAGAACTGCGCGTAGAACTGGACGCTGAAGATGAGCTACTCGCAGCAGTCGATACCACAGCATTAACATGTTGGGGAGCAGGTTCAAGCTCCACAGACCTTTTACGCGCAAAGCTGGGATCGGATTCTATGTGTTGAAAATGGGTGGCAAACGTCCAATTACTGTTATTTGTTTGCATCTTAGCTTGATAAGCCTCACACATGGGGTGATCTTGAATTAAACCTTTTACGACGGCATAGACTTGTGGCAAATAGTTCTCACGTTCAGTGGTCAGTGCATTAGCTCCTAGAAAATAGCGATTATCCTGCCCCAGAGTCTTTATTTTATCAGCCAAATTTTTTGCTTTGGTCTTATATTTACCGGTATGTGAACTCGGTGCGTCATTAGCCCAGCCTGCAGCTTGTGTGCGGTCGGTTACTTTCATAAATTCGAGAAAATGTAAGGCATAAGCCAAATCATCCAAACCTTTTTTTCCTTCCCTTTGCTGGATCAGTTTATCCATGATACTGCCGTAAGTATCCTGAACGAGAAGTGAATCTGAGCATGGGGCCGCGAGTAGTATACGTAAATTGTCCATAATTAGATTGAGTTCAAGATTGTTAGTTTCTTTACGTGAGCAAAATAAATGTGTATAGACTTCTAACTGGGCCAGTTGCTGCTTCACTGCATCAAATTGTGGATCTTTGGGATTAAACGGCCCCTGTAGAGGTAACTGCTGAACAATTCTGAGTAATTCACTGGCAATTCTGAGTTGAAAAACATTTTTTTGATAACTAATGTCTTTAGTATTCGCTATGGATCCCGTATTAAAACACCCTTTATTAACAAGGTTTTCGCTCCACTTCATCAGCTGGTGGCAAACTGGCAAAATAGCTTCATTATGTTTGTCTTTTATACGCACCTCCGTACCATCGGGGTTTGCATTCTGATATTTTTTGTATAATGCGGCGATCTCGTTTGGAACATTTTTTTTTAGCTGTTCAACAGTGAAATAGGTTAATTGTGCTTGCTGCTGCAGAAGTTGGCTTAATGGCATAATGATTCTCCTCTATGAATAGCGCTGAATAGACGAACTGGATTGTTGCGAAAGTAGCGTGGCTCGTTCAGCGCTTGATGAGTTATTATTTCTCATCCAATCGATGAGCATGCTCATGGAAGAAGTGTTAGATGAGGCCGCATTATTATTGCTCAATTGAGGTTGCTCAGCGGATAATGCAGTCAAAGTGGTTTGCATGTGTCTACATGCTTCTGTATTTTGCAACATTGGTAAAGTGATCTTTTGTACTGCATGGGCATACTCTTTATGCGTAATCCAACCTTGGGCCAAGGGTGTTTGTTTCCACTCGTCAAGTTGACTTTGCGCTTGGGGTGAATCGGGCTTTATTTGCAGTAAGGTTTTGAAATGATCGACATAGGCCACTGCCCGCTTATTGTGGTCGATAATTTTATTAATCACATATTCAAAAGGCACAAGCAGTGGGTAGGGCGCTGTTTTCTCACTGATATCTTGAGCGCTCATACCTAACGCTGTAGCAAGTGGATTCATTGCACGCGCGAATATAGTCGAGGGTAAAATTTTATATAAACGAAAGGTCGCGTGTATTTGCTGGACCTTTGCTTTTAATGCTATTAATTCTGCAGGTGAATTGGCAATACTTCCGTCTTCATTAAATTTAAGCGCGGAATAAATAGTCTGGATTTCAGCAGCGATATGCAATTTAAATCGGGCCCTATCTGACTTTGAGAGCGCATAGTGATGAGACCATTCTTTTAGCGCTAATGCCGATTCTTTGATTTTTGCGTATTGACTGGTGTTATTGCCTTTATCTTGAGTGGTAATAGCGTCTAGATCGGTACCTATTTTCTGGCGATCCAGTACTAATTGCTCGTCGTTCTTATTAAGACCGGCTTTTAAAATGATTGTAGATAAGGGCATGTGTCACTCCTGGATGTCTATTATGGTCTTGAGTAAACTAAAATTTACTTATGAGATTAACTAACATCGTATCATGACTTTCTTAAGAAAACCTTAGTCAGCTAACAATTATTATGTAACACTTTGTATTATAAGTACAAAGTGGGCAAGCCTATCGATCTCACCGCTCCTAAAGCCAAGTCTTTCGACTTAAACTAAAATTCATGGAGACTCGTTTAGGGGACAGGGTGAGGAGAAAGATGGATTTCCGGGGTTTTTGAGAAAACTACTAAAATGATTGATAACAAATTGTTTTTAAAAAAAATTAGTGGGGGATCACTTATTAGTGGGGATCACTTAAGGAGCGGTAAGATCGATAGGCTTCGCACCGAAGTAAAGCTGAGGGATCCCCAGTTTGATAATAAAGTGGAGCTGTCACTGGCGCAAAGTCCACCGATTTGTCACCCCGCAAAAACTGCGTCAACTGATCTGATTAGAATTGTTGTACGCTCACGCAGTTTTGTGCGGGGCCCGGTAACGATTTACCTAAGTGCATATTTGCCTTCAATATATTCCTTTAGCTAAATTGCTACCGGGCCCCGCACAAAACTGCGTGAAAGTATTGTTTCCTATCAAGATCGGTTGACGCAGTTTTTGCGGGGTGACAACTCTGGTGTGCTTTGCGCCGGTGACAGCTTCGCTTTATCCGTTGACAGCTCCACTTTATTATAAACTGGGGATTCCTCAGCTTTGTAAAGGGGGCTGGACGCTTCGTCCGGGAGGATTTTAACGATCTTAACATGCATAATGAATTTTATATTAAATCTTAACACTTACAAAATTTAAAACAGAGTATTGATGTGATAACAGAAATCAAAAAATCCCCCCGGACGAAGCGTCCGACCCCCTTTACTTCGGTGCCAAGCTTATCGATCTCACCGCTCCTACAGCCGACCCCTTTACAGACAATTCTATAGTAGAGACAAAAAATCTAGGCTTATGACCCGCTTATTGAAAGGTCACTTCATTAATATATACTCTGTTGACTTACTTATAATCATCTGGGGATGATAAAAAACCCGTTATTATTTCTAATAACGGGTTTTGGTAGAGGGTGCCTGGCAATGACCGACTTTCACATGGGGAGACCCCACACTATCATTGGCGCCAAGTAGTTTCACTTCTGAGTTCGGGATGGGATCAGGTGGTACCTACTCGCTATGGTCGCCAGGCATAAACTTTAAATTTGTTATGCATACGCTCGGGATCTGTAAGGGTGAGTCGTTAGACCTTGCTTACAGCCCCTGGAATAAAACCGTCTTGATTAAAATTTAAATAAACTTAAGTGATATATGGTCAAGCCGCACGGTTAATTAGTACAAGTTAGCTCAATACATTACTGCACTTACACACCTTGCCTATCAACGTCGTAATCTTCAACGAACCTTTAGGGGGTCTAGCCCCGGGAAATCTCATCTTGAGGTGGGCTTCCCGCTTAGATGCTTTCAGCGGTTATCCCGTCCGTACATAGCTACCCGGCAGTGCCACTGGCGTGACAACCGGAACACCAGAGGTACGTCCACTCCGGTCCTCTCGTACTAGGAGCAGCTCCTCTCAAATTTCCAACGTCTGCGGCAGATAGGGACCGAACTGTCTCACGACGTTCTGAACCCAGCTCGCGTACCACTTTAAATGGCGAACAGCCATACCCTTGGGACCGGCTACAGCCCCAGGATGTGATGAGCCGACATCGAGGTGCCAAACACCGCCGTCGATATGAACTCTTGGGCGGTATCAGCCTGTTATCCCCGGCGTACCTTTTATCCGTTGAGCGATGGCCCTTCCATTCAGAACCACCGGATCACTAAGACCTACTTTCGTACCTGCTTGAATTGTCACTCTTGCAGTCAAGCACCCTTATGCCTTTGCACTCATTGCGCGATTTCCGACCGCGCTGAGGGTACCTTCGCGCTCCTCCGTTACTCTTTAGGAGGAGACCGCCCCAGTCAAACTACCCACCATACACTGTCCCCGCTCCAGATAATGGAGCTAGGTTAGAACCTCAAATAGGCCAGGGTGGTATTTCAAGGTTGGCTCCACGAGAACTGGCGTCCTCGCTTCAAAGCCTCCCACCTATCCTACACAAACCTATTCAAAGTCCAGTGTAAAGCTATAGTAAAGGTGCACGGGGTCTTTCCGTCTTGCCGCAGATACACTGCATCTTCACAGCGATTTCAATTTCACTGAGTCTCGGGTGGAGACAGCATGGCCATCGTTACGCCATTCGTGCAGGTCGGAACTTACCCGACAAGGAATTTCGCTACCTTAGGACCGTTCAACAGTTACACTTTAATAAAATTATTTTTATAAAGTGCGGTTTAAATTATATTCAAACCCTCTATATCACTATAGAGATCGGACTATATCATCTTAATTTGCATGGATTTTATGCAATTAAGCTCGGCGTATAGTCTCTGGGGATTTCCTATGATATTTCACTAATAATCTCATGGTCAGTATATTTTTTTTTACCAACCCCACCATCATTCATTTGAATACGAATATCCAAAATCTTTTCTATCCCTTCTTTAGTTAGATGTTCTTTATCCTGAATTAAAGTTGCAATCTTTTTAAATTTAGAAAAATCACGCTTCTTTTTTGCAGAAAGAAATCCGAACTTTTCAAAGAAAGGAATGACATTATTAACAATGGCAGTGAAATTATTGACTTCGAAATACCAGACACCATCATTTCTTCCACGCAATGTCCCACATTTTAAGTAACGCTTAAACAATGCAAGTATTACTTTATCTTTTTGTGAGATATTGAAACAGAGAGAAATTTTCCAAGGCATGGTGTAATCATTACGTTTTCTAAAAGAAACATTGAAGCTACCTTCTCCATCAGTAAAACCAGCAAAGTAATAGCCAATTTTAGATGGTATTTTATCTATTTCTAACATAATGACTCCTAGGATCTTTCCTGCTGATTGTCCGCACCTAACAGATTGTCACTGCCTTAATAAATAAGACGAGTACTGTAGGATACAACGGAGTTTCCAGCATATAGCCAAGTTTATTTACGTAACTACAATCGGTCATTCTTCTATAGTTACGGCCGCCGTTTACCGGGGCTTCGATCAAAAGCTTCGTCTTACGACTAACCTCCTCAATTAACCTTCCGGCACCGGGCAGGCGTCACACCCTATACATCCTCTTACGAGTTAGCAGAGTGCTGTGTTTTTGATAAACAGTCGCAGCCATCTGGTCACTTCAACCCCTTTCTGCTCCAGCAGCAAGTGCCTTCACATACTTGGGGCGTACCTTCTCCCGAAGTTACGGTACTATTTTGCCTAGTTCCTTCACCCGAGTTCTCTCAAGCGCCTGAGTATTCTCTACTTGTCCACCTGTGTCGGTTTACGGTACGGGTACATAGCCCTTATGCTTAGAAGCTTTTCTTGGAAGCATGGCATCAATCACTTCGTCTCAAAAGAGACTCGCATTCACATCTCAGGATTGTCTCTCCGGATTTGCCTAAAGAGACTCCCTACTTGCTTAGACTCGCACAACCGATCGCGAGATGACCTAGCCTTCTCCGTCCCTCCATCGCAGAACTATGTAGTACAGGAATATTAACCTGTTTTCCATCGATTACGCCTTTCGACCTCACCTTAGGACCCGACTCACCCTGCTCTGATTAGCATGGCGCAGGAAACCTTAGACTTTCGGCGTGCGGGTTTTTCACCCGCATTATCGTTACTTATGTCAGCATTCGCACTTCTGATACCTCCAGCATGCTTCTCAACACACCTTCATCGGCTTACAGAACGCTCCTCTACCGCGCTAGATCGAAATCTAGCACCCGCAGCTTCGGTAAACAGTTTTAGCCCCGTTAAATCTTCCGCGCAGGCCGACTCGACCAGTGAGCTATTACGCTTTCTTTAAAAGATGGCTGCTTCTAAGCCAACCTCCTGGCTGTCTATGCCTTCCCACTACGTTTCCCACTTAACTGTTTTTAGGGACCTTAGCTGACGGTCTGGGTTGTTTCCCTTTCCACGACGGACGTTATCACCCGCCGTGTGTCTCCCGTGATACAAGAATCCAGTATTCGGAGTTTGCATCGGTTTGGTAAGCCGCTATGACCCCCTAGCCGAAACAGTGCTCTACCCCTGGATCTTAATTAACACGAGGCGCTACCTAAATAGCTTTCGAGGAGAACCAGCTATGACCGGGCTTGATTAGCCTTTCACTCCTATCCACACCTCATCCCCTGGCTTTTC
>JABCZS010000004.1:87509-123318 GCA_013289605.1 Gammaproteobacteria bacterium
TAGTTTAAATTGAGAGATTTGTGAATACTTTGAATAGACGCTTTTACAAACATGCAGCCAAGGATTACGGTTTAGGCCGGAGTAAGGTCGCTGCACCCATTCGCCATACACGCAAATGGTTACTCGGCGTAGGTTTGCTTGCTCTGGCGAGCGGACTCATACTGGATACGAGTCTTACACACCTTCCTGCAACACCTAGTCTAGTAGAAAATGATGCAAATGCGCTCCAACCTTTAAAAATCAACCAACCCGCAATCGAGTTTCTCAGCCCTGAAAGTGACACGCTAGTAACGATTGCGACGCAAACATTGGTTGATATTAATACACCCCCACAAAAAACACCTGAAGGCGTGGGCGCAGCGCTGGCATCCAACTTAACTGCACCCGTTGTGTCTAAGCCTGCAGTCACTGTTCCCGTGGTCACACCTGCTAAGCCTATCCCTAGCAAGCGCGCAGTGAATGTGGCGATTAAACGGGGGGATACCGTAGCCAAGATTTTTGAAAAACAAGGTTTTGATGCCACATTACTCCATGACATTATGGATAATAAATCTGCTAGATCGGCCTTAACTAAAATTCATCCGGGGCAAACGCTTAAATTTACCATTAATCCTACTAATGAATTAATCGGCTTAGAATACAATATCAATGAACTCGAACGTCTCGTGATTGATGTTAAGAACGGCCAAGCGAAAGCCAATCTTGTTAAACGGGATGTTGAAGAATTATTGACCTTTGCCAAGGCCACAATAGATGATTCTCTTTTTATGGCCAGTGAACGCGAAGGCATCGATCATAATATTACCTTGGAACTCGCCCGTATCTTTGGTTGGGACATCGATTTTGCTTTAGATATCCACAGAGGCGATACATTTAGTGTGATCTATGAAGATCGTTATATCGATGGTCAGCGCAGCACGCCTGGCGATATTATTGCAGCCGAATTTGTTAACCAAGGCAAAGTCTACCGCGCGATTCGTTATGAAAGTCCCACTGGACAAGTCGATTACTATACGCCTGAAGGCCATAGCATGCGTAAAGCCTTTATTCGTACCCCAGTAGAATTTGCGCGCGTTAGTTCTAAATTTAATCCACATCGTCGTCATCCTATCCTGCACACCATACGTGCGCACAAAGGTGTTGATTATGCCGCAGCGACCGGCACGCCCGTACGGGCCACGAGTGATGGAGTGATTGCCGCTGCCAATACCCAAAAAGGTTATGGCAAAGTGATAGAGATCCAACACGGTAAAAATTACTCCACACTTTATGCGCACTTAAATGGTTATGCCAAAGGGATCACAAAAGGCACGACTGTTAAACAAGGACAAATTATTGGCTATGTCGGCATGACCGGTATGGCGACTGGACCACACTTACATTATGAATTCCGCGTCAATGGGGTACACAAAGATCCTTTAACGGTGGAGCTGCCGAATTCTGATCCTATTCATGCGAAACATAAACCACAGTTCTTAGCACACGTCTCTGACGTATTAGAACAACTCAGCAATTACCAAAATGTGGAGTTAGCGCAAGTTTCGGATAACCCGCTGACTCCAGCTGAGCAGGATGCTTAAGGTGTCTGACCTATTTATTGGGCTCATGTCGGGAACGAGTTTTGATGGCATTGATGTGGCTTTAGTCCAATTTTCTGGATCTAAGCTTGAATTGTTAGCAACTCACCTGCATCCACTTCCTGAAAGTATTAAACAGCAATTACTTACCCTCAGCCTGCACCAGTTACATGATTTGCATCAAGTCTACCGTTTAGATATAGAATTGGCTCTGGTGTTTGCTGATGCAGTCAATACCTTGCTTACAAAAAGCAAACGTTCGCCACAAGACATCGCTGCCATAGGCAGTCATGGGCAAACATTGCGGCATTTTCCGCATCAACCTTATCCTTATACTTTGCAAATTGGCGATCCGCATGTGCTCACCGTCAATACGGATATCACTGTGGTGGCTGATTTTAGACGGCGTGATCTGGCTTTAGGTGGACAAGGTGCCCCACTCGCCCCACTTTTTCACCAAGCCTTTATGTATTCCCCGCATGAGAATCGTGCGATCGTGAATATTGGTGGGTTTGCGAATGTTACGCTGTTACCGATAGATCTTGCGATCCCCATCTTAGGATTTGATACCGGTCCTGGAAATGTGCTGATGGATGCTTGGACTCGGGATCATTTTAACCAGCCCTATGATCACAACGGAGAGTTAGCGCGTTTGGGGGAAGTTAATCAAGATTTACTGAGTGCGTTATTAGCCGATGCTTTTTTTCAACAACGACCGCCTAAAAGTACCGGGCGTGATGATTTTAATTCTAAATGGCTGCAGACGCGTTTAGCACCTTATGGCCATTTAAGTACCCATGATGTGTTAGCGACACTGACCGAGCTGACTGCACGCAGTATTATTGATGCTGTAAAACAGTGCTCAAGGAGCAATGCGATTTATATTTGTGGCGGCGGAGCGGCCAATACTTTCCTGATGGAGCGGTTACAACATCATGCAGGGGCGGTGAAAGTGAAGTCTACAAGTGTTCTAGGCATTGATCCGAATTGGGTAGAAGCCATGTTAATGGCCTACTTGGCGCAGCAACGTCTACTCCACCGTAAATTAAATTTGGCTGATATTACCGGATCGCGATCTTCGCATTTAGTGGGGACAATTTATAGTTCATAGGACTTACGAAAAATGCGGCTGTTAGGATTTTTTTTGCTCATGGCTGTCGCAAAATCGCCAAAAAACACCCTAACAGCCGCATTTTTCGTAAGTCCTGGAAGTCACTATACCGAGAATGACGATCCACAACCGCAAGTGGTTTGGGCATTAGGATTACGGATCACAAATTGTGCGCCTTCTACGCCCTCGGTGTAATCAATTTCAGCGCCGACTAAATATTGAAAGCTCATGGCATCAATCAGAAGTTTCACGCCGCCTTGACCGCCGCCTTCACCGTCTTCATCTTCTTCCTCTTGATTGCTAAGTTCTTGCTCGATAACCATATCATCTGGATTAATGGTTTCATCAAAGGTAAAACCATACTGAAAACCTGAGCAGCCACCGCCCACAATATAGGCGCGCAATTTCAGATCAAAATTGCCCTCTTCTTGAATTAACTCATGGACTTTTTGCGCAGCAGCCTGGGTAAAATTGACATGAGGTTGCATCACCGATGCAGGGTTTGCAGACATAGCGGGCTCCTTTGGTTTGGGCAAAGTGTAACATAGTTAGGTATTTACTTCTAACGCGGTGTGCTTGCATTTTGCTTATATGGCGCACTTAAGTTACTATGCTACGTTTTTAACCATTGAGTAGGAGTGTAAAATGCCATCGTTAACCAATATCCTTAAAAGTGTGACCGGCGGACTCGTAGGAGCGGCAGCGGGCTACACCTTAATTCCTGCAAACAATCCTCATGCTGGACCTGCTACGGGTTTTGCCCTCGGCTTATCTATTGAATGGGTGATGAACCATCCTAATTATGCCGTCAGAAGCGCCGGCCAAGTATGGATGACTCTGGGGAGTCTTTCTCTTCTAGCTTATCGCTTTAATATCCCTTTTGCCATTATGCCTATTGTTGCCTACGCACATGCTATAGATACCCCTACGGGCCAGGATTTATTTAACCGCGCTTGGAAAGCCATGGGCGGAACTGGTGTAGCACAAGAAAATCTTTTCCCAAAAGACAAGCAAGGGCAAACAAAACCAGATGAGTTTAACCGTCATTTAATCAATGGCACGTGTAGTCTAATAGGCGCGGGGTTAGGCGGAGCCTTAATTGAAGCCAACAATCCTTATGCAGGACCCATAATCGGATCAATCGTAGGACGAGGTGCGGGTGACTTGACTCATTGGATTATGAATCAACCCAATTACTATGCCCGAGTCACTGCACAAGTATTAGTCACCAGCGCAAGTCTGAGTCTTATGGCCCTGCGTTACAATACGCCCTTAGCGATCCCCGTGATGACTGCCTTAATCTTAGGGTATGCTGTAAGCACCCCTCAAGCACAAAAAGGTCTTAACTGGGCTTGGCAAGCCCTGGGCGGAAAAGGCGTAGCGCAAGAAAATCTTGCCCCAGAGTATGTTTCTGAGAACAAAAAGACAATTTAAAGAGATGCGGTGACCGTAGAAGCGGGGAGGGAGATGAGCTTTGCCCCCTTTGTAAAGGGGGTCGGACGCTTCGTCCGGGGGATTTTTAGATCTCTGTTATCACATCAATACTCTGTTTTAAATTTTGTAAGTTAAGATTTAATATAAAATTCATTGTGCATGTTAAGATCGCTAAAATCCCCCCGGACGAAGCGTCCGGCCCCCTTTACAAAGGGGGCAAAGCTCATCTCCTTCCCCGCTCCTACGGCCACCGCCCTTTATAGACTATTTGTCAGCTCATGCCCCACTTATCAATTGAGATGTTACCTTCATATATGATAACGTATTGATTTTTTAGGAGCGTCGCGATGTTGTGGATCAAAGCCTTTCATTTAATTTCCATGGTGGCCTGGTTTGCCGGACTTTTTTATCTGCCACGGTTATTTGTCTATCACAGTACGGCCACGGATATCATCAGCATCGAGCGCTTTAAAGTGATGGAGCGTAAACTCTATTCCTTTATCATGCGCATCGCCATGCTGTTAACGGTATTTTTTGGGTTATGGTTATTGGCAGCTCACTGGCCTATTTATAAAACAGCCGGTTGGATGCATGCAAAGTTATTTTTGGTGGTCATTTTATTAGGCTATCATCATGTCTGCGGCCGTTATGTGCGGCAATTTGCGGAAAATAATAATCAACATACGGAGCGGTTTTATCGTATTTTTAATGAAGTACCGGCGGTGCTGTTAATTTTGATTATTATTTTAGCTGTGGTGCGGCCGTTTTAATAGTGACATCAAGTGGTGTTTTTTCGAGAGGTTGAGCTGCTTTGATCAAGTGGCTCAGTGTATTTATCTAATATTTTCATAGTCGCAGTTTTATCCGTGCGTTTTGTTCGATCTGCCGTCCAAGATAATAAAGTATTACGGCGATGGGCATTGATCTTATTCGCGTTTGCTTCTTTATTTTTCCATTGCTTCAAATCTTTGAGCCCATGGTCTTTTCTTTCAAGATTTTCGCGCACTTCATTAATCACCTCAATTTTATTATGAATGACCTCAGTACTTTCTGCACTGGCAAAGGGTGAGCAGAATAAAAATACATAGAGTGCGATTTTTTTAAAAAATAGCTCGAGGCTTAAGTCACTTTTCAACTTTTGCTCTTGTGATTTTTTATAGTCTGCAAGTTTTTCTGGAACCCCACCAAGCGACTTAAGGCCTATTACTTCTACGGTAATATGCCTTTTAAATTGCTGGGTTACAAAAAACTCTAAATCAAGAGCGCTAATAGGACGTCGTGCTTTGTGCTCTAAACGCTTGAAGGTCTGAGTAGCCCGCTGAATGATATCTTCAAAAGCGATTTTACTTCTAGCAATGGTCGATTGTTGATGAGCTAGATATAAAGCTGGATTCTTTTCCCTAAATACAGCATCGGGGATACCCTGGGGGTACGCACTCTTAAGCACTGCCCTGGCCTGTTTGTACGCTTCGTCTTCTGAATCAGGCCAATAAGCGTCAAAACTTTTTGTCACATCCAAGTTATCAAACTGTGCATACAGAATGCCCCGTAATTCTGCCTCAAGCGGTAAAGCCTGCCCAGTGGTTTTAAGTTCTTGAATTAAATACACAATCGCGAGTTCATCGTATTCAATTTGCATGTTGCGTGAAAGGTGGAAGTGGTTTAGCGCTCGCGACGTCATGGCGGCTAACATGCTTTAATCGTTCGCTATGCTGCAACAGTAACGCGATGTCCGAAATAATCAATTGTCGTCGTGTAGGCGCACGGAATCGAGGAGAAACCAATAATTCGTTATTTGAGCCTGGCATAATTTACTCTAAAAATAAGCAATACTTCTTAATTAATACTCTTTTCCGCTTTTCCTGTCAAGCTGCGAGTTTGCCCCCTTTGTAAAGGGGGGGAAATCCAACTTCACCCTATATACCCCCACCCTCGCCAGGCCCCAGCTCATGGGTAAAAAATCACTGTAAACCTGCTCAAACTGCGCTTCTGGCAATGGTTTACTGACTAGAATAATCTGGGTGCCGGCTTTAAGTCCTTGCAGCTTAACTAATACCGCTTGCCAGAAATCGCCCAGAAAGGCGCTGGCATTGATAAAAACGATATCCGCATCTTGATAGGTGAAGCTTAATAGATCCGCTTGATAAAGGGTGATGGTCTGCGAGTGCGTAACAGACAATTGGCTACAAATTTTCTGGGCACACTCATGGAGTAAGCTTAACTGCTCTATCCCATAGACTTTTTTAAACTCATACAATAACGCAGCACACACCACAGCCTTACCGGCCCCAGATCCCAAATCATAAAATACACTCTCTGAATTAATCTGACAGCGCTCAAGCAATAGGGCGAAACTGCTAAAATCAATTTCACCGTAAATATATTCATAACCGAATTGCTGTTGCGCGCTGCGCGCTTGCTGGGCCAAATGAAAACTGGGAATAGTGCTATACCATTGCTGACAAAGCGCGATAACGTGTTCAGTATGGGGGAGCATAAAAGGTTCGGGCTTTAAGCGCAATAAACGAAGCAAGCGCTTAAGCAAGCGCTTGCATCTCGAAATCTTCTTTACTGGTGCCACAATCTGGGCAACGCCAAGTTAAAGGGACATCGTCCCAAAGTGTGCCAGGCGCGATGCCATCTTCTGGCCAGCCTTGTTCTTCATCGTAAATATAACCGCACAATAAGCACATATACTTTTTATATTGCATCATCCACCTTTATGCTACAATCAGGCAACTCAATCCTCCATGTTACCATTGCTATGGCAAGAAAAAAAGCAGCGCCTGTGGTGTTAATCTTTGCAGGTCTTGATCCGTGTGGCGGAGCAGGACTGTGCGCAGATATCCAAGCGATTACCCGGCTGGGTGCGCATCCCGCGCCACTCATTACGGCGATCACTGCGCAAAATACGCAACAATTCTTACATTGTGCGCCCGTTGCTAGCCTATTTTTAAGTAAACAACTTGAGAGTGTGATCATTGATATGCCGATACAGGCCATTAAAATCGGCTTAATCGGCAGCATAGAAAATGGTCGGGTGATCCGCGATTTTATTAAATCACGACCTGATATTCCGGTGATACTGGATCCGATTATTAACTCCAGTACCGGACAAAATATCAGCAATGAATCCCTCGTCCATTTTATTCAACAGGAACTCTTACCCCGAGCCACCGTCTTCACGCCTAATAGCCTGGAAGCCCAGCAACTGAGCGCGCGCGGTTCTATCAGTACTGCGCTATGTGCAGAAGAACTTTTAAACCTAGGGGTTAAACATTTATTAATAACCGGCGGTCATGATGACACGGTGCAGATTATTAATCATTATTTCAGCGCCTTGGGTGAAGAAGCCCGTTTTCGCTGGCCACGCTTACCGGGGGAATTTCGCGGCTCAGGCTGCACTCTTGCAGCCAGTATCGCTGCTCTGATTGCCCAAGGCTATAGCGTAGTGCAAGCCTTAAGTGATGCGCAGCGTTACACCTGGCACACGCTAAAACATGCCCGTGCCATTGGGCAAGGTCAGCTTATTCCTGATCGCTTTCATGACAGTACGATGCCGCAAATCCATGACCTCCAATAAACACATTCCCTTGCAGGGCCTTTATCTTATTACGCCGGATCAAAATGACACGATCTTATTACAAGACCACGTGCATCTTGCTTTAAGAGGTGGCGCGCAGCTGATCCAATATCGAAATAAAAGCGCCGATCCCACATTAAAACGCCAACAAGCCCAAATGTTACGTACGGTATGCAACACTCATCATGCCTTACTGATTATTAATGATGATCCCACGCTAGCAGCAGAATGCGAGGCAGACGGTGTGCACTTAGGACAAAGCGATGCCAGCGTGCAAGCCGCCCGGCATTTATTAGGGGATACCGCCATTATTGGGGTGACTTGTCATAATCGCTTAGATCTGGCTCGCATTGCCGCATCCTATGGCGCAGATTACCTGTCTTTTGGTCGATTTTTTCCCTCTGATACTAAGCCCTTAGCCAGCCCTGCAGACTTGTCTATTTTAAAGCTGGCTAAACAGACCTTTACCTTACCGATTGCCGCGATAGGTGGGATCACACTAGAAAATACCCCGCTATTACTTGCAGCCGGTGCCGATTTGATTGCAGTCTGTGCAGGCGTCTTTGCACAGGCAGATATCACCGCGCAGGCACAACAAATTAGCCAGCTGTGCAACCAGAATTCACGCTGAATTTGCCAAAAACTCAACATCCGGTATGATGGTGGAATTTTTATAGACTGAAGGAAGACCTATGCGTCCGACAACTCGCTCAAAAACACTCTTTGAAGAAGCCAAACACTATATTCCTGGAGGCGTGAATTCTCCGGTGCGGGCATTTAATGCCGTAGGCGGCACGCCCCTCTTCTTTAAACGCGGACTAGGCCCTTATCTATTTGATGAAGATGATAACCAATACATCGATTATGTCGGCTCTTGGGGACCGCTTATTTTAGGTCACTGCGACCCTGATGTGGTCAAAGCCGTACAATTTGCGGCCACACAAGGCTTAAGTTTTGGTGCCCCAACGCAGCTAGAAACCCAATTGTGTCAATTACTTTGCCAATTGGTTCCCTCATTAGAGCAAGTGCGCTTAGTCAGCTCCGGTACGGAAGCCTCGATGTCTGCCCTACGCTTAGCGCGCGGCGCAACAGGGCGCGATAAAATTATTAAATTTGTCGGCTGCTACCATGGCCATGCCAATTCCCTGCTCGTAAAAGCCGGCTCAGGAACGCTCACCTTCGGTACCCCGAGCTCACCTGGCGTACCTAAAGCCACAGTCGAAGACACACTGACGGCGTATTACAACGACTTAGACAGTGTAAAAGCCTTATTCCAACAATTTGGTGAACAAATTGCCGCCATTATTGTTGAACCTGTCGCAGGCAATATGAATTGTGTTCTGCCTGTGCCTGGATTCTTAGAAGGCTTACGCGCCCTATGTGATCAATACGGCAGTATTCTTATTTTTGACGAAGTCATGACCGGGTTTCGCGTCCATTTGGGTGGGGCGCAAACCCTATACAATGTGATGCCGGATATGACGGTATTAGGTAAGATCATCGGTGGCGGCATGCCTGTAGGTGCATTCGGTGGCAAACGCAGTATTATGGAACAACTCTCTCCCTTAGGCCCGGTATATCAAGCAGGCACGCTATCGGGGAATCCGATTACGGTAACCGCAGGACTTACAACCTTACATAAAATCATGGCTCCGGATTTTTATCCCCAATTGGCGGCCAAAACTTTACAATTGTGTGTAGGCTTTGCAAGCTGCGCTAAAGCAGCTAATATTGCGGTGAGCACTGTTGCCGTGGGCAGCATGTTCGGTTGGTTTTTTACTGAACAACAGCACGTGACCCGTTACGAACAAGTACTCAAGTGTAATAATGAACAATTTAAATTGTTTTTCCACGCCATGCTGAATGAAGGAGTATACTTAGCCCCCTCAAGCTTTGAGGCAGGATTTGTTTCAAGCACACACAGCGAGGCGGATATCGCAAAAACACTCGAAGCGTGCGAGCGTGCGTTTAAAAGAGTTGCAAGCCAATAGAAAATACGTATGATCAGGACAAGGAGAAAATTATGCCAGGGACTACAAAAAATATAGACTTCAAGCCTTATAAAGTGAAAAAAGGCGAAACTTATATGAGCGCGGGCCAGTTAGCGCATTTCCGTGCCATCTTAGAGCAAATGCGCAAAGAGTTGATGGAAGAAGTGGACGTTACGGTGCAACATTTGCAAGAAGATCCTGGTCATTTACCTGATCCCAATGATCAAGCCTCCCGTGAAGAAGAATTTAATCTTGAATTGAAAACGCGCAACCGCGAAGGCAAACTAATCCATAATATTGAGTCAGCGTTAGAACGTATTAATTTAAAAGAATACGGCTATTGCGACATGTGCAATGAAGAAATTGGCATTAAACGCCTAGAAGCTAGACCCACAGCAAAATTATGCATAGACTGCAAAACCATTGCGGAAGTCAAAGAGAAGCAATTTGCTGAAAATTAACCAACACATGTTTTGCTTGCCTTGTATCAAGACAAGCAAAACGTGTCACTGAGCTAAAATATTTTGTGATTCAAAAATTATTTAATTTTTTATTTAAAAAGACCACAGCGCCCAGGGTCGTGAACGTGACTACTTTAACGCGCAGTGAACACCATGTGTCACGTAAACACATTAATCCACACGCCTTAAAAGTCTTGTATCGCTTGCATGATGCCGGTTTCTCCGCTTATTTAGTGGGCGGAAGCGTCCGTGATTTATTACTGAATAAAACCCCTAAAGACTTTGATGTCGCCACCGATGCCAAACCTGAGCAAATTAAAAAATTATTTCGCAATTGCTTATTGATAGGGCGACGCTTTCGCATTGCGCATGTACGCTTTGGTCACGATATTATTGAAGTCACAACTTTCAGAGCCCATTCCACCAATGATTTGGCTGAGCGCGCGCATTCAAAACTAGGCATGCTGCTGCGCGATAATGTCTATGGCACGATAGAAGAAGACGCGTTTCGCCGCGATTTCACAGTCAATGCCTTGTATTACAATATCGCTGATTTTTCCATCATCGATTTTACCGACGGCATTGCTGATCTGCGCAATCAGACCTTACGGATGATAGGTACTGCCAAAACCCGCTATCAAGAAGATCCGGTGCGCTTATTACGCGCAATCCGTTTTGCGGCCAAACTCGATTTTTTCTTACATCCTGAGACCGAAAATCCAATATACACTAGCGCCAAGTTACTAACCCAAGTGCCCCCTGCAAGATTATTTGATGAATTTTTAAAATTATTTTTTTATGGCCATGCGGCGAAAACCTATGTGTTGTTGGAAAAATATGATTTATTAAAATATTTACTGCCGATAGAAAAAGACACATTGTCTGAACCCATGCAAGCCCTAGTGATGCAAGCGTTAGCGAAAACCGATGAGCGGGTGAGCGAGGATTTAAGCGTTAATCCGGCTTTTTTACTCGCTATTTTCTTGTGGCATCATTATGTGGCGCAGCAACAACTCTTAAGAGAAAAACGCTTATCGCCGCAATTGGCGAGCCACCAAGCGCTGTTATTTGTTTTAAATACGCAGCAACTTCCTATGGGTATTCCTAAGCGCCTCACAGAAATTATTCGCGATGTGTGGAGTTTGCAATGGCGATTTACGACCATGAATAAACAAAATGCCATCCATGTCTCGTTACATAAACGTCATCGTGCCGCCTATGATTTCTTAATGTTGCGCGCAGCCATAGACACCACTTTAGCTGAAACCGCCGATTGGTGGACCACGTTTTTTGCCAGTGAAGAAGACGCCCAGCAACAATTACTAGAACAATTACCCAGCGTTAAAAAACGACCGCGTTATAAAAATAAGAGGAAACCGCGTGAAAGTAGTGACCGCTTACCTCGCACTGGGCAGTAATTTAAACCACCCCTTGCAACAACTGCATATCGCTCGCGAGAAGCTTGCAGCGCTTAGCGCTATAACACTTATTGCGCGCTCCCCTTGTTATCAAAATCCACCGATGGGGCCGCAAGATCAAGATGATTTTGTTAATCAAGTCTTGATGATACATACCGCACTGGAAGTAAAAGAATTATTGCATCAGTTACAAGCCATAGAACTTGCCATGGGAAGAGAGCGCATTATTCATTGGGGACCGCGGATCATAGATATTGATTTAATGTTGTACGATAAGCTTACCTTTCAAGACGATGAACTCACCCTACCTCATCCTGGAATTTATGATCGCTTGTTTTGGCTGCAACCCTTGGCAGATATTGCGCCCGATTTATGTTTACCTAATGGGCAGCGCGTTGCAGATTTACTCGAACGCTCCAGGTCAATGCATCCTACACTCACAGCCATCGCTTAAGGAAAACCGCTATGGATTTAACGCTCCAGCTGCAGCAATTAAGACGTGAGTATCAAATTACTGAGCTAGACCCATCATTGCTCGATAAAGATCCCATTAAACAATGCGAAATCTGGATCACCCAGGCCATAAAAACCCAAGTGCCCGACCCCACAGCCATGGTTTTAGCCACTGTAGATGCGCAGCAGCAGCCGAGTACCCGGGTGGTATTATTAAAAGGGATTGAAAATCAAGCGTTTATATTCTATAGCCATTATGATAGCCGTAAAGCAAGTGATATGGCGCAAAATCCTAAAGTGGGCTTGGAGTTTTTTTGGCCCCTGCTTGAGCGACAAATCATTATTCAAGGACAGGCGAATAAGCTTAATCCGGCAGATTCAGACGCTTACTTTAGTACCCGCCCGCGGGAGAGCCAAATTAGCGCCTGGGCGTCATTGCAAAGCCAGATGATCCCCTCTCGTGACGCGTTAGTAGCAAGGCAACAGGATTATAGTGAACAATTTGCAGGAATAAGCGTGCCTAGGCCTCCCAATTGGGGCGGTTATGCCGTGAAACCCCATTATATTGAGTTCTGGCAAGGCCGCGAAATGCGCCTGCATGATCGGATAGCCTATGAGCTTCATGATAATATATGGAAAATCAATAGGTTGGCTCCATAGCTTCCCATTTTACCCTCCAAACCTATGTAGGATCGACAAGGACGGATTTTGCCCCCTTTGTAAAGGGGGCCGACGTTTCGGCGGGGGGATTTTTGGATGCTTGGTGTACATCAAACATCTCAAAATCCCCCCGTCCGAAGCGGCCGACCCCCTTTACAAAGGGGGCAAATCCTATCGATCTCTTTGCTTCTACGGCCACCCCTTTGCTTCGGGGGCAAATCCTATCGATCTCTTTGCTTCTGCGGCCACCCCTTTGCTTCGGGGGCAAATCCTATCGATCTCTTTGCTTCTACGGCCACCCCCTTTTCTTCGGTACCAAAAAAAATTCGTCTTGGGCACCCATGCTTAAGGTTCTCATCATCTTCATTCGATATACTGCCAAATATAGGGTTAAAAAAACTTTAATTTTTGAATGAATAAAAGAAGGGAGTTTATGATGCGTGGTTTAATTTGGCTTAGAACAGACTTACGACTCCATGATAACAGTGCATTATTTCATGGGTCTAGCGAGTGCCGGGACGGTTTAATCGCCGTGCATTTTATCCCCAAAACACTGCACCTCCAGACTCATTATAATCAACGTCAATATCAACTCCTCGACACGCAACTTAAATCCCTCCAGCTCGCTTTAAATGATCTCAATATTCCTTTGCTGGTCAACATTGTCGAATCTATGGACGATATTCCCGCACAAATTCTAACGCTGATGCAAACGCATCAGATTGATACCTTATATTTTAATGAACGCTACGATTTAACACAGCGCACGCAAGATAGAGCGACTGTCCAGTTACTGGAAAGTAAGGACTTACGCAGCAAACAATATACTGATCATGTGATTGCACCCCCTAATGAGCTGCTCACGCCTAAAGACAAACCCTTTACCTCGCAAAGCGCTTTTAAAAAAGCCTGGCAAGGT
This sequence comes from Gammaproteobacteria bacterium, assembly GCA_013289605.1. GTDB lineage: Bacteria > Pseudomonadota > Gammaproteobacteria > JABCZS01 > JABCZS01 > JABCZS01. The sequence continues at coordinate 101,117 of JABCZS010000004.1, forward strand.
TTTCTGCGGCATGCCACCTTACATACACTCGGTAAAATTGAAAAACAACCGATGATGCTAACCCAGTCCCCGGCTTTACCTCCTCTGCCTTGGCCGCTTGAAACCATTAATGCGCCTTGGGCACTGACTGAACAACATGGATTAACCCTATTGCGACAAGAATCGCACCATCACTGGGAGCAAATGGATCCGCAAACGTATACGCGGCACACGCATCAATTGCATGCTTTATTTGCACATTTAACGACCGGTTTAATTTCCCCACGCCAATTTATCCGCATGTTAATGCACGGTGAACACCTGCAAAATAAAGTGGAAGTCGATAAATGGTTTGAAATCCTGATTGCGCGCGAATTTGATATGCATATTATGTATCACTTCCCACATATTTGTGGTGGGCATGATTTTTTACCCCATACCCAAACCCTGCCCTGGAAGCGTGAAGATACCTTAGTCCATGCATGGCAGACCGGACACACCGGTTTTCCATTAATCGATGCCAGCATGCGCTGCTTGAATCAAACAGGCTACTTGTCTGAAGATTTATTGCAAGCGAGTGCGCTATTTTTCACAAAAATATTATTTTTAGATTACCGCTTAGGTGAAGCATATTTTGCAAAACAACGTTTAGATCATGATTTTGGTAGCAATAATGCCCTCTGGCAATATTGCGCATCGACCGGCGCAGAAAGTGTGATTTATTCACGCATCCCGCAACCGGCACGGCAAAGTGAAGTATTTGACAATCAAGGTGAATTTATCCGCACTTATTGCCCGGAACTTGCTGAGGTTCATGCAACCCAGATCCATGATCCGCACATGCACATTCCCTCTCTTGCAAAAGAAAACGGTTATCCGCAACCGATTGTTGATTATGCCAGCATGCGCAAGAAAACCTTGTATCATTTTAAGGCGTTAAATAAAAGCTATAAAACCATCACTCATGTAGGGGTATAGTATAAAAAAGATGTAATTAGGACTTACGCACTCATCATGCTACCTTCCAGCCCGCACCAAACCACCCAAACCTGATTCTTCCAGCGCATTTTCTAAATGCGCGCGGATCATTTTGGGATGATGCATTTGCATGACTTCTTCGAGTAATTCGGTGGCGCGACTCAAGGTAAAGTTGCGGATCACCCATTTCACACGCGGCAAACTGGCTGCGCTCATGCTAAGAGAATCAAAATGCATGGCCATTAATAAAATCACACAGGTCGGATCCCCTGCCATTTCGCCGCATAAACTGACCAGCTTGCCTTCTGCATGGGCGACTTGGACCACATGCAATAAGGCTTGCAACACTGCCGGATGTAAACCTTCATACAACCCCGCGACCCGGGAATTATTTCTATCAACCGCTAATAAATATTGAATTAAATCATTACTGCCTATCGATAAAAAATCCACTTGCTGCGCAATTCTCTGCGCTTGATACACGGCGGAAGGCACTTCGATCATCGCGCCTATGCGCGGCATATGGACCAAAAATCCTTCGTCACATAATTCTTGATGCGCCCGCGCAATGAGCGCTTTAGCATCGATCACTTCATGCAAATTAGTGATCATAGGCAGCATGATCTGCAAATTATTTAAGCCTTGACTGGCATGAATCATCGCGCGCACTTGCACTAAAAATATTTCAGGATGATCTAAGGTAATGCGTATGCCGCGCCAACCTAAAAAAGGATTCGGCTCATCAATAGGGAAGTAAGGCAATTCTTTATCGCCACCGACATCAAGGGTGCGCATCGTCACGGGTCGCGGCGCAAATGACTCGAGCAATTGACGGTAAATCACCCGCTGCTCTTCTTCACCGGGGAAACGATCTCTAGCCATAAATGGCACTTCGGTGCGATAAAGCCCCACGCCTTCAGCGCCCGCATTCAGCGAGGTTTGAATATCAGCAACGAGTCCAGTATTCACATACAAGGGGATCCGCAGGCCATCCGCCGTTTCTGCAGGCACTTCTTTTAATTTTTCTAAACCGCGGGAGAGTTCTTTTTCCTCAGCTTCTAAACGTTTAAATTCTTTTAATAATGAAAGCGTAGGATCCACATACAGCACGCCATGATAACCGTCCACAATCACGGTTTTATTTTCTATATCGTGTAGCAATAAACCTTCAGCCCCAACAATAGTGGGTAAGCCCATGGCGCGCGCGATAATCACCACATGAGAATTGATCGATCCTTTCGCCGTCACAAGACCAGCAAGTAAACCTTGCGGCACTTCAGCCAAACGTGCGGGGGTCAGTTCATCTCCCATTAAGATGGTTTTAGGCGGGTAAACAATTTTTTCTCGCGCATCGGCTTGTAAATAAGACAGTACGCGCCGGCCGATATCGCGCAAATCCGCACCGCGCTCACGCAAATATTCATCATCCATTTCTTCATAAAAACGGCTGTGTTGTTGGATCACTTGTTTTAAGGACCCTTGTGCCCATTGTCCGGTTTTAATTAAGGTGATCACTTCTGCGCCTAAACTCTCATTATCTAAAATGCGTAAATACGCATCGAATAAGGCTTGCTCTTCTACCGGTAAATGATGGGCTAAATGCTCCCCTAAACTTTTAATTTCTTCGCGTGCGGACACTAAGGCTTTATTGAATAAAGCGATCTCCTCATCAATATCATGAATTTTGCGATCCGGCACCGCATCAAGTTCTGCAAGCGGGTAAGCCATGACCGCAGTCCCAATAGCGACCCCTGCGACCCCGGCAATGCCGTTGACGCGGTGCTCGAAAGTATGGGCATCAAGACGCGGCAATACGCCAGCGGATTGGGCTTGAGCGATTAAGCCCGATAATTGGGCGCAAATGGTGACTAAAAATGCTTCTTCAGCAGAATCAAAAGCACGCGCTTTGGTTTGCTGCGCCACCAATACCCCAAGCACTCGTCTTTGATGAATAATCGGCACGCCTAAAAACGCGCGGTATTTTTCTTCCCCAGTTTGGGGGAAATAGCAATAATTAGGATGAAGACTCGCATCAGTAATATTCAGCGGCTCTTCTTTTTGCCCCACAAGTCCAACTAAACCTTGATCTAGGCCTAAATTTAATTTGCCATCAACGCCTTCACTAAATCCTTTGGAAGCGATAAGGATATAACGCTGACTGATGGGATCTAAGACAAATACCGAACAGGCTTCGACATGGATCACTTCACACACCCGTGTGACGACTATCTGCAGGGCTTCTTGCACATGATGCGCAGCGTTGACCTCTTGAATAATGCGCTGCAAAACTTTCAGCATAAAGTCTCTCTTTTTAAGGATAAATTCTAGATTATAAGTATTGAGACAAAGCCGCTAAGGCCTGCTTATACACCTCACGTTTAAAAATCACCACATGCTTGAGGGGATAATCGTAATCCACCCAATGCCAGGCATCAAATTCAGGTTTTTTAGCACAAGTCAGTTTAATGTGTGACTCTGGGCCAATTAACCGCAATAAAAACCAAATTTGTTTCTGACCAATATATCGCTCACCCTTGGAGTTAAGTTTAGTCATGCCAAACTCATAAGTTAACCATTCATGAGTTTGCCCCAGAATGATGACATCCTCAGGTAATAAGCCAATTTCCTCATGTAACTCACGGTACATGGCATCCATTGGTGCTTCATTTAACTTTATGCCCCCTTGCGGGAATTGCCAACCTTCTGCTTCAGAGTAACCCGGACGATGTCCCCAATACACCTGGCCCTCGGTATTAGACAGTATTATGCCTACGTTGGCGCGATATCCTTGCTCATCTATCATACTTTAATATCCATATAATCCCAAAGCATAGCGCATCACGGCCTGTTTTAATAACGGCACGTGTTCGCACACGTGCATGCCTAGCGCACGCAGCTGCGGCATCGGCATTTTGTCCTGTGATAATAATTGCATAGCTTGCAGCATAAGTACATTCCCACCGCGTCTTTCTCGCTCAAAAGGCCGCAAAAGTGCAAGATTGCCGATATCTCGGCCTTTAGTCTGTGCGCTCGCAACCGTGCGCGCCAAACTCATGACGTCCATTAATCCCAAATTGGCCCCTTGTCCCGCAAGCGGATGCAAGGTATGGAGCGCATCCCCCACCCATGCACAGCGCGGCGCAATATAACGTTTTGCGTGCCGCATGATGAGAGGGAACTGAGCGCGCGCAGAAATGAGTTCCATTTTGCCCAAGCGGTAGTTGAGCGCACGGGTTAATTCATGCGCAAAAGCGGCGTCATTAAGGCCCGCTAAATAAGCGCTATGGGCAGGCGAGCTGGACCACACTATCGAGCATTCATTAGGCGCTTCTAAAGGTAAGTACGCGAGCGGACCTGTGTCTAAAAATCGTTGATAAGCCGTATGCGCATGCGAGTGCTCCGTGCGCACATGCGCAACAGTCGCCGTTTGCTGATAGGATTTTTCATCTACCTGCATTCTGCACTGCGCGCGCAACCAGGAATGCGCGCCGTCCGCCCCAACAATTAAAGGTGCACTTATTTGCGACAAACCCTGGCATTGTAATAAAGCGGCGTCTTGCGTGATCTGCACCGTCTCTATGACATTCCAATGAAAGGTGGCATTAGACGCTTGCATTAAGCGCGCTATCATTTGCTGCACCAGCAAATCATTTTCAATAATGGTGCCTAGATAAGCTAAGCCCATGCGGCTAGACGCAAAATGAAGTTCTCCGATACTGTGGGCTTGCGATACCGTAATGGTTTTAAAGCGGCCGCGGCGCAGCGGAGTGAAATCGATACCCAATGTATTTAAGTAGCGCTCACTGCCGACATTGATACTGCTGACGCGTAAACCGAGTTGTGACGTAGGTGTTGGGAGGCCTTGTTTATCGACTAACGCAATACGCAGGCCTAGTTGGGTTAAAGCCAGGGCTAGGGCGCTGCCCGCGATGCCTGCGCCTATGATAATGACATCATGTGTGTGTGCCATCACACCCCCAATAAATAATCGTAGAGGCGTCGTTTTGCAAACGGCAATACATCTAAACCGAGTAAGCCTAAACTGCGCAAGCGTTTTAATTCGGGTCGTGCCGTAAGTTTGACTAAGCCATCGGTTAAGCGCAACATGTTTTTTTGATCGTTTAAACGCAAAGCTTGATAGTGCGCTAAACATTCAGTCACTGCATTTTGATCATTGAGATCAACGCCTATTAATAATTCTACGAATACTGAAATATCGCGCAACGACAGATTCAGCCCCTGGGCTGCAATCGGATTTAAAGTGTGGGCCGCATTACCCATCAATAATACTCGGCCATCATAGGCTTTTTCGACAAATACCGCTTGCAGCGGATAGGCATGACGCGGACCTAACTCTGACAATAAGCCCAATTTAAATCCTAATAACGCTTGTGCTTGCGCTAAAAAATCAGCATCGTTTAAGCCTTGCCAATGGGGATAATCATGCGCCTTAACCGTCAAGACTAATGTGGCCCGCTTTTCATTCAGCGGCAACAAGGCTAGCGTCGCTTGCGGCGTAAAACGTTGGTACGCATGATGCGGGCGCAGCGCAGTGAGGCTCACATTGGCAGTTATGGCCATTTGCTGGTAATCGTGAGTCACCGTTGCAAACGTGCATTGCGTGCGTGTCCAGGAGTGGGCGCCTTCAGCAACGATAAGTAGCGGCGCAGATAAACATTGCCCATACTCTAATTTAACCGTAACGGTATTATTTTCTTGTGTCAGTTGTTCAACCTTTGCAGGGGATAGCCATGAAATGTTTTGTTCAGTTTGGGCCTGTTTTAATAAATGCTCGCCTAATTGGGGAGCTTGGATCACGGCCCCTATGCGCTCTAATCCCAAATCCTGTGCCTGAACGTGTAATTTTCCAAAACTGCCTTGCTCGGAGACTTCTACATTAACGATAGGAGTATGCGTGGGTAATGCGCCTACTAAATCGGTGAGCATTTGACAGGATAGACTTGATAAAGCCAGTGCGCGTCCATCGGTGCTGTAAGAAGGCTCAGATAAGGGACGCGATTCTATCACGCGTATGCGTCGATTAAGGCGTGCGAGTGCGCACGCGAGCGTTAATCCCACAAAACCTGCCCCGACTATGATGATGTCATCAAGCGTGTTCATCGCATTAATTGCTCAATGTCTTCAAGACTAATCGGTGCGGCACTACTTAATACTTCATGGCCTTTGGGAGTCACTAAAATATCATCTTCAATTCTAACACCGATATGCCACCATTTTTTATCAATCTCTACACTCTCGCTGATATAAATCCCCGGCTCTAAGGTTAAGACCATACCTGCTTTAAACGTCACCGGTTCGTTGTTGATTTTATAGGCGCCGACATCATGCACGTCTAAACCCAGCCAATGCCCTACCCCGTGCATAAAGAATTTTTTATAGGCGGTATGGGCAATTAAGTCTGACACTTTGCCTTGCAGTAATTTCAATTCCACTAACCCTTGGGTGAGCACTTCAATTGCCGCGTTTTGTACTTTTATCATGGTGCTGCCCGGATGAATTTGCTTGAGCCCAGCGCGATAAGCGTCTAACACCAGCTGATAAATTTCAGCTTGCTCGGGCGTAAATCGACCATTCACAGGAAAGGTGCGGCTGACATCGGCGCAATAATTTTGATATTCACAACCCGCATCAACTAACACTAAATCCCCGTCACGCAACACGTCCGTATTCGCCGTATAATGCAAGACACACGCATTTTTGCCGCCAGCGACTATCGGCAAGTAAGCGACATCGCGTGCGTCATTCACGTTGTAATGGTAAAGGTATTCTGCCGCTAATTGATATTCAAATTGGCCTGCATGGACTTTTTCCATGGCTATATTATGGGCTTGTGCTGAAAGTGTTGCCGCATGCCGCATTAACTCAATTTCAGCGGGGCTTTTAATCAAGCGCATGGGCGCGGTCAGTTTAGAGAGCGGCATTAAATCTGGCGTGGCCCCACGCGTTGCCGTTTGCATTTGATTAATCCACTTGAGCACTTCCAGATCTTGGTCGCGCACTTGGTTGATCGGATAATAAATTATTTTTTTCTGGGCTAATAATTTGGGCATGCGCGTTGCGATTTCATCGATAGCAAACGCGGCATCCACACCATATTCCTTGACCGCGGCCTCTTGACCAATGCGCGCCCCGCTCCAGATCTCTTCTTCCGCCTTGCGGGTTTGATTAAATAATACGACCGGAGTTTCTGTTTGCGGCAATAATACTAAGACCGCATGGCTTTCATTAAAACCAGTTAAATAATAAAAATCGCTGTCTTGACGGTAGGCATATTCCGTATCTCTGCTGCGATAAGCAGAGGGCGCAGCATAAAGAATAGCCGCCGTATCCGGTCCCATTTTTTCCAATAGGGACTTAACGCGGGCACGGTATTCAGTGAACGGTATGGGAGCAGGCATAAACACTCCTTAGTGGAGATCGGTAGGTAAGATAATGGGCTCATTATGTAAGCCTTCCAATAAATTTTGATGGATCAGCATCACCGCCACGCGAATAAATTCAACTAATTCCATATAAGAAGTCTCTTCTTCTTCAGATTCCTCGGGATTAAAATCCATTTCACTGATTTTAGTTAAATCGGCCAATGCTTGGGCGCCATCGCCGGTGAGTAAGGTTTGTTGGTCCTGCTGATTTTGGATCCCATCAATAAAACCAATACACCATTCGCTCAAGGCATAGGCACGCTCAGCCAGCGGCTCTTCATCGGTCGGCAGCAGCAACTGAAAGCTAAAATCTGACTGGGCCATGATCAACACCGTTTGCTCGGCGAGTTGCAATAATAAAATTTGCACCGCGGTATCAAGCGATTTCCAGGTATGCGCCTCATCTGCTGCCAAGGTGAGCCAATCTTGCGGGTCGCAGTATTGGCCGCCGACAATTAAACCGCACCATATTCCATGGAGTAAGGAAGGGTTAATCATTAAATGATTGCTGATCAAGGCCTCATTAATCGTTGCATAAGGGGGTAGTGATGGTGTATTCATTGCTCTACTCGGTTGACTTTAGGATGCGTGCATTATAATGTTGATCATATCATGATTTATTGCAAGGATTGCCATGTCGATTACTGACCAATTGCGCGAATTAGAAGCATGCTTAAAAGCCATACACCAAAAATGCCAGCGCCTAGAGCAAGAAAACCGCACTCTGCATGCCGCAAAACACACCTTGCACACTCAATATGACGTCATCGTGAAAAAAAATGAAGCGGCAAAAGCCAAAGTCACACAACTTATTAGCCAATTAACTCAAACGGAAGTAGAACATGAGTAAACGCATTGAAATTACGATTTTAGGTAAAGTCTTACAAGTAGAAGCCCCAGATGAAGCGGGAGTGCAACAACTACACACCTGTGCCCGCGCGCTGGATGCAAAATTACAACACTTGCGGATCTTGAACCAAACCATGCCCACCGAGCGCGTGGTGATTATGGCCGCATTGAATCTTATGCATGAACTGCTGGCTCTACAAACAGAAAAAGAGCTGATTGATCAGGAATTGAAGGCAAGTTTAAAGCGCATGCAGGAGTGGGTGGAGGCTTAGCCTAATATAAAAATCCCCAGATCCATAATGGTATTTTGTTATGAAACCCCTGTAAGGTATCATCCACTACTAAATAGGCATCAGGTAGGTCTTTAATTTGGTCAAAATCTTTACCTTTACCGCCTATCTCAAAGGTGTATTTTTTATCAATCAAAAAATCACCTAGGGTAGGTAAAGTAATAATATGTTTTGCTTTAAGCATAGAAATAAAAAAAACTTCCCGCAGCGTACCTTTATCTACTGCAGCATCTGCACTCAAGGAAAATAATTGACAAGTATTATCCGGGTAAATTTTATCTGCTTTTTTCAGGCCATCCATTTTTTTGTCACTTTTGTGTAACGAAGTGATAATGCCTGCTTCTTCAATAATTTGGATATACTGCTTAAGTGTGCGTTCATCTGCAATTTCTAAAATGGTTTTTAATGCTTTGAGATCAACGGTAAAGGGCACATGGGTACTTAAAAATGCAAGCAATCTTTTCATTTTATCCACGCTTGCGCCCGATAAGGTGGGATAAATAGCCGGCAAATCACTTTCTAATACGGTATGTAAATTTTGCTCAACAGTTAAATAAAATACATTTTTATCGGTAAATTCTATGGAGTAAGGATAGTAGCCATATTTTAAGTACTCCATAAATAAAGTGAGTGGATTTAATGAAGCTTCATTGATAGTGGTAATAATGTCTTTAGCATACATTTCATGATGCGTTAAAATATTCTCCAGCGTAAAACTCTCGAACTTAAATTGATAACAGAGTTCTAAATATTCACGAAATGACATGCCTTGCATGGTGTATACTATGGCGCGACGTGATAAATCATGCGTGCCACGATGTATCCCTAAAGCAGAACTGCCTGAGGCATAAATTTTAAGCTGCGGAAAAGTATCATAAATACTTTTTAATTCTTGCGACCAATTCATATATTTATGTATTTCATCAAAACAAATGCAGCGCCCACCATACTGCACAAACATTTGCGCAATTTCATATAACGAGTAATTTTTCACCAAGAAATGATCGACCGGCACATACAGTATTTGCCGATTAGGCAAGTTTAAAGTGCGCAACAATTGCACCAATACCGTCGATTTCCCTACTCCGCATTGGCCGCTGATAATGGTCAACCGATGTTCAAATGTATGCTGGTGGATAAAATAACGGACATAGGGCCGATATTGCATCTCGATAAATTGGTCACTTAACGGAAATAAGATATCTAACATAGATTAAGGCCTTAGGATTGCAATCCTATTTTAAATATACTTAACAATCAATTGGTTATATCACAAGTCCTAGGAGGATACCATTACTCTAAAGCAATAACTCTAAAAAAGGTAATTTTGCGGCTTTTTTATCAAAAGTAACGGTGGATAGGCAATCATAATGATGATTGAGCTGCATGATGTAATGGTCTACAAAATCCGCAGATCCTTGCGCATAACCTTGGAGGCTGCGCCACAACACATCGGGTTCATGAAGATGGAATTGCCGCACCTTTAAAATGCATTCGAGTACAGTGACTATTTCTTCATGGGTATATTCATATGCACTTTCTAATACCCATACTAGCTCACACAGTACAATACCATTGATAAATGCGGGGGAATTGATAGTACATTCTTTTTCTAAAAAATGGCTTGCAATGCGACTTTGCGCCTCGTCATCTTGCACGATATAACGTACTAACACATTGGTATCTATGCCTTTCATTATCCCTTTTGCGCTCCTCGTTTTGCAATGGCCTCATGCATTGCCTCTATCGATACTTTTTTGTGCGGCTTTTTGAACAGACCTTTTAATGCCTGTACGTCATTAGTTTGTGGCATAAAACAAACCTTTCCATTAGGTTCTATCAAAAACTCGACTTTATCGCCTGCATTTAAACTTAAGTGACGCCTAATGTCGGCAGGAATAGTAATTTGCCCTTTACTGGTGATACTGGCAATCGCCATATTAAACTCCTTACTTTTATAGTGTTTCCTTATTTTATAGTAAGGAGATGGTTTTGTCAAAGTGGGGCAGCTGTTTAGCCTGTGGAATACACGGTGTTACTATTTTAAAAATGGCGTTGCCAATCTCCATGCTGTTTTCGCTCCTTGTAGAATTGGATTTGGTGCAGATGGCATTTTAGCTTTATCGGTAATGACAGTGGGCTGATTGGCAGTCTCTTGTTGGCCAATATGATTAAATTTCATCTCTGCATTATCTGTATTATCTGTATTAAATCTTGCTAACGGAACAGCCTTGCTCATCTTATCAAGGTGATGTGACGCAGGGGTATCGCCATATCTACGTAGGTTGGTAATTGGCATTAGCGTGCTTGATGAATTGGCGTGTGTCATATCCTGACTCACTGACGAGGATGCGCTCAATGAGGCCGTGCTATTGGAAACAGTTGCTGTTTGAGCTTGTTTTACAGTTTCTTTCTTATCATTAGCCACATAATCAAAATCTTTTGCTAAAGCAGCCATAGTCAGATTTAAATCGATATACCTATTATTTTCAGAGTAAAGGAATTTTTCCATATCGATATTTGAATCAACGTTCGTAACAATTTCATAGTGTTTATGCACGCAAGGAGAGGCAGAATCAGCTTCATCTACTTGATCTTTAGGTTTAAATTGCACCACTTTTTCACTTCCGTTCTTTAAGTGGAAGGACAATTCTAAATTGCCCTTGGCATTTATCCAATGAGAACAGGGCACAGCTGCATTATTCTCATCCGTATAAAAAAAGCGGGTAGGATTTTTATCTAAACTTCTGCGGTAACGTTCTTCAGAGGCCGTTTGGATAAAGCGATGGGACACGAGCTCTGCAAAGCCAGCAAAGGCATATTTGCAGTCACGTTTATAATTATCGGATAAACCCTCAAAATTTTCGTCTATTTTATATTGTTGATAAAAATACTCGACGATCGTGTCTAAATTCTCATTGTCTTTAAAATAATCGTGATGTATTTCTCGTGACTCAGCGCTGGTGCTAAATATATTCGCTAATAAATTGGCCAAATGTGCTTTATATTCCTTTCGATCATTAGTTTTGATTGCTTCATGAATATCATTGGTTTTATTTACGATTTCACTCACATCACTATTGTTTTCAACAGTCTTTTCAGATAAGAAAAATGATACTAAACGAGTAGATGAGACATATGACACTAAACGCGACCATTTAGACGGTGCAGAAGGTGCCTCCCCATTATAGAGTTCTTTCCCACGCATTGCAAAATAGGCATATTCTGCACAATCTTCACCCCATGCAACGCGGCGCATTTGCTTTTCTATTTTTTGCGCTTCTAGGGTGATAGGATTGCCACCTTCAGGGATAAGGTTTTGTGTGGATACTTTGCCCGTGTTAAATAATTCTTCGAGGTGTTTTTGAACATCCCCAAGATCCATAGGCATTCTAGGCATGAGCGCAAGCGTACGGGTTTCTAATTCTGTGAGTGCAATTTGATAGTTTATTTCAGTTTTATTAGTTGCCTTCAGTTGATCGTAATTGTATTGGAATTCATCCTTATGAGCGCTTATCGTAGCAATGCCTTGTTGACCTAATTTCCAAACAAGATATTTCCGAATAAATTTTCTGTAATCCTTAACCGGGGACTTAAGTTTATGCTTGGCTGTAATATATTGTTCATTTATAGAATTATTATAAAGATCCCGGGTAGAGTTAATGGGCTCGAACGTCATGGGTAAGGCCAGGATTTTTCCAGAGAGTTCCGCATTAAATAACAGGCTACCCAGTCCTAGAGGCAAGGTAATACCAGCTGCTAAAGTACTGCTCATAAAAGAGATAAACGTGAGCACCGGCGCTTGCTTTAAAAAGCCCATGGCTGAATTAACGATACCGATAAAAAAGTTTGCCACTAGCACCCACGTTAATTTTCCTACTAACGCAGCTTTACGCCAAAATACAGAACCATTTTTTCCATAATAATGAAGTGCATTAAGTTTATCGATTTCGCTTTTAGCCATACCATACCAATCCCAGGTATCTCTCCAGGGTTGCACAAAATAACGTTGTGCAAATATCGCAAGTTTCGTTCCAACGGTATGAGAAATGTTATCGACTTGTTTGGCAGCAAGATCGTGATTTTGTTGATTTAAATAGGTATAACCTAAACCTGTAAGGATAGAAAGACCGGGGATAGCAAACATCAAGGGTTTTAATACGTCTTCTACTGCCCAATTTAATACTGCAATAGGGAGGGTAAGGATATGGATTATCGCATAAGGGATAATGACTGCAATATACCCTAAGAAAATTCCAATATATTTTACCAAATCAAATAATTCAAACTCTTTATTATCTAATTCGGCTTGCTTTTCGCATAACCAGTTATAGAAGGGATCTAAGCCATCACAAGCAAAATCCACAGTATCTGCAAACGGTTTCCACATCAGCATGCGTGCGGCTTTGCGCATATTATAGTTTTTCGCAAAAGGCCAAAATGCCCAGAAGCAAAAACCAAATATGGCTTTACCCACAGCAAAAAAGGGTAATAAAATAGCCTTTTTAACGGGTTTAAAAATATAATTAAACAATGAGTCATCTCGGGTGATGATCATAGACTCATTTAAATTGCCAATTCCCATGCGAAGTTCATTCACGCTAGCTTCGAGTGTTTCTAAGAGCACAGGGCCATTGGCTATAGTCCATAAAATTTTGTAGATAAGATAGCCTGGGAGGTACGCAATTAAAAATACAGCGATACGCGTTATCAAATAGCGGTCTTGGTCCGCCATAATATTTTGTAGGGGATAAGCAAAATATTTATGTCCTAAAGCGCTAAGGTATTCTTGCGCACCACTTAATAATCCATCGGAAAAAAGTTTTATTTTGTTTTGTGCGTCATATTGGGCCTTGAGCTCTAGGTATGTGTTTATATTGCGCTGTCTGACTTGTGGAGGAAGCAGATAACTTGCAGGATTGAAGCAGAGAAACTCAAAAACTCGAAGCTTTATGGCGAGGCCAATATCAATAGTCCCTAATATTATTTCATCTTCAGCAAGCAACTCAGGGTCAGGTTTGTTTGCTTCAATTGCAGTTTTACCAAAGTGTGTTAGGGTATCCCAAAGATGCTTGATCTGCTCTACTACTCTCCAACCCCGTGCGCCTACTTGTGTGTCATAGCTTCTTGCTACTATTTTATGTTCATCATCAGGATTGTGAGTATCAACTGTTTTGATTGTAGTTGTAGCTTGAATCGAAGACGAAGATGATGATGATGATGATGATGATGAATATTCACCCGTAATTTCTTTAGCTTGCTTAGGTGCAACCTGATTTTGTGGAACACTTATCCGAGCGCCAGGCATAGGGTTGATCAGTTCATACTTATTTTCATAAAAGAGAATTTCACTTCTTTTTCGTGTGATATCGGCTACCAACTCTTGAGTATGAAGTTTTTGTTTTTCATGATACGTAGGCTTTTTATTGGGTTCAATATCGATTTTATCTTTAGCATTAACAGGATCTAGCTTAAGTTGTCTTTTATAAATTCTATGTTGTCTTTTTGCTTGAAAAAACAATTCTTGCAAATGTTTAGGCATGGGATCATTATCAGCATGCTTAAAGAAATTTTCTAATGGCGTGCCTTCAAGATGGCGGCTACCTATGGCTATCCAGTTGCCATATTTTTTCCCGGGTGTGCCATCGGGGCCGGGTATGCCATCAGGGTCATTATACGGGAGGAGTCTGGCTATCAATTGGATCAAAGTGGAATAATGGCTGGTTGATTCTATTACGGTGTAATTGTAGAACACGTCTTCATAAGGTTTGAGTTCTTGTTTTTTAGCGTGGACTTCTTGTTTTTTAGCGTGGACGGCGGCGAGTCTTAATTTTACTTCCTTTACTCTTTGCTGGGGATCTTCTGCTTTATCATCACCTATTTTTTTTGACATTTTATCGAAAATGTAATTGATATAAGTTTCACTGTCTTTCTTTGTAAAGAAACCTTGAAGGTGAGTGTTTTCTAAATATTTATTTGCTAATAGTATTTTATGATCTTTCTTTTGCTCTGCAGTAGTACCCGCACCCAAATCCATTCCTTTAACTTCGAGCGTAACCAACTCAGCAATCTGCTCAAGTAGTTTTTCATAATGCACTCTCGCTGCGGGGACGCCGTAATTATTGATAACGTCAGCGCCAGTGTCGATTTCTTCAAATTGATGAACGAATTCAAATCTAGGCGCATGTCCAAGAATTTGCAGCTTTTCTTCCACTCCAACAGGTCGTTTTGTTTCTTCACGAGGGTCAAAACCCAGGATCGCATCTTCTATTTGCTTACCTGTGCCATCTAATACAGCGACTTTTTGAATAACAGGCTGACCCATATTATCTAAAACTGGAACCTTAATTTTCCCTTTAATAGGCTTAGCCCGTGCAAATACTTTATAATCAAAATTAACAGAGCGAAAAGCAGGACGATGCAATTCAGTAATGGTATCGCGTGTCAGTAAACGTTGCTGCTCATCTACTTCATTTGATAATTCTTCACTGGCCTTCCTAGGCGTCTCTTTTTCAACCGTGCCTCTTAATGCTTCTAAAAACTTTATTCTTTCTTCATAAGCTAATTGCGTACGAATGTTTTCATTAATTTCTTTTTGGTGTTGCTCTCTTTGTTCAGGAGAAAGTTGAGTGTCGTATTCTGGACTTGCAGCCAAGGCATTTTTAGAGCCGATGACGGTGATGATGCGTGCTAAGGATTCTTGAGTTTCGCGAATTTCTTTATTAATTTTGACAGCGATTTCAACTTGACCTTTTTTGATTATCCTTTTTTGTTTATCAATTTTGATAATGAGCTGGATCACTTCTCTTTGTCTGGGAGTGATGCTCTCGTCATTCAATGTTTGCTCTTTACTTTTAAGTTTAGCAATGATTGTACGAATAGCTTGCTGCTCTTCCGAAGATAAATTTTTACCCTTTAACTCTTCATTTAACTCGTTCAGTGTTTTTTCGTTTCGTTTTAATGGATGCAAATCAGCCAATATCAACACTCTTAAAATATGCTGATATATCTTACTCATCATCACGATTTTGTTTTCACGTTCTTGATCAGACAATAATTCTTTGATATCCATACCGGCCGCAGCGGTAAAACTGACACCACATAGAAAACCCACAAAGGTAGATAAGTTGCCAATGTCGCTATAAAGTTCACTCTCGATTTGATGTGGTGCATGTCCCACGAAAATTCGGTGCATGGTGTACATGTAAAACGGGTAGGCAATGACAATACCTGCGATATCAATTTTATTTGCAACGTTAAAGCTGTCGCCACTTTGCTTGTAGTCTTGATATAACACGGTATCGCCATCGTTAGATGCATGGTGCTTACGAAGTTCGAGATCAATGGCGGCTTTCAAGTCCCACATATATGATGTTTGTTTGTCAATATGGGATGGAGCATTATTCTGTTGTTTTGTTTCGCCAGTCACGTTACACCTGTATCTTAACTACTAAGGTTATATACTAACAAATTGAGATTAAGGCAATATTAACTGTATATTGATTAAATTAACTATTTAAGATTACTTATGCGCTAAATTGCAGATTAATTTGATCTTTACAGATTTGATTAAACAAATATGATACTCTATGATTAGATGTTAATATCAGGCTTGCTAAGAGCTCTAGGCAAGGGCTACTTATTTTGTATTTACAAATTACTAAAATTAATCTAATATTGTAAATACAGGAGACCCCCATGAGACATACGACCACTTTTCGTTTTGATGCTAAAACACTTACCCTCTTACAAACTTTAGCCGAGTCATTACATTGCTCAAAAACAGCGATAATCGAGCAAGCATTAGAAGAGTATGCCCAAAAAAATACCCAGTACATTTCACCCTTACTTAAACACGCAGGCGTTTTATCAGATAAAGAAGCCCATACGTTATTAACTGCCATTCAAACGCATAAACATAATAAAGATGAGAATATTGAGTTATGAAATATTTATTAGATACCGATATTTTAATTTACTTTTTAAAAGGGCATGCCAAAATCATAGAAAAAATGGCACATTTGTACGCTGATGATCCTTGCACGTCTATTGTGAATTACTCCGAATTACTGTTTGGTGCTTATCACTCCAATAGGGTTAAACAAAATTTGGACATTATGAGCGCCCTGATGGCAGATATTAAAATATTACCCTTTTGCCCGCAGGCGGCAGAAATTTTTGCTAAGGAAAAAGCGAAATTAAAAATAAAGGGCGAGACTATCGCGGATTTAGATTTAATGATAGCGAGTATTAGTATCCAAAATAATGTCATTTTGGTGAGCAATAATATTAAGCATTTTTCTCGGCTTTCCCATTTAAAATTGGAAAATTGGGCGGCGTAAGTCGTGTAAGCTCTGCATCATCACACTTTACATTGAAAGCAATTGAGCGTGTACTGTTTCGTGCAAGGTTAAAGTATGAATAGCTTCCTCAGCTGCAGATAAAAAATCACTTATTTTCCCACGCAATCCCTGAACACTCACTAGTTGTTCTTGACAAAAAGGACTGGGCGATTCTGCATGGCAAGACTGCAGCGCTTTTTTTGTGTCCTGTAGCATTTTTTCATAAGTACTAGAGTCGATAATAAAAGGCTTGCGTCCATCCTTGAAATCAAAGGAGACGGGATGATTAAGTAATTGATGTGTTTTAGGATCGCGCCATTCATTTATTTGGGCATCAAATTCAGCACGCGTCATGCCGATTCGCTCTGCGGTGAAAACTTCATTTAATCGTGGATGTTTTAGGAGAGCGTCTAATCGCTGCTGAGGGGTAATATGAGCACGTTCTGCACCTATCCAATCAGGCGCTCTGCATGGCGCAGGATTAAACCCCGTGAATTGATCTACAATTTTCTGGCGTTGAATCTCTAATTGTTTTTCAATTTTACATCGCATCTCTTGGGCAAATTTTTGCAGTACTCCAAATACTTCTGGATCTACAGCATGGTTATCTTTAAGGTAGTTGATATAGAGCTCTAGGTGTTTAACATCTTTTAAATAATAAATAGTCCCTTCGATTTGACGCTCATTATTGCTGTATGGAAAACGCCGCGGCAAATCATGTTCGTTTGAATTACCTTGATTGAAATAAAAATGCGCAGCAACAATAATTGAGCTGCTCTTTTGTGAGCTACGCAAGGAAAAATTGCCTGTTTTACTATTACAAATAATCAGAATAGTTTCGTTCACCAATTCCCCTAAGTTTTCAAGAAATATGTCACAATACTAACATAGTCACAGGCCGGAGTAAAGCAGTTAACTGATTATCTAATTATTAAGAGATGTGCTAAACGCATTTTGGTGAGCAATAATATTAAGCATTTTTCTCGGCTTTCCCTTTTAAAATTGGAAAATTGGGCGGCGTAGGTGGGCTTAATATAGAGTTAGTTCAAGGTCACTATTAAGTTAGGTTATACTCATAAAAAATCCAAGAGGTTTATATCCATGAAAAAAATGAAACTAGCCCAATATGTCCTGCTTAGCCTCGCCGCTGGAGTGAGCTTTTTCCTTTTTGAATCCACGCCTGTGAACGCCCAGGTCAATGACTTGCACGTCACGGTGACTTCTATAGAAGGGACCCCTAAGGGTTCTGTGGGCTTGGTAGTCCTCAACCCTAGCAATACCACAGTTAGGACTTATTCTGGCCTAGTTAAGGGCTGGACCACAACGATTGAAGCGGCACTTCGTGACGATTACAGTTATTTGACCTTTAAAGTCAGGCATGATGGCAAAGACAGTACTACGTGTACCGTCGCGCATAACAGCCAAGGTCAAATCGATAAAGAAACTAATGAGATCTTAATCAGCATACGTCTGTCTGATCTGACGTGCCATATTATAGATCCCGAGCAAGAAAATACGATTGCTTTTAAATTCAAAACCACCACTGAATTAAATGGAGTAGCCTTACCCGTTTATTTTAATGAGCTCAATAAGTTTCACCAACAAGTGGGATCTATGAATGAGACTTACTCTACCCTAGAATTTACTATATTAGAGGGCTTTGATTATACTTTGTCTCTTGATATCGATGACCATGAAGTGATGTGTACTTATCAGGATAGCCCTGCGCTCATCAATGATGATTGGTCTGCACATTATGCCGTGGTGGATTTAGCACAAGAAACGTGTGTGTTGTCTGAACAAACTGAAGTTGAGCCTATTGTTATGACCTTTAATTTCGGGAATGTGGGAATTTATACTAATGTGTATATCGATATGTATGATAAGGATAATGAGAGCATCATTTCCTACACAGAAGAGTTATCAGAAAATTGCCGTCCTTCATGTGTACGCGGGTACACTCGCAATGACCAAGTCGCTAAAACCACTGTAAAATTTGTAGATTCCTCTGGGCCTACTTATCAGAGCGCTAAATGTGTGAATATTAAAACCGGTGAAGATTTCTTAACTCGCGATCAACAGGCGGCATTATTTAACATCTATGCCGACGATGGCATGAAATGTGATTATGACACTACATTAGGGTGGGAATAAGTTAGAGTCTCACCAGATTTGCAAAGGGGTTAGCCGTAGAAGCGGAGAGATCGATAGGCTTGGCACCGAAGTAAAGCTGAATCTACTACACAAATAGTCTCTAAAGGAGGTTGGCCGTAGAAGCGGAGAGATCGATAGGCTTGCCCCCTTTGTAAAGGGGGTCGGCCGCTTCGGCCGGGGGGATTTTAGCGATCTTAATGCGCATAATGAATTTTATTAAAGCTTAACTCTTAGAAAATTCAAATAGCGAGTATTGTGGGATAACAGAGATCCAAAAATCCCCCCGGCCGAAACGGCCGACCCCCTTTACAAAAGGGGGCAAGCTCCATCGCCAACCTCCGATTACTTGTGTAATAGATTCAGCTTTACAAAGGGTGCACAGTCCTGCGCCTACTTCCTAAAAAAATGCCTGACTGCGTCTAACCAAGAATCGGATTTTGGGTAATGACGGGTCGGATCGGCGTTGATGTCTTTGTCGAATTCCCGCAATAGCGCTTTTTGCTGTGCCGTTAAATTGACTGGGGTTTCTATTAATACCCGACAGAGTAAATCACCGCGCCCGGATCGGTGCAAGGACGTCACCCCTTTGCCACGCAAACGAAACAGGCGGCCGGTTTGCGTTTCTGCGGGGATTTTTAGTTTGACATGGCCTTCTAAAGTCGGCACATCAAGTTCGCCGCCGATAACGGCGGTGGCAAAACTCATGGGCATTTCACAATATAAATCGGCACCGTCACGTTTAAATACCCCGTGTTCGCGCACATGCACTTGCACGTATAAATCACCGACCGGGCCACCATTTAATCCGGCTTCGCCTTCACCGCTTAAGCGGATCCGATCGCCTTCATCCACCCCCGCAGGAATTTTAACCGATAAAGTTTTTTCCTCGCGGATCCGGCCTTGGCCGCGGCATTGCGTGCAGGGATCAGAAATGGTTTGTCCACTGCCATGACACGTTGGGCAGGTTTGCGACATGGCAAAAAAGCCTTGCTGGATATGCACTTGGCCATGACCTTTACAAGTGGCGCAGGTCGTAGGATGCGTGCCGGGTTTTGCGCCTGAGCCTTTGCACGTTTCACAATGCACCCAAGTCGGCACATGCAATTCTACGGTTTTACCAAAAACCGCATCTTCTAAATCTAGGGTTAAATTGTAACGCAGATCAGCGCCGCGTTGACTGCGTGTTCCCCCGCCGCCACCACCGCGCGTGCGGCCCCCGCGACCACCCAGAATATCGCCAAAAATATCTTCAAAAATATCGCCAAATCCAGCTGCACCCGCGCCGCCCATGCCGCCTTGTTGCACGCCGGCATGCCCAAATTGATCATAAGCTCTGCGCTTTTCAGGATCAGACAGCACTTCATAGGCTTTTTGGATCACTTTAAATTTATCTTCAGCAGATTTATCACCCGGATTACGGTCCGGGTGATGTTTCATTGCTAAACTGCGGTAGGCTTTTTTGATCTGATCTGCGCTTGCATCGCGAGCAACACCCAGGGCCTGGTAATAATCTTGTTCAGCCATACTTTACTTCTTCTTATCCTTTTCGTCTTTAACTTCTTCAAATTCAGCATCGATCACATCGCCTTCACTGGGTTGTGAAGATTGGGGTGCTTCCTCAGCGTGTGCCGGCTCACCTTGTGCCGAACTGGTATTATCCCGTGCATACAATTGCTCGGTCATTTTACCGGATAAATTATTTAAAGCTTCGAGCTTGCTTTCAATGTCGGCTTTATCATTGCCTTTTACCGCGGTCTTCAACTCATTGATTGCCGCTTCCAATTCTTGTTTCGCATCAGGTTGAACTTTATCGCCTGCTGATTGCAAGGCTTTTTCTACCGCGTGAATAGAACTGTCGGCCTGATTGCGCACTTCGACTAATTCTTTAAATTTACGATCCTCTTCCGCATGCGCTTTCGCATCGTCTACCATTTGCTGAATTTGCTCATCGGTCAAACCACTGCCGGCTTTCACCACAATAGATTGCTCTTTACCGGTCGCTTTATCTTTGGCCGACACATTTAAAATACCGTTAGCATCGATATCAAACGTGACTTCCACTTGGGGCGTGCCGCGCGGGGCGGGCGGAATATCTGAAAGATCAAAACGTCCCAACGATTTATTATGTGAGGCCATATCACGCTCACCTTGCAACACATGCACGGTCACAGCCGTTTGATTATCATCTGCGGTAGAGAACACTTGTGAAGTTTTCGTTGGAATAGTCGTATTTTTTTCTATCAGTTTAGTCATCACGCCGCCCATGGTTTCTATCCCTAAAGATAAAGGCGTCACGTCTAACAATAAAACGTCTTTCACTTGACCCGAAAGTACGCCGCCTTGAATGGCAGCGCCTATGGCCACCGCTTCATCAGGGTTCACGTCTTTACGCGGTTCTTTATTAAAAATTTCTTTAACGATTTCTTGGACTTTAGGCATACGGGTCTGACCGCCGACTAAAATAATATCGTCGAGTTCACTGAGTTTAAGACCCGCATCTTTAATGGCGGTTTCACAAGGACCTACGGTGCGTTTAATTAAATCTTCCACTAAGGCTTCTAATTTCGCGCGTGTGATTTTTAAAGTTAAATGTTTAGGCCCAGCGGCGTCCGCAGTAATATAGGGTAAATTCACTTCTGTTTCTTGCGCGCTGGATAATTCTATTTTTGCTTTCTCGGCGGCATCTTTTAGACGTTGTAAGGCCAAATGATCTTTATGCAGATCGATGCCTTGGTCTTTTTTGAATTCATCGATAATGTACTCGATAATGCGTAAATCAAAATCTTCACCGCCTAAGAACGTATCGCCATTGGTTGAAAGCACTTCAAATTGATGCTCGCCTTCGACTTCCGCAATTTCAATAATGGAAATATCAAACGTACCGCCACCCAAATCGTACACAGCAATTTTGGCATCGCCTTTGCGTTTGTCCATACCGTAAGCCAGCGCTGCGGCAGTCGGCTCATTAATAATTCGTTTGACTTCTAGGCCTGCAATCCGGCCAGCATCTTTAGTCGCTTGGCGCTGGGAATCGTTAAAATAAGCCGGAACGGTGATCACGGCTTCCGTTACAGGCGTGCCTAAATAATCTTCCGCAGTTTGCTTCATCTTCATGAGGACTTTGGCAGAAATTTGTTGCGGCGCCATTTTCTCCATTTTGCCTTTGA
>JABCZS010000005.1:0-93849 GCA_013289605.1 Gammaproteobacteria bacterium
TAATCAAAATCAGGTTTTTTATGATTCTGTCAGTATACGCTACGGTAAAGCGTTTCCGATTACGCCTATAGGTCTTGCAGAGTTTCCTAATTATATCATCGAAAAACCGCTTACCGTTTTAGCTTATGATAAAAATAGCTCGAAACTCTTTCAGATGAGTCAAAGTCCTGAATTTAATAAAGCAGCGCATAAATATTTTTTAAAAGCATTGTTGTTTGATAAATCCCGCTTGGCGCCTATTGTGCATGCATTTATTAATACGGAAGTTGAAGAAAAGAATCTAAATGAACATCTGGCAGCAAGAATGCGGGCATTAAAACGATCGCTCGTCCAGGTGCCTAAATTTAGAAAAAATGTGATGGCGCATTTTGATGCGTATCAGAGCGAAATCATTGCAGAATTTGAAGATTATAATGATCAGTTTAGAAAAAATTATAACAATAAGTCACGCTTAGAGAAGTTTCAACGACGCGCTAGTATAATTGATATTGAAAAAGTAAAAGTCGATTTGGAAAAACTGCGTCAGATTATCTGCTTATGTGATTATGTAGCGCAGCCCGATTTAAATAATCCGCCGCTTGCGCAGGATTTGACGGGACTTTTTGCAAAAGCTCAAGCACAGTTCCAACAGATTTTGGGCATTGCATTTGCACCTGAGAGTCCGTTCCATCAATATGTCGTGCAAATGCTATGGGCGCAAGGCGATAAGCTTAATGTGGATGGATTGTTCATATATATTGAAAAGCAAATTGAAATTAAAGCGAAGCACATCAAGGCGCGTGAGCTCACCGAGGACTTAACTCCATTAGTTAAGCGTATTAAAGACCTTAATCTTCCTAAAGTTAAGGAACTTGAGGCTTTATTTTATATCAATCACACTAACGATCAATATTTTATGAAGGAAAATAATTATCGATTTGACGATACCGTCTGTGAAAAACTGACTCAAGGATGGATTAAAGCATTGCCGCCTGAGTATCATGCAGCGGGAAATAATTTTTCACCGAAAAATTTTGAAGATCATAAAGCGATATGGTCGTTGTGCACTAAATTATTATTACGTACACCGGTTTTGGAATTAATGAGTGAAATAAGGTATACGCGTGAGGCACCCGATTCAGAAGGAGAATATTTATTTTGGATACGACACTCCGAGACTTGTGCATTATCTGAAAAAATAGTTAATCAATTAGGTGCGCATGATGCAAAGGTGACTTTGCGACGTTTGAACTTGTTATTGCAGCGTTGTGTCGATTACAGTAAAAAAATTAAAGTCGGCACGCGATTCAAAGCGGGCGAACCGGAATTGGCCGTGCTGTTTTTAAATAAAATTAATCAATTGTATACGAAATTGCTGGAGGGCATAACTAAGAAGGAATTGATAGAAGTGATTGGTGGAAATTTAATCGCTGAACTAGAGGAATGCGCCATACCGTTAAAATTAAAAGCACATCACGGCATTTTAGGCGTTTTGCAGAGCGTGGCTAATTTTATTATTAGTTTATGTACGGGTTGCCTGGTCACGGATTTTGTATCGTTTAAAACGCATCGCAGGGAATTATTGGAGGATGTGATGAAGACCGGTCAGGAGTGTTTACTGTTAAAAGTCCCCGATCGAAACACCCCTACGCTGGCATCTTAATATTACTTTAATCTTAATCTGATATAGAATGTACATTCGCACTTCACTATAAGGTAAATCATCATGAGCAAAGGAATAACGAGTTTAGTCGCTGTACTATTAGCCGCAGGGATGATGTGTAATGCGTGGGCCACTCAAAATGTGGTCAGCATAGTTCCCATTTATAAAACCAATATGCCGCAGTACCAATTAGGTTTTGATGTCTCTCGGGATCAAACCGTAGGCGTACGTTTTAGCCCCATCGACGATGTGACCTTAAGTACCGTAGAGTTATGGTTTATGAATAATTCATATATGACCCAGGGCGAAGTGACTGTCACCCTGCGCGACGATAAAAAGCATAAAGACGGCCTGACCAAACCCGGTAACAAAATCTTAGAATCTTGGACTTTTCAAGTGTCCAGTTTAGGCTGGCAAATTGCCCAAGAAATCCTAGTCTCAAAAGTGCGCCCGCAATTAAAGCATGACCAACGGTATTGGTTAGTCGCTGAATCCTCTGCCCCGGCACTAGAAAACCCCGTCTGGAGCATCGCCCAGAGCGAGGGCGGCAATATAGGCCTAGGTTACGGCGGCTCTTTTAGCCCCAAGACCGACGAGTGGACCAGTTTAGGCTATTCCTCTATTCCTAATGTACATGTATTTGGGGAGTTGCCTCTGAATAATCCTTAAAAATCAGATAGATATCCTGTCTTTTGTGCACCCTACGTTCTGTCGGACGTAGGGTGTAGTTTTGATCCTTGAGCGAATCACACGCCACATCTTAATATTCACTTAATCTCATTTTGGTACTATAAATAACGGGGAAACCTTTAATTTCGATACAGTGCTATTCAGGATGAGCTGAGGTGGGTTATGGGACTAGAAGATACTAATTTAATCCTACAGTATGGCGATAAGGTTAAACCTCATGGTCGGTTCTTAGACACCGAAAAGCCTCCCATTATTAAAATAGTTAATGGTGAAGCGACAGGAATATTGAAACATGTTCATAAACCTAAATCCAGTCAATCAACGGATGCCAGTCAATCACCGGATGATTCTATTGGTACAGAATGGGTTGAAAAATCTGCTCACAAAGATCCTGATTTGACTGATGAGGGCATAGAGGATCCTCAGTATCGCTCGGATCAAGATTACATCGAAACACTTGCTGCTGCATTGCATAATTTAATTGGCCCACCTGATAGTGCAGCCAAATCACGGGTAAGAGAATCAAGCGATAACAATAGCTTTAGAACTATTGTAACAAAATTTGTGGGTGATTCTAGGCACCCTAAACCTGAAGATTGCACCGCCCAACAAACCAATTTTACCGTACATATGGTCATGCAGTATCTGCTGGAGGATCCTGATTTTAATCCAGGAAATTTACTTATTTCTAACACGGACAATAATAAAACCAAAAGAATAGATTTAGGTTTTGCCTTGGCTGATATGGGGAAGATTTATGGATTTGCTGTGACCAACTTTACAGGTAAAGCTACTAAAGGCCAAAAATTATTTGCGATTTCGCCTCGAGATTTAATGCGATTCCCTAATTATATTATTGCTAAACCTTACAATATATTGCACTTTACTAAACGGGATGAAAGGGCCAATGAATTGCAAAAGATGAGTGTAGATCCTGCTTTTACTAAAACAGCGCATCAATACTTTCTAAAAGCACTATTGTTTGATAAAAATATGTTAGCTCCTGTGGTGCATGAGTTTGTACCCGATGAAAAAAATAAACTGAAGGTAAGTACTTATCTTGATAAACGCTTTGTTGATTTAAAAATCGCTTTAATGCAAGTGCCAGGGTTTAGAAAAAATGTAATCACACATTTTGAGGAATACCGAAAGAATATTATTCATGAATGTGTTGCCTATAATGATGAATTAACTAAGAATTTTAAAGATAAACCAGAAGAAAAGCAAAATAAGCAGGCGATGAAAGTGGTTGTCATCCAAGAACTTAAAGATAAATTAGCCAGCCTGCATAAAATAATCCGACTTTGTGAATATGTCTCTCAAGGTGATTTAACTCAGCCGCTTGATCAAGAGTTGCAGACGGATTTTTCAGATGCAAAAATCGCCACTCAGCAGGTACTTGAGGTTAATTATGATCCTGAAAATAAATTTCATCAATATGCGCTACAAATGGCGATAACCTTAGGTGCGGATTTTAGCGCAGAAAAATTACAGAAACTGGTACAAGAACAAATTAATATAAAAATTGAGCATTTGACTTCTCGAAATGATTGTTATAGCAATGATGATGCAGAGAGAAACAAAAACAAGTACAATTACTTTCACGAGAGTATTTTATTTAAACAATTGGTAGATGTAACAAATTCAGTCGGAAGAACAGGCGAATTGAAATTAAAGCAAGTCGAGCAATTATTTAATATTAATCAAGCCGTAGATAATGCATTAGTGCATCTGGACGAGAAGAAAGAGTTTGCTGATTTATCTGTATTCTTAAGCCAGTATTCAGAGCTGGAGAGCTTCGCTGCTCCTGCGCTGAATATAATGAATCAAGAGATTAAAATTTCAGATAATCGAAAACGTTTTAAAATGGAATGTGATCTTGCTTTACAGAAAACAATGCAAAAATGTAATGAAATTAGCGAGAAAAAAGTAGCTGGAAATAACACGGAATTATTAAGCCAAATAAGCGCATTGCTGAAAGAATGTGTGAATTATGGTGAAGAAATAATTCAAAGAGGTGATGATGCAGGTAATTATGATACTTATGATTATAAAGTTGCATTAGCCTATTTAAATAAAATAAACGCTGTTTGTGATACGATATTAGTAGATTCAGAAGATCCGAAGAAAAAAACGGTTAGGGAAATTTTTGTTGACGTACATAATAAACTTATCGAAACTGATTTAAAATCTGATATGAAATTAGAGGACCATAGTGGATTGATAGGTTGGATTCTCCAATCCCTCTGGGAAATTTATCATAAATATGCTTCGGGAAAAACACCCGATTTCACGCAAAAACTATGGATTTTTCACACCACTCGCGAAGCTAGATTGGATGCCGTGGATAAAATGTTTGCTAAAGCTATTGAATGTAAAGCATAGTCAGTGCAGAAGTTATTTTCATATTTTTTTCGCCCCCGTCTTTTCTCTCACCCTGTCCCCTAAATGATCCCCATGAATAATTGTTTAAAAACAATTTGCTATAAATTATTGTTAGCAATTATTTGTATTAGGCCGAAGGCCTTACCGTATTTAGCCCAGGGTAAGGCGCGTCTTAGCGCCGCCACCCTGGGTAGGTGAAAAAAGAGAACTAGCGCTGAAAGCGCGTAAGATTAAGTATTTAAATATTTTTCTCGCGCGCTTACAGCGCTTGTTTTGATTCTCATCTTATCCAGGGTGGCGGCGAAGCGCCTTACCCTGGGCTAATAACGGTAAGGCCTACGGCCTTAAAACTACAACTCATGAAGATTCGTTAGGAGACCGAGGTAAGGGAAAAAATGTACTCACCCAACCCATCCATAAAAACACCCCCCCTCTAAACCCGATGAATATCCGCCCCTAACTGCTGCAGCTTCTCTTCAATACACTCATAACCCCGATCAATATGATAGATCCGATGAACAATGGTTTCACCGTGTGCGGCAAGAGCTGCAAGCACTAAGCTAGCCGAGGCGCGTAGGTCGGTCGCCATGACTGGTGCGCCGGAGAGTTTATCTTGACCAAAACACGTGACTGTATTTTTATCAATATGCATTTGTGCGCCCATGCGTTGCATCTCTAACACATGCATAAATCGATTTTCAAAAATATTTTCGGTGATAATACCGCGACCCTGTGCAATCGCATTAATCGCAGCAAATTGGGCTTGCATATCGGTTGGAAATTCTGGATAAGGGCCGGTGGTAATGTCTACCGCCTTGGGGCGTCGGCCTTGCATGTCGGCAGTAATACTGTCATCTTCTATAGTGATATGCGCGCCCATATCGGTAAATTTCTCGAGTATGGCGGTTAGAAAATCAGGCCGGGTATCGCGTATCGTGACTTTGCCTGAGGTGATGACGCCTGCGGCCAAATAAGTCGCAGTTTCTATGCGATCGGGGATCACGCGATGCGTTGCACCGTATAAACTCACGACACCTTGAATTTCGATGACCGGTGTGCCTGCCCCTTCAATTTTTGCCCCCATAGCGGTTAAGCAATTGGCTAAATCTACGACTTCAGGCTCACAGGCTGCGTTTCTAATGATCGTCGTGCCTTCGGCTAATGTTGCGGCCATAAGCAAATTTTCTGTCCCGGTGACCGTAATATTTTCAAAGGTGAAATCATTGCCTTTCAGACGGCCTTTGCTTCTTGCCTTTAAAAAACCATTTTCTATGGTAATGGTCGCGCCCAATGCTTCTAGCGCAGCAATATGTAAATTGACCGGACGTAAACCAATGGCGCAACCGCCAGGCAGCGACACATCGGCTTGACCAAAACGCGCGAGCAGCGGGCCTAATACCAAAATGGAAGCGCGCATGGTGCGCACTAATTCATAAGGGGCCACATAATCTTTAATGTTTTTCGTATTGATTTCGACATTAAGCCTAGCATCAATTTCAATGTCTGCGCCCATGCGGCCTAATAATTCGACAGTGGTCGTGATATCGCGTAAATGCGGGACATTGCAGATCCGCAAGGTTTGATCGGTCAGTAGACTTGCCGCCAAAATAGGTAAGGCTGAATTTTTTGCACCGCTGGCGCGAATTTTACCGATTAAGGGCTTCCCGCCGATGATTCTTAATTTATCCATTGTGATGTGCCTTTGGTGATTATCGAATTATAATAAAACTTGCTGCGGGTCCACGTAATACTCTTAAAAGTAGTAAATCATCACGTTTTTTGGAAGCCGCGGCCAAATCTTCTAGGGTAGCTATCGGTTGATGATTCGCTTGCGTAATTATATCGCCGGTACGCAAACCGGCGCGCCAAGCATTGCTGCCGTAATTGACTTGCAATAATTCTAAACCTGCAATGGTACCGTGAGTCGCTATGGTGGCATGGATGGGGGTCGCTTCCATCCCTGCAAAATGGGTATTAATGCGGGAGAGGGCCGTACTGTGCGTGCGCGGGTCGGACATTTTTAAGGTAATGACTTCTGGTTTGCCTAAACGCTCGATACCCAGCCTAATTTTTTCATCGATGGCCACCAATCCAATTTGATTACGCAATTCGGAGGCACTATTAATCGGCTTATCATTTAGTGTCAGGACCACATCACCAATTTTTAAACCCGCCACTTGTGCGGGTGATTCAGGCACAATTTGGGAAATAATTGCGCCATGCGTTTTAGATGTATTAAATGCACTGGCAAAATCTGGGGTCAAGGATTGTGCCACGACGCCTAATAACCCGCGACGCACTTCACCAAACTCAATCAGCTGCAACATAATATTGCGTGCCATATTAATCGGAATCGCAAACCCGATACCCAGGCTGCCGCCTGCAGAAGAGAGTATGGCGGTATTAATGCCTATCAGCTCGCCGCGAATATTCACCAGGGCGCCGCCTGAATTGCCCATATTAATTGGCGCATCGGTTTGAATAAAATCTTCATAGCCTTCGATGCCTAAATCGGTGCGGCCTAGGGCGCTGATAATGCCGGAAGAAACACTTTGACTTAAGCCAAAAGGATTGCCTATCGCGAGGACAAAATCCCCTACGCGCAGTTGGTCGGAATCGCCTTGGGTCATGGCGTGTAATTTATCGGCTTGGATTTGGATCACGGCGACATCGGACTCAGGATCACCGCCTATGAATTTTGCTGGGAAATTACGGCCATCGCTTAAGGTGATGGTGACTTCTTCTGCACCTTGCACGACGTGAAAATTTGTTAAAATATAGCCGTTTTCGCTGTCCATAATGACGCCCGAGGCGAGATTCGTCGCGCGTTTAGGCTCTGAGGGCACGGGTTGATGGCTGCGTTGCGCTTCACCACGCGTCGTAGGCTCAAATTGCGGTTCGGGGTTAATGCGCACGGTCGCAATATTGACCACACTGGGCATGGCTTTTTCTAGGATGGGCGCAAGACTATCGTACGGCTTGCCATTTTCATCAAGTGGCGGCATAGCAAGTAATAGTGGGGAAAAGCAAAGAATAAGGCAGCTGAGTAAAAGTTTTTTTATGGTCATCATTGATCTTACTGCAAAAGATTATTTGTTCAGTATATCATATTTATTAAGTGCCTCTATGATCTGCTCTTTTAATACGGTCAACTGGCCATGAAAGAAATGGCTGGTCTTAGGCATGCGGATCAGTAGCGGTTGCTCGGGACGCCGACTTGCCCAAAGATAGACTTGGTGCGGGTCGATGATTTCATCGTTTTCACCCTGAATAATGATCCAAGGACAGCGGATAGGCGGCGTGTTTAATTCATTTTGCTCCCGTATCGCAGGCGCGATGGTAACAAGGGCAATCGGCGCAAGCGCGCTTGCTGCACGCAGCGCAATGCCTGCACCAAAGGAAAAGCCGGCTAAGAGTAGGGCCTGCTCTGGCGCCTGGCTCTGCACCCAATGGGCGATGCTCAAACAATCCCGTAATTCCCCTACCCCTGCATCAAAAGCCCCGACACTTGCCCCTACGCCGCGAAAATTAAAGCGCACGGTATTAATGCCTACATCTCTTAGCGCTTGCGCGAGTGTGGTCACGACTTTATTATGCATCGTGCCGCCGTGCTGTGGGTGCGGATGACACACCACCGCGGTAATCGCGCGTTGCGGGGCATTGCCCGGCAGACTGAGGCACTCGATTTGACCGGCTTCACCCGGGATAAAGAAAGTCTTTTCCATGCTTAACCTTATATTCAGGACTTTTGAAAAATGCGGTGGTTAGGGTATTTTTTTGCTCATGGCTGTCGCAAAATCGCCAAAAAATACCCTAACCACCGCATTTTGTGTAATTTCAATTATTGCATTTCAAAAATTGCATCAATTTCAACCATGGCATTGCGGGGCAGGGCGATGCAGCTGATGCTGGTGCGGGCATGGCGGCCGGCTTCCCCAAACAGATCTACCATCAGATTCGAGGCGGTATCCATAATGACGGATTGCTGGCTAAAATCGGCATGCGATTGAATATAGCCACACAGGCGCACGCAGCGACGGATACGGGATAAATCCCCAGCCGCGGCTTTGACTTGGGCGAGGATATTTAAGGCACAGAGTTTTGCAGCTTCCTGGCCCGCTTCCAGATTATCGCTGCTTACCGGTCCGGTATAACGCATTTGGCCTTGTGCGGTTGGAATTTGGCCTGCGACAAAAATAAGGCTACCGACAATCACATAAGGCACGTAATTGGCTACTGGGGCAGAGGGCTCAGGCAGGGTATAGCCTAGGGTTGCAAGTTTAGTTTCAAGTGTATTCATAGTTTGTTTTAGCCTGTTTAGTTTAAAAGAGGTGTGCGTATCATAAACATTATTGTTGTTGTAGCCAAGTATCAATTAACTGCCGAGCAATACTGATTTTGCGTGGCAGGGGCGGCAAAGTTTCTGCAGTAAACCAGCCGGCTGCTTCAATTTCTTTAGGATCGATTTGTAGCGTGCCTGCGGCATATTCGGCAAAAAATCCTAGCATCAGGACATTAGGAAACGGCCAGGCTTGTGAGCCAAAATAGCGGATATTTTTCACCTCTAGATTCACTTCTTCTTTGACTTCACGCTGTACTGTCTGCTCGAGTGTTTCGCCTGGGGCGACATACCCTGCGAGGGTACTGTATATTTCTGGTGCAAAGTAGGGCGATCGTGCGAGCAGTATTTCAGATCCTCGATGCACCAGCACGATCATGCTGGGATTTACTTTAGGGTAAAAATGATAATGGCATTCTGGACAGACCATTGCCACTTCTTCTGCGTCCATAAATGTGGCGTTAGCGCAGCGGCCACAAAACTGATGCATGCGGTACCAATGTAAATAACCAAAAGTTTTTGCAAGCGTGGTTCGAGTCGGGGTGTCAAACAGATGATAATGACTGCGGGCATTTTCTAGCGAAAAAGGAGAAGGTACTGAGCTTGTATTTAAATCAGCCACTAAAACCGCACCGAGTTCTGTTTCCATAAAAAATACGGTTTTCGTTTGAAGCGTAATATTTAATTGTTGATAAGAAGGTAAGCGCCAGGGTTCATGTTGGTTTAACACCAAAATCTCGTCCCCGTGATAAAATAAACACAGTGTTTGCGGTGGGATTGTGCCCAGTTCATGCAGGTGGTTAAAGATGTTCATGCTTGACTTCTTTTTTTGCAGCGGTCTAGGTATAGTAGAGGTTATGATAAATAATACTATAAAACGCTGCGCTTGGGTGAGTGAGGATCCAATTTATATCGCTTATCACGATAATGAATGGGGGATCCCATTATACGATGATCAAAAATTATTTGAGCTGTTGATTCTTGAAGGCGTGCAAGCAGGATTAAGTTGGATCACCGTGTTAAAAAAGCGCGAAAATTACCGTATAGCGTTTGAAAAGTTTAATGCTAAAAAAATAGTGCGCTATGACGAGGCAAAAATAGCCGAATTATTAACCAATCCTGGCATTATTCGCAATCGTTTAAAAATTAATGCTACAGTAAAAAATGCGCACGCTTACTTGGAAATTAAACAACACTATCCTAGTTTTTCTGAATATATCTGGCAGTTTGTAGGCGATCCTATTCAAAATAAATGGAAAACGTCTAAAGAAGTGCCGAGTCAAACGGATATTTCTGATCGCATGTCTAAAGATTTAAAACAACGTGGGTTTACTTTTGTAGGTTCTACGATTTGTTATGCCTTTATGCAGGCGAGTGGCATGGTGAATGATCATACTTTGGATTGTTTTTGTCGGCGTAGGTGAAGGTGGCTCTTTGAGTAGTTTGACAGGTATTTTATGCTCAGGGCTGGCGCAATTCGGATAAAATACCTGTCAGACTACTCAAAGAGCGATTTATCTTGATATGATTTTTTCGCAAAAATACTATAAATGACAGAGTCTCGCATAGTCCCATCGGGGCGTTGCATGTGGTTGATAATAATATCTTGTTGTGCAGCACCCAATTTTTCCACGGCTTTGCGTGAGCGTAAATTTAAACGGTCAATCACAAAATTAACTTGAGAAAAATGTGCTGTATCAAATAAATAGTTTAATAGCATGTGTTTGACGATGGTATTAATCCCTTTGCCCCAATAATCAGGATGCAACCAGGTGTAACCTATAGTGATTTGCTGGGGGGCGTCTATATCATAAAAACTCGTCGAGCCTATGACTTTATGTTGATAATGAATGACAAATGGGATCCGCTTGCCCTGTTTTTGTTGTCGCAAAGCGTGTTCAAACCATTTCGCGCGAAAT
The DNA here is from genome assembly GCA_013289605.1 of Gammaproteobacteria bacterium. Lineage (GTDB taxonomy): Bacteria > Pseudomonadota > Gammaproteobacteria > JABCZS01 > JABCZS01 > JABCZS01. The sequence continues at coordinate 10,976 of JABCZS010000005.1, forward strand.
TCTTTTGGATCACTAAAATTGGGATTTTGGATCCAGATACGCAAGTCTTGCGCAATTATTTCGAGTGCAGTGTCATCTTTTGGGGTGAGTACTGATAACAGAATGTCATCTGTTTCCAAGGTGAAGGATTCGGTTATATGCATTATTAAGTTCCTGCTTAATCTTGTCAATGATGATGAATTAAGCTGTATCCTTCGGTAGAAGTACAGTTTTATTATAATCTGTACTTCTACAGAAGGATAGTTTTATTGGAATCGGTACTGAGCTTGGGGTTCTTTTCTTCTCAAACCTGACAGCAGGGGCAAAACACAGTATTACGTTTACCGATTTCCATCCCAATTAGTGTGGTTTTACACTGCGTACAAGGTTGATTCGCGCGGCCATACACATGTAAGTGTTGTGAAAAATAACCGGGTTTGCCTTCGCTGCTGAGAAAATCTTTTAAGGTGGTGCCGCCTTGTTTGATGGCTTTACGTAAGATGATTTTGATATGATGAACTAATGTTTCGTATTGTGAGGGTGTGACGCAACTAGACGGTGTAAGCGGATGTATTCCTGCTAAAAATAAAGCTTCATTGGCGTAAATATTGCCTACGCCTACGACTATTTTCTGATCCATAATAAATAATTTTACGGCGATTTTTTTATTGACTGCACGCTGATGTAAATAATCGCCAGAAAAATCTGCGGTTAACGGCTCGGGGCCTAAATGAGCGAGTAAGGCCTGTTGTGTGGGATCTTCTGTCCATAAAAACGCACCAAAGCGTCTGGGGTCCGTGTAGCGTAATACTATTGAATCAAGCACTACATCCACATGATCATGTTTTTGTGGCGGTGTAGGGGTGGTTAGGATGGAAAGCCGCCCAGACATGCCTAGATGAATAATCAATGTGCCGTGGGTTAGCGTTACCAATAAATATTTGCCACGGCGCTCAAGCTGAATAATTTTTTCACCCTGAAGACGCTGATGAATATCTTGGGCTATAGGCCAGCGCAGGCCATAATGCCGAATGATGACTTCGGTAATGATCTTGTCAATCAGGTGCGGCGTGATACCCCGCAGGGTAGTTTCAACTTCAGGTAGTTCGGGCATGGGGGTAGTATACGTGGGCGCACGCTATGCAGCAATGGCGCTGCAGGGCAGCGCCAAAGCCTGGTGTGATTTACAGAGGCTTGAGAAAAATGCGGCTGTTAGTGTATTTTAAATACGCTAACAGCCGCATTTTTCGTAAGTCCTCACTTATTCTCTGCCACAGATCTTTTCTAAGACTTCCCCACTTAATTTAAGCTCATGTGCCCGCCCAGCCAGATCGCCTACGGATAACACGCCACTAAAACGTTTATCTTTATTGAGTACGATTAAACGGCGGATCTTCTTTGATTCCATCAATTGTATCGCTTGGATTAAATCATCGTCTTCAAAACAATAACAGATGTCGGAAGTCATAAAATCCTTTACTTTAATTTTGCTGCAATCGGCATTTTGTGCGACACAACGTATCGTAATGTCTCTATCGGTTAAGGCGCCAATTAATTTATCGGTAGACTTATCGCCTACGGGTAAAAAGCCGATATTTTGTTTTTTCATTTCTAAAGCGGCTTGATAGATGGAGGCGTCAGGGGCAATATATTCGTGTTTAGTATTCATAACGGCTTTGACTTTCATTTTAAACTTCTCCTACATTTTTTTTATTTTACTCATTAAAGATAGTCGTGGACCTTGGAATGCTCAAGGATGGGAAATGGCTTGAAATTTGATTTTATGATAAATATCAGTAAATTATTCTCAGGACTGGTGATGCGTCGCAGTCTACAAAAAGAAAATGCCTAGGGATGAGCCTAGGCATTTCTTATCTGTATCATGGCAATATTATTGTGCCATTTCTTTGAGTTTCTTCAATGCAAGTACTTTAACGACATTGCGAGCAGGTTTTGCTTTAAATGTAGTGGGTTCGCCAGTAAAGGGGTTAATGCCTTTACGTGCTTTAGTGGCAGGCTTATGGATCACTTTGATTTTTGCAAGACCAGGCAGCGTGAATAGCTGTGGGCCACGACGTTTAATGTGTTGCTCAATCACATCATAAAGCGCTTCAAATACTGCACTCACTTCTTTTTTACTCACACCAGAGCATTCAGCTATGGTAGTTAATAATTGAGTTTTGCTGTAAACATTAGACACAGCAGGTGCAGGTTTCTTAACAGGTGCAACACTCACTTTTTTTGCAGCAACAACTTTAGTAGTTTTTGCTTTAGCGGGTGCTTTGCGTTTCACAGCAGGTTTTTTAGTAGTGGCTTTACGGCTTACGGCCTTAGTAGCAGGCTTTTTCACCGCGGGTTTACGTTTCGTTACTTTCTTTTTAACTGGCATTTCCTTATCTCCTTAGTGTATGCAGGATATCCTATAGACTATAAAATAGCATATTTTAGCTAACTTGTAAGTTTTTACCCCAGATAGAGAAAAAAGCGCATAGGGCAATGATAAGCCAGGACTTGCGAAAAATGCGACGGTTAGTATTTTTTTGCTCAGGGCTGTCGCAAAATCGCCAAAAAATACTAACCGTCGCATTTTTCATAAGTCCTAAAGCTTATGGTAGTATGAACGGTCGTTGAGGCGTTTTGACAAAAAAAACATTTGATTGCGTATTTGGCCTTGTATCGCGCGCTGAGCTGTCGTAGAATGTGGCTCTTTAAATTATGAATATGAATTAATGGGTGGTAAGTGGGACCCTCAAAGCAGGGTGTTAACTTACACACAGGTCTTTTTTTTCTATTTGGGAATTGAATGTATGAAAACAATGAGCGCTAAAGCCAATGAAGTAAGACGTCGCTGGTATTTAGTGGATGCTGCAGATAAGGTATTAGGACGGTTGGCCGTTGAGATTGCGGTAAGATTACGGGGCAAACATAAAGCGATATTCACGCCACATGTGGATACAGGCGATTATATTGTCGTGGTGAATGCTTCTAAAATACGCGTCACCGGTAAAAAAGCGACGGATAAAAAATATCACCATTATTCCGGTTATCCAGGCGGGCTGAAAACGTCTAGTTTTACCCAGTTACAGAATCGTCACCCTGAGCGCGTCATTGAATTGGCCGTTAAAGGCATGCTTCCCAAAGGGCCGTTGGGACGAGAAATGTTTCGTAAATTAAAAGTGTATGCAGGCAACGAGCATCCTCATACCGGTCAGCAACCTGAAGAAGCTCCATTCTAGTTTTAGGAAAAAAATATGGCAGAATTACATCAATTTTATGGTACCGGGCGACGCAAAAGTGCGAGCGCACGGGTTTTTTTACGCCGCGGTAGCGGACGTATCGTGGTTAACCAAAAGCCACTTGAAGAATTTTTTCAGCGTGTGCCGCATCAAATATTAGTATTAGAGCCCCTCAAAGCGGTGGAGTTAGAGGGTAAGTTTGATATCGTGATCACCGTGCGCGGTGGCGGAAATACCGGACAAGCCGGCGCGGCACGTCATGGCTTAGCCCGTGCCCTGGTGGCATACGATGAAGATGATCGTGAAGGCGGCAGTGGTGCCTTAGGTTTACGTAAAACACTAGGCAGTTTAGGTTTCTTAACGCGCGACTCACGTAAAGTTGAACGTAAGAAAGTCGGTCGTCCTAAAGCACGTAAAGCGAAACAATTCTCTAAACGTTAAGATTGTTGTACAGGTGATACCCCTAAAGAGGCGCGATAATTCGCGCCTCAAGACTTTGCACACCAGGCTGTGCATAAGCCATTGCAAGCGCGAATTTATTTTGCGCACAGCATAAATGAAAGCTTCAAGGAGACAGTGCGCATGAGCGAACAGGATATTAACGTCGGACGGCGACGTTTTTTGACTGCGGCTACCAGTGTAATTGGTGGGATAGGTGTGGCATATGTCGCTGTTCCATTTATTGCCTCATGGCAACCGAGTGCGCGTGCACAGGCTGCAGGCGCCCCAGTGGAAGTCAATATCAGTAAATTAACCGTGGGCCAACAACTCACCGTGGAATGGCGGGGTAAACCCGTGTGGATCATTAATCGCAGCGATGCGATGCTGGGAGAATTACCCAAACTCGATTCACAATTACGTGATCCTTACTCAGAAGTGCCTCAGCAGCCTCCTTACGCTAAAAATGAATACCGCTCGATTAAACCCAATATTTTTGTCGCCGTAGGGTTATGCACCCATTTAGGCTGCGTGCCGACTTATCGTCCCGACGTAGGCAGTGTTTCAGATACTTGGCCCGGCGGATTTTTCTGTCCGTGTCATGGCTCTTCGTTTGATTTAGCAGGACGTGTGTTTAAAGGCGTGCCTGCGCCCACAAATTTAGAAATCCCACCTTATGAATACCTAAGCGATCATGTCATTGTGATTGGTACGGACAAGGAGAAAACCGCGTGAGTAAGATGTTGACCAATTTGCTCTATTGGGTGGATGCGCGCATGCCGGTGATTAAAACCTGGAATACGCATATGGGTCAATATTATGCCCCGAAAAATTTTAATTTTTGGTATATCTTTGGTGTGCTGGCCATTGTCGTATTGGTGATTCAATTTGTTTCTGGCATTTGGTTGGCCATGAATTATACCCCGACCGAGACCGGCGCTTTTGCGTCTGTTGAATACATTATGCGGGACATGAATTACGGCTGGTTGATCCGTTACATGCATACGACCGGGGCTTCATTCTTCTTTATTGTGGTGTACTTGCATATGTTTCGGGCCATCATTTATGGCTCATCCCGTAAACCTCGCGAATTGATTTGGTTAATCGGCATGGCCATATTTATAGTCTTAATGGCGGCCGCTTTTACCGGTTATTTATTGCCTTGGGGACAAATGTCTTTTTGGGGCGCTCAAGTGATCACGTCCTTATTTGGTGCCATTCCCTATATCGGTGAAGATTTAATGACTTTTGTACGAGGTGATTACAATGTTTCCGGTACCACGCTTAATCGTTATTTTGCCTTGCATGTGGTGGTCTTTCCGATCATTTTATTGATTTTGGTGTACTTGCATATTATTGCGCTGCATACCGTAGGATCGAATAATCCTGATGGCATCGAGATCAAAAAACTAACTGACAGTGAAGGGCACCCCTTAGATGGCATCCGGTTTCATCCTTATTACACCGTAAAAGATTTAGTGGGCGTTGTGATCTTTTTAATTATTTTCTCTGCTGTGATGTTTTTCCACCCGGAAATGAATGGATTTTTTATTGAATATGCCAACTATGCCCCGGCGGATTGGTTGAAAACTCCGGAACATGTGGCGCCGGTATGGTATATGACACCGTTTTACTCGGTGCTGCGTGCCGTGCCCAATAAATTAGGCGGTGTGATGGCGATGGGTGCTGCGATTGCCTTTCTATTTGTGATCCCCTGGTTGGATCGCTCTAAGGTTAAATCGATACGTTACCGTGGCATCTATTTTAAGATTGCGATTACCGTGTTTGTCATCAGTTTTGTAGTCTTGGCTTATTTAGGTACTCAATCCCCCTCAGCGGTTAAGACCTTGTTGGCGCGTATATTTACCATTACTTACTTTTTATTCTTTATTTTGATGCCGGTATATACCTACTTTGATAAAACGAAACCCGTGCCAGAGAGGGTGCGATAAATGTTAACACTTAAACGGTTGCTCATTATATTCTGCGCTCCAGCATTACTCCTGATAAGTCATCTGGGATTTGCCGCAGGCCCAGTGACATTTTTACATGACATGCCTAAAATCGATCCGACTGACCAGGCCTCTTTGCAGCGCGGTGCCAAATATTATATGAACTATTGCAGTGGTTGTCATAGTTTGCAATTTATGCGCTATGAACGTATGGCCAAAGACATCGGACTCACCGATGACAAAGGTGAAGTCATGGCCGATGTCGTTAAGGCGAATTTGATGTTTTCTAGCAAACGGATAGGCGATCAAATTTTAGTAGCGATGCCTAGTGAGGAAGCGCGGCATTGGTTTGGTGTAGCCCCTCCTGATTTAACTTTAGCTTCACCGCATCGTTCTAATAAATGGCTTTATAATTATTTGCTGTCTTTTTATGTCGATGATAAAAAAACCTGGGGCGTGAATAATGTGGTCTTCCCTGATGTTGCAATGCCGAATGTATTATTGGCCTTACAAGGTGAGCAAGAACCGATTTATGAAACACGTCAATTAACTGTTGAAGGTCAAACCGTAGAGCATAAAACGGTCACTGGACTTAAATTGATAAAACCGGGTGAATTAAGTCCTAAAGAATTTCAAGCCCTCGTTTATGATCTGGTTAATTTTATGGCCTATGTGGGCGATCCTATAAAAGTTCAGCGTGAACGCATGGGAGTTGCCGTTATTTTATTCTTGTTGGCGCTTTTAGTGTTTGCCTATTTATTAAAGCGTGAATATTGGAAAGACATTAAATAATGAGGGGCTATCAAGTAAGCCCCTAAAGTCCGACCAGTCTCAAGTCTGTACTTAAATCTTTAAAGTAGGAGAGGATGATGACCTCTAGTCGCCCATACTTAATACGTGCGCTTTATGAATGGATAGTTGATAATTATTTAACGCCCCATTTATTAGTCAATGCACAAGTCCCTCATGTCAGCGTACCGGAACAGTACATTAAAGAGGGACGTATCGTCTTGAATGTAGGTCCGAATGCGGTAGAAGATTTGCTTATTGCCAATGAAGCCGTCAGCTTTAGCGCGCGGTTTAATGAAGGGGTGCGCGATCTTTATGTCCCCACTCAAGCGATACTCGCAATTTATGCCAGTGAAAATGGCCGGGGCATGTTCTTTAGTGATGAAGATGAATTTGACGATGAGGGTGGCACGACCAGCACAGGCTCGGGTGTGGTGCGTAAAGGTAAACCCGATTTAAAAGTGGTTAAGTAAATACACAGATTAAATCCTATAATTATTAAGAAGTAGAGTAAACCGTTATGCAAGCCTTATTTTCGTATAAACAAGATTTTGCGGCGAATACCGCATGGATCGAAACTGAACTGTCTGGAAAATTATTATTGAATTTGCCTTTTTTAAATAAAGGCACTTCTTTTTCTGAGCAAGAACGCTTGGAATTCGGTTTGCTCGGTAAACTCCCTGCAAAAATAGAAAGTCTAGATGAGCAAGCCGCACGCGCGTTTGAGCAATATCGACGTTATACCGTGGATTTAAGTCGCCATATTTATTTATACAGTTTGCATGATCGCAATGAAGTCTTATTTTACAATTTGGTTAGCAATCATTTGTCTGAAATGATGCCGATTATTTATACCCCCATCGTCGGTACGGCAGTCAAACAATACAGCCATGAATTTCGCAGACCGCGCGGTTTATATATTTCTTATCCGGATAGAGCGCATATGGATGAGATCATTGCTAATCGCACTCATAGCGACATTGATTTAATTGTCGCAACCGATGGCAGCGGTGTCTTAGGCATAGGCGATCAAGGTGTAGGCGCGATTGATATTCCTATCGCAAAATTAATGGTTTATACGCTGTGTGGCGGCATTAACCCCTGTAAAACTTTACCCGTGATGCTCGACGTGGGCACCGATAATAAATTATTGCTGGATGATCCCTTATATGTAGGCTGGCGTCATGAACGCTTAAAAGGCGCAGAGTATGATGCGTTTATTGAACAATTTGTGGCGACCGTTGCGCGTCATTTCCCGGATGTAATGTTGCATTGGGAAGATTTTGGTCGCGACCCTGCGCATCAAATTTTACACCGTTATAAAGATGAGTTTTGTACCTTTAACGATGACGTGCAAGGCACCGGTGCAGTCGTCTTGGCGGCTATTTTAGCCGGCGTGAAGAAAACAAATCGTCCACTTTCGGAACAACGCATCGTTATTCACGGTGCGGGCGCTGCCGGCGTTGGCATAGCGAATGAAATTAAAAGTGCAATGCAGCGTCTGGGGCTCTCTGAAAAAGAAGCGGCGGCACGTTTTTGGTTATTAGACAGTAATGGTTTGATTGCAGATAACAGCACGACTTTAAAACCTTTCCAAGTCGTGTATGCGCGTGATCATCAAGAAATTACTCATTGGCCGACGCATCATGGCAAAATTGATTTAGAAGCGGTAGTCGCACAAGTCAAACCGACAATTTTAATTGGCAGCTCTGCAGTGGCCGGCGCCTTCACAGAAAAATTGGTGCGAGAAATGGCAAAACATGTGGACCAACCCATTATTATGCCTTTATCCAATCCCACGGAGCGCAGTGAAGCGAGCGCGATCGATTTATATGAATGGACGAATGGCCGGGCGCTCATTGCAACAGGCAGTCCTTTTGCACCAGTCAGTTTTAATGGCACTGTCCACCCGATTGCCCAATGTAATAATGCGTTAATCTTCCCAGGCTTAGGTTTAGGCACTTTGGCGGTACGGGCGCGTCTTGTAACCGATGGGATGATTTGGGCGGCGTGTGAGGCCTTAAGCGAGCTCTCGCCCAGTCTTAAGGACAGCAATGCCCCGTTACTTCCGGCCTTTACTGAGGCCCGCAGCGCGTCTTACATTATTGCGCAGCGGGTAGCCGAGCAAGCAAGAAAAGACGGCGTGGATAGGGTAGGGCAAGGTGAGAGCGTTAAGAAGCTGATTGATCAGCTTTTATGGTACCCGCGCTATGTGCCACTTAAAAATCCTTGACAAATAGAGATTATTTGGATTAAATTCACTTATTAACTTAACTTGTATGGGTATATCATGCCTCACCCGACTAAGAAAAATTATTACGAAATACTGGGTCTTGAACAGGATGCCAGTCTAGAGGACATTAAGAAGGCCTATCGTAAATTAGCCTTAAAATATCATCCCGATCGTAACCCAAACAATCAAGCTGAAGCGGCCGATAAATTTAAACTGATCGATGAAGCTTATCATGCCCTTTCAGATCCAGGTAAACGCATGCGCTATGATGCCTCAGGTTATGATGCACAGGCTTTTCAAGACGCTGAATTAAAGCGAGAACAACGTGCCCAACAGGAAGAAGCACGGCGCGAAGCCCAAGAAGAAGCTAACGAATTTTCAAACGAAGCACCCGAGTTCCACAATGATCCCGCACCAGAACCCCAAGCTAATTCAGCGAGATCAGAACCTGCTCCTGCTCCTGCTGCAGAACCTGAACCCGATCCAACCTACACCTATATGCCTAGGCCAGCTCCCGCACCTCGTGCTGCGCCTGAGATTGCAAATGATCAGATCCTCATTCTCCTCGTATTAGTATTAATGCAAGAAGAAATGCGCCAGCAACAATTAATGCGTCAACAAATGATGCAAATGATGGTGCTAAATATGTTGCTACAATCAATTAATGAACCTAGAGAACAGGCAAAATTTGAGAGCAATCCTTTTACCACTCAAAAAGGCCCAACATTATTTATGTTTGGCTCGTTTAATGTAACTCAAAATCAATCGCCCTCATTTAGCTGGCGCGGTGTTTCGGGTGGTTGCGCACCAGACGTGGCTGATGAGCAAAAAACACGTACCTTTAGATTTTCTCCCATGCCCACTTCGGTTTAACACACCTCATTATTAACTATGAAAGAAGACGGGATTTATCCTGTCTTTCTCATTTTCATATCCTCCCCACTTATTTGCGAGTCACTAATGATTAGATATGGCTTATATATTTACATTTTTGTTCTGAAGGTGGTATAATATTTAAACAAGTACACTATTGATATAATTTTACTTTCGTTTAAACTAGTCTTAAACCAGTTTAAATAAAGGATGATGATTATGCTTACACAAACGATGGGCGCCTTTGAAGCCAAAACACATTTTTCTAAAATATTGGAGGTTGTCGAAGCAGGTGAACAAGTGATCATTACTAAACATGGCCATCCAGTGGCGAGAATAGTGCCATTTAAAGAAAAAGAAGACCGCAAGCAAGCGGGGGATATCATCACGCAATTAGAAGAATTTAATCGTGCGCATACATTAGGTAATGTGGATTGGAAAACACTCAGGGATGAAGGAAGAAAATAATGGGTTTTATTATTGATGCTTCAGTGGCATTAAGCTGGTGCTTTGCGGATGAGGCGACCCCTACAAGTGTACATTTGCTCAGACAATTAGAAACAGATATAGCCTATGCCCCCGAATTGTGGCGCTTAGAAGTCAGCAATGCATTATTATCTGCTATACGTCGCAAGCGATTAAGTCTTGCTCATGCCACTGAATTTTTATCTTTAGTCGATCAGCTGAATATTGAAATTGATCGGGCCCTGCCTGAACACTCAAATCACACCATTTTCTTACTTGCTCATGCCGAAGGATTAACCACTTACGATGCGACATATCTGAATCTGGCCATGCACCGCGCATTGCCACTTGCTACACGTGATCAAGCCTTAATCGCAGCAGCGAAACGAGTGGGTGTCAAGATTTTATAAAATAGCTAGAATAAACTTTTCATAAAAAAGCTACAGAGATTTATTCAGGACTTACGAAAAATGCGGCTGTCAGGGTGTTTTTTGGCGATTTTGCGACAGCTTTGATCAAAAAAACATCCTGACAGCCGCATTTTTCGTAAGTCCTGTTATTGTCATGTAGTGCTAAAAAATGTGGATTAAATGCACTGCTTATATCTTAAGAGAATCGGTATGGGAGGTAGGCGGAACTCTATCAGCATTCACGGCGGGAGTGGTTTGTAATTCATAATGAGATAACTCAGTATGATTGTAGGAAACAGCAGGAAGTTTAGAATTAATATAATGAGCGGCATGAGTAGTAATAGTCCGGGCTGCTTTAAAATGACGATTTTGGAGCGCTAAACTTAATGCCATAGGTTGTTCTTTAGAACGCACTAAGTGAGGATGAGCATTATGTTGATGGATTAATTCATGGAGTAAATTATGTTTACCTGTCTCTGCTGCGATTTCTGTTGCCGTTTTACCCTCTAATGTCCAAAGATCAATAGGCATCACACTATTGCCTAATAAAGAAACTTCGAATTGGCGCAGTTCTAAAAGTTGTAGCGCAACGTCCTCATGTCCTGGTTTTAATCCACTTGCGCATATTAAAAATAATTCCAACACCTTATCATTAAAGCGAAGTTTATTTTTATACTTGTCGAGGATAAACAGCGCGGCATCGAAGTTTTCATGCTGAATTGCGGTGGATAATAAAGATAAAAGGGTATCTGCATTTTGCAAGGGCAGGCTCACTATAGGATTAGTGAGTAACAAGCCTACCGCCGTATTTTTATGGCCGCGGATCGCTTTTTCAACTGTTTTAGCAGGCAGAATGGCATCCCCTTTAAGCGCAGCTAATATGTGCTTAAAATCATCAGCACTGGCATATTCGAGTATGATAGCCAGATCAATATTGGCACCGCGTTCAACTAATTTTAGCACTAAAGAAAAGTGTTTACGGATAGCCGCCTGATAGGCTGCATCATGAATCGGATCTTTAGGATTCTTGGGTGCCAATAGGGTGATCTCAGGTCCGCAGATATCCATAATAATATTTGCGATATCTAGTCTATTTTTTGTGATTGCAGCACTGACCGCCCAATAAGATCGTCTACCCCATTGGTTAGACCGATTTAAAATATAATTAACCACTCCAAATTGCTCATTTTGGATCAGTAATCCTAATACGCTAGTATCGCCTTTAGGGGTATCAATCACATAATTGACATCTATTCCGCAGTCTATTAAGCCGTGAATAAACTGAGTATTTTTCTTGCTTAGCGCTTTAGTGATCAGCAGCTCTAAATTACTGTAAAGATCATTAGGGAGCGCCAATCGAAGTAATGCAGTGTGCAACTGAGCATTTGGAATTTCAACTGCATTAAGCAGATGCCCCGTTAAGCTATAATTTGGGGGTCTTTTTTTAAGTAGTTCTATGTGATCCGAATAATGACCTGCGTCAAACGCCGCATTCACTTCTCGCTCAAAACGATGCGGGTCTGAATTGGGATCGGTTTTTGCGGATTTTAATCTCGGATTGATTTGTGCACCATAATTAAGTAATAATTGCTTAAATCGAGGATTTCCGTGAGCCATAGCCAGGTCTAATAATTTTTTAAATTCTTTTCTAGAGCAACTGGCATCTAAAGAAATGACAACCTCTGCAGAAAGACCCTCGCGTAGCTTTAAAATGTTTTCAAAAATATCTACGTTATTCACTTCAAGTGCTGCTCTGAGTGCAAACAGCATATTTTTCCTAAATACCAGGTTTGGTTTTGGAGCATGATTATTTTGCAAAATACGTTGTTTTTGTAAAATTAATTCATTTAATAAAATTGAATTAATCCAATCAGGATGATGTTTGATGACATATGAAAATAACGTATCGTCGGTCTCCCTGATAAATTCACTCGTATCCGGATTAGTGTTAAGTATTTGTCTAGCCCAGTGGGGCTCATTTTCTTGAATGGCAAACTGTAAAAATAAGAGAATGTCTTTACTGTCGTCTATAACAGGATTTCTATGGTTAAAAAACACGGCTAGAATTTTTTTGCCATGCTCAATGTGGTGCGTATTAATTGCGGCAGCGGCAGCATCGGATAATATGGCAGAAGGTGCATTTTTAACGCCTTCTAACATGGCATCCACCATATCTGGTTTTTCGCGTACAATATAGGATGAAATTGACATATTCCTACGCTTTTCATCGACGCTAACGATTTGAGCTAAATTGACACCATATGAAATCAAAAAAATCACTAACGCTTGATTACCTTGTTTAACGGCTTCAAATAGTAACAGTGTGGCGTCTGCACCATTATCTAAAAGTAATTTGATGCTTGAAAAATTATAGTGAATACCATACTGATTTTTTGGATCAGATAAGGGCGAGGGTTGGCCACTGGAGTATATTCTTTGCGTGGTTTCATTTCTAAATTGATTAAGAATTGTGTCAGCGATACTCCATTCGTCCAGCGCTAATGCTTGCGCTACGGCTAAGCGTTTAGTATGGGTGGATTTTTTTTGCTTTTGAAAAAACGTATTAAAAGATTCGCGTTTAAAGTGAATGACATAAGATAAAGGAGTGTATCTTTTGTCGCCGAGCGTAAAGGCGTCATCGCATAAAAGGCCATACTGCTCAAGAATTTCTTCGCCGATTTTTTTTATTTCATTATTATCGCTATTTAGGGCGATGACCATTGCTTTGCGCAGACCCTCAAGCTGATCTGTTTGCACTAAATATTCTGGGCTTTTTAACATTGCGCGTGCGGCGACCAGGTTTTTTTGACTCAAGGCATAAGATAATGGCGTTAACGCGCCCTGAATCTTATTGGGATTAGTATGAGTAATGATTAATTGAAGGTATTCTGCAGTAAACTGACTTTTACCTTCCAGGTAATCCCACAGTAATTGGTCATTTGAGGCTATTCCAGGCATAACTACTACCCCTTAAGTTTGTCAGGAAGTTATCCTAGCAGAGGGTGGAACTGTTATCAAGAGTAGCCCTTTTTATAGCAGCACAATGGCGAATTTGTTATTTAATTCTGTGAGTTGTATTGGAATCGCTGCCTCAGGCAGTACTGACAAAATATTTAGGTGGTTTTATGTTCTATTCAAGAAGTGTTATCTGGTGTACTAAAATCTACTAAAATTTATTCAAATCACCTGCTATACTCCCAAGATTAGTTGTTTATTAAGGCAAACATAGGGAGATGAAAATGTTAAAGTATTTAGGAAAAGGATTATCCATCATGGGCTTAGTGCTCACGTGTTGGATGGGTGCGGCGCAGGCCAATGAGGCAGCGACCTGTGGTAAGGATGGAAAAGCGGCTTGTGATGTTACATTTTCTACACCACCTAGCTTTATACCCATGTGTGTCAACACGACACAAACCCAGACTTACACCATAACCAACAACACCCCAGTCACTTTAGACTTAACTTATATTAAAGTGCTTAATCCAAATGGCACACCGGCTACGATTGCGAGCGTCGTTCCAGTCGCATCTCCCAACTGTGGCAGCTCATTAGCCGCTGGCGCTTCATGTAACATAGGCGTGGAAGTCGACCCAACTGTGGCTGGGACTTTTGGTCTGCTACTTGAAGTGGGTGTCAATAGTTCTTTAGTTAAAATAACAGAGCGCATTCGGGTGACTGTTGCTGAAACTTGTACTGCAGATTTTGAAACCATACCTTTATTTACTAGTATGTGTTCAATTAATGCGGGTGGCAATCTGACACAAACAGAAACCTTTACGATAAGAAATGATTCATCTGTGAGCGTTGCTATAGACTCGATTACACTTGCGAAATTAGATCTACTGACCAACTCACTTGCGACGTTAGGCACAACGACTTGTGGTAGCAGTTTAGCTGCGGGGGCGACGTGTGATATTAATGTTAATATTCCTCCACAAAATACAGTAGGCACGCTAATTTGGGAACTCGATGTCGTGCTTGCTGGCATTGGTAAAATAGCGGCACCTATCAATGTGGTATTTTCTAATACGTGTGCCCTTCAATTTAGTGCTCCATTCCCCATACCTGTTAATACATATTGCGGTCAGGAACAAATACTGACGTATATTGTAAAAAATAATACAACAAGCAATCAAACCATACTGCCTGCTAGTATTACGCTGACTCAACCGGCGACGGGGCCCTTAGCAGGAGATGCTTCAATAGATGTTGCAGACAGTACTTGTAGTCATGCCGGCGGTCTCACTTTGATACCGGGTGCTTCTTGTACAGTGGTCGTTGATATCTTAGAGGTTTGCTTGGGTGCTACCACAGGCACATTCCCGCTTGATGTTGTTGTGAATGTAGGCGCAATCCCACCCCCTGCGGCGATTACCACTACAATTACAGCTCCCGCAGTTCCTCCAGTGTCACCACCAACTATTAATTATCTCGGTGTAAATGGAACAGCCTGCGCAGTACTTGCAGGAACCACAGTCACCAATGTGCCCGCAATAGGTACGGTAGTGACTAATGGTGATGTCTGTGTTTCTGCTGGAACAGCCATTACAGGTTTTGGAGCAGGGCTAGGATATATAACGCCCCCGGGAACGACTTCTACGGGCTCGGACACGATTGCAGTGAATGCGCAAGCAGCTTTAACTAATGCCATCAATACCTTGTCGGCACTACCATGTCATAGTGTATTAACGGGGCAAGATTTAGGTGGGCAAACGCTGATTCCAGGCGTGTATTGCTTTAATACCAGTGCTCAACTGACAGGGGATCTCAGTTTAGCTGCAACCGCCCTTACGGATGTTTTTGTCATCCAAATCGGTAGCACCTTGACGACAGCAAGTAACGCTAAGGTGTTAACCAACTCCTTAGTAAATCCAGCCAATGTTTACTGGGTCGTGGGTAGTTCCGCCACATTGGGCACGAATACCACTTTTATAGGTAATATTTTAGCGGATATTAGTATTACGATGAATGCCGGTGCAAGCTTAGCCGACGGTAGAGCGCTAGCAAGTACTGGGGCAGTCACGCTGAGTAATAATGCGATCACAGCCCCCTAAGGAAGGGGGGCTCTAGGCTTACAAATAAATTTTTACAGAGGATTTAACACATGGACAGGTATAAAAAAGTATTACTCGGTTGCACGATTTTAACTACGCTCTCTAGCCCCGCATTTGCAGATGAATTTGACCCGTTCGTAGAATTTTTGGTGTTTGGGGGTATCGCCTCATTGGATGCAGGCGATAGTACCATCCGTATCACCAGCCAAGAAACAGATCAATTAGTCCAAACCAATGAGAATGATTGGAAAGCGTGGACGGGGCAGGTGGGGCTAGGTTATGTTGCGCAATTTGCAGAAGAACTCTCTAGCGGTGAAGTCGATTGGTTTCCTATCATTAATCCACAAATAAATGTGTATTACTTAGGGGGCGAGGATATAGAAGGCGATGTTTGGCGTTTTCAAGATCCTAATTTTAATCAAGCTGATTATTCGATGAAGTTTCATAGCACACGTTTAATGTTTGATTTAGCCCTTACCATAGCGCAAATTGAAAGACTGTCTATTTATGCTATCGGTGGTCTGGGTATTGCTTGGAATGAAATTGATTTCAACGCAAGATCAACTGAAGTATGCCCAATTGAAGATGTGAGTCTAAATTCAAATAACGATAACAGCTTTGCTTATGAATTTGGTGGCGGCTTAACTTATGCAGCGTTTGATAGTATGGCTATCTCGTTAGAATATCTTTACACAGGGTTTAATAATATTGGCCTAGGTGATCATAATGACGATGTTAATGATCAAGGTTTGGATGTCAAAGCTTCAGATATTGATATTCATTCACAAGCGGTATTATTAGGCTTACGTTTTGCCTTATAAACATTGACGTAAATCGAGTAGGGAAGCTTCCTACTCGATTTAATCCTTCTGAGCTTATTACAGCATCAATTTGACATCCATAAATACCAAACCGTGGTGTATTGTTAGACAATGGGACAATCTATGCTTTTCTCACTCTAGGATGTTAACTTAAACTCATTAATTTATTGTTTTTGTTATTTAATCAAGTGGGTCGTGTTGGGATCGAACCAACGACCAGCGGATTAAGAGTCCGACGCTCTACCAGCTGAGCTAACGACCCGAGAGGATACGAATATACATTATATCGTATCAAAGCCGGTCCGTCTTGAATATGAAGATGGCTTTATGGCCTAAACCCAGAAAATCCAGGCATAGGCTATACTTTCTCTTTTATTCCACGAATAAGAGGGGCCATTATGAATCTTTTAACTCCCAAACAAAATGAAATACTCAGCCAACATTGGGGCTGGTTTTTTGCCTTTGGCCTTGCGTTGATTGCTTTAGGCGTATTAGCGGTGGTGTATTCCGTATCGGCCACGTTGATTTCAGTGATATTTTTTGGTGCGGTCTTGACCATTAGCGGTATCGTGATCATGTTTGATAGCTTTAAATCCAGCTGGGGGATATGGAATGAATTTTTCTTACACCTGGGCATGGGCTTATTGTATTTAATCGCAGGGGTAATATTAATAAAAGGCCCCGTGATGGGCTCGCTGACTTTAACGTTAATATTGGCTATTTTTTATATCGTTCTAGGTTTAGTGCGTACAGTTTCTTGTTTAATACGCCCTATTGCTAATCGGGGCTGGCGTCTGGCAAGTAGTATTATCACCTTGATTTTAGGCTTATTAATCCTTATTGAATGGCCCGCTTCAGGCTTATTTATTCTTGGCTTATTCATTGGTATCGATCTGATTTTTACCGGTTGGATATATGTGGTGACTGCACTTTCGGCACGTCCCGCAAAATAGACGAATTTCAGAAAGACTCATAGGAGTTTTGAAAGATAGGGTTATAGACGTTGTTTACAGAAAAAATTAAGCTGTAACCCTTCTCTTTTATTTGACAAGTAATTCAAGATTCATTATATTATCTGGTTCCTCACCTAAAATTTACAGGTGCCCCGATGGTAATTGTTCACTAGCTGCACTCCAGCTTTTCAAAAAAAATCATAATCGATATTCATATCGCATAAGCGTTTATTGTTCTATTTTTTATTAGGAGCCTTTACCATGAGTATGCGCTTGTTCTCTCATACTTTTATTACGATGTCTGTGGTGGTCTTGGTGATCATCAGTGCCGCCGTAGAAACGGATATTTTTGTGCCGAGTTTCCCGGCGTTGCAAGATTATTTTGCGACCACAGAAAGTAAAATCCAAATGATTATCAGTCTTAATTTTTTAGGCTTGTGTGTGGCGAGTTTATTTTGTGGGCCACTGGCTGATGCCTATGGACGACGATTGGTACTCAATATCGGCATGTTTATCTTTGCTATCAGCAGTATTGCGTGCACCTTAGTCAATTCTATAGAGGCGATGTTGTTTTGGCGGTTTGTGCAGGGGTTAGGCACGAGTGTGGCCTTTGTGGTGCCCTCGGCCATTATTTATGATGTGTATGATCAAGAAAAAGCGGCAAAAATGCTGGGGATCTATAACAGCATTATTACCTTTGCCATGTCGTTTGCGCCCATCATCGGTAGTGCGCTTTATCTCACCTTTAATTGGCGTGCCAATTTTATATTTGTTGCAGCATTAGCCTCATTCACGTTTATTATGGCTTTGATTTTTGTGCGTGAGTCTCTAGATAAAGAAAAGCGTGCCATTATGCATGTGCCCAGTATTTTGCAAAGTTATAAAAAACTACTGAAAAATAAAAAAGCCATGGCTAATTTATTTTTAGTCTGTGGGGTGTGTGGCGCTTATTTTGTTTATATTGCCAATTTGTCACTTATTTTTATTAACCATTTAGGCGTGAGTGAAACAAATTACGGTTATTACCAAGCGGTGATATTACTTATTTTTGCAGCGGTCAGCTTTTCTTCCGGTTATGTGATTAACGCCTTAGGTTTAACCCGCACACGGATGTTGGGTGAGAAAATTACCGTAGTGGGGGCAGTGTTATTTTTAGGTGTGGCGATTTTGGCTAGCACGAGTCCCTTTTGGATCACGGTAACTATGGCCATCTTTACCGGTGGATTTGCCTTGAATGTGGGTATTTTATTTGGCGATTATATGAGTGTTTATCCGGAAATCAAAGGGGTCGCTTCGGCACTTGCGAATAGTATTAGGTTGTTTGTGATGGCAGCCCTTATTGCATTTGCCGGTGTTCTCTTTAATGGCACGATTATGCCGGTTGCGATGATTGTATTTTTTGCGGGCATTTCATCTTTAGCGGTATTATTATGGTTACAAAAACAGGATTAACTGCTTGAAAAGTACAGGCCCGCAACTAGCTCAAGTTGCGGGCCCCACTTATTAATTATGCAGGTTTAGCATTTTGCTCGTCGATGATTTTAATCAATTCAGGTGCGGGCATATAGCCAGGTAATACCGTACCATTCTCCAATATAATCACAGGGGTTGCACTCACACCTATGCTTTTCACAAAAGCCAAGTGTTCCTCTAACGGATTTTTACAATCCGCGCTGCCGGTGACTTCTGCACCCTTAAAGGTATCATCAATGGTCTTCTTAGGATCAGCAGAGCACCAAATTTTTGCAGATTTTTCATAAGACGGTGTGCCTTTAGGTGAGCGGGGGAAAGCTAAGTAACGCACCGTAATGCCTGCGGCATTTAAGGCAGGGACTTCTTCATGCAATTTGCGGCAATAACCACAATCCACGTCAGTACCAATAGTGATGGTGGCTTTGGTTTTACCTGTGGCAGGGAAAATAATTAAGCTTTTAGGATCCAGCCCATCGAGTGCTTTTTTAATAAATACTTGCCGTGTTTTTTCAGTTAAATTTGTAACTTCACTGTTTTTAATTGCTAATAATTCTCCATATAATAGGTAATCGCCGTCTGCGGTCACATAAAAAACATTCGCACCGCTAGTGACTTCAAATAAATTTGCTATGGGCGTGGGGCTGATATGTTCAACTTTAATTTCAGGAAAAGATTTGACTAGGGTTTTTTGCATGGTATCTACGCTGGGTGTATTCGCTTGATCCGCTGCAAAAGCAAAAGAAGACAAGAGTAGGCAACTAGCAATGAGAGTCCGTTTCAACATGGTATGCTCCAAAGTGGATGGGATAAAGGCGGATGATAGCATTTATTTAGCTTATAAGCATCACATAGGACTTACAAAAAATGCAGCGGTTAGGGTGTTTTTTTGCTCATGGCTGTCGCAAAATCGCCAAAAAAACACCCTAACCGCTGTATTTTTTGTAAGTCCTATCACATTGTGGTTTGGTTTTAAGGCGCGTTCATCTCAAATAATTTTTGATCACAGCTCTTTTTTTTTGTAATATGATACCCATATTAAAACGGGGTGACTAGTTACCCTGATTTAACTTTAACTTATACTATCGTTTTTTGAAAAAAATATTAAGGAGACTGTACGATGAAGAAATTTGTATTAAGTGTGATGCAAGTATGGGTGTGTGCTTTAGCGTTGATCGGCGTGGCACATGCTGCACAAGACACCATTATTGATAAAATCAGCAATGATAAGCAGTTGTCTACCTTTGATACGGCCTTAAAGGATGCGGGCTTTGTTGATGCGCTAAAAGGCAAAGGACCTTTTACTTTACTTGCTCCGACAGATGCGGCATTTGCACAGCTGCCGGCAGGTACCTTTTCTGAGTTATTAAAACCAGAAAATAAAGAAAAGTTGGGTCAAATATTAAAGCTTCATATTGTGCCGCGCGAGATGCCATCAAAAGAGCTTCCTGCGGGTAAAACAGAAGTACGAGGCATAGGCGGTCAAGTCACTTTTGATAAGACGGGGTCTGATATTACTGTCAATGGTGCGAAAGTGATCCAGGTGTTGAAAGGCTCTAACGGTTTGGTCTATGTGATTGATACCGTATTATTGCCGCCTGAGGTGAAATAAATCTAAGTACGCAAAATCCCCCCGTCCGAAACGGCCGGCCCCCTTTACAAAGGGGGCAAAGAGGGCCTTGAGTAGTAAAGGAAAGGTGTTCAGCGACGGACTTGCCCCCTTTGTAAAGGGGGCCGGCCGTTTCGGACGGGGGGATTTCAACTGTGCTCATAACATTCACCACTGTCAAAAGAGTAACCCATTGTTTTATAAAAATTCTCCTTCTATTGTATAAACCCACAAAAACCCCTTGGCGGGGGCTTAGGATTTCGGTAGAATAGAAAGATAGCCCAGGTTAGAAAGTTAGTTATTTAAATAAGAGGACGCTTATGGTTAGTATACGTCTGTCCCGGACAGGTGCAAAAAAACGCCCATTTTACCGGATAGTAGTAATCGATAGTCGCAAACGCCGCGATGGCCGTTATATTGAAAAAATAGGGTTTTTTAATCCTATTGCTCAAGGAGCAGCCCCGCGTTTGAGCTTAAATTTGGCACGCATGGAACATTGGATTTCACAAGGCGCACAGGCCTCTAAACGTGTGGGTGAATTGGCGCGCGAAGCAAAACGCATGCCTGCAATAGTGGTTGAAGAAGCTGCTGCCTAGTTCACACATGACGTCAACAGAGCCGTCGCAACACCTGATAGAGGTGGGATGTGTAGTGGGGTTATTTGGTGTAAAGGCTTGGGTTAAAATCAATTCTTACACGGATCCCATAGAGAATATTTTAGACTATCAACCTTGGTTGATGGTGATGAAACATGGCTTGCAACAGTCCGTCACTTATGCCCATGCGGATGTGCATGCTAAAGGTGTAGTCGTGCAATGTGCAGGTTTTGAGGATATGACCGCTGCACAAAGTTTAGTGGGTGCACGCATTTATGTGAGCAAGGAACAATTACCTAAATTATCAGAGGGACAGTTTTATTGGACGGATTTAGAGGGACTCACGGTTTACACCCTTGAGGGTGTTTTGCTAGGGAAGGTCGCTTATTTGTTTGCAACGCAGGCTAATGATGTGCTAGTGGTTCGGGGTGATAAAGAACGGTTTATCCCTTATCTATCTGGTGAAGTGGTTAAACACGTTGATTTATCGTCTCGAGTAATGCAAGTAGATTGGGATCCGGAATTTTAAATATGTTACGCTTTGATATTATTACATTGTTTCCAGAAATGCTGGTACCGTTATACGAGACGGGTGTCACTGGGCGCGCTATTGACCGCCATTTGACCATGGTGAATTGTTGGAATCCTAGAGATTACACCGACGATAGGCACCACACCGTAGATGATAAATCTTACGGCGGGGGACCTGGCATGGTGATGAAGGCGGAGCCTTTGCGGGATGCGATCTTGGACGCGCAAGATGCGACAACGTTATCGCCCAGCAAAGTGGTTTATTTAAGCCCACAAGGCACAAAATTAACGCAACATAAAGTGCGTGAATTAACCCTGTGTGGCCAATTGATTTTAATTGCGGGCCGTTATGAAGGTGTGGATGAGCGCCTCATCAATGAATACGTTGATGAAGAAATATCGATAGGCGATTATGTGCTCAGTGGGGGTGAACTGGCCGCCATGGTAATCGTGGATGCGGTGACGCGTTTGTTACCCGGTGCATTGAATTGTGAATTATCCGCCGTACAAGATTCTTTTACCGAGTCTTTACTGGATTATCCACACTACACGCGTCCAGAAGTATTTGAAGGGCAACGCACCCCTAGCGTATTAATGAGTGGTAATCACGAAAGTATACGCAAATGGCGCTTGCAACAAGCCTTAGGGCGGACTTGGTTGCGTAAACCAGAAATGTTGAATAATTTGCGTCTAGACCCAGAGCGACAAATTTTATTGCGTGAATTTATTCATGCGTATGAAAAGAATTCTACTAATGTGAGTGATTAAGGGAGTGTTTTTGTATGAGTAATATTATTGATCAGATCGAACGTGCGCAAATGCGTCAGGATATCCCCAAGTTTTGTCCGGGAGATACCGTAATCGTCCAAGTGCGTGTGATCGAAGCCAGTCGTGAAAGACTACAAGCCTTTGAAGGGGTAGTGATTGCAAAACGTAATCGCGGGCTTAATTCTTCATTCACTGTGCGGAAAATATCGTATGGTGAGGGCGTCGAGCGTACCTTCCAAACCCATAGTCGCATGATCAGTAGTATTGCTGTGAAGCGTACCGGCGATGTTCGCAGTGCTAAATTGTATTATTTGCGTGAACGTACCGGGAAAGCCGCTAGAATTAAAGAAAAGCTGTAACACATAAGATTGCTCTCTTATAAAGGAGCGGGGGATAGGCCCCCCCCCCTTTGTAAAGGGTGGCCGCTTCGGCCGGGGGATAGGCTTCCCCCCTTTGTAAAGGGGGTGGCCGCTTCGGCCGGGGGATAGGCTTCCCCCCTTTGTAAAGGGGGTGGCCGCTTCGGCCGGGGGATAGGCTTCCCCCCTTTGTAAAGGGGGTGGCCGCTTCGGCCGGGGGATTTCAGCAATGTCTGATGTACGTCAAGCTTTTCAAAATCCCCCGACAAAGGGGCAGGGATGATAGCTTAATATATGTAATCTAATTTACAGGGACGCAATTGGATATACATTCACTTTTATTTATCCAAGATTTAGCCATCATCATGTCCGTCGCTGGCTTTATCACGATACTCTGTCATCGCTTTAAGCAACCTATCGTTTTAGGTTATATTCTCGCGGGCATTATTATCGGCCCCTACACACCGCCGTTTTCTTTTATTTCCGATGAATTAACGATCAAAACCTTAGCCGAGCTTGGGGTTATTTTCCTCATGTTTTCCTTAGGATTGGAGTTTAACCTCCATAAACTCTCGCGCGTGGGCGTGGCTGTTTTTATTGCGGCCTTGGCTGAAATCGTGCTGATGATGTGGCTAGGGTATGAAATCGGGCGCCTGTTTAAATGGGAAAAAATTGATGCGTTATTTCTTGGTGCTATTTTATCGATTTCGTCGACCACGATTATTGTTAAAGCGCTCAATGAATTAGGTTTAAAAAAAGAATATTTTGCGCAGCTTATTTTTGGTATTTTAATCGTCGAAGATATTTTTGCCATCCTTATTTTAACCCTGCTCTCCAGTATTGCCCTGACCGGGTCGTTGCGCATAGAGGATGTGCTGTTAAATGCCGCGCAACTCTCATCCTTTTTTGTCGTATCATTATTGTTAGGCGTGTTACTGATCCCAAAGCTAATTGGCTACATTGCCAAATTTAACAGTGATGAAATGTTATTGATTTCAGTGTTAGGGATCTGCTTTGGGTTTTGTTTATTAGTCGTTAAATTAGATTACAGTGTGGCGCTAGGTGCATTTATTATCGGCGCGGTGATTGCCGAATCTAAACACATGCACAGAATTGAACACCTGATTAACCCGCTGCGTGATATGTTTAGCGCCATTTTTTTTGTATCCGTAGGCTTATTATTTCAACCTTCGGTGTTGTTTGAATATTTTGTCCCCATAGTCGTTATCGTCATAGTCGTTATTTTGGGTAAAGTGATCACCTGCACATTGGGCTTATTGGCAACAGGCCAAGACGGCAAAACAGCGGTTAAAACGGGAATGGGGCTGGCGCAAATTGGTGAATTTTCATTTATTATTGCAGGACTTGGGATCACCCTTAATGTGACCAGTGATTTTTTATACCCCATGGCGGTGACAATATCTGCCATTACCACACTACTCACTCCTTATTTAATTCGCTACTCGGATCAAGTGACCGATGGCATTAAAGTGATAGTGCCTAAGCGCGCAGTAATGATTTTTAGTTTATACCGAACCTGGTTACAGCATATTCAGCCTAAAAGTGAAGATAAAGTCTTACGCAGTGTAGTCAAGCGCAGTTTGCTGCAAGTAGTGATTAATTTATTTGTCATTATGGCGATTTTTTTAGGCGGTGCGTATATTGCTAATTCCAAATTAGGCGATTTGCTCCTCGTCATTGGAGATAAAGGCTTGCAGCAAACCCTGATTTGGGGCGCGGCTTTTATTTTATCTATTCCTTTTCTGATTGCGAATTATCGAAAAATGAAAGCGTTAAGCATGATTTTGGCGGAATTAAGTGTCAGTGAAACCATGGGCAGTGCGCTTTCCTTAAATGTGCGCAAAGTCATATCGGAACTGATCCCTATTTTGTCGTTAGTATTGAGTATGGGCTTTGTTTTTGCATTCAGTGCGGGGATACTACCCCCCATGCGCTTAATGATTATGATATTGATACTTGCGGCTATCTTAGCCGTATTTTTGTTTCCTTGGTGGGTGAAGCTGCACGCACGCTTACAAATCAACCTCTTAGAAACACTGAAAGAAAATGAACCTAAAGGACAATAAGTGATATGGCCACCACTCCGATTATTTTTTATATTTTTTTAATTTTTACCGGTGCATCGATACTTGCAACCGTTGCCTTGTATACGCGTCAATCCTTAATTGTGGCCTATATGGCTTTAGGTGTGCTACTCGGGCCTTGGGGTTTGGCGTGGGTGGATGATCCTGCGTTAATTTCACATGTCTCAGATATTGGGATTATTTTCTTGCTGTTTCTATTAGGGCTGAATCTTGATCCTAAGAACCTTATTCATTTATTAAAAAGTACGACCTGGATTACGTTGGCAAGCTCAGCTGTATTTGCCATGCTGGGATTTGGTGTCGCGTATGCTTTTGGTTTTAATACCGTTGAATCGTTAATTGTAGCCGCCGCGATGATGTTTTCGAGTACCATTATTGGCTTAAAATTACTACCGACTACGGTATTGCACCATCAATACACCGGTGAAATTGTGATCAGTATTCTATTGTTGCAAGATTTAATTGCAATCGGTGTGATGCTATTAATTAATGCTGCCGGGGGTACGGGATTACATGTGTGGGAGATTGTACAAATTGCGGTGGCCTTACCGTTGTTGGCTTTGTTTTGTTATTTATTTGAGCGTTATATCTTGGTGAAGTTACTTGCGCATTTTGATAGAATTCAAGAGTTTATTTTTTTAGTCGCAATCGGTTGGTGTTTAGGCATTGCTGAATTAGCCCACAGTATCCATTTATCGCATGAGATAGGCGCGTTTGTCGCCGGTGTTTCCATAGCCAATAGTCCTATCGCTTTGTTTATCTCTGAGAGTTTAAAACCGTTACGGGATTTCTTTTTAGTGTTGTTTTTCTTTTCCCTAGGTGCTGCATTTAATTTACATGTGGTGGGTAGTGTGTTGATGCCCGCACTTATCTTGGCAGGTTTAGTGTTATTTATTAAACCCTGGGTGTTTGCGGTATTATTAAGGCATATTCCCAATGCTAAACCCCAAGCGTTAGAAATAGGCGTACGCCTTGGCCAGGTGAGTGAATTCTCATTATTAGTGGCTTATGTGGCGCATGAGCATGGTGTGGTAGGCGATCCGATTTATTATTTAATTCAAACGACGACTATTTTAACTTTTATTGTTTCATCCTATTGGATAGTGATGCGTTATCCGACACCGATAGCGATGTCGGATAAATTGCGACGGGATTGATTGGGGCATTGTTGTCTCAGCAGGACTAACTAGAACGTCCCCTAAAAATCCCCACGAATTAAGTTTGAAGGCCGTAGGCCCACTCTGCGTCATCCCGTGCGTAAGCCGCCATCAGAAGTGATAGAAGAGCAGGACTTGCGCGGCTGAAGACACGGGATCCAGGTGGAAATATTGCTTACGGAGTTAATCTATACTGAGCATGTGAGAAACATCTGTAACCTGGATCCCGTGTCTACAGCCGCGAGAGTTAAGTGCTTCTATCACCCATGATGGCGGCTTACGCACGGGATGACGCAGTGGGTCACCAAGAGATAGATTAGAGGGGATCTGAGGAAGTGCTATTTAATTTATTGCTACTAAATCACTAACTGCAACTGCACACGTCCTACCCACTGACCTTTTTCATCTGTTGCGCGCCAGCCGTCGGTTTCATCTGACCAGTTTTCACCTATGCTGGTAAAGGCATAACCCAAATCTGTCGTTACTTTCAAGTGACTGGGGTAAATGTAGTAGTTAAATCCACCGGTTAATACGCTGAGATTTTCACTGTCGAACTCAGGGAGGGGTTCAGCATGCGCTTTTGAGTGACCCCATTCGTAACGTGAGAATAGTTCTACCGTATCGCCTTCTTCGTCCACAAATAAACCGCCTTGTAACTGCGCGCCATAAGAAGTGCCATGATCGTTATTTTGATCTTTAGTGGCGGCAAACATACCAAACGTACTCCAGCCACTGCCTTGTAACGTGGCATCAATAGTAGCCGACGTTTCTTCAATATTGGCCACATCATTGTCACGTTGATAAGCAGCAGCAATACCTATGAGTAAACCGGTATCATTGTCACTGGGTGAGTTAAAACCACGAAATTCTGCCCAATCCCCTATGGGTTTAAGTTCTAAGCGGCTGATAAACGAATAAGTCATGCCATTTTGAAAATCATGTTCATCAATCACATTTTGATTTTGATTAGGATCATGTTCAAAGTAACCGTTAGTGGCGGCAATTTGCCATTTAAATTCATCCCCTTCCGTTCCAAATAACAGACCCGTAGAGTTATTGGTCGAGAAATATTTTGAAACGAGCGAGCGTTCAACCGTCAATTGCCGCGTACTGGAAATTAAAGTCTCACGCAAGAAGGGTGTAGAAAATTGACCGGCTTGGCCCCAAGTGAAGTCGGTAAAGTTTTTAGCGATATACACATCATCTGCGGCAAACGTACCGTCCGGGCCAGCTTCGGTACCTAAGACGTAAGTCCATGAGTCATCAATAAAATGGCCGGAAAAATATAAGTCAGTACGGCGTAATTGAAAACGCTGATAATCAGGTAGACCCTCGACTGTGGAATAAATATAACGGACTTGTAATAAGCCATTAAAAAATAGTGAAAACGTATCATCAGCATTGCGGATAAAAAATCCTTCATCATAGCCGACATGTTTGCTCCAAGGGGGGGAAGCGAATTCACCTTCTGCCGGTGGCCAATAAGGTTCATCAGGAAAATCCATGGCTTCATCTTCAGTTTTTTCATTTTCGACGGGTTCTGGCGCAGCATTTTCATGTTTGTTAGATTCTTCATTAGCCCAAGCTGAAAACGACAGGAGGAATGAACACAAAGTGGAGGATAAAATAACTGCGGGCTTCATAACTACATCCTTCTATGGAAGTCAAATTGAAGCGTACGCTAACATTGACTGTATATTTTTGTCAAGAAAGTTATAATCAAAGCTATTACAAAAAAGGTTGTTTATGTATCACATCGAAAATGGATTTATAAAAGAGGCGCGACAAATTACGACAGAAAATTGTGATGAGCGTAGGGATCCAAATGATATTAATTTATTGGTGATTCACAATATTAGTTTACCGCCGGGAGAGTTTGGAAATGGCAACATTGAGAAATTATTCACCAATCAACTCGAAGCGACAGCGCATCCATATTTTGCTACAATATTGCCTTTAAGCGTATCAGCGCATGTAGTGATAGACCGTGAAGGTCAGCTAACCCAGTTTGTGTCTTTTAATCAACGTGCGTGGCACGCCGGGCAGTCGATCTTTCAGGGGCGAGACGCATGCAACGATTATTCCATAGGTGTGGAATTAGAAGGCACGGATAATACCGCCTATACTGAGAAACAATATCAAACCGCCGCGCAACTTACGGTGGCACTGATGCAGCAGTATAAAGGGATCACAGCCTCGCGTATCGTAGGACACAGTGATATCGCACCCGGGAGAAAAACTGACCCAGGGGATGCATTCGATTGGAATTATTTTAGGGCATTGTTGCAACAACCTATCAACAGGGACTTATCATGAAATTGACACTTATTTTGGCTTGCTTGTGGCTAGACTATTACTTTGATACAGGCCTGAAATGGCGCAACCCCGCCTGGTTTGGGGATTACATCCGATGGATCAAATCCACAATTGGCGAGAAAGTGGGCGCATGGAAGGGTCCCCTGAGTATAGTGATTACGCTACTCCCCGTTGTGGTGATTTTGGCGATACTCTGGAGCTTAGTCGGCCGCCATTCTGCCGTGGTGGAATTAGTGGTAGGCTTTATTGTATTGTGGTACTGTTTTGGCCCGACTGAACTCCAAGAAACGTTAACACTTTATTTAAAGAAAGAAACGGATACCGCTGAAGCGGAACAAGCCCTTAAAGTGGCCGGTGCGGATTTAATGGATCCTACGCTTTCGTTTCACCGTAATGTCACTGAACTTGTCTTTTGGCAAGCCCACGAGCGTTTTTTTGGCGTGATATTTTGGTTTTTATTATTAGGTCCAGTCGGCGCGGTGTTATTTCGCATGGTGAGCTGGATGCACGAAACAGCTCCGCGCATGGTCGATGAGTTTTATCCTCATTATCCAAAACATATCCATCAATTATATTGGATCATTGCCTGGATCCCCTCACGTCTGGCCGCATTCAGTTATAGTTTGGTCGGCAATTTCTTACCTGGTTTTGATCAATGGAAGAATGATTTGGTCAAACCGAATCGTTGCCGCGAAGTCTTGATCGATACGGGGCTCGCCTCATTGGGTGTCAGTGAACATGCTGACAAGGAAGAAAATTTAAAAGCACAAGGTATCGTGCAACGTGGTTTGATTGTTTGGATCATCGTTGCGGCAGTTGCGACGTTGAGTCAGGCGTTTATTGCGTATTAATAATTTTTTATCTGGTTCTTGCTGAAATTACGTTTGTGTGAGTAATCATACAAAATCCCCCCGGCCTAAGAAGGCCGGCCCCCTTTACAAAGGGGGCAATTCTCCGTCGTTTACAAAGGGATAAACGAGAGAGATCTGTGCTCCCTTTGTAAAGGGGGGCGGTTTTCTTAGGCCGGGGGGATCACGATCGTCAATATACTGCCGCGTTATTATTTAACTCATCCACAGTTTGCAATTCAAGCGAAAAATAGAGATACTAAGCAGGCTTTAAAAATCACTTTTTTTTCGAGAGATACATGGTAGTTAAAAAAATTACTGATACTGATCCGCTGCAAACCGAAGAATGGCTAGAGGCCTTGCAGGAAGTCATAGAACGTGAAGGTGCGTTGCGTGCTCAGTTTTTGCTGCAAGCCTTACAACAAGAAGCTCAGCAACAAGGCTTACGCCTTGAGCAAGGCGTGCTCAATACGCCTTATATCAATACCATTTCCGTAGACGAGCAGCCCCCTTATCCCGGTAACAAAGAACTAGAGCGGCGTATCGAAGCGATTATCCGCTGGAATGCTGTGGCCATGGTACTGCGTGCGGGTTATAAAGCGCCGGAATTGGGCGGCCATATTGCTTCTTATGCCTCAGCAGCCTATTTATATGAAGTGGGTTTTCAACACTTTTTCCACGCCCAAACCGCCGATCATGGCGGAGATTTGCTTTATATTCAAGGTCATAGCTCGCCTGGAATTTATGCCCGATCCTTTTTAGAAGGACGTTTTACTGAAGAACAATTAGATAATTTTCGCCAAGAAGTCGAAACCGATGGTCTTTCATCTTATCCGCATCCTTGGCTAATGCCGCATTACTGGCAGTTTGCGACCGTCTCCATGGGCCTTGGTCCGCTGCAAGCCATTTTTCAAGCGCGCTTTATGAAATACCTCCATGCGCGTGAACTCGCTAAGACTGAGGGGCGAAAAATTTGGTGTTTTTGTGGCGATGGAGAAATGGATGAGCCTGAATCTTTAGGTGCGTTATCTGTTGCAGGACGTGAAAATCTCGATAACCTTATTTTTGTGATTAATTGTAATCTACAACGCCTAGATGGCCCGGTGCGCGGCAATGGCAAAATTATTCAAGAACTGGAATCATTCTTTCACGGTGCCGGCTGGCGGGTCATTAAAGTGATCTGGGGCAGTGACTGGGATCCGCTGCTTGCGCAAGATACCACGGGTTTATTAAAACAACGCATGGGAGAAGCCTTAGACGGCGATTACCAAAACTATAAAGTAAAAGACGGGGCTTATACCCGCGAGCATTTCTTTGGTAAATATCCAGAACTTAAAGAGTTAGTGGCGCAATTAAGCGATGAAGCGATTTATCATTTGAGTCGTGGCGGACATGACCTGGACAAAGTATTTGCTGCGTATCAGGCCGCCGTGCAACATCAAGGGCAACCCGTAGTTATTTTAGCCAAGACGGTCAAAGGCTATGGCATGGGTGCTGCAGGCGAAGCCTTAAACTTTAGTCATCAAGCCAAAAAAATGGATTTAGAATCGCTTAAAAAGTTTCGCACTCGTTTTAATATTCCTATTTCTGATGAAGAAATTGCGCAATATCCGTTTTATAAACCGGATGAAAACAGCGAAGAGATGCAATATTTACAAGCGCGACGCAAAGCCTTAGGGGGCTATTTACCCGCGCGTATCGTGACTAAACAACCCTTTAATATTCCTCCCCTTGCTGCATTTGAGGCCTTATTAAAAGAAACCGGCGATAGACATATTTCTACCACCATGGCTTTTGTACGGATTTTAAATATTCTTCTGAAAGATGAAGGGTTAACACAATATATTGTGCCAATTATTCCCGATGAGGCGCGCACGTTTGGGATGGAAGGTTTGTTTCGCACTATAGGCATTTATGCGAGTCACGGGCAATTATATGAACCCGTCGATGCGGGCCAAGTGATGTATTACCGCGAAGATAAACAAGGTCAACTCTTAGAAGAAGGCATTAATGAAGCCGGAGCGTTTTCGTCCTGGATGGCTGCAGCGACTTCCTATACCGTACACCAGCGGCCGATGATACCCTTTTATATTTTCTATTCTATGTTTGGTCTGCAGCGTATCTGCGATTTAGCTTGGGCCGCGGGCGATGTTCAGGCACGCGGATTTTTATTAGGCGCGACAGCGGGACGCACCACTTTAGCCGGTGAAGGTTTGCAACATCAAGATGGCCATAGTCATTTAATGGCGGCGGTTATTCCCAATTGCGTGAGCTACGATCCCACATTTTCCTATGAATTAGCGGTTATTATGCAAGACGGTTTGCGCCGGATGTTTGCTAATGAAGAAAATGTGTTTTATTACATCACACTGATGAATGAAAATTATGCGCATCCTGCCCTACAAAAAGGCGCTGAAGCGGGAATTATTAAAGGCATGTATTTACTGCAAGAATCTAAGCCCAAGACCTTACATGTGCAACTTTTAGGCTCAGGCACTATTTTATTGCAAGTCATCAAAGCAGCCGAAATTTTACATCAAGAATATGGTATTAGCAGCGATATTTGGAGCGTGACCAGTTTTACCGAGTTGCGTCGTGAAGGTTTGGCCATAGTGCGCCATAATAATTTTCATCCTGAAGATCCGGCACAAATTCCTTATGTGACGCAGTGTTTAAGGGATCGATCAGGCCCTGTGATTGCAGCGACTGATTATATCCGATCCTTTTCCGATCAAATTCGAGAATTTGTACCGGGTAAATATGTGACTTTAGGCACCGATGGCTTTGGCCGCAGCGATACGCGTGAACGCCTGCGTTACTTTTTTGAAGTCAATAGTGATTTTATTGTGATCACCGCCTTAAAGGCCTTGGCAGACTTAGGCCAATTGCCCGCAAGTACGGTTAAAGAAGCGATGCAGAAATTTAATATTAATCCAAATAAAGCCGATCCCGCACGGACGTAAAAATAAATATAGATGGAGTAGCGTTGTGACGACAGCCTTAAATGTAACAGTCCCTGACTTAGGTAACATCGATACCGTGACTATCATTGAATTGCAGGTGGCCCCCGGCGATGAAGTAAGTAAAGATCAAGCGTTAATCACCTTAGAAAGTGATAAAGCCTCTATGGAAGTGCCATCGCCCTTAGCCGGAAAAGTGCAAAACATTACCGTTAAAGTGGGCGATAAAGTGCGGCAAGGTGATTTAGTGTTAACACTGTTGCCGAATGAATCTGTGCAAACGGATGCGCAAGTAGCATCTAAATCAGAACAAGCTCCTAAATCAGAACAAGCACCTCCCCCAAAAAATGAAACGGCGGCTACACAAATCGTCCGCGTGCCTGATATTGGCCAATCCGCTAAAGTGGATGTGATCGAAGTGCCGATCAAAATAGGCAGCACCATTAAAAAGAATCAAACCTTAGCGGTATTAGAAAGTGATAAAGCCTCGATGGAGATCCCTTCTCCAATTGCAGGCGTAGTCACCGAGATCGCTATTAAAGTAGGCGATAAAGTTTCCCAAGATACGATTATTTGCACGGTTGAAACTGCTGAACAAGGCGCAAGTGTAGCGCCTGCTGTGTCCGCCCCGGCACAGACAACTTCTGCACCTCCTGCACCTCCAGCACCCGTGCAACAGGCGGCACCGGTTGCCGCGCCTCAGGCATCGGGAGAAACTTATGCCAGCCCAGGCGTGCGCCGTCTTGCGCGCGAATTAGGGATAGAGTTAAAAGCCATTACGCCTACGGGTGAAAAAGGGCGTATGACTAAACAGGATCTCAATGCCTGGATTAAAAATCGCATGCAAGGCAGTGGTCTTGGGATAGAACCCATGCCGGCTGTAGATTTTTCTCAATTTGGAAAAATTGAATTTCAAGACTTATCGCGGATTAAAAAAATCAGTGCGAAATTTTTGCACCGTAATTGGGTCAATATTCCTCATGTGACTCAATTTGATGAAGTAGATATTACCGACTTAGAAGATTTTCGTGTGCAGCATAAAGCGAAAGCCGAAGAGCGTGGCGTGAAATTAACCTTATTGGTATTTTTAATGAAAGCGGTGGTGGCTTCCCTTAAAGCCTTTCCACCATTTAATGCCTCCCTTTCTGCTAACGGTGAGCAGCTGATCTTAAAACACTATTTTCATATTGGGGTTGCCGTAGATACCCCTGGGGGATTAGTGGTCCCCGTGGTGCGTGATGTGAATTTAAAAGGGTTTATGGAACTCGCTGAAGAATTAAAAGCACTGAGCGCGAAAGCGCGGGCCGGACAATTAACGCCTAAAGAGATGCAAGGCAGTAGTTTTACTATCTCCAGTTTAGGCGGCATAGGTGGCACAGCCTTTACGCCCATTATTAACGCGCCCGATGTGGCCATATTAGGGGTCTCAAAATCTCGTATTGCGCCGGTTTTTAAAGACGGTACGTTTGTGCCGCGCTTAATGTTGCCTTTGTCACTGTCGTATGATCACCGCGTGATCGATGGGGCGCAAGGGGCACATTTTATTACGCACTTAGCTGAAATGTTAGGCGATATGCGCCAATTATTATTTTAAATTAGAGGGTGGAATTATGGCAGATGTACAAACCGAAGTCGTGGTATTAGGCAGTGGTCCTGGCGGCTATACCGCAGCGTTTCGTGCCGCTGATTTAGGCAAAAAAGTAGTTTTGGTTGAACGAGGACCTACTTTAGGTGGCGTGTGTTTAAACGTAGGCTGTATTCCGTCTAAATCACTGTTGCATGTAGCTAGAGTCATCGATGAAGTGGATGAGCTCTCTGCTCACGGTGTGAATTATGGTGCACGCAGTCTGGATATCGCTAAAATTTTACAATGGAAGCAGGGCGTAGTGAATCGCTTAACCGCAGGTTTAAAAGCCCTAGCAAAGCAACGCAATGTGACCGTGGTGCAAGGTGTAGGTGTGTTCTCTGGCGCAAATGAAATCACCGTCAGTGCTGAAGGGAAAACCCAAACCATCGCTTTTGAAAATGCCATTATTGCTGTCGGATCAGAGCCGGTCAAACTGCCTTTTATGCCCGATGATCCGCGTATTATGGATTCAACCGGTGCACTTGAATTAAAAGATGTTCCTGAAAAAATGTTAGTCGTAGGCGGCGGCATTATCGGGATGGAAATGGCGACCGTTTATCATGCGCTAGGTTCCAAAATCACGGTTGTGGAATTAGGTGATAGTTTGATTGGTGGTTTTGATAAAGATATTTTAAAACCTTTCCAGCAGTATGTGAAAAAGCGTTATGAAAATATTCTTTTAAATACAAAAGTGACGAAAGCCGAAGCTAAATCCGATGGCATTTATATCACCTTTGAAGGTGAAGGTGCGCCTAAAGAACCGCAGCGGTATGACAGGGTATTAGTGGCCGTAGGCCGCACGCCTAACGGCAAAAAAATTGCGGCAGAAAAAGCGGGCGTTAATGTCGATGCGCGCGGATTTATTGCTGCAGATAATCAGCTGCGTACCAATGTAAAACATATTTTTGCGATAGGCGATGTGATCGGTCAGCCCATGCTGGCGCATAAAGCCGTTGCCGAAGGACGTGTTGCGGCTGAAGTCATCAGCGGTAAAAAACATTATTTTGATGTGAAATGTATTCCCAGTGTGTGTTATACCGATCCTGAAATTGCGTGGGTCGGCATCACTGAAGCGCAGGCTATCGATCAAGGCATTAATTACGGTAAAGGCGTATTCCCGTGGGCGGCAAGTGGTCGCTCGTTGAGTATGGGTCGCAGTGAAGGTTTGACGAAATTAATATTCGATAATGACACGCATCGTATTTTAGGTGCCGCCCTTGTCGGCCCGCACGCCGGTGATTTAATTGCTGAAGTGGGTCTTGCTATTGAGATGGGTTGTGACGCAGAAGACATTGCATTAACCATCCACGCGCATCCGACACTGTCTGAAACGATTGCGCTCGCAACAGAAATATTTGAAGGCACGATTACGGATTTGTATATGCCGAAGAAGTAAATGGAGTGATATAAGTGAGGGTGATAAAGTGACGTACCACCCTCATTCTTATTGTCCATATCCCTGCAAATTCTGCAGCGCAACCACATCACCTGTTAACGCCAAGCGAAAATTCTTCTCTAACGGCGTATCGCCCAGTAAATGTTTAATTTTCTCTATTTTAGAAGTTGGCTCATCCAGCAACGCATGCGCCAACTCTATTTCCGCAGGCTCGGGGCGATTAAACTGTTGCGCATTAAAAAGTTTGGCAATATAATTCTGCTGCAACATTTTTACCAAAATAAACCACTGCGCCCTCGCATTCCAGCGCTCTAACCGGTTATTAAACTGTGATGCGTGACGAAATTCAGGAATATCCTTACTGAGTGTAGATTTATAAGGCACCAACGCCTGATAAGTCATTAATAATTCATGTTGATTCATCGTGTTGATATAATTCGGCAAAAGCTCATGACAGATTTTAAGCACCACCATTTTTGCTTCATAATAATGATTTTGCGCAAAAATAGCTTCGGCATTTTGATACAACTTAACGTCATCGCCATGGGGATAGGCCTGTACATAAGCTAACGCGATTAAGGCTGCTAATAATTGGTGTTGCGCATGCGCCTTATCGCTACTCTTTTTTAATAAATGTAAATGACCTTTGGCCGCGTCTAAAAAATAACGATTACGCGCTTCAAAGGCTTGGGCATATAAAGGGCCATAAGCAATACGGTGGTAGACTTTATGGGCTTCCTGGTATTTGCCTTGCTCGATGAGCGTATGGGCTCGGAGCATACGGACCTCATCTGCAAAATCGGACTCAATCACGGAATGGGAGAAAAACGCAGCAACGCGCTTAATCAGTGGACTGATCAGCAAGGCGTATTGCGGATCGGCTTCATCCACGCTGGCACAGAGCATTAAGGCTTCAGCTTTAAGCGGACTGCCCTCATTGACACTGCTATGGCCGTAATATTCCTTATGCTGTTCCTGCTCCTGGAGCTTAGGATCCGCCTCTAAAATATCGAGTTTATGATGGAGTGCGCTGACGGCAGTAGGCAGAGAGATAACTTCATTCATCTTTATATCCCCCATGATGATTATTATTATTGATTATTAATTATAGTGCGCTATCCTGCGCTTGCAAAAAGCTTAAGCTATATTGGTCCTCTGAGGGCAAAACTAGAGGGGTATTAAGGAATTTGACCTAGATGCAGAGCTTCTTATTGTCAATTGAAAAATACTA
Source organism: Gammaproteobacteria bacterium (assembly GCA_013289605.1). GTDB lineage: Bacteria > Pseudomonadota > Gammaproteobacteria > JABCZS01 > JABCZS01 > JABCZS01. Next base: position 47,149 of record JABCZS010000005.1, read on the forward strand.
TTATTTGAGATAGTATTAATAAAATGGGTTAAATATGCACAAAAAAAACATTAAATTTGAGTATAATCCTGAGAATCGCTGAAAAATATTGAAAAGCATGGAATTTCTTTAGAGCAGGCCCAAGCGTTATGGGAGGAGCCTTACGTGGAAATCCCAGCAATTTCAGAAGATGAACCGCGATTTTTACTCATAGGTAAGTTGAATGGGAAGTGTTATTCATGTATTTTTACTTATCGAGGACGCGTTATTCGCTTAATTTCAACACGTCGTAGCCGCAAAATGAAGAGGAAATCTACTATGCCATCATCAAAAAATCCCCGCTCAATTAAAGCAAAAGAACTGGATAAACTTTTTGAGGAAGGCGATGTCACTGAATACTTAGATTTAAAATCTGCAAAATCGCACTATCCTATGCATCGGGTGAGCATAGATTTTACCCAGGACATGTTGGAAAAAGTCGATCATGAAGCGGCACGCATAGGCGTGACGCGAACCTCATTAATTAAGGTTTGGGTGGCAGAACGGTTGAGCCAACAGCAGGAAACTACAGGTTACTAATACTCACGCGCGCAGGGGGCACCCCATTTGACACCTAACTTAACCTTATGTTAAACTTATAATTTTTCCAAAATAGACCATATAATGACCACACAACGCATACGTTTAGCTTTACAAAAATCGGGCCGCTTAAGTGAAGATTGCTTTGATCTCTTAGCACGCAGCGGGATTAAAGTGCGCCGCCATAAAGATCAACTGTTTTGTCACAGTGAAAATTTTCCTATCGATATTCTTTTGGTGCGTGATGATGATATCCCAAGTTTAATTATCGAACATGTCTGCGACTTTGGCATCGTCGGGATGAATGTATTGCAAGAGACTACGTTAAGCAAAAATGCACATGATTATTCTGATCTGGTAGAGCCCATCCGCAATCTTAATTTTGGTTATTGCCGGTTATCGATCGCCGTGCCCAGTGACTATGAATATGAACGCATAGAGAGTTTATCGGGCAAAAGTATTGCCACAACCTATCCGCATTTATTACAAAAATTTTTATCGACGCATGATATCGACGCCAAAATTATTGAATTAACCGGCTCCATTGAAATTGCGCCCCGCCTAGGGATTGCAGATGCGATTTGTGATTTAGTCTCAACCGGTGGCACCTTAGCTGCGAATCATTTAAAAGAAGCGGAAACCATTTTACACAGCCAAGCCCTATTGATTAAAGCAAGGCCTACGTTTACGCCTGAAAAACAGCGGATCGCCAATTTATTTATGCGCCGTGTCCAAGGCGTGTTGCAAGCCAGTGAAAGCAAATATATTATGCTTCATGCCCCTAAAGATAAATTGCAGCAAATTGTTGCCATATTGCCTGGTGTAGAACATCCGACCATTATGACCCTGGATGGCGATCCCACTAAAGTAGGCATACACGCCGTATGCAGTGAAAGTGTGTTTTGGGAAACCTTAGAAAAATTAAAAGATGCTGGAGCAAGCTCCATACTCGTCATGCCACTAGAAAAAATGTTAATGTAGGTTGTATGAAAAAAGTTGTTTGGTCTTTACTGACGGCTCAGGAACAAGAACAGTGCCTCGCGCGACCTGTGCTGCGTGATGATCATGAGCTTAAGCACCAAGTCGAAAAAATTATTAATGCCGTCAAAACGCAGGGGGACGCGGCTTTAAAACAATTGAGTCAGGATTTTGATAAAGTCCAACTGGATAACATAACATTAGCACAATCAGCTTTTGATTCTGTGCAGCAATTACCGATAGATGCGCGCAACGCCATAGACGCAGCCTACCAAAATATTTATACGTTTCACCACGCGCAGCTGCGATCAAATTTACGCATCGAAACGCTGCCCGGTATCGTCTGTGAAAAAGTATTACGTCCGATCCAAAAAGTGGGCCTTTATATTCCTGGAGGCAGCGCGCCATTACTCTCTACGGTATTAATGTTAGGCATCCCGGCCCAAATCGCACAATGTCCGGTACGCGTGTTGTGCACGCCGCCCAATAAAAATGGGGGTATTGATCCGCATATTCTATATGCCGCACAAAAATGTGGCATAAAAACCATACATCCTCTAGGCGGTGCGCAAGCGATTGCGGCCATGGCGTTTGGCACCGAATCGGTATCAAAGGTAGATAAACTCTTTGGCCCAGGCAACGCCTATGTCACAAAAGCCAAACAAATGGTGGCGCAAGATCCAAATGGTGCGAGCATCGATATGCCTGCAGGGCCTTCAGAAGTGATGGTGATTGCCGATGATGCCGCAACACCCAAATTTGTCGCAGCGGATTTACTCTCGCAAGCAGAACATGGGCCTGATTCACAAGTCATCTTGGTCTGTTTATCTGCACAATTTGCGGAAAAGGTATGCAGTGAAATTGAACAACTGTTAACGATTTTACCGCGACGCGACATCGCTGAGCGCTCGCTTACACACAGCGTGATTATTATCGTTGAGCAGTTAGAAGAAGCTGTATTGATCAGTAATCGTTACGCGCCTGAGCATTTAATTATTCAAACACAAGATGCACGTGCATTATTACCCAAAATACAGTGTGCAGGCTCGGTATTTTTAGGACCCTTTGCACCTGAATCCGTGGGTGATTATGCAAGTGGCACTAACCATGTGCTACCCACTTACGGTTATGCGCGCAATCACAGCGGCTTGAGTCTACAAGATTTTATGTTACAGATCAGTGTACAAGAATTAACAAAAGCGGGTTTACAACAACTCGGCCCAATAGTTGAAACCCTCGCGCAAATTGAAGGCTTGCATGCCCATGCGCTGGCAGTCTCTGTACGATTACAGGAAATAAATAATGATAGATGATTTACTCGCCCTCGCACGCCCTGAAATTACGCGCTTAATTCCCTACAGCTCGGCGCGGCGGGAGCATGCGGCGCAAGGCATTTATTTAAATGCCAATGAAAACCCTTACCCCAAGGCAATTCCACATTTGCACCGTTATCCGCAGCCCCAACCTACACGCTTGCGTGAACGGTTTGCAACTTTATACCGTGTGGATCAAGATCAGATCCTCATGACACGGGGCAGTGATGAAGGGATAGACTTATGGCTGAGATCTTTTTGCCGGGCCGGGAATGATGCCATTATGGTATGCCCACCCACGTATGATATGTACGCCTTATCGGCGGCGATTCAGCATGCTGCAGTATTATCGGTACCACTAATCCCAGATACCTTTGCCCTAGATATTGATAAAATGATTGCGACCTGGCAACCTACGTGTAAATTGATTTTTTTATGTTCGCCCAATAATCCTACCGGCAATGTATTTCCCTGGCAGGACATAGAGCGCCTGTGCATCGCATTTAGCAATAAAGCGATCGTTATTGTGGATGAAGCGTATATTGAATTTGCGAGTCAAAAAAGCTGCAGCGCACTGTTAAATAAATATGACAATATCGCCGTATTGCGCACTTTATCTAAAGCCTTTGGTATGGCAGGCGCACGTTGTGGCGTAGTGCTGGCACATAAAAAACTCATTGCCCTATTAGAGAAAGTCATCAGCCCATATCCGCTTGCAAGTCCGGTGATAGAAATTGTGTTACATGAATTAGAGCCGGACACGCTGCATAAAATTCAAAACCAAGTGGCGAGCCTTAAGGCGGCACGGGATGAGTTAAGCACTTATTTAAGCACCTTGCCGTTTGTAGAAAAAGTTTGGCCGAGTGATGCGAATTTTATTTTATTAAAAGTTAACGATGCGAAGGGTTTAGTCGCACATTGTGCGGCGCAACACATCGTGATCCGCGATCGTAGCCATATGCACAGTCTTAATCAGTGTGTGCGGATCAGCTTAGGATTACCCGAAGAAAATCAACAATTAAAACTAGCCTTGGAGAGTTATCAGGCGTGAATAAAATAAAATATTTATTTATCGATAGAGACGGGACCTTAATTCATGAACCTCAAGATCATCAAATTGACAGTTTAGAAAAGTTTAAACTTGAAAAGGGCGTGATCCCAGCGCTTTTGGACTTACAAAAAGCAGGCTTTACTTTAGTCATGGTCAGCAATCAAGATGGCCTAGGCACTGAGCGTTTTCCGCAAAGTGATTTTGATGCGCCGCATCAATTACTGCTCGATATTTTAAGCTCACAAGGCATACATTTTTCTGATATTAAAATTTGCCCACACTTACCCGAAGACAAATGCCAGTGTCGCAAACCGAATATCGGCTTAGTGCTGGACTACCTTAAAAGTGGCACTTTAGATTTAAACAATAGTTATGTGATAGGCGATCGGGCTTCTGATGAATTGTTAGCTAAAAACATGGGCATTTCTTATATTCCCTATAATGAAAACTGCCATTGGCTATTGATTGCCGAGGAGCTGGTCAATAAACCCAGACTTGGCTTTGTTACACGGAAAACTAAAGAAACAGCCATTGAAGTGATGGTTAATCTAGACAACCCTAGTACGATCACCGTGCAAACAGGCATTGGTTTTTTTGATCACATGCTCGAGCAGCTCGCAAAACACAGTGGCATTAGTCTACATTTAGTCACTGCAGGCGATTTACACATTGATGAGCATCACACGGTGGAAGATACCGCTTTGGCATTAGGTGAAGCATTTAGGCAAGCCTTAGGTGATAAATTAGGCATCGCACGCTATGGGTTTTTATTGCCTATGGATGAAGCCTTAACTGAAGTTGCTATCGATTTAAGCGGCCGAGCCTATTTTGTATTTGACGGCCAATTACCGCGCGAGACTGTGGGTGAATTATCCACAGAAATGGTGATCCACTTTTTCCGATCGCTAGCTGAAGGCATGCGGGCCACAATACACATTAAAACTACGGGTGAGAATACGCATCATATGGTAGAGAGTATGTTTAAAGGCGTAGGGCGTGCGCTTAAACAAGCCATTGCTAAACAAGGTTTTGAATTACCCTCAACCAAGGGTATATTATGATTGCGATCATTAATAGCGGGGTTGCCAATATTTCCTCAGTCGTTTTTGCCTTACAACGTTTAGGTATTGCGGCTGAAGTGACTACCGATCATCGTGTGATTACTAATGCCTCCCAGGTCATTTTACCGGGTGTGGGCGCCGCTCAAACCGCGATGAAGAATTTAAAAGATCTCAATTTAACTTCGTTGATCCCAACGCTTAAGCAACCGGTACTCGGTATTTGTTTAGGCATGCAATTATTGTATGAAGCCTCTGAAGAAGGCGATGTCGCGTGTTTAGGCGTTATTCCCGGGAAAATTAAAAAATTAGTAGGTAAGGATTTAATCATTCCTCATATGGGTTGGAATACGCTTGCATTGCAAAAAAAATCCCCATTACTAGAGGGGATACCCGGTGATGCTTATGTGTATTTTGTGCACAGTTATTGCGCAAGCGTGAGTGATCAGACTTTAGCCCTCACGCACTATGGCCAAGATTTTTCCGCCATCGTGCAACAAGATAATTTTTACGCCATGCAGTTTCATCCCGAGCGTTCCGGTGAAATAGGCGAGCGTTTATTAAAGAATTTTGCAGAAATAAAAAGTTAGCCCCTTTGCAAACGGTCTGAGAAAATGATTTGTCCCTTTGTAAAAGGGTCCAAGAGAAGAACTTGCCCTCTTTGTAAAGGGGGCCGGCCGTTTCGGTCGGGGGGATTTTGCGATCTACATTCCCTCACAAAAACTAATGAATGACCTAAATTCAGGAGAAAAACATGTATATCATACCCGCCATCGATCTACGCCATCAAAAATGCGTGCGTCTATATCAAGGTGATTACGCTCAAGAAACCATTTATGCAGAGGATCCCCTAATCATCGCGCAACAATTTCAAAATGCCGGAAGTCACTGGTTACATGTCGTCGATTTAGATGGTGCGAAAGATCCAGAAGCGCATCAACGCCAGCTCATAGAAAAAATCCAAAAAAATACGCAACTTAAAATTCAAACCGGGGGCGGGATCCGTACAGAAGAACAAGTCCAAGCATTATTTGCAGTAGGCGTTAAACGTATCATAATCGGCAGTCTTGCGGTCAAAGAACCTGATCTCATAAAAACCTGGATGCACACCTATGGTGCGGATCGCTTTGTATTAGCCTTAGATGTTGATAAAGTCCATGAAGATTATTTTATAGCCCTCCACGGCTGGCAAGAAAAAAGTAATCAAAAATTATTTGATTTTCTAGAGCGTTTTATGCAAGCCGGTTTAATCCACGCCTTATGCACCGATATTTCCCGCGATGGCACGCTTAAAGGTCCGAATGTCGCATTATACCAAGCCATTCTACAGCGCTATCCCACATTACAATTACAAGCCTCAGGCGGCGTATCTAGCCTTGAAGATTTAATTGCGCTTAGCGAGAAAAAATTAGCCGCCTGCATTATCGGCAGAGCACTGTATGAAGGCAAATTTACTTTAGATGAAGCGATAGGGAGTGTACAACATGCTTGCTAAACGCATTATTCCTTGTTTAGATGTCAGAGATAATGTCGTGGTGAAAGGCGTACAGTTTCGCAACCATGAAATTATTGGCGATATTGTCGCGCTGGCTAAACGTTATTCGCAAGAAGGCGCTGATGAATTAGTGTTTTACGACATTACGGCCAGCAGTGAAGGACGTAATGTCAGTTTTGATTGGGTGGAAAAAGTTGCAAAAGAAATTAATATTCCGTTTTGTGTCGCAGGCGGCATTAGAAGTGTAGAAACAGCACGGACTATTTTAGCCAAAGGGGCCGATAAAATTTCAATTAATTCTCCGGCGCTCGAAAACCCGGAGTTAATTAATCAGTTAGTTGATGCCTTTGGCACGCAATGTATAGTGATCGGTATCGACAGTCATTTTGAACACAATGATTATCACGTTTATCAATATACCGGCAGTGAAAAAACCATCCAATCTGCTAAGCGCTTAACTCAAGACTGGGTGCAAGAAGTGCAGCAGCGGGGCGCAGGCGAAATAGTGTTAAACTGCATGAATCAAGACGGCATGCGGCAAGGTTATGATATCACCCAATTAAGCGCATTACGGCCGTTTATTCATGTGCCTTTAATTGCCTCAGGCGGCGCGGGGCTGCTGCAACATTTTTTAGACGTGTTCAAGCTCGCAAACGTTGATGGCGCACTGGCTGCGAGCGTATTTCATAAGCAACTCATCGACATTGGCGAGTTGAAATCATTTTTACAACAACATCAGATCACTATTCGTAAGTGAATAAGGAAACACACTATGTCATTTCATCCGGATCAACTCGATTGGAAAAAAACCAATGATCTTATTCCCGTCATTATCCAAGATCACAACACGCTGCAAGTGCTCATGTTAGGCTATATGAATCAAGCCGCGTTAAACCAAACCATGGAATCGGGGCGTGTCACTTTTTATAGCCGCAGCAAGCAGCGCTTGTGGGTTAAAGGCGAAACCTCGAACCATTTTTTAAACTTAATTACGATTGCTAAAGATTGCGACCAAGATGCTTTATTGATTACGGTTAATCCCGAAGGCCCAACCTGTCATTTAAATAAAACCAGCTGTTTTGGCGATACTATCGCGCCGGGCTTGGGCTTTTTAGCCTATTTAGAGCAAGTGATCATCCAGCGGGCGAAAGATAAGCCTGAGGGCAGTTATACCGCCAAACTGATGCAAGAAGGGTTATTACGCTTGGCGCAAAAAGTCGGCGAAGAAGGGGTGGAAGTGGCACTGGCTGCCGTCGCAGAACCCGATAAATTACCAGAAGAGCTCGCCGATTTATGGTACCACGCGATGATGTTAATCGTGGCCAGCAACTTGGACCTGCAAACCATCATCACCATTATGCGCGGCCGCCACCAGAGCCTGCAGCAGCGGGGGTAGGCGAACATGATGTGGTTCTATATACGTAGACTAGGCTAATGTGAGTCTGCAACCCTTATGCAGCACTTTCAATTTTCTGGACGTGTAATTTATTCCGCATTTTCTCTGCTATCCATAAATCGTAATCACGCTGTAAATTAAGCCAAAGTGTCGCAGGTGAATTTAAAGCCAGTGACAATCTGACGGCCATTTCAGCACTAATGCCCATGTGGCCATTAATAAGACGAGAAAGTGTAGTGCGGTCTATATCTAACTTTTTCGCAGCTTGCGTCACGGTAAGTCCAGAGGCTACTATACAGACTTCGCGCACGATTTCGCCGGGATGTAAGGGTTTATTTATCATGATGCTTTACCTATAAGTTAATGATAATCAAGATAATTTACAACATAAGCCATTTTATCCTGAAACTGAAATAGGACTCGCCAATTTGCATTGACGCGTACCGAATAATGCCCTTTTAATTGTCCATCCAGTTCATGAAAATAAAAGCCGGGTAAATTTAACGATTCAGCCGTTTCAGCAGCATCTAACACTTGTAATAGAATAGTTAACCTGCGGGCATGCGCTGGCTGAATCCCCGCTTTGCTTCCTGTGAGATAGAACGGCTCCAGTCCTTTGTGCTTCCATGACTTTATCATCTATAAAGTGTAGCATGTAGCGCATCACGTATCAACCCCATGGTTCGATTAAGCCCTATAGTCCACCTATTTACGACCAACGTAGTGATTTTTTTCAAAAACTTTTGTTTAGTCCCTAAAATTTAATATTCTCTTAATGTTCACCCTGTACATTGAAATTATCAGTCCTTAATAATAACAAGAACAAAGGGTTGACAAGGGACGAGGGGACGTGTTATTGATTAACCTTGATAAGTTTTTATTTAAGGAAAATCATGATGAATAACCCATTGTCACATAACCGCGCATATCCTTTTATTCAAAATAATAAAAAGATTATTGTCGTGATGAATGTGCTGGGCTATTCTCGCTCACTCCTGAGTCGTCTGCTGCAGCCAATGCTGGTCATGCAAGTAAATTAAGTCTGTTTGGTTTTTTTAGTTTTTTTACTTAATTTATAGGTTTTATTAGGAGTGTAGATCATGAGACTTCCACAGGGTTGTAAACCATTACCGATCTTTGAGACGCTTTTTGCGGATACGACTACCCGTTCTTCATCAAGCTCATCCAGTGCGAGCACGCTAAACTACGATCACACTAAAGACATACTATTAATTGACTTGTTGCAATTCGCTATACGCGTTGCTCCAGGTAAATTAAAAAGAAATGCCGAGCTCGCAGCTGCACGGGTGAAACAAGCTCAGAACGATTTGGATCAGGCTTTGCTTAAAGTAGCGGACATCACCGCTATTGATCCTAAACTTCAAGAAAATCTAGATTTCCAAAAAGAACAATTACTTTATATCAACTACGCCCAGGATGCCCAGCAACGCCATTTAAAACCTGCATTGGTAGCTTGGGGTTATGCTGCTGATACAGATGTTAACGCCATTCCCACAAATGATCGTAAAGAATTAATTTATACCACAGCTGTGCAGTCCTATCTAAAGGATCGTTTAGCTCAATTGTTACAACAACAGGAAGTTGCTAAGGCTACGCAGTCTGAGCAGAAAGAAGCAGAAGCCGCTGAGGGTAAGATAAGCCCAGATAATTTAGTACCAGATGAGCATGATAATAGCCATAAGTTTGAAGAAGAAGACGAAGAAGAAGACGAAGAAGAACAGGAAGACGAAGACACACCTGAAATAAAAAGTATCAAAGCGGGGTTGCCTGGAGTTAATCAGGCAACTTTATCTAATCTTTTTGCTGAATATAACCCAAATCATCACGTTTTACCTTTAAGTACCACACTAAAATATATTGTTGCAGCAGATCCTAGTCAATTGAACGAAGTTAAGGGTCGGATAGAAGGGAAACGAAATGAAGCAGCTGTGCAATTACAAAATGCTCTGCAACAAGAAGTTCAAAAATCAACTAAAAAAGCTGGGTTATCAGCCAGGCCAAGTAAAGCACCAATAGCCACAACAGCAACCACAGCCTCAGTACAAAAATCAACAACTGAATTACAAGCTGAAAAAGATTTTTACCAGAAACAATTAGATAATATTGAGCTTGCTGCAAAACATTTGGGTGCCACTTTAGTCGGATGGGGCTATGAAGCTCATACCCAATTGAAGGATATTCCTAGTCCTCAGAAAGAATTGATATGCTTAGCCGCTGTGCGCTCGAATCTTAATAAAAGAGTTGCCCAGGCTGCTCCATTATCGAAAAAAATAATTGAAGCGGGTGTGAGTTTTTCGAATTTAAAGTCGGAGCATTTTTTAGGTGAAACCGAAAACTTAAAACTCCAATGCGCTGAACTCAATACTGCCATTTTCGAAGGCTTTTTCCACACATACGATCCCACGCAAAAGCAAGAGTTATCGCTCACTTCCATGCTTGAAGTAGCCGTAGCTGCAGATGCTGAGCAATTAAAAGCCGCACATAAGCGGATCAGTGAAAAATTAGAATCACTTAAATCCACAACGGGTGAAGGGCTTACCCATGCGGCCAAGGCCGCGAATCATGCATCTGTTGCAGAAGAATTACAAATCAAGTTTTATAACAGACAATTAAGATGTATCCAATATGCACAACGTGCTAAACCACAACTACGCATTTATCTAGAAGCATTGGGTCTTACTGAACCAGATGAAGAGAAAAATGGAACACTGCTTACCTCTGCAAAAAAAGCATTAGATTTTTCTAAAGAAACAGATGTTCATGCGGCCCCATTTAAATCAGAAAAAGAAAAACGCGTAACCCTGCTTACCGCCGTAAAATGCGTGTTAGATGCTAAGTTAAAACAATTAGTGACGGATCCACGCACATCCCCTGATGTCGATAAGGAAATAGCAGCGACCAAAGCAGAGTTGGTTGTGGTTAATGCGGCGATTAATACGCTATTAGGGTTAAAGCAAGACGACGTGACTTCACCCCAAACGGGACCTGTGGTTGTTAAAAGAGAATACAGTGACTTAAAACAACAATGGTTAACTGGCAAAGAACAACACTATGAAACGCATACCAATCATCTTGCTCGTTTGGCCTTAGATGAGTTTCACGAGACCGACTTAACTACGCGCCTTAAAAGAGTTTTTGTAGCCCATGATGCGCATGTATTAGTGTTAGATGCCGCTTTAGAGCGTATAGATAGAGAAATAGGTATACGAGAGTCAGTGCTTAATCCGACTGCCCAACCTACATTTCTTTATAAACATTTAGATGAAAATAAAAATAAATATGAAACCGATCCTGAGCTTATTGATGCAAAAACTGAGCAACAGAATATTAAGGCAGTAAGGGCTGAATACTTTGCATTACACAATGCTGCCGTGCGTATTCGTGAAAATGGTGCAATCAATGCTGCTGATACCCATGAGTCAAAATTAAGAGATTATGTCCTACATCACCTTAAGCTTAGTGATGGCGCTGATGGTCTTGATGATAAATTAGCCTATGCCTTAGTGCATCGTGCGGATTCGATTTATGAATATGTACACCAGCAGATCGTAAATGACACTACTTTGAAGCTTAATCCTGTAAACGAAGCCCTTGCGACACACTTTAATCTTGCAGAAAAAGATCACTATGTCGCATCGGGTGATAACGATACCTCATTTCGTAAGCGTGCCTGGAAACTATTTAAGCAAGCCACAGGATTTGAGAATGCCCCTAAAGTAGCTTTCGAAGGCTTAGAGATTATCGATTTCCCTTTAGTATTTGATGTTGCGATCAAGCGGATCAATAAATCTATACAAGCACTTAATGATTCTCGAAATAATAGTCTAAAAGATGGCGACCTAGGCAAACATCAAGCTGCTGTAGATAAGCTGCTTGAGGTGGAAAGAGAAAATATTACAAAAATTCAGGCATTAAGAACTAAATACGCGGGATTAATTGCGGCTCAAGAGAATGTTTATGTTAACCATAGAATAGACTTCGTCAATCAAGATGAGCAAGCATTAAGACCTTATATTCTAAAAGCCCTTAATCTGACTGAGCAGAGTAAAAATCTTGAAGCAAAGCTAGAGAAATACTTAGGTAATCATGCGACAAATAGGCTAGAGCAATACTTAAGTAATAATGCGGCAAACATCCGCACAGAGGTACGCGAACAACTCACAAAAGCTGCTCATGCCGAGCTTAAACAACTGGATCCTGAATTACAAAAGGCACTTGCTTGCGCTGAAGTGGAATACCGCGAGCTGGATGCTGAGTATGGGCGCAAATGGAAGTTAGACGGTACCGGAAATTTAATTGATCGTTTATCCAAAGATGCGCAAGCGTCCCATACTGAACTTGAAAAGAATAGAAAAGCAAAATTCGAAGCGGAATTCCAAAGCGAATCGGTCATCACAGATGAAGCAAAAGAAGCCGTACTCTCGACTGACAAAGATAAACAAGATTTTGCAAACTATAAACGGTTAGAAACTGACGTCCTTAAGTTGCGTGATATCCACCAAAAAGGTGATTTTAATCTTGCCACTTGGCGAGCCCTGCAGTTTACAGTGGATACAGGGGATACACTACAGATAAAAGTAGTCCCCAAAGCAGGATACTTCAACCAGTTTATTGGTGCATTTAATGCTGCTGAATTAGAACTCAATCCATCTGAAATAGCAGCGATCAAAAAGGCTATCAGGGATAAAAAAATCCAGTTAGCCCTTGATGCTGAGAAAGAGGAAGAAGGTGGCGGTGGTACGGGTACGGATACAGGTACAGGTACATCTTCAGGGACCTTGGCCGCCGCATTGCCCACATCAAGCCCATACATTGCTTTCAATGACTTACCGGCAGCATTACAAGCCCTATTACAGGCTAAAAAATTACAAGACGCGGCAATCAAGCCGATTCGTGATGCGATCGCTAAAGAATATGGAAAAAAGGCGGATGCCTTAGAAAAATTAAAATCTCAACCCTTTTACGCCAAGCTTGAGGAATACAGAGAGACGGTTAAAGCCCGAGCGCTTTCTAAAGTATTAGTGGCTGAATCTAATTATGACACCGCAGAAAGAGAATTTTGGTTTAGCCGTTTCGGTAAAACCATAGCCATACTGTATGTGATCTCACAAGTCGTGGGTTTAGGCTTTATGGGCCTAATCATGGTGTTCGCTATCGGTACAGCCAGTCCCGTGTTTATCCCTGCATTAGTGTTTTTAGGCCTTTGTATGGGCGCTACCGGGGTGTCTAACTGGTGGGTATTCCGGGGGAATACGCCGAAGTTACTCATTACCTTATACAATTTATTCATGTCGCCGACCGATGTGCCCTATACGTTGACACAATACACCCTGTTAATTGGCTCATTTATTTTCTGTTGTGCGGTGAGTGGATTTGTGACCGGTTTTATTTTCTATGTCATGGTGATGAGTGGCGGAGCCTTGGCCATAGAAACTTTAGGTCTCGTTGCGACGTTGGCTGTAGTGTCGCCACTCTTGCCTTATGTCATCATTCCATTATTAGTCATCGTTGCTATCGGTGCATTTATTGGGATCACCTTAATATTCTATAGTGGCTTTCATGCCATGATTTTAAGGGAAAATACCTGGAATGATATTAAATCATTTTACACTTCCTTAGTGGAGACTAATAAGCAAGCGATCAACGACAGATTAGAGGCGTCTAAAAATAAGTTACGCGATCGCTACCAACATTATTATCAAGGCAGAGAACTAGAAAAAAAGATTAATGATGAAGTCAGCGATAGCGTAGTCGGCATCATTTTAGCCAAAAATCTTGCGGATGCAGAAAAGGGTGCGACCGCACGCATATGGGTACGTGGCATAATTTTGGGTATTTTGGTCACAGTTTTAGTGCCAGGTATTATTATCGGTGCTATTTATGCGCAAGTGGCAGGACATCCTAAATTAAGAGAATTGTTAGATACCACGATAGGTTTTAGTTATATCGTAGCGGAAGTACTCAGTTGGATGCTTTGTACCTTAGCAGGACTTGCGTATGCCCCTTTGTTTAGTTATGGTGCCACCAAATGTATGACCGATCTTGCCTGTGGTGTGGCCAAGAGTGCGAGCAATGACACCACCTGGTCCTCAAGAATTTGGTTTCAATGTGTGCGTTTAGGTAACACCATAGAAAATGCGGGACAAACCTTGTTCGGTGCGTGTATGGCTTTAGCGAGCGTTTTTGCAGATGGATTAAAGTTAATGTTGGCGAGCGCAGGACTTGCAGCGTTGGGTATTGGTAGCGTATTTAATTCAGCATTTGGTTCATTTATCACCAATACGATACAAGGCGCTATGACACGTTTTTATGAAAATTTCATAAAAGCGAAAGAAGATCGTGGCACTGCGATGCAAGTGATGAACGCCCAAGAAGAACCGGTGGTTATTGAAGCCAAATTGCCTGAGCCGCAGACGCATGGGTATCAGAATTTTATCCAGCAGCAAAGAGATGAACGGGTACAAACCTGGGTGAAGCCAAAAGAAGAATCACCCCCGATATCATCATGGTTTACTAGGAAGAATGCAGAAACTGCTGCTGAGGCTGTAGGAAAGGCTGTAGGAGAAGCAGCGGTTAAGGTCGCAGTTACTGCAGCCTCGATAGCTATAGGTGCTAATTTGAGCTAGGCTGGTCTTTAAATAACTTGGGCATTGAAGTAGTAGAAAGGGGGATTGATTTCCCCCTTTCTAAAGAGGGATTTGAGGCTGGGGCGCGTAGCGTACTTTACAGTGCTTGTAAGAATAAGTGTGCATACTAAAGGAAGAACACTACAGCAAAGGATATGCTCATGCTCCTAACATCTAATTCAATAAATTTACTTTCTTTATCTACGGCCGCACAGACCCCAGAAGTCTTGCGAGTGGAATATTTACTACATAACCTTCAACTCCCTATTACAACCACTCAGCATATAAAAACCCATGCCGCAGCATTAATCACAGCAACCCGCACCCATACCCCCCGTCTAGGCCTCTCCCTCAGCCATCTTTTAAATATATACACCCTAGCCAGCCCGCAAGGCATAGCGCTGATGCGCTTGGCAGAAAGTCTATTGCGGATCCCGGATAAGGCGACTGCCGATGCGCTGCTTGCCAGTATACTCGCGCAAGGGGATTTAGTCGGGCATTTAGGCTCAGGTTTGAGCGCGTTACTTGCAAAGTTAGGTCTACCTTTAGCGCGTAAAAGCATTAGCCTTTTAGGTGAGCAATTTATCTTAGGTAAGACGATAGCAGAGGCTTTGAAGTGTTCGGTAAAACCTTATCGGTATTCCTATGATATGTTAGGGGAAGCGGCTAAAACTGCAAACGATGCAGAGGATTATTTTCAAAAATATAGTGTAGCCATCCACGCGATAGGGATGCAAACAGGGCCGATTGCATCCCCTGGTATTTCGGTAAAATTATCCGCGCTGCATCCGCGCTATCAATACTCGCAACTTGAGCGTTTGCAAAAAGAATTAGTCCCCAAAATAATTGAGCTTTGCGTATTAGCAAAACAATACCAAATCGGTTTAACCCTTGATGCTGAAGAAGCAGATCGCTTGCAACTCTCGCTTATTTTAATTAAACAAGTGTTAGCGTCCAGCGAATTAAACCATTGGGACGGCTTAGGATTAGCCGTACAAGCCTATCAAAAAGCATGCCCTGAAGTGCTAGATTTATGTGCGCAGATGGCGCGTAAGACGGGGCATCGGTTGATGCTGCGTTTAGTTAAAGGCGCGTATTGGGACAGTGAAATTAAGCGTGCGCAGGAACTGGGTTTGAATGAATATCCCGTATATACCCGTAAAATCACGACCGATGTCAGCTATATTGTCTGCGCGCAAAAAATATTAAAGCATAGGGATGAATTTTACCCGCAATTTGCAACACATAACGCTTACACGATTGCGACCATTTTACAACTCGTGCAAAACAACCGAGAATTTGAATTTCAGCGCTTACAAGGCATGGGCGATGCACTTTATCAAACCGTTATTGCGCAAGAAAATGTGGCATGTAGGGTGTATGCGCCGGTCGGTGATTATCAACATTTACTTGCTTATTTAGTGCGGCGCTT
Source organism: Gammaproteobacteria bacterium (assembly GCA_013289605.1). Classification (GTDB taxonomy): domain Bacteria; phylum Pseudomonadota; class Gammaproteobacteria; order JABCZS01; family JABCZS01; genus JABCZS01. Next base: position 63,077 of record JABCZS010000005.1, read on the forward strand.
ATTGGAAAATGGCGCGAATTCCTCGTTTGTGCATCAAATCGAAGGGGAAACGCCGGTTGAGCAATTAATCAATGATCCCAGCATTCAATTAGCGGCATTAGAAGTAAAGCCACACCCCGCAATTCCTTTGCCTAAAGAGTTATACGGCAGTTTACGAGAGAATTCTAAGGGCATAGATTTAAGTGATTTTGTGACACTAGCGAAGATACTTCCTCTGTTGTCTAAACCAGCTCGAGTACGCACTGAGAAATCCGTTGCCCCCTCGCATGCTTTAACGCTTGCAGACCAAGCTTTTCCGAGCTGGTCACAACAAGACGTTCAGCTGCGTGCAAATATATTGCGCAAAGCAGCTGATCTATTTACCGATCACCACATTGAATTGATGCAACTACTCGTCAAAGAGGGCAAAAAAACCATCCCCGATGCCTTAAGTGAAGTCCGCGAAGCCATCGATTATTGCCGTTATTATGCCCTAGAAGCCGAAAAATTAATGCAGCCACAAACTTTACCCGGCCCGACAGGCGAAAACAATGAATTAACATTTCAGGGTCGAGGCATCGCCGTCTGCATTAGCCCGTGGAATTTCCCGCTCGCCATTTTTTTAGGCCAGATTGTCGCAGCGTTAGTGACGGGAAACACAGTGATTGCCAAACCCGCGAGTCAAACGCCGCAGATTGCAACGCGTGCGGTGGAATTACTCCATCAAGCCGGAGTCCCTTTGGAGGTTTTACAATTACTGATAGTGCGCGGCAATACAATGGATAAAGCCATATTAAGCGATCCGCGCGTAGCACTCGTAGTCTTTACCGGATCATTAGAAACCGCACAACAAATTAATCGCACGCTTGCCGCACGAGAAGGTGCCATAGCCGCGTTTATTGCCGAAACCGGCGGCCAAAATGCGATGATAGTGGACTCGAGCGCATTACTTGAGCAAACCGTGACGGATATTGTCACCTCTGCATTTAATAGCGCAGGGCAGCGTTGCAGCGCGTTGCGTTTATTGTGCGTGCAAAAAGATATTGATGCGCCTTTAATAGCCATGCTAAAGGGCGCGATGGCAGAACTCTCCCTAGGTGCGCCAGATTGTTTAGCCACAGATGTTGGACCTGTGATCGATAAACCTGCGCAAACACAACTACAAAATTATTTAAAAAAAATGTCAGCATCGATACTGTATCAAACACCCCTGCCTGAAGACACCGCAAAAACAGATACTTTTGTGACACCCACACTAATAGAAATTAAATCGATTAATGTCTTAACCCAAGAAATCTTCGGTCCCGTTTTACATGTTTATGCTTATGAACGTAATGACTTACCGCAAGTGATACAATCGATCAACGCAACAGGTTACGGCTTAACCTTAGGCGTACACAGTCGCATTGATACCTTTGCAAAAGACATCGTGAAACAAACCCTAGTCGGCAATAACTACATTAATCGCAATATAATAGGCGCAGTCGTGGGCGTACAACCCTTCGGTGGTCAGCGTTTGTCTGGCACCGGCCCCAAAGCCGGTGGGCCGCATTATTTAACGCGCATGGTGACGGAGAAGACTGTGACGGTAAATACCGTTGCAATCGGGGGCAATGCTCAGTTATTGACTTTGTAAGCAGGGAGTCGCTCATTTTTGTTGATAAGCGTGTTCAATTTGTTTTATAGATAAAAACATCGGTTTAGGCTCTGGTCTGTCATTTAGCATTCCTTGTAAAACTTCCAAATGTATAAATCCTAAGTTTTGATAAAAAGGGATAGCCTCAAATTTTGCATCAACCACTACACCGACACAACCGGCTTCATCGCGTAACCTTAAAGCGAGTTCAAGCATGGATTTTAGCAATAGTTTCCCTATACCGTGTCCTTGAAATGTACGCTCTACAGCAAGGCGGGCAATACGTAAAATAGGAATAGGATAATGCGGTAATTGTTTTTTTGTTGCGGTATGAATTTTTTCAGCGGTGATTTCATTAGGACTGACGGTAATATAGCCTACAATGTTTTTTTCTAGGGTGGCAATATAGGTTGAGCCTATATAATGTTTGAATTGATTTTGACCGGCGAAACGTTGAAAAAAACGATCCAGATCAATATTGCCTGAGCAAAATTTAGAGCGATCGTCTTCTTTGCGTAAGAGACGAATTTTAATTTCCAGATGATTCTTCACGAAAAAGCTCTTTTAATGCGGCTGTAGGGGGTGAGGCTTCAGATAATTGTTTACTCAGATTAAGCATGCCTTCCTCGCTGAGTATGAGTCTTGCCGGAATAATCGCGTCCGTGGGCAATTCATGAAGCGCCTGTAGGTGATGTTGCAGCGCTTCCTCAATTAAAAAAGCCTTTTTAATGCCATAAGTTGCTGAATAAGCTTCAATTTGTGTTTTGGTTTCGGTGGAAATAAAAGCTGAAATTTGTGTATGCATTTGTAAAATTACCTACATTTATGTAGATTTTATTATATATTAATAATATTATGGGGTCAACCGTAACATCTCAAAAACCCCGGGAATCCATCTTTCCCCTAACGAGTCCCCACGAATTTTAGTTTTAAGGCCGAAGCCCCCGTATTGACAGCAGGGTTACCCTCTGATAGCTTTAAATATCAGGAGAAAATAAATGGTCAATGTTCTTTTTAACACACGCGTGATTATCCGCATTATTGTGGTGGTGATTAGCCCCACACTGTGCGGCGCTTTGCGTTAACAAGAACGTTTCAGCGAAAACCCCGCACCTTCAACGGTCGCGGGGTTTTTTGTTTTTAAGGAGAGACTTTATGCTACGACAAAAATCATCTTGGCTTACGGGCTTTGCCTTATTTGCCATGTTCTTTGGGGCCGGGAATGTGACCTTCCCATTATTAGTCGGGCAATTTTCCGGACAGCATTATGTGTTTGCCATGATAGGCTTATTGTTGACGGCAGTAGTCGTGCCGGTACTTTGTCTGCTCAGCATGATCATGTTTAATGCCGATTACCGCGGGTTTTTCTATCGCATAGGGCGCTGGCCAGGATGGTCTTTGATATTACTGAGCGTTTTATTGCTCGGACCTTTTTTTGCATTACCGCGAGTCGTGACGGTGGCTCATGGCGCATTGACTTACCAATTAGTCGATATCCCACTGCTGTGGTTTGCGCTAGGCTTTTGTGTACTCACCTTGGTGTTAACTTTAAAAAATAATGTTTTGATCAACGCATTAGGTTACGTATTAACGCCGTTATTGCTGTTATTTTGTTTAGTGTTAATTGTATTAGGAATCATGGCGCCGCCCGTGACAGAAAATATTCAAACCCAAGATCAAAACTTTATGTTATACGGTTTGATTGAAGGTTATTTCACCCTCGATGCGGTGGCGGCTTTATTTTTTGCTGGGATATTATTAAAAAGTGTTAAAAGCTTATTGGCGAAAAATAAACAAAGTCCGCAGCGGGTATTTAAAATTGCTTTGGTGGCAAGTTTCATAGGCGGCGCACTGCTTGCGCTCGTGTATCTGGGGCTCGCTTATGTTGCTGCTAAACATGGACAATTTTTATACCAAGGCAATGTCGATGCCGCGCAAATTTTAACGGCCTTGTCTTATCATTTATTTCCTGGAGGTGATGCGCTCTCTGCGGGTTTAGTCTTTTTAGCCTGTATTACCACGGCCTTGGCGCTTGCGGCCTTATTTGCAGATTTTCTGCAAGATGAATTAGTCATGCGTAATATCAAGCTGCCTTATATTTATCCCTTAGGCTTAACCTTGGTGATTGCCTTTTTTATGAGTACATTAGGCTTTACCGGCTTAATGAGCTGGATAGGGCCGGTGATCGTATTTTGTTACCCCATATTTATTATACTGAGCCTGTGTAATTTGGCCTATAAATTATGGGGCTGGCAATGGGTAAAAACCCCGGTCTTTTTGACGTTAGTGCTCATGATTATGGTATAAAAATTAAATAAAATAATACGCTAAAGAGCGTATATTTAACGGTGTAGTACAATTTGTTGTTATAGGCTTTAAGGCGTTTGCCGACTAGCCTAATTTGATATAAATATTTAAATATTTTATTTAAAAACCCGACCTTATCGCCCGGCATGTTTTGTGTTTGTGAAGCCGCCATTAAAGTATTGCAAAAGAAGTGATTGATAGCGGTCGCAAAACGTGTGCGCATCGGGCGCTCAATGTCGCAAAATAATATTACCCGGTCCATGTCCGTGTCATTTTGCGCATAATGCAAGTAGGTCTCATCAAACAGTACTGCTTCACCATCGCGCCAGGAATAATGCTGCCCATCGACGCTAATAAAACACTGATCAGAATTGGGGGTAATAATACCTAAATGGTAACGTATGGATCCCGCGTAAGGATCGCGGTGACGCACTAATTTACCGTGTTGTCCTAAAAGTGCAAACATTGCTCCTTTGATTTCAGGGACATTTTTTAATAACGCCACGGTTTTGGGGCACAGTTGTTCTGCAGACGGCAGGTAATCGCCGTACCATTTTAAATAAAAACGCTTCCAGCCCGTGCGAAAAAAGGAATTAAAACCGATGTCATCGTATTGTGCTGAGGCTTTGATTTGGCTCTCTGCGGTGAGTGCGAGCACTTCCTCGCGGATCGTTTGCCAATTCTCTTCTAATACTTTAAGCTGCGGAAATTGGTTTAAATCTAAATACGGTTGATTGGGTACCTTAGAAAATAAATAAATAAACACATTAATGGGTGCCATAAACGTAGAGTGGTCAAGCAGCTGTCGAAATAAAGAATCGTAGCGTGCTTGGCCCCGAAAATGAATATAAAGCGTGGATAAAATAAACACATATAAAATAATAAATTCCACAGATGTGAATAAAGCCAGCATAAGAGATCTCCCATGACGCTAAAAAAATTTGTCGCTATTTTTACATTATTTTTACTGGTTATGCCACTGACATGGGCCTGGAATGCTACGGGTCATATGTTGGTTGCACAACTTGCCTATGAGCAATTAACGCCTGCGGCAAAAGCGCAAATGAATGCGTTATTAAAGGGCGATGATTTTATTACCGCGAGTGTCTGGGCTGATGATATTAAAGGCAAAGGCAATACCACTATGAATACCTGGCATTATATTAATTTGCCGGATCCTTTGAAGGAAAATGTGGTTTGGGCGATTAATCAGAGTAAGACTATTTTAACTTCCCCAAAGTCTACAGCCAATGAAAAAAAGCTGGCCTTAAAAGGGTTGCTGCATTGGGTGGGCGATATTCATCAGCCTTTGCATGCGACTGGGCGGGATCGTGGCGGTACTTTATTTTTTTTAGCCGAGAATCCTAACGGTAAAAATTTACATCAATATTGGGATAAGGGTGCCGGGGCGTTGCCTTATTTGAAGCGACCTTTAAGTAAACAAAGCAAACAATGGTTGCAGGATACGGCCGCAAGCTGGCAACAAGCCTATCCGCCGAGTGCGGCACAATTGCAGCAAAAAGACCCCATGCAATGGGCACAGGCAAGTTTTTTAATCGCCCAAACCCAGGCCTTTGTGGGCGTTACACCTAAAAAAGTCCCGGATGCTGCATATCAGACTAAGGTGCAAGCGATAACAAAGGCGCAGATTGTGCTGGGCGGTGCGCGTTTAGCGCAGTTGTTGAATGAGATAGCGGGGTAGGGATCTGAAGATATGAAGCTTTGTAAAGGGGGCAAGCCTACCGATTTCCCTGTCCCTATGGCAACCCCCGCTTTATAGACTATTTGTAGTGGGCATCTGAGGAAGTGCTATTTAGTCTATGCCTTAATTACTTTATACTGCGTAGTCTTACATAGGATAACTCAAGCATGTATCTCATACGCAATCATCACGCTTTATTGCCAAAAAAGTTGCAGCATGCCGTAGTGACGATAGGTAATTTTGATGGGGTGCATTTGGGGCATCAAGGCTTACTGGCTGAATTAAACCAGCGTGCACGCGCACTAAATCGCCCTTCAGGCGTGATTTGTTTTGAGCCCCAACCGCAGGAATTTTTTGCCCCGCACCCGCCGCCGCGTCTGACCAGCCTACGACAAAAATATCAGGCCTTAAAACAACAAGATATTGATTTTATGTTAGTTTTACGGTTTAATGAGAGGTTTGCGTTAATGTCCGCAGAGGATTTTATTCGCCAAATTTTAGTCAAGCAACTGCATGTAGAAAGCCTATGGATAGGCGAAGATTTTCGTTTTGGCCATGACCGACAGGGTGATGTAGCGCTATTGCGCCGCATGGGGCAGCAGCTGGGTTATACGGTTGAGATCCTACCGGATGTTGCGATAAATGGGGAGCGGGTCAGTAGTACCCAAATTCGTGCTTTACTCAGTGCAGGCCAGATTGAAGAGGCCACGCAATTATTAGGCCGACCTTTTGCCCTCCGAGGTAAAGTGATCCCTGGGGCGGCGCGAGGGCGCACACTGAATATGCCGACAGCCAATATTGCGCTTAAATCTGCTTTAATGGTGCAAGGTATTTTTGTGGTGCGGGTACATTGGGGTCAGAAAAACTATCCAGGCGTTGCAAGTCTAGGGACCCGGCCCGTATTTAATGGACAAGACGCATTGTTAGAAGTCCATTTATTAGATTTTAATGGCGATCTTTATGGCCAAATGTTAGAAGTCGAATTTTTACATAAATTACGTGATGAAGCAGATTTTGCGTCTGTAGCCTTATTACAAGCTCAAATGCAGCACGATTTATTAGCCGCAAAAAATTATTGGAACACGCAGCATGAACAATTATAAAGACACCCTCAATTTACCTGAAACCGACTTTCCCATGAAAGCCAGTTTGCCTGAACGCGAACCGATGCAATTAGAAAAATGGCAAGACATGCATTTGTATGAACGCATGCGTGCAGCAGGTGTGGGACGCAAAAAATTCATACTGCATGATGGCCCCCCTTATGCCAATGGCGATATTCATATTGGCCATGCCGTCAATAAAATATTAAAAGACATGATCATTAAAGTGAAAACCTTGCAAGGCTTTGATTGTCCCTATGTGCCCGGTTGGGATTGTCACGGTTTACCGATAGAGCTGAATGTTGAAAAAAGTGTCGGCAAACCTGGCGATAAAATCACGCCGCAAGCTTTTCGCGCCGCGTGCCGGAGTTATGCTAATGAGCAGTATCAAAAACAACGCGATGATTTTATTCGTCTAGGCGTATTCGGGGATTGGTCGCATCCTTATTTAACCATGGATTTTTCGTTTGAAGCAGAAATTATTAGAACGCTCGCCCATATCATCGAAAATGGTCATTTGCACCAAGGGTTTAAACCTGTGCATTGGTGTATGGATTGTGGCTCAGCACTTGCAGAAGCAGAAGTAGAATATAAAGAAAAAACATCCCCCAGTATTGATGTACGCTTTCCATTTACTGATTTGACCCAATTGTCTGAACGTATAGGATTAAATGCAGCAAAATTAAAAGAGGCGGCCTTAGTGATTTGGACCACAACGCCCTGGACCTTGCCCGCTAATGAAGCGGTGGCGCTGCATCCTGATTTAGATTACGCGATAGTCGAAGCCCAGCATCAAGAACAACACTTATGTGTGATCGTATTAAATGAACTCGTGCCTGCGATTATGACCCGTTGGGGTATTACCGATTATCATGTGGAAGCGGTAGTAAAAGGCCGTTTATTTGAACATTTAACCGTGCAACACCCCTGGTTTAATCGCTCTGTGCCGGTCATCATGGGGGAGCATGTCACGACAGACGTAGGAACAGGTTGTGTGCATACTGCGCCCAGTCACGGTGAAGACGATTACCGCATTGGACTTCTTTATAAATTACCCGTTGATCATGCAATCGATGGCAGGGGTTGTTTTGAAGCATCGGTGCCACTCGTGGGCGGGATGCATATCTTTAAAGCCAATGCCGTCATCATTAATACCTTATCGGAGCGTGGGCTACTGATTAAACAAGAAACGCTGCAGCACAGTTATCCGCATTGCTGGCGCCATAAAACTCCAGTAATTTTCCGCGCAACCCCGCAATGGTTTATCAGTATGGATCAAGCCGGTCTGCGTGACAAAGCGTTAAGCGCGATAGCCGCCACAAAGTTTCTACCCGATTGGGGACAAGCGCGGATGAGTGGCATGGTTGCGGGCCGCCCGGATTGGTGTATTTCCCGGCAACGCACGTGGTGTACGCCGATTGCTGGATTTGTGCATAAACAAACGGGCGCCTTGCATCCAGATAATATTAATATCATGTATCGCGTCGCCGAATTAGTCGAAACACAAGGGATAGAAGCCTGGCATGAACTGGATCCGAAAACTTTACTTGGTGATGAAGCAGAATTTTACGATAAAATTACCGATGGTTTAGATGTCTGGTTTGATGCCGGCAGCAGTCATGTCGCAGTCTTGGCCCAACGTCCTGAATTACAATGGCCGGCAGATTTATACATAGAAGGCTCCGATCAACACCGCGGTTGGTTTCAATCCTCGTTATTAACAGGTGTTGCGATTAAAGGTTTAGCACCATTTAAAGAAATTGTGACCCATGGTTTTGTAGTCGATGCTAAGGGACATAAAATGTCTAAATCGGTAGGCAATGTGGTTTCGCCGCAAAAGATGATTAAGCAACTCGGTGCCGATGTGTTACGTTTGTGGGTGGCTGCGACAGATTATCGCGCTGAGATGAGTATTTCCGATGAAATATTAAAACGGTTAGGCGATGCTTACCGCAGGATCCGAAATACGGCCCGCTTTTTATTGGGTAATTTATCGGCATTTGATCCCAATACCGATGCTGTACCGATAAATCAATGTGTAGCCTTGGATCGCTACATGATCGCTCACACCAAAGAGTTACAAGAAAAAATTATTGCGGATTATAACGCCTATGCGTTTCATTTGGCGTTTCAAAAAATCTTGCATTTTTGCAGCAATGATTTGGGTGGTTTTTATTTAGATGTGTTAAAAGATCGCTTGTATACGGCGAAAAAAGGTAGCCTCGCTTACAAGAGCGCACAAACCGCATTGTATGTGATCTTGCAAGCCTTTACGCGATGGATTGCACCGATGTTAAGTTTTACTGCAGAAGAGATCTGGCATTATATGCCAGGCAAAAACACCGATTCGGTATTTTTAACCCAGTGGTTTACTGAGTTTCCTACTTTTGTAGAACAAGAATTCACAACTGATTTTTGGCAACGCTTATTGCAAGTGCGTGATGCGGTGAATCTTGGTTTAGAGCAAGCACGTGATGAAGGTAAAATTGGCGGTGCGCTGGATGCACGTGTGGTCTTGTTTGCAAACAAAGATCTTTATTCATTATTGAAGAAAATAGAACCTGAGCTGCGCTTTTTATTGTTAACCTCGCAAGTGGAATTAGTGCAGGCAGAAGTCTTTCCCTTAGATGCAAAAACTTCCTCGTTGCCTGATTTAGCAATAAGCATAGAACAGGCTTCGGGGGAGAAATGTGCGCGGTGTTGGCAGAAACGTGAAGAAGTGGGTCATGACAGCCAACACCCACTCATTTGTGATCGCTGCATAGAAAATGTGGATGGAGTAGGAGAGCAGCGTTTATATGTTTAAATTATCATCGTATTCAGGGCTAAAGTGGTTAAGCCTAGCGGCATTTTTATTGATTGCCGATCTGTTGACGAAACAGTGGGCGTTGGCACATCTTATCTTGCATGAGCCTATCGCCGTGTTTGCGCATTTTAATTTGACCTTAGTATATAACTCAGGTGCAGCATTTAGCATGCTGAGTAATGAAAGTGGGTGGCAGCGCTGGTTTTTAAGTGGTGTTGCGTTGATCGTAAGCGTATTTATCATTGTATGGTTAAAACGTGTGCCTGATGCACCGACGGCCCATAAAATTGGTTTAGCCTGTGTGTTAGGCGGCGCCTTAGGCAATGCTATTGATAGGCTGTATTTAGGTTATGTGATCGATTTTTTAGATTTTTATTACGCAACTTGGCACTTCCCGGCGTTTAATATCGCTGACAGTGCAATTACTTGTGGCGCAATTTTATTGTTGTTAACGATGTGGCAAAAAAACTAGGACAAAAGGCATGAAAATATTACTCGCTAATCCACGCGGTTTTTGTGCAGGCGTTGATCGTGCCATTGAAATTGTGAAACGCGCGTTGGTGTTGTTTGGCGCCCCAGTTTATGTGCGTCATCAAATTGTGCACAACCGTTTTGTGGTCAAAAATCTGGAAGAAGAAGGCGCTATATTTGTAAAAGAGCTGAGCGAAATTCCAGACGGGGCGATAGTGATTTTTAGCGCGCATGGTGTAGCCAAACAAGTGCACGATGAGGGCGCATCCCGTCGCTTAACCGTAATCGATGCCACCTGTCCTTTGGTGACTAAAGTCCATATGGAAGTGATCCGCGCCGCCCGCGCAGGCCATGAGTGTATTTTAATTGGTCATGCGGGTCATCCAGAAGTCATCGGCACCATGGGTCATTATCCTGATCAAAACGGCATGTATTTAGTCGAAAGTGTAGAAGATGTCCTGGCCTTAACCGTTCGCGAGCCCGAGCATCTGCATTTTGTGACCCAAACGACGTTGTCTGTCGATGAAACCCAAAGCATTATTGCAGCATTACAACAGCGTTTCCCGAAAATTCTTGGGCCTAAACATGATGACATTTGTTATGCCACCCAAAACCGACAAGATGCAGTGAGTAAATTAGCCGAATACAGCGATGTGGTGTTAGTCGTCGGATCAGAAAATAGTTCAAATTCTAATCGCCTGCGCGAGCTGGCACAGCGTTTAGGTGTTGATGCGTATTTACTCGATTCTCCCGAATTATTACAGCGTGCCTGGTTAGAAAATAAAATCAATATAGGCATTACTGCAGGCGCGTCCGCACCGGAAGTCTTGGTGCAACAAATCATTGCCCGTCTAAAAGAATGGGGCGCAGAAGACAAGGTAATTGAAATCACCGGCGCAGAAGAAACTATGGAATTTGCACTGCCAAGGATCTTGCGGGAATAGGTTGCGAGTGCTCAAGAATAGATTTTAATCGGTAAATGCTGAATAAAATAATCAAAATCTTTGTCAACGGTATAGACTGCCATCCCATACCGGTGAGCAATTGCACAAATTAAAAAATCAATAGCCGAACCTTGAATACCTTTTTGACGTAAATCATTTGAAAATTCAGCTGCACACTCATAATCACTGGTTTGTATCATTAGATCAGGGAATGCTTCTAAAGTATTACGTAATTTGATAAATTGTTGTTTATGGCTTATCCCAGAAAGGATTTCTTGCCGTATTGGTCCGATAAGATAAGCACGATTTTCAGAAATCAGTTCGCGCAAAGTATTGGAGTGTGAAGATCCTAATACTATTCTGCGTAATGCGAGTGACCAGATACAAGTATCAACTAATACTCGCATTATTTTCTCCTGCGTGCTTCTTTGTAGTCATAACTTGGGTCATATTCAATTTCTCCAAATAGAGAAAAAATTTCTAATTGCTGATGACGTTGGATATATTCTTTTAATGCGGCAGTCACCGCAGCTTTTTTAGTCTGATGATGTCCCACTTCAAGTGCAGTGTTAATCAGTTCGTCATCAATAGCTAAATTGGTAGCCATGAAACCTCCTTTAAACTTTGTTGTATACTCTACACATAATTCTACACGCTATTATGTGTGAAGGCAAGCGACATAAGCTTTTATAGACAGGAGAAATAGGACAGTGCTACGTTATTGATATATAGAGAATATTGCCCTATTTTTTAACTTTAAGACCAATATGTACTAAAACTCATACTTTCTTTTTTCAAATCACACGGCGTAGGGGGCTGTAAAGGTGGTAATGCTGCGCGATGACCCGCCAGCGTAAATTGCATACGCTCCTGCATATACTGAATATTAAAAAAAGTGTGCCCTCCTGAGAGTTTGCCATATTCATGTAATTGAGTTCTATTTTTTAATAATTGCTCGACAAACCAAGCGACAAAATAGCCACAATCATCACTATTGGTTTGCAGGGGCGTGGGGGGCGTATAAAAAGTAATGTTTTTAGCTGGAAAAAAATGGGCAATGGCTGCGCGGATATTTTCTTGTACCGGTTCGGTGTTGATAGCGGGCATGGAATTATAGACGTAAACATCGGTGTTATTTTGGGTATTGACTATTTCCAGGAGGATATAATGTGCACGGTAATATACAGGAATAAAACAGTGATGCGACCCTAATTTTCTAATGTCTTCGGTATCTATATTTCTATTATAAAATTTATTTTCGATTTTATGGTTATAAAAACTAACCGGCATAATACATTGTGTGGAGGCATGAGGCAGTTGTTCCAGGTAATGATCCAATACGGCTTGATCTAACCATGCGCCAGAAGTAAAAAGGGTACGTAAATTTTCAGTGAGTGTGACGTGTATGGCCGCGATATCTGCCTCAGTGGTGATAGTATTATCTGTTTGAAGCGCGCTTAAGTGACTTAACCATAAAGGAAGCGCGAGATCAAATAAGTTCTGGGTACTTAATGTGCTGGAAGATCCCTCTATCATTTCACGAAACGGACCTATCGCATAATAAGTAGGTTGTACTTTACCTTGCGGAGAGCCTAGTTTTTGTAGGATAAAGGATAGGCGTGCAGAATAGGCAGAAGGTGAGCTTACAGCGGCTAAGCTGTTTACTAATAAGCCTTGTATGGCGCCTACCGTTTGATAAGACTTGGCATTATGAAACAGAAGACTGTAGGTTGCCCCGGCTTCATAGCGTACCAGGGGACCCTCCCCAGTAAAATTTTCCGGTGCTAATAGCGTGAGTACTTTATTATAGAGTGGCCGGTTTTGCATCCCTTGCCAGACTTGTTCCGCATTCCCTTGTGGCGGGGGAGGACGAGTGGCTGAAACTAGGCTATTCCATAGGGTTTTGGTGAGATTACGACGCATCATTACTCTTTAGTTAATCAACAAGCAAACCCATGATAACAAGAAAAGCTAGAGAAATAAATATTTAGATGCATCGTTGCGTCGATTCTTGGTGATCAAAGGTATAAGATTTATAAGTGCCTGTATTATCAAGTAAAAACTTAAAGCAGGTCGTGTCTGCGGCTTGATTCACGGCCGTTGCGTAAAAAGTAATGCCGCTCGCCTTCAACTCGGCCGTAAGGTCATAATGACCTTGCAATGAGGGTAGCGTTTGAGTGGGGGCGAGCTGAATGTCCTGTAAACAAATGAGCGCATCCACCTGGTGGAGTCTACAGCTTTGCCATAAGCCTTGGTAATGAAATAAACTCTGCATGGCATCTAGGCGATGGGTTTTGTAGACATATTGCATATAACTCGGGTAGGCCAGCAGCGCAATCAGGCTCATGATCAGTAAAACCGTCAGCATTTCCAGCAAAGTAAAGCCAGGGGACTTTGGGGTAGACATAAGAAATACTTGTGTGTAATTTTATTTGGCCTAATCTTATAAGAATCTCAGTAACATCTCAATCTTTGAGGATTTATTATGACCGATATTAAAAAAGCCTTGCTTGATCCGACCGCCGTGTTTGATCGTCCCATGCAAGTGTTGCATGCCAGTGATCTCAGTGCACAGCAAAAAATCGAAATTTTGCAGCGCTGGCGTTACGATGCACAATTACAGGAATTAGCAGAATCAGAAAATATGGCTAAAGGTGGACAAGATGATCTTCTAGAAGAGATTTTAGAAGCATTACATACTTTAGGCGTAGGCAAATAATTACAGATGATGCGTATAGGCGTTCCCAAAGAAATTAAAACCCAAGAAAATCGTGTGGGTTTAGGCCCCACGGGGGTTGCTGAATTAAGAGCGCACGGTCATGAAGTCTGGGTGGAAACTGGGGCAGGCTTAGGTGTCGGCCTTAACGATGAAGATTATCAGGCCGCAGGCGCTCGGATTGCAAAAAGTCCCGAAGAGATCTTTGCACGTGCAGAACTCATCGTAAAGGTCAAAGAGCCACAGCCACAAGAGTGTGCATTACTTAAGCCTAATCATCTCTTATTTGCTTTTCTGCACCTCTCCTCAGATCAACAGCAAACAGAATTATTGCTGCAATCGGGCTGCACAGCCATTGCCTATGAAACCATTACCAATATCCACGGCGGCTTACCTATACTTGCGCCCATGAGTCAAATTGCAGGACGCATGTCTATCCAAGTGGCCGCGCATTATTTAGAAGAACCCTATGGCGGCAGCGGTATTTTATTAGGCGGCATCCCTGGCACGACTCCGGCAGACGTTTTAGTCTTAGGCGCAGGACAGGCGGGAAGCAATGCATTGCGATCGGCGATAGGTTTAGAGGCCAAGGTGACGGTGATAGATAAATCACCCGCCCGGTTACACCAATTAAATGCCTTATGGGGCGAACAAATAACCACAGTTTTGGCAAGCCCTGAAGGTGTGGCTGAATATGTGGCGCGCGCAGATGTCGTGATTGGTGCGGTATTAATTCCTGGGAGCACCGCGCCTAAATTAGTGACTCGGGTGATGTTGCAACAGATGCGCAAAGGATCGGTCATCGTGGATATTGCCATCGATCAAGGCGGATGTTTTGAAACTTCACGTCCGACGACTCATGATGCCCCGACGTTTATCGAAGCAGGCATTATTCATTATTGTGTGACCAATATGCCAGGTGCCGTGCCGCGCACCTCAAGCTTTGCGCTGAATCACGCGACCCTGCCTTTTATTCTTGCGCTGGCGGAAAAAGGTTATCCTGCGGCGCTTTTAGCTGATCCCTATTTTTTGGCCGGGGTGAATATTGCTAAAGGCCACGTGACCTATGAAGCCGTTGCCCAACAATGGGGTTATCCTTATGTGCCTGCACAAACAGTCTTATGAGTAACGGGTAAAAGAGGACTGTTGAACTTCACTCAACACTTCAGCTTCAGTGGAATCAAACTCAAATGAGAGGGGATCGGTATCGACATCCGAGAGGTCAATGTTAAATAGTGCCGTATCCAGATTAAAGGGAGAACTTAGGGCTAATGTGCTATTGAACTGAGGGAGAGTTAGAGGGGGGATGGCGCTTGTTGCGGGCACTATTGCGTCATATTGGTGCGGGGTATCGGGATGAAAAAATTTCAGTAATTGTTTAAAGTGATCCACGGTGATGCGGATCGTGGCATTATCCATTTTAACAATGTAAGGATCAGCAGTTTGGATGACATAAGCAGAACGATTCAGCACGGCATAAATATATTTAGCCGCGTTATGTGTTTGCGCAACACAGCAAATCAAGCCATGGGGTGCATCAAAATAGCGGGGATGATTTAAATTCAATAGCATTTTTTTTGCAGCCGTGTAGTCGGCTTTTTGTCGTTCCGGGTTTTGAGTATGGGCGCGTTTTCTTTCTTCCATAGTCGGCGCAGGTTTGATGCGTGCATTTTGATACGTTAATTGGGCGGCAAATGCAAACAAAAAATCATAATCCGCTTGACATAGCAACAGGGTCATTTGCGAGCGACTGGCTATTTTAGCAGGAGCAAAGGGATCATTATGCGGTAATTCATAAGCAAAATCATTTAAAGCGGTCACGTCACGATGCAAGGCTTCGCTATCGGAATAAATGATTTGGGTTTGAGGTAAAGTAGGGTGTTTCTCAAAAAATCTTTTTAGGGTGTTGACATCTCTTCGGTATCGGTCAGGATTTTCTTTATGAAATTGCTTTCTTTGGGCATAAGTTCTGACTTCGGCTTGGGGCGCAAACAATGTGTATACCGGGGCCAGTGTGGATGAGCTAGTCTGAGAAACTTTGAATGGCGCGAGCCCCGCTGTGCGCTTTAGATCCAATTCGGTATTACTGACAAATTGATTATAATGTGAGACGTAGATGAAGGTTTGGGTATTTTTGAGGGTGGCCACTACACCTTCATTGACCACATAGGCAAAACTATTGAGTAAGGTAGAGATTCGACGTCCCTTAGAATAGTTTTGGGCTTTGATCGTCACCAGTGCTTTATTATTATCAAATGTAATGGTACATTTTTTAAGTTGATTTCTAAGCTCAGTTAATTCGCGGTGATACCGTGATCCCGGTGACTTGTTGTGATGGCGTGCGCTACGCGCCCCTGGCGTCATAGTTTGATTTTTGGTGGATCGTAATGCGGTTTCGGATGGTGTTGTACCCGGTTGTTCTTTTTTGCTCTTGGGTGCCATGACTACTCCCCCAAACTAAAAAACTAGATATCTCTTACTTTAGGTCCGGTATACCATTGGCGAGGCCGTCCAATTTTAAAATCATTATCATCACACATTTCACCCCATTGTGCGAGCCAACCCACGGTACGGGCCAGTGCAAAAATAGGCGTAAATAATTCTGTGGGGATGCCGATGGCGCGTAAAATAATACCCGAATAAAAATCCACATTAGGATAAAGTTTTCTTTGAATAAAATAGTCATCTTCTAGCGCGATGCGCTCTAATTGCAAGGCAATTTTAAATAATGGATCGTGTTGCTCGCCTAATTCACTTAACACTTCATCACAGGTTTGTTTCATCACTTTGGCGCGGGGATCATAATTTTTATAGACCCTGTGCCCAAAGCCCATCAAACGAAAATTATCATTGCTGTCTTTGGCACGCGCGATAAATTTAGGAATATTTTTTTCATCTTCAATTTCGCTCAGCATTTTAATCACGGCTTCATTGGCGCCGCCATGCGCAGGTCCCCATAACGCGGCAATCCCGGCAGCCATACAGGCGTAGGGGTTGGCAAGCGTTGAGCCCGCTAAACGTACAGTGGAGGTTGAAGCGTTTTGTTCGTGATCAGCGTGTAAAATTAAAATGCGGTCTATGGCTTTATTTAAAATAGGATTATTGCCGCGTTTATCATCAAATAATAAATACATAAACTGCTCGGCATAACTTAAGCCTGCGCGGGGGGAGTAAGTTTTTTGCCCGATATGATGCTGGTAACTCCAGGCCACCAATGCCGGCATAAAACCGATGAGTTGCTCGATCATGTGTTTGCGCTCTGCGGCGTCTCTGATTTTAATCGGGTGAAAGTAACCTGCCAGTGCGCCCATTAAACTAATCAGCATCGCCATGGGGTGGGCCCCTTTAGCAAAGCCTTGCAAGGTGTCATGGACAATAGCCGGTGGATTAACGTGTGAGGCAATAATCGTTTTAAACTCATTTTGCTCGGTAGAATTCGGTAATTCACCATTTAACAATAAGTAAGCGGTCGTCAGAAAATCTGTTTTTGCGGCCAGTTGGTCTATGGGATAACCTCGGTGCAACAGGATCCCTTTTTCACCATTAATATAGGTAATGGCAGAACGACAAGAAGCAGTAGAGATAAAGCCGGGATCATAAGTAAAGAACTCATGCTTACTTAAAGCTTCAATCTCGACTAAATGGGGACCGTAAGTCGCATTGACTATCGGTAAATCCAGGGTTTCACCCTCTATATTAAGCTTGGCAACTTTGTCATTCATATGAATTTTATCCGTAAAATTTTTATTTAACTGGGAAGCTGCGGATGATAGCATAACTAAGATGAAGGCGTCATTAGACAAATTTAGATTAAGGTATAATCCAATAAAAATCCACACGCGGTGCGCGCTCACTCTATCGCCTAAGTGATCCCCACGAATTTTTATTTAAAAACAATTTGTTATAAATCATTTTAGTCTTTAAGGCCGTAGGCCTGATACCGTTGTGATCCACTGCGTCATCCCGTGCGTAAGCCGCCATCAGAAGTGATAGAAGAGCAGGACTTGCGCGGCTGAAGACACGGGATCCAGGCGGAAATATTGCTTACGAAGTTAATCTATGCTGAGCATGTGAGAAACATCTGTAACCTTTATCCCGTGTCTACAGCCGCGAGAGATAAGTGCTTCTATCACCCATGATGGCGGCTTACGCACGGGATGACGCAGTGGGTCACCAAGAGATAGATTAACCGAATAGATTAACCGAATAGATTACCCGAATAGATTACCCGAATATTTACAAAAATAAGTAACTTGATAACCGCGGGGATCCCTCTTTTCCCTCATCCTGTTCCCTAACGCTCACCCTGTCCCTAACAAATCCCCACGAATTTAGTTTGAAGGCCGTAGGCCCACTGCGTCATCCCGTGCGTAAGCCGCCATCATGGGTGATAGAAGAGCAGGACTTGCGCGGCTGAAGACACGGGATCCAGGCGAAAATATTGCTTACGAAGTTAATCTATGCTGAGCACGTAAGAATATCTCTAACCTGGATCCCGTGTCTACAGCCGCGAGAGATAAGTGCTTCTATCACCCATGATGGCGGCTTACGCACGGGATGACGCAGTGGGTCACCCAGAGATAGATTAACCGAATAGATTACCCGAATATTTACAAAAATAAGTAACTTGATAACCGCGGGGATCTATCTTTTTCCTCACCTTATCGCTCTCACTCTATCCCTTGCGAAGGCGGGTATAATGTGAGAGGAAAATCTTCACTATCCCTGCGCACAAACCCCACACAAGCTATTGTTCTCAAAAGCGATTAGGCCTATAATTGGCCGGTGTTCATTACCGGTAAGGCTAAATCGTGATTTCAAAACGCCCAGTAAATCTTAATTTATTCACATTTTCGTTTCCCATACCTGCGATTGTGTCCATATTGCATCGTATTTCGGGTGTGGTGTTATTCTTATTGATCCCGGCATTGCTGGCTGTGCTCGCGTGCAGTTTGCAGGGTGCCGAAGGGTTTAATCGTGTCGTATCCTTTTTTAGCCATCCCTTCGTTAAATTTTGCCTGTGGGCGAGTTTGTTGGCTTTGTTTTATCACTTAGTGGCGGGCATACGCCATTTATTAATGGATTGTCATTGGGGGGATAGCTTATCCGGCGGACGTCTGGGTGCAAAGCTGGTCCTTTTCATCACATTTATCTTTGCACTGCTTTTGGGAATATGGCTATGGTAAAAAGTGTACTGACTTTTGGACAAAATGGATTGAGCGATTGGCTCTGGCAGCGTGTGAGTGCGGTGATTTTAGCGCTGTATACGATTTTTTTATTAGGCTATATCCTCTGTCACCCCGGCTTAGATTTTGCCGTTTGGCAAACCTTGTATGCCCACCCCGCAATGCGACTATTTACTTTATTTGCATTATTAAGTTTACTGATACACTCTTGGATCGGTATTTGGACGGTCCTAACCGATTACATCAAATACGTTTATTTACGGCTATTCTTAGAAATTGCTTTGGTGTTGGCTCTGGCCATTTATTTCGTCTGGGGCATACAAATTTTATGGAGTGTATAGATGTCTCTTCCCACACAAATCTTTGATGCAGTGATTGTTGGTGCTGGCGGTGCCGGGTTGCGTGCGGCCTATCAACTTGCGGCCAATGGACATAACGTTGCGGTGATATCAAAAGTATTTCCTACGCGCTCACATACCGTTTCTGCCCAAGGCGGCATTAATGCGGCACTAGGCGCAGATGATGAAGATGATTGGCGCTGGCATATGTTTGATACCATTAAAGGATCTGATTATTTAGGCGATCAAGACAGCATCGAATACATGTGCAGCCAAGCGATCCCGAGTGTCTATGAATTAGAACACATGGGTATGCCTTTTTCTCGGCTAGACAGTGGTCGTATTTATCAGCGTCGCTTCGGGGGCCAGTCTAAACATTTTGGTGGCGAGCAAGCCGCCCGCACTTGTGCAGTTGCAGATCGTACCGGGCATGCGTTACTCCATACGCTATATCAACAAAACTTAAAAGCTAAAACCACATTTTTTAGCGAATGGTACGGCATAGATTTAGTCCAAACTTCAGATAATCAAGTGGCCGGTGTGTTAGCGATGAATATCGCAACCGGCGAAATCGTATTATTCCAAGCCCGTGCGGTGGTATTAGCCACCGGTGGCGCCGGACAAATTCACAGTTCAACCACCAATGCGCATATCAATACGGGTGATGGTTTAGGCATGGCGTTACGTGCGGGCTATCCGCTCCAAGATATGGAAATGTGGCAATTCCATCCGACAGGCATAGCCGGTGCGGGAGTGCTTGTGACTGAAGGCTGCCGAGGTGAAGGCGGTTATTTAGTAAATAAAAATGGCGAGCGCTTTATGGAGCGTTATGCGCCCAAAGCAAAAGATTTAGCCTCACGTGATGTGGTTGCGCGCTCCATGACCATAGAGATCCGCGAAGGACGCGGCTGCGGACCTAAAGGGGATTATGTGTTACTAAAACTTGATCACCTAGGGGAAGACATTATTTCCAAACGCTTGCCAGGTATTCGTGAACTGGCAAAAACCTTTGCGCATGTGGATCCGGTAAAAGATCCGATTCCTGTAGTGCCTACATCTCATTATATGATGGGCGGCGTGCCCACGAATTATCATGGCCAAGTGGTCAGTGTCAAAGACGGTAAAGATTTTATCGTCCAAGGGCTTTATGCCATAGGTGAATGTGCGTGCGTTTCGGTGCATGGCGCTAATCGTTTAGGTGGAAACTCTTTGCTGGATTTAGTCGTGTTTGGCCGTGCCGCAGGCTTACATATCAGTGAGCAAATCAGTGGTGATGAATTACCGTTTTTAACGGTGGATGACGCGTCGGTGACGCGGGGACTGGATCGTGTCAATCGCTGGAATCACAGTCCTAGCGGTGAGAGTGTTGCGCATGTAAAGCGTGACTTAAAACACATTATGCAAAATGATTTTGGCGTGTTTCGTCAAGAAGACAGCATGCGCTCAGGTGAAAAAGCCGTAGCGGAAATTCGTGAGCGCATTAAGCATACGGCGTTATCTGATACCAGTTTGGTATTTAATACGGCGCGCATTGAAGCACTAGAATTAGATAATCTACTCGACGTGGCCGAAGCGACCGCCGCTTGCGCCCTGTTGCGCACCGAAAGCCGTGGGGCGCATTCCCGTGTAGATTATCCCGATAGGGATGATAAAAATTGGCTGAAGCATTTGGTTTATTTTTCAGGCAATAAAGTGATCTCACGACCAGTGAATTTTGCGCCTAAAACCATGGCTGCTTTTGAGCCGATTGAGCGTGTTTATTAATGAAATGAGGGTGAGTTTATGTCCGCAGCACTGTCCGAAATAAAGTTTTCTATATACCGGTATAACCCGGAAAAAGATCAAAAACCTTATATGCAAGAAATGAGCTTATCGGTAGAACCCGGTAAAGATCTCATGGTATTAGGCGCGCTCAAACAATTAAAAGAAATTGATGAAACCTTGACGTTTCGTCACTCGTGTGGCGAAGGCGTGTGCGGTTCCGATGCTGTGAATGTGAACGGTAAAAATCGTTTATGCTGTATTACGCCGGTTTCTGAATTAACTCAGCCTATCGTTTTACGTCCCATTCCTAGTTTACCGGTGATCCGTGATTTAGTCGTGGATATGACGCCGTTTTATCAACAATATGAAAAAGTTGATCCCTATTTAATAAATGATACGCCTGTGCCTGCTACGGAACGCTTACAATCTCCTTCGGACCGGGCAAAATTAGACGGTCTTTATGAATGTATTTTATGTGCCTGTTGTACCACCGCATGCCCGTCTTATTGGTGGAATCCCGATAAATTTTTAGGTCCCGCAGCATTATTGCAAGCGTCACGTTTTATTAGTGACAGCCGTGATACCGCAAAAAACGAGCGTTTGACTAAGCTTGAAGATGCTTATAGTTTGTACCGTTGCCGTGGCATTATGAATTGTGCCGATGTCTGTCCTAAGGGCTTAAATCCTACCCAAGCGATTGCGCATATTCGGACTGAACTCTTAAGGGAAGGGGTTTAATGGTGTCGCAGAACAAACCTACCCTACAAGATTTACAACAAAATTCATTATTTGATGGTGATAATGCCAGTTATTTAGAACCCTTGTACGAACAATACCTACAAGATCCGCGCAGCATCGAGCCGACATTGCGTGCACAGTTTGATGCATTGCCTGGTAGCCTATTTGAAGTCGCACATTTGCCGATCCAAGATACGTTTTTACAGTACGCAAAACAAAAACAAACCCGAGGGACAGCGGTTAAAGAAACCTCACCGAAACTCACGCAAGTGCTCGCTTTGGTGGATGCGTATCGGCGTTTAGGCCATAGGCAAGCAAAATTAGATCCGCTGATGCTACAAGCGCTTCCGACGTTGTCGGAATTAACCTTAGCCTATTATCAATTGTCCCCAGGAGATTTAACGAGCGTATTTCCAGTGAATGTGGCAAACATCGCACAAGCGTCTTTAGCGGATATTCTAGAGCGCTTGCAAGCCATTTATTGTCGTACAGTAGGCGTAGAGTATATGCATATCAGCGATGAAAATGAACGCAACTGGTTAATGCAACGTTTGGAAACAGGCTTACTTCATCCGACATTTTCAGAAGAAAAGCGCAAACATATTTTCAGTTTACTCAATAAAGCCCAAGGCCTTGAGCAATATTTACATAATAAATATGTTGGCCAAAAACGTTTTTCCCTGGAGGGTGGCGATAGTTTAATTCCTTGTGTGGATGAGATCATCCAACAAGGCGGTTTAAAAGGCGTGCAAGAAGTCGTGATCGGCATGGCGCATCGCGGTCGGTTAAATGTGCTGGTGAATATATTAGGCAAAGCGCCCGGTGATTTATTCCAAGAATTTGAAGGCAAAGCGCCTAAAGAATTGATTGCGGGCGATGTGAAATATCACCAAGGATTTTCCTCGGATATCATCACTCAGGGCGGTGTATTGCATTTAGCGTTAGCGTTTAATCCTTCCCACTTGGAAATTGTCTCACCTGTCGTTGAAGGCTCCGTGAAAGCACGCCAAGCCAAACGCAATGATAGGGCGCATAAAGAAGTGTTGCCGATCCTCATGCACGGGGATTCGGCCTTTGCTGGCCAAGGCGTCGTCATGGAAACCTTTAGCATGTCCCAAGCGCGTGGTTTTAATACCGGCGGCAGTGTGCATATCGTGATTAATAATCAAGTGGGTTTTACTACCAGTAATCCACGCGATACACGTTCCTCTTTATATTGTACTGATGTCGCTAAAATGATCGAGGCGCCTATTTTTCATGTGAATGGCGATGATCCTGAAGCGGTGGTATTGATGGCGCAAATTGCGCTGGAATACCGCACGCAATTTAAAAAAGATGTGGTGATTGATTTGGTGTGTTACCGTCGTCATGGTCATAATGAAGCGGATGAACCTGCGGCGACCCAACCGCTGATGTATCAAAGCATACACAATCATCCCACGCCAGCAGCGTTATATGCTGCGCAATTGATTAAAGCGGGCGTTATCACTGAAAAAGAAGTGGCTGCAGAAGAGCTGGCTTATCGCGATCATCTTGACAGCGGTAAACACATCATCGAAACGCTAGCCTCGACCCAGAATCATAAACCGGATTCTCTGTGGGTAGAGTTTCTCAAACAAGAACCGAATCAAAGCGTCAATACTAAAATAGCGCAAGCTGATTTGGTAAAACTTGCGAACCAAATATATAAATTACCCCCGCATTTTGTATTGCAACGGCAAGTGGCCAAAGTGATGGAAGACCGGCAGAAAATGACGGCGGGTGAATTACCGCTGGATTGGGGTTATGCTGAAAATTTAGCTTATGCGACGCTGATACATCAAGGTTATCCCGTGCGTTTAAGTGGCCAAGATTCTGGACGCGGTACATTTGCCCACCGTCATGCGGTTTTGCATGATCAAAAAACAGGAACGCCTTATTGTCCTTTGGCGCATTTAGCACCTGATCAAGCCCATTTCACCGTGATTGATTCATTACTTTCTGAAGAAGCGGTGCTGGCATTTGAATACGGTTATTCCACGACGACCCCGAGTACCTTGGTGGCGTGGGAAGCGCAGTTTGGCGATTTTGCTAATGGTGCACAAGTCGTAATCGATCAATTTATCAGCTCAGGTGAGCATAAATGGGGTCGCTTAAGTAGTTTAGTGATGTTATTGCCGCATGGTTATGAAGGCATGGGACCTGAGCATTCTTCTGCACGGTTAGAACGTTATTTACAATTGTGTGCGGAAAACAATATGCTCGTCTGTGTGCCGTCAACGCCTGCGCAAACCTTTCATATGTTACGTCGTCAAATGATAGCGCCATTTCGCAAGCCTTTAATCGTGATGACACCCAAAAGTTTATTGCGTCATAAGTTGGCCGTCTCAACATTTCAGGATCTTGCCGAAGGTGAATTCCAAGTCATTATTCCAGAAGTTGAAGATCTTGCGGCAAGTAGCGTTACGCGTGTGATATTATGTAGCGGCAAAGTATATTATGATTTATTGGCTAAACGCCGCGCGGATAAACGCACTGATGTGGCCATAGTCAGGATTGAGCAATTGTATCCTTTTCCAAAAGAGGAATTGCGGGCATTATTAAGCCAGTACACACTGGCCAAACAGATTATTTGGTGTCAGGAAGAGCCGCAAAACCAAGGCGCTTGGTATTGCACTGCGCATCATTTGCAGGCCGCATTAGCTGCGCATCAGACTTTAAGCTATGCAGGACGCGTCGCGTCTTCATCGCCGGCCTCTGGTTATCATGCTGTACATGTAGTTGAACAAAATCGTTTAGTTGAAGAAGCTCTAGGATAAGGAACCCTTGATTATGGCTATTGAAGTAAAAGTCCCTGTTTTACCTGAATCGGTAACTGATGCCACCGTGTCCACCTGGCATAAAAAACCCGGCGATAAAGTCGCACGCGGTGAAAATTTGGTGGATATTGAAACGGACAAAGTCATGTTAGAAGTCCCTGCACCTGTCGATGGGGTATTAAGCAGTATTGCACAAGCTCAGGGCAGTACCGTGACCGCGGCGGCCGTCTTAGCCCTGATAGAAGAAGGCGCAGGCGCTGCAGCGGCTACGCCTGAAAAAGCGGACGCTGCAAAATCTGAAAAAGCCGAGGTTGTAAAATCTGAATCTGCTCCGGCAGCAAAAAATGTAGCCGCAGGTCCTGCGGTGCGGCGTGCAGCCGCTGAACACGGCATTGATGTCAGTACCGTGACCGGTACCGGAAAAGAAGGCCGTGTGACTAAAGCCGATGTGTTAGCGCCTGCAAAACAAAACACCGCTCCTGTTGCAGCCGCAGCGCCTGCCCCGGGTGAGCGTGAAGAAAAACGTGTGCCTATGACGCGTTTACGGGCCCGGATTGCTGAGCGTCTGTTAGCCGCGCAGCATCAAGCCGCGATTTTAACCACATTTAATGAAGTCAATTTACAAGAAATTGTAAAAGTGCGCGATCGTTATAAAGATCAATTTAATAAAATTCACGGCATCAAATTAGGCTTTATGTCCTTTTTTGTTAAAGCTGCGGTAGAAGCACTCAAGCGTTTCCCTGTGGTCAATGCCAGCATGGATGGCAGTGATGTGGTATATCATGGTTATTTTGATATCGGGGTTGCAGTATCGACCGAGCGGGGTTTAGTCGTGCCGATTATTCGTGATGCAGACACCTTAAGTTTGGCGGATATTGAAAAAGCTATCGTCAGTTACGGTGAGAAAGCACGGGATAATAAATTAACGGTTGAAGAAATGACTGGCGGTACGTTTACTATTTCTAATGGTGGCGTATTTGGTTCACTGTTATCTACCCCGATTATCAATCCACCGCAGAGTGCTATTTTAGGCATGCATAATATCCAACAACGGCCCATCGTTGAAAACGGTGAAATTGTGATCCGGCCGATGATGTATTTAGCTTTGTCTTACGATCACCGTATTATTGATGGCCGTGATTCGGTCACCTTTTTACGCACGATTAAAGAGTTGTTGGAAGATCCCACCCGCATTTTGTTAGATTTATAGAAGGATAGACGATGAATTTACATGAATACCAAGCTAAACAATTGTTTGCCGAATTCGGTATGCCTGTACCGCCCAGTGCGATCGCAAGCAGTGCCCACGCTGCACGCTTAGTCGCAAAAGAACTCAATACGCCCGCGTGGGTCGTGAAAGCACAAGTCCATGCAGGTGGACGTGGGAAAGCCGGTGGCGTTAAAGTGGTCAAAACCGAAGAAGAGCTGACCGCTTACGTAGAAAAATTATTAGGCACGCGTTTAGTGACTTTCCAAACCGACAGTCACGGTCAACCCATTAATCAAGTCTTGATTGAAGCGCCTTGTAATATTAAAAAGGAACTGTATTTAAGTGCGGTGTTAGATCGCGCTTTGCAACGGGTCGTGATTATGGCCTCGACCGAAGGCGGCATGGATATTGAAGAAGTCGCGCACAATACTCCTGAGAAAATTCACAAAGTAATCGTTGATCCCCTGGTCGGTGTGCTACCGTTTCAAGGGCGCTATTTGGCGTTTGCTTTGGGCCTTAAAGATAAACAAGTGAAGCAATTTACGGATTTGTTGATTGCTTTAGGTAAATTATTTATCGAAAAAGATTTGAGTTTGGTGGAAATTAATCCCCTTGTCATCACTAATGAAGATGATTTATTGTGTCTAGACGGTAAAATTAATATTGATGATAATGCCCTCTACCGTCACCCCGATTTGGTATTAATGCGTGATCCTGCACAAGAAGATGCCCGGGAAAATGCAGCGAGCGAATGGGGCTTAAGTTACATTGCGCTTGATGGCAATATTGGCTGCATGGTCAATGGTGCAGGTCTTGCGATGGCAACCATGGATTTAATTAAATTGCATGGCGGAGATCCTGCGAACTTCTTAGATGTCGGCGGCGGCGCAACAGAAGAGCGCGTAGCGCATGCGTTTAAAATTATTTTATCTGATCCTAAAGTACAGGGCGTATTGGTGAATATTTTCGGTGGCATCGTGCGTTGTGATTTGATTGCCAACGGTATTATCAATGCTATCAAGGAAGTGCATGTTCGCGTCCCGGTCGTGGTGCGCTTACAAGGCACTAATTCTGATCTCGGGGCCGAGATTTTAGAAAAAAGTGGATTAAATATTATGGCAGTCGGCGATTTAACGCAGGCTGCAAAGAAAATCATTGCTGCAGTGAAAGGTGAATAATGAGTATATTGGTAAATAAAGAGACTAAAGTCATCTGTCAGGGTTTTACGGGTAAACAAGGCACCTTTCATTCTGAACAAGCCATTAATTATGGAACCCAAATGGTCGGCGGCGTGACACCGGGCAAAGGGGGACAAACCCACTTAGCTTTACCGGTGTTTGATACCGTGGAAGAAGCCGTCAGAGTCACTCAGGCGGATGCCAGTGTGATTTATGTCCCTGCGCCCTTTTGTAAAGATTCCATTATTGAAGCGGTGGATGCCGGAGTTCAACTGATTATTTGCATTACCGAAGGGGTACCCACTCTAGATATGTTAGTGGTTAAAGCCTATTTAAAAGGCAAAAAAGCACGCTTAGTCGGCCCTAATTGTCCCGGCGTAATTACGCCCGGTGCCTGCAAAATTGGTATTATGCCCGGTTTTATTCATTTGCCCGGCAAGGTCGGTATTGTTTCACGTTCAGGCACGCTGACGTATGAAGCCGTTAAACAGACCACGGATTTTGGTTATGGCCAAAGTACGTGTGTGGGTATTGGTGGCGATCCTATTCCAGGCATGAACTTTATCGATGTACTGCGTCTATTTAATGAAGATCCACAAACTGAAGCGATCGTCATGGTCGGAGAAATTGGTGGAAGTGCTGAAGAAGAAGCGGCCGATTACATTAAGCATCATATTAAAAAACCTGTAGTGGCGTATATTGCGGGCGTCGCTGCGCCTCCGGGTAAACGTATGGGCCATGCCGGAGCCATTATTGCCGGTGGCATGGGGACTGCTGCGGAAAAATATAAGGCTTTGGAAGCCGCCGGTGTGAACACCGTGAAATCTCCAGCGATGATTGCACAAGGTATTTTAGAAGCCACCGGTTGGAAGGCTGCTTGTGTGACGAGTGTTTAAGTTCCGTTAAAGTTTCTATGTCCGCTAAAAAATCCCCCCGGCCGAAACGGCCGCCCCCCTTTACAAAGGGGGGACGTGCAAGACCGTACATCCGTGTGGAGGATAAGCTTGCCCCTTTACAGAGAAAGGATTTGCCCCCTTTGTAAAGGGGGTCGAACGCTTGTCCGGGGGAGATGGGCTTCCCCCTTTGTAAAGGGGGTCGAACGCTTGTCCGGGGGGATGGGCTTCCCCCTTTGTAAAGGGGGTCGAACGCTTGTCCGGGGGGATGGGCTTCCCCCCTTTGTAAAGGGGGTCGGACCGGAGGTCCGGGGGGATTTTGCGATCTTTAATTTACTTTAATATTGAATAATATCGAAAAGAAAAAAAATAATTCTAACTAAATTATATTTTTCCCCACAATAAAAATGTTCATGTTAAGCTAGAGATTCTCTAGCATTCGAGAAAAATATCCGTTAAACTAAGCCACCTCAGCCGTAAGAGTTTTATGGTCTTGAGCTCGGGTGCTTAGCTCAGTTGGTAGAGCGTCGCCCTTACAAGGCGAATGTCGGGGGTTCAAATCCCTCAGCACCCAAAGTTATGGAGTGGTAGTTCAGTTGGTTAGAATACCGGCCTGTCACGCCGGGGGTCGCGGGTTCGAGCCCCGTCCACTCCGTTTTCTTTTTTCTGACAGTAATTAAATTTTCAAGAGGCAAAAGGGAGCTACGCCAAAATGTTACAAACCATTCGTTCAAAAACTCACGGCACTATTGCTTGGGTAGTCATTATCCTAATCGGTTTTGTGTTTGCGATTTGGGGCATCGAAGGATACATTTCTTCGGACTCCAATCAAATTGCACGTGTAAACGGTGAAGTGATCACCGATCAAGATTTTCAACGTACTTACCAACATGTGATGCGCCAACAACAAATGGCGGCCATGATGCAAGGTCAGCCTGCGGCGGTTAATGACCAACAGATCCGTGACCAAGCCCTCAATGGCTTAGTGAATGAAAAATTATTAACGACTGTTGCGCATAAACAAGGTTTTGCAATAGGTAAAGATCAAGTCGACAACTTATTGCGGACACTGCCTCAATTTCAAGAAAACGGTGAATATGTGCCGGCTAAGCTTGAAGCCGCAGTCACCAGCATGGGTTATAGCACACTTGATTTTCGTCAAGCGGTGCAAAATGATCTTATGATAGGCCAAGCACGCGGCGCAATCGTAGACAGTTCATTTGTACTGCCTTATGAGCTCGATAAAGCCATTGCTCTTTTAGAGCAAACGCGCGATATTAAATATTTAATGATTCCTGCTGCAGAATATATGGCAGAAGCTAACGTCAGTGATGCCGATATTCGGGCTTATTATGATGCACATTCTGCTGATTTCATGTTGCCTGAGCGCATGACTGTTCAGTCCATACGCGTAAATGGGAGAGATTATACGATCGATACCCCGGATGATCAGACCCTACAAACCTATTATGACGCTCATTCTGCAGTGTATACCGAGCCAGAAAAGCGTCATGCGATGCATATCCTATTAACCACTGAAAAATCAGGCGGTGATGAAGCGTCATTAAACGCTTTGGCTGAAAAACTAATGCAAGAATTAAGACAAGGCGCTGATTTTGCAACCTTAGCCAAAGAATATTCAGCTGATCCAGGTAGCACTGAAAATGGTGGAGATCTCGGTTGGTTTGGTAAAGGGGCGATGGTGCCTGAATTTGATGAAGCGGTATTTAAAGCTCAAGCCGGTGATTTGGTCGGCCCCGTTAAAACTCAATTTGGTTTGCATATTATTAAAGTCGTCGAAGTGCAACCTGGACAATTGAGACCGTTTGCGGATGTTAAAGATCAAGTGATTAAAGATTGGACTAAAGCGCAGCGTGAAACACGGTTTGCATCTGATCTCGCACAACTTGAAACTTTAACCTTTGAAAATCCTGATTCTTTGGAGCCTGCGGCCAAAGCGTTAAATCTTGAGATTAAAGAATCAAAAGAATTTAGTCGGGATAACTCTAAGGGTTTAGGTGAACTCAATAAACCTGAAGCGGTACAAGCGGCGTTTAGTGATGCCGTCTTCTTGGATGGTCATAACAGTGCTGTGATCAGTTACGGTCCTATCGATGCCGCAGTGTTACGTAAACTGACTTATGAAGAGCCTCGTCTTGAAGATTACGATACCGTAAAAGACAGTATTAAACAGAAGTTAGCTTTAGAGCAAGCCACTAAAAAAGCGCATGCAAATTCAGAAACTTGGTTAGCTGCAATCCAACAAGGTACTGCGCCCGATCAAATCGATCATGGCAAACTCACTTGGGTCCCTGCGGCACTATCCACGCGTTACAATATGGCTGTGCCTCCTGAAGTGTTAGATGCAGCATTCGCATTGCACGTTCCTGCTGAAAAAACCGGTAACGTGGCTAGCGTTGTAGCCATAGGTGATAATGATTATGCTGTAGTCGTAGTCGATGCAGTGCATGACGGCAAATTGGATCCTAAATTTGGTGATGAAATGCGCGCAGAATACCTACAAGGCCTAATTATGTTTAAGGGCGAACTTGATTATCAACTTTACGTCGCACAAGCACGTAAAGACAGTGAAATTGAGATCAAAGAAAAGCTCTAGTTCATAAGGTAAAAAACCGAAAGCCCCATACGAAAGTATGGGGCTTTTTTTTGGTCAGGCCTTCGGCCTTAAAGCTACCCAGCATTTGAGATGTTAAAAGAAGTGGGTGTCTTATTTCTTGTTGCTTATAAAGAAGAATATGTTTGGGATTAAACTCATCTCACGCGCTTTCAGCGCTATGATATTTTTATTTTCATACCCAGGGTTGCGGCGCTAAGAGCGCCTCCACCCTGGGCTGGATACGGTCAGGCCTACGGCCTTAAAGCTACCCAGCATTTGAGATGTTAAAAGAAGTGGGTGTCTTATTTCTTGTTGCTTATAAAGAAGAATATGTTTGGGATTAAACTCATCTCACGCGCTTTCAGCGCTATGATATTTTTATTTTCA
>JABCZS010000005.1:93859-114729 GCA_013289605.1 Gammaproteobacteria bacterium
AGTGGGTGTCTTATTTCTTGTTGCTTATAAAGAAGAATATGTTTGGGATTAAACTCATCTCACGCGCTTTCAGCGCTATGATATTTTTATTTTCAACCCAGGGTTGCGGCGCTAAGAGCGCCTCCACCCTGGGCTGGATACGGTCAGGCCTACGGCCTTAAAAATACCCAGCATTTGAGATGTTAAAAGAAGTGGGTGTCTTATTTCTTGTTGCTTATAAAGAAGAATATGTTTGGGATTAAACTCATCTCACGCGCTTTCAGCGCTATGATATTTTTATTTTCAACCCAGGGTTGCGGCGCTAAGAGCGCCTCCACCCTGGGCTGGATACGGTCAGGCCTTCGGCCTTAAAGCTACCCAGCATTGAGATGTTTAAAAAAGTGGGTGTCTTGTTTCTTCTTGTTTCTTCTTGTTTCTTCTGGTTTCTTGACGTCCCGAGAACAAGTGATAAGACGTAGCGTGGGTGCTTAAATGATATTATGTTAGGGTGTAAGCTTCTGGCGTTGCACTCTTGATAAATGATTTTGATTTTGTAAGGCCGGAGGCCTGACCGTATCCAGCCCAGGGTGAAGGCGCTCTTAGCGCCGTAACCCTGGGTATGGAAGTGAGAAAGTTTAGCGCTGAAAGCGCGTAAGAAATTTATTAAATATATATCAACCCTACTGCGTAACCGCACCTATCCCCACAATATGATAACCGCCATCGACATAAATAATATCGCCGGTTACCCCTAGGGATAAATCAGAACATAAAAATGCGGCTACATTGCCCACTTCGTCGGTTGAAACATTTTGCCGCAGGGGTGTGACTTTTTCATTGTAGTTGAGGATATCTTTAAATCCTTTAATGCCCGCAGCGGCAAGGGTGCGAATCGGGCCTGCGGAGATGGCATTGACGCGGATTTTATGTGGACCTAAGCTATTGGCTAAATAACGTACATTGGCTTCTAGACTGGCCTTGGCGATGCCCATGACGTTGTAATTGCTGATCGCGCGGTGTGCACCTAAATAACTTAAAGTCACAATGGCGGAGTTGTGATCTTTCATCAAAGGGAATGCTGCTTTGGCTAACGCACCGAGGCTATAACTACTAATATCATGCGCAATCCTAAAACCTTCACGGGTTAAATTTTCGACATAATCGCCTTGAATTTGATCCGCAGGCGCATAAGCCACAGAGTGCACCAACACATCAAGCCTGTCCCAACTGCGCGATAAATCGCTCATGACCGCAGCAATTTGCGCATCATCAGCCACATCGCAAGGAAAAGTTAATTGAGATCCAAATTCTTCAGCCATCTTCACGACACGCTCTTGCAAACGTTCACCCTGATAAGTAAATGCCAATTCAGCGCCTTCGCGATGCATGGCCGACGCAATCCCATAAGCAATCGAGCGGTTACTGGCGAGCCCAACGATAAGTGCACGTTTACCTTGAAGAAACCCCATAACAACCTCCTTCGTATATAATGAAAACAACAGGACTTACGAAAAATGCGGCTGTTAGCGTATTTTTCGTAAGTCCTAAGCAATTCAAGTGTACCATGGGGTGGGGTGATTTTGTATAGTATCTCTACAGCATACAATCGCGGGATTTTAAGTCTTTTCTTAGGGTTAAGCTTATGCTGTGCAGGTTGTGATGAGATCTGGAATGATCCCAATCCAGCTAATCAAACTAATGAAGTGATCATGTATACCGACTTTAGTGAGCGGCCTAAATTCTTAGACCCGGCTAAATCTTATGCAGCAGCTGAATCACGCTTTATCGGTCAAATTTATGAACCGCCTTTGCAATATCATTATTTACTCAGGCCCTACCAACTCGAGCCTTTATTAGCCACCCAAATGCCGAGCATGAGTTATTACGATGCGCACAATGTCTTGTTAGCGGAAAACGCTGAACCTACGCAAATTGCCTATACGGTGTATGAAATCACAATCAAACCTGGCGTACTGTATCAAAATCATCCTGCGTTTTCCAAAAATGCGCAGGGTGAATTTTTATACCATCAGTTATCCCAACAACAGTTGCATCACGTTCAAGAAATCAATGATTTTCCAATCCAACAAACGCGTGAAGTGACCGCAGATGATTTTGCTTATCAAATTAAACGCTTGGCCCAGCCGGCATTGAATTCACCTATTTTAGGCTTAATGAGTAAGCACATTGTGGGACTGGATGAATTTTCGCAGATCCTATTTGCAGATTTTAATCATTTGCCAGAAAAGATGCGCGAAATGGGTTACATGGATTTACGCCCCTATACCTTCCCTGGGGTAGAAGTCGTGGATAAATACACCTACCGCATTAAAGTGATCGGTAAATATCCGCAATTTCCCTACTGGCTCGCGATGAATTTTTTTGCCCCCATGCCATGGGAAGCCGAACAATTTTATGCGCAAGAGGGTTTGATTAAAAAAAATATTATTCTCGATTGGTACCCTGTAGGCACCGGTCCTTATGTATTAGCCGTAAATAATCCTAACCGCCAAATGGTGTTAGCGCGTAATCCTAATTTTCGCGCAGAATATTATCCCACGGAAGGCATGCCGGAAGATGTAGACGTAGGCTTACTTGCGCCTGCCGGAAAGCGTTTACCTTTTCTAGATAAAATAGTATTCAATTTAGAAAAAGAATCGATCCCGCGCTGGACTAAATTTCTACAAGGGTATTATGACTTATCGAGTGTGGGGTCCGATAATTTTCAACAAGCCATGGTGATCAATAATAATTCCGCCAGTTTGGCTCCGGAACTTAAAAACAAAGGCATCAAGGTGTATAGTACCATTTCGGAGAGCATTTTTTATTGGGGTTTTAACATGCTTGATCCTGTTGTGGGCGGCTATGAAGATAAAAATCGTGCGCTGCGACAAGCTCTTGCAATTGCGATGGATACGGAAGAGTTCATTGCCATATTTTTAAATGAACAAGGCATTGCAGCGCAAGGGCCGATTCCACCGGGCATAGAAGGCTATCAAAGCGGTAAGGAGGGCGTAAATCCCTATGTGTATACCTGGAAAGACAATCAACCGCTACGCTTACCTCTTGAGCACGCGCGTGAATTACTCGCACAAGCGGGCTATCCTGATGGCCGTGATGCGCAAACCGGCGAGCAATTAGTGCTGCATTATGATGTGATAACAACAGGCGATCCGGTAGAAAAAGCCCGTTTTGCTTGGATGCAAAAACAATTGAATAAATTAAATATTGATTTGAATATTCGCGCAACAGATACCAATCGCTTTAGAGAAAAAATGAGTACCGGGTATGCGCAAATTTTTTCATGGGGTTGGAGTGCAGATTATCCTGATCCGGAAAATTTTTTGTTTCTATTGTATGGACCGAATTCAAGAGTAGGGACGGAAGGCGTTAATTCTGCGAATTATCAAAATCCAGTCTATGACAAGTTATATGAACAGTTACAAAATTTGGATGCAGGTCCGCAGAAAGATCAAATCATTACTCAAATGTTAGCGATCATCCGCGCAGATTCTCCTTGGGTATGGGGATTTTACCCGCAGGCCTATTCATTAGCACAAGTTTGGAATGGGGCATTAAAGCCTAATGAAGTCGCATCGAATACGTATAAATATTATACAATTGACGCCCAGACACGCGCCACATTGCGTAAGCAATGGAATCGGCCGATACTCTGGCCTTTATTGTTAGCCGTATTAGGCATGCTACTTCTATGCTTGCCGATGGCTGTAGTGTATTGGCGTAAGAATAAACAGGTGCATCATCTCCGGGTGAAAGAGGAGTAGGGTGCATTTCTTCCCCCCTTTACTAAGGGGGCAAGACTATCCGCCGCATAGGGTTTTAATTATAAAAAGATTCTAGAAAAGCGAGAAAAAAATGTGGGCGTATATTATCCGGCGTATTTTATATGCCATTCCAATTTTAATCGGCGTTAACTTATTAACGTTTTTATTATTCTTTGTCGTTAATACGCCGCAAGATATGGCGGTTGTGCATTTAGGCGATCGTTATGTGACTCAGGAAGCGATCGATCGCTGGATAGTCACCAATGGTTATGATAAGCCGACCTTCTATAATCCTAAGGCGCAAGGCATAGATAAAATAAGCGATACTTTATTTTATCAACAAAGCATGCGTTTATTTACCTTTAATTTTGGCACGTCCGATACTGGGCGGGAAATTGGTCATGATATTAGCGAGCGGATGTGGCCCAGTTTAGCTTTGGCGATTCCTTCACTCTTATTGGGTTTAGGGTTAAATGTGATGCTCGCCTTATTAATGGTATTATTTCGCGGCACGCAAATCGATACCTGGGGGGTGACGATTTGCGTCGCACTGATGTCTATTTCCGGCTTATTTTTTATTATTACCGGACAATATGTGTTGGCGAAATTATTTAAATGGGTGCCGATTTCAGGTTATGAAAGCGGCTTAAGCGCGATAAAATTTTTAGCTTTACCCGTGCTGGTCAGTGTCATTGCTGGAATAGGCTCAGGCGTGCGCTGGTACCGCACCTTATTTTTAGAAGAAATCAACAAAGACTATGTGCGCACCGCGCGTGCAAAAGGCTTATCAGATATTGCTATTTTATTTAAGCATGTACTAAAAAATGCCTTGATCCCTATTCTGACAGGCGTTGTGGTATTAATTCCTAGCTTATTTTTAGGCAGTTTATTGCTGGAATCTTTTTTTGCTATTCCTGGTTTAGGCAGTTACACCATCGATGCAATTAGGGCCCAAGATTTTGCAATAGTCCGGTCCATGGTATTTTTAGGCTCAGTGCTGTATATCCTGGGTTTATTATTAACCGATATTTCATATACTTTAGTTGATCCTAGAGTGCGTTTAAATTAAGGTGCTTGCCATGATGCCGTTTAAAATAGACATTTTATGGACTGATGCAGTTTTCTTCGTGCTGCTCGCTAGTATTTTTATATTGATTTTTTTTCAACGTAAACAAATGAAACATGCACGCTGGACACAGGTGTTTAAAAATAAAGTCGGGATGAGTTCCGCAGTGGTATTGTTTTTTTATTTATGCATTGCGTTTCTAGATTCTTTACATTTTCGCCCAGAGCTCAGTCAACGCTTGCCTAATCAAGAGACGCTTTATGCGACACAAGTAGAAAGCGTATTGGATTTAATCTTATCGCCGCTTGATGTGCAAATGGAAACCACTTATGCTGCACCGTTTGCAACGACCAGTTTTGCAGAAGAGCCACATCTGGTGCAAGGACAAGTCGTTTATGACTTTGAGCCTTTACGCTACACCGCAGAACATATTCCCCCCGATACACCGACGCTGACTGAAATCAGCCATATTATGCGCGCGGCATTACCGCTGACTGGATTATTGACGGCAGTGACTTTGGTTGTCATATTTTTTCTGGTCACATTAGGCTCGCCTACACGCATTAAAGCGTTATTTATCCGTATCATTAGACCTGCACCCCGAGGCGTGTGTTGGCGGACATTTATGATTACTTGGGTGTTGATGTTGTTTTTATGCACCACTTTATATTACCTTTCTCGCCATTATCATATTTTTGGCACCGATAAAATTGGTCAAGACGTATTTTATCAAGCGGTAAAAAGTATCCGCACCGGCGTGATGATCGGCACGCTCACAACCTTAGTGATGTTACCGTTTGCTTTATTAATGGGCACATTGGCAGGCTATTTTCGCGGTGTCATTGATGATGTGATCCAATATACCTATATGACTTTAAGTTCTATCCCCGGCATTCTTTTAATCGCAGCCTCCGTATTAATTTTAGAAGTATTTATGAACCAGCACGCGCAATGGTTTGCCAGCACCGCCGCACGCGCAGATGCGCGACTATTTGCGTTATGCGTCATTTTAGGGTTGACAAGTTGGACGAGTTTGTGTCGCTTAATTCGTGCCGAAACTTTAAAATTGCGGGAGCTGGATTATGTGCTGGCGGCGCAAGCGTTGGGCGTGCGGAATTTAATGATTATTTTAAAACATATTTTCCCTAATTTATTGCATATTATTTTAATTACCATAGTCTTAGATTTTAGCGGTTTAGTATTAGCTGAGGCGGTACTCTCCTATATAGGCGTAGGCGTAGATCCGAGCATGCAAAGTTTTGGCAATATGATTAACAGTGCGCGCCTGGAACTTGCACGCGAGCCGACGGTATGGTGGCCATTGGCCGCTGCGTTTATTTTTATGTTTGTATTAGTGTTGGCCGCCAATTTATTTGCTGATACCGTGCGCGATGCGCTGGATCCTAGAAAAGCGGGCTGATTTTTTTAATATTCATTAGGCGTAGAGTTCAGTTAAAAATCCCCGGCCGAAACAGCCGACCCCTTTTACAAAGGGGGAAAGCTTAGTTTATACGCTGATGCGCGTTCTTGCCTTGCCCCCTTTGTAAAGGGGGTCGGCCGTTTCGGCCGGGGGGATTTTAGCGATCCATACCTACAAAAGGAGTTTACTCATTTTGACCGAGCCGATTTTAACCGTTAAACATTTACGCACCTATTTACCGAGCGCACAAGGCTTAGTGCGTGCGGTTGATGATGTGAGCTTTACGATTGCGCGCGGGCAAACCCTGGCTTTAGTCGGGGAATCTGGATCCGGCAAAACCATCACCGCACACTCCATCGCGCAGCTTTTGCAAGAGGATGTGTGTTATGGCGAAAACAGTCAAATTCTCTTAGGCGATATTGATTTATTGCGCTTACCGGAAGTAGCGATGCGTCAGATCCGTGGCCGTAGGATCGGTGTGATTTTTCAAGAACCCATGACATCGTTAAATCCTGTCTTTACTGTGGGTGAGCAAATTATTGAAGTGTTACGGTTACACACCACGCTTTCTCGGCGTGCGCGCAATCATCGGGCGATGGAATTGCTGCATGCCGTTGGGATTGCAGATGTGAAACAATGCATGCAAGATTATCCGCATCAACTCTCAGGCGGCATGAAACAACGGGTCATGATTGCGATTGCGCTTGCAGGTGAACCCGATTTACTGATTGCCGATGAGCCGACCACCGCGCTTGATGTCACGATACAGGCTCAAGTGTTATCGGTGTTGCAAAAAATTCAACAAGAACTCTCCATGGGCATATTACTCATCACGCATGATTTAGGGGTGGTGGCGCAAGTGGCCGATCAAGTCGCCGTCATGTATGCCGGACAAATTATCGAATATGCACCCAGCACAGTGTTTTTTGCCAATGCGCAACACCCTTACAGTCAACGTTTATTTGAATCGTTGCCCAGCCTTAATAAACGCAATTATCTATTAGATATGATCCCAGGCCATGTGCCGAGTTTAATTGATCCGCCACCAGGCTGCCGATTTGCGGCGCGCTGCCGTTATGCCTGGGACGTGTGTGAGACGCAATTGCCGGCATTAACCTCAACAGGCGCGCAACAGGTGCGTTGTCATTTATACACGAAGGAACAACCGCTCACGCATTTACCCGTGAGTGAAAAACAAGTGGTTATGGAAAAAGTGATTACTGAATCCCACACGTTACTATCCGTACAAGATTTAACCGTCCATTTTCCTATCCGTCGGGGTTTGTTTAAACGGGTCGTAGGGCTTGTTAAAGCCGTAGATGGGGTTGATTTAAGCGTGCAAGCGGGAGAAACTTTAGCCTTAGTCGGCGAATCCGGTTGTGGCAAGACTACTGTTGCGAAATCTTTATTAAATTTAGTCCCTGCAACTTCCGGTAAAGTCGTGTATTTAGACCAGGAATTAACGCATCACAAACAAGACTTGCGTAAATTCCGTAGTCATTTGCAAATTATTTTTCAAGATCCGTTTGCATCCCTTGATCCACGCATGAGTGTCACTGACATTATCGCTGAAGGCCTGCTTGCGCAGCGCCTGGTCGCAAGTGACAAGGCAAGACTTGAAATCGTTAATCGGTTATTGCAACAAGTCGGCTTGCCCCTGGGATCCGCCGTGCGCTATCCTCATCAATTCTCTGGCGGACAGCGTCAACGGATTGCGATCGCCCGGGCCTTAGCCGTTTCGCCACAAATGATCATCTGCGATGAGCCCACGAGTGCCCTTGATGTCTCGGTGCAAGCGCAAATTGTGAATCTATTAAAAAATTTACAACAAGAATTAGGTTTAGCGTATATATTCATCAGTCATAATATCGCCGTGGTGTCGTATCTGGCCGATCGCGTTGCGGTCATGTACTTAGGACGCATCGTCGAAGAAGGTCGTGCACAGCAGGTCTTAGCCACGCCTAAGCATCCCTACACGCAAGGTTTGTTGCAGTCGGTGCCCGAGGTGGGCGGCGGGCACAAAATCCTCGCGCCGGTGCAAGGCGAGCTGCCTTCACCTGCTCATCCCCCAAAAGGCTGTCATTTTAGCCCGCGTTGCCCTCATGTGATGCCCATCTGCCGGCAAAGCTATCCTCCTAAGGCCGTTATCGATGGGCAAATGGTAAAGTGTTACCTCTATATTGAATCTTAATAATACGCTCATAAATATTTCTGATTGACAAGACCGTGCTCACTCAAGGAGAATGGGCGCGCAATTGTAACCTCCGTTCATTAATAATTAAGGAAAATATCTAAATGGCACCTCCTATTAAATCGCAAAGAATTTTTCACAAATCTAAAATTAAAACGATGCATATCGCCATAGGAGATCCAGAAGGTCATAAACGTCGGATGGACAAAGCCGATGCCCTGGTTGCGGAACTGAGTTCGCCTTATCAAGAAGTGAATGGTGAATTAGTAGAGAATCAAGAGGTAAAAGTATTGACCTGTAATATGGGAGATGTGAGTGATTGGGGTACTGCCCCCTTGTCCGGATATGATTGGGCCGATGAACAAAGTTTCAGTATTGCCGGCAATAGAGATCTTAACTATTTACGTGGCTATGAGTTAGATCCCAACTATATTAACTTTGTTTACAATGCATTAAAAGCTATCTCCGAAGATTCTGAGTCTTATGCAAATTTTTATGAAGTACAAAATAACAATAAAGTCCTTAAAAAAGGTGATGCTTGGCTAGCCGCAGCGGAAGCAAGCGATCTAAGGTATCAAGTACCTAATACCAATCCGATAGTGACCCTCCCTCTGCCCCCTATCGATGGCACACCAACGGGGATGGATTTTTATACCTGGGTACAAAAAGAGCTTCGTTTGTTTGGACAAAGAGAGGGGCATGGTCCGCTTACTTTTGAAAATTTGACCAATGAGAATAAACAAGTATTGTATCTACGCCATATGAATCAATGCTCACGCGGTGCACCCGATGCATTTATGCATTTAGCGATCGATTTGGCTGCTAAGGCAGCAGTGGATAGGAATGAAGATAAAAAAACTGTCACACAGATCAAAGAGACAGGATTAAAGCTTTATCATGAACTTAAAAAAATCGATAAAGAATTAAGAGCTGATCCCCCCACTAAAATTGCTGAAGACTATATTACGGTATATAAAACATTACGCGATCATCTAAACGTTGCTTTTGGAACTGTCCAGGGTGCCCTGACTGGCAGTGAGACCACAGGTAATCCATTGCATTGTGGAGGAAGTTTTGAACTTGAAGTCGTCAAGTTTTTCCAAAACCCTAAACCGGTCATAGAGTTCTTGAAAAAAGCTAAGATTGCTCATATCGTGGGCGAACCACGCGCGAAAAATCAAGTCGTGTTTATGCATGCGGGCTTTCAAACGCTGAATGATTTTTCACTGCCCGATGGAATAAAGCCTGCCAAGACGATAGAAGAATATATTAATCGTTATGAGAAAATTAGAGATAAGTTTTTTGCTTTGTATGATCGTAAACATCCTACAATAGGGGCTGCATCTGCATCTGCATCTGCTTCCATGGTCGATCTAGATAGAAGCATAAATGTAGATGGGGTGATGGCTGCGGCTAAAGGACCACTCGATGCACAGGAAGAAGCAGAATTCATGGTGCTGGCACGTGGTTTTTCATTAATGGCCTTACCTAATACCTCATTAGCCGGTGCAACATTTAAAGAGCCTTTGTTAGCGCATATGAAAGGCAATACAGCCAGTAGTAAGATCGCTGCAAAAATCGATGAAAATGCACTTAAAAGCATCACCTCTCAGTTTAAAGCGATGGTTAATGGCCATTCACCGGTCTATCAATTATGGTTGCAAAGATTAAAGCTAGCGCAAGCAGCACCCGCCCCAGCTGCGGAGGGAATACAAGAAGCACAGACTAATGCCGAAACGGATGGGGAATTTATTCGCGTGGGTGTAGATTTGACTTATAATATTACGGAAGATGCCGCAACGGTTGCAGCGGTTTATGAGCATGATGATGGCGCAATGACGTATTGCGCACACGTTAAAGATAAAGACGGCACGCGTCATGATCTGGAGTTAGGCACTTATGCGGCTAATGGGGATCGCATTTGGCCTGAAGACTCGATGCAAATTGCCTTACAACATGTGTATGGTCAAAATGTAAAAATAAAGGATAAGCAGTTTGAGAAATTTTGGGAATTGAACCTACAAGATCCTACGCTTAATCCTAGTATTAAAGAAATTATGGATCAAATTGAATCAGTGCCTGAAGTAGTGATTAGTGGTGAGAATAGAGAAGCTGTACTAAAGCGTGTAAAAGATGATTTAAAGACTAAATTCTGGCAAATACAATTTGCCAATGATCCAGAATCTAAGACTCCAGCGATATCCTTAACCTCCACGGGTGGCCCACTCACAGTGGTGGCAGGTCAGCCGAGTGTTTTCTTTAAATTTAGAACGAACTTTACCCTCGATGCAACCTTGAGTTTAGTCGATGATCCGACTAGAGAATCTATTATGGAGGTTGTAGGGAACACGGTTACTGATTTACAAAATCGCCGTGTAGTTGCCGCAGCATTATTTAAAGCTGCCGTTGCAAAAGCTACAACTCCTGAGCAAATTGAAGCTGCAGTATTAAAATATAAAGCGGGTATCAATGAGCGCCAAAACCCCCTTTGGGATACTTTTTGGGGCAAAACCCAAACCACCACCTGGGGAGATCATTTAGTGGCTGCGCGTAGCAAGGCGCTTGATTTAATCAGTAAACAGAGGACCACACAAGTCACCGACATGAACTCAGCTGCGGGATATCTCGGGGTTTTAAATGTCTATCGCAATCTGACGGTCATTTCTGAGCACCCTGATAATCATCGCTCTGAAGGTGCTTTTGGGCGGACTAAAGGTCAACGTGAGATTGACGCAATGAAAGACGAACTGATAACTACTTACAAAATTAAAACTCAAAATTAAAACTATTTAATAAGTAGGCGAAGATAGCCCTTGCCCCCTTGTAAAGCTGAATCTTCTACACAAATGTCTGTAAAGGAGGTTGGCCGTAGAAGCGGAGAGGGAAATAGGCTTGCCCCCTTTGTAAAGGGGGCCGGCCTTAGGCCGGGGGGATTTTTGCAATCTCTGATTTACACCAAGCATCAAAAAAATTACCCAGCCATTAAAAATCCCCGACGTGTAGCGACGAATTCCCTAATTCCGTGTAAACTATCAAAAATTATCTCATCTATGGATCCTCATCATGGTCGAATTATCCCTATTCCAAAAAATCATCATTAGCATTATTCCAGTATTATTTGCCATTACCGTGCATGAAGTGGCTCATGGTTGGGTCGCGAATAAATTAGGCGATCCTACCGCACGCTTGCTTGGGCGCTTAACGTTAAACCCGATTAAACACATCGACCCTATTGGTACTATTTTGGTCCCTGGAATTTTACTCCTACTTGGGGGTTTTATTTTTGGTTGGGCAAAACCTGTGCCTATCACCTGGCAAAACTTAAAAAACAAACGTCTTGATGTGGCTTTAGTGTCGATTGCAGGTCCGCTGTCTAATTTATTGATGGCATTTTTTTGGGCAATCTTATTTAAAATTGCATTAAGCCTTAATCCCCAACCGATTAATTACGCGTATGCATTACTTACGATGAGCCAAATCGGCGTGGTGATTAACGTGATCTTGATGGTGCTTAATCTTATCCCCATCCCGCCGCTAGATGGCAGCCGGGTAGTGAGCAGTTTTCTGCCAGGACGTATGGCCTATCAATTTGATCGCCTTGAACCCTACGGTTTTATTATCCTCATCGCGCTTCTTGCCACCGGTGTGCTCAGCATGGTGATGGGGCCCGTGGTGAATGTTATTGTGAATGCGTTGATATAACGTTTGGTTTGATTTTTTTAACATTTAAGTGTGTTTGAGTTACGCTAAAAATTCCCCGGCCGCTAAAAATCCCCCTGTCCGCTAAAAATTACCCGTCCGCTAAAAATCCCCCCGGCCGAAACGGCCGGCCCCCTTTACAAAGGGGGCAAGGCTCCATCGTTTACTAAGGGGTTAAAGAGAGATCTTGCCCTTTTGCAAAGGGCCGGGAGAAGTAGCTTGCCCCCTTTGTAAAGGGGGCCGGACGCTTCGTCCGGGGGGATTTTGCGATCTTTAATTTACATGAGGCTTTCAAGCAAGATGCGTATATTCTAAAAAGTGCTGATACGTTTGTTCAGGTTTAACAATAGGCCGATAAATATCCGGCGCGGGAATGAGCGTATAATAATACGTTTCCAATCCGTTTAACACCTGC
This sequence comes from Gammaproteobacteria bacterium, assembly GCA_013289605.1. GTDB lineage: Bacteria > Pseudomonadota > Gammaproteobacteria > JABCZS01 > JABCZS01 > JABCZS01. Next base: position 106,415 of record JABCZS010000005.1, read on the forward strand.
GCAGGATAAAGATTCGGCGCCCACTCACTAGGTGGGGTGTTAAAATCTTCTTGTGAATAGAAAAACGGCAGGGAAGTTCTTGCAGCCATGGGATCAATAACTGTATGGGGTGCCCCTTCATCGATGGCAAATTGCATAAAAGAGTCTAACGCCGCCGTATTTAGCAGTGCCAGAAAATACGCTTGTCCGGTTTGGGTGAGTAATAAATAACTGCCTTGTTCATCCAGTAAATAATATTCAATGATATGGTATTTTTCACGAATGTCATTAATCAGTTTAATCACCACAGGATCTGCGAGCGCACTCGTGCCGGGCAATTTACCTAAAATAATATTGCTGACCATGAGGCCAGTTGATCTCGCGATGTAATCTTGTTGCAATGCCAAAAGGGTATGATTTAAAGTTTGAGTAAAATTTGAGCTGCCTTTGCGTAAAAAATGATCGATAAGCCCGCGATTAAATGCGGCCACGGCCAATAATTCATCCGCTTCCCCGGTCAGCATGATGGTTTTTAATTCTTTATTTTTAATTTCTTGCAAGACTTCCAAACCATTTTTTTGGGGCATGGCATAATCACAGACAACGACGGTGAGCTCATTAAAACGTAGTTTGTCCGATCCTAATAATTTATGATGAAAATCACGGATATTAATATCAAAACCCACATGATCGGCGGGCTGATCTTCTATCGGCGTAAATAAAGCCGTTTGCAATAGCGATTGCTGCTGATTAATAAATTCCACCGCTTCTATCGGGTTGCTAAATAATTTAGGCACCATATGCTGCATATCGACTGCAGATAATAGTCCTTTCAAATAATTACTATTATCATCGATAAACACCACCGTAGTGGGGAAAAAACAACTCAGCATTTGACTTTGCACGGAGGCACTCCTATTCATGGATCACCGGAAAACTCAAAATAAATTCAGTATACTCGCCGAGCACCGACTGGCAACTGATTTTGCCGCCGATACTCTCCATGACCATTTTGCTAAAGGCCAGCCCTAAGCCTGTGCCATGATAGGTCTTTGAAAAAAAACGCTCGAAAATATGCACCAAATCTTTTTTTGCTATCCCAGTGCCGGTATCTTTAAAGTATACGTTATTATAGCTCGCCCCCGGTTGCAAATGGATGAAGATCTCACCCTTTTGTGCTTTATGAATGTAGTATAAAGCATTTTTGAGTAAATTAAAGAAGATATGCATCATAAAATAGTCATTGCCGTAAAAGGTAAAATCATCGCCTGAGAGTGTCACGTGCAGATGTTCGCGTTCTTCTTTCGTAAACGGATAACGCGCGAGGGCATTAGACACACAGTGCCGCATGGAGTAATTTTGATGCACGCCTTCGCTAGTCGACTTGGTTTTCAGCAATAACATATCAATAAAGTTAAACGCGGCATAGGTTTCTGATTTCACATTGTCGGTGAGCTGATTAATCGAATTAAGCTGCTGCGGCGCAATAAACGGGACATTCAGCTGTTGTTGCTTCGCCAGCGCATACCCTTCGCTCAGCTTAGGCAACACTTGCGCTATCCCATCAATGCTAGAATCTATCGTGCGCAGCGGCGTACGGAGCTCATGAGCGATAATGCTGCTTAGGGTGATTAGGCTGTTTAGTTTTTCTTTTTGGACTTGGTCATTTCTAAAAATAAAAATACTCCCGGCAATGAGGACAGTGAGGTAATTGGGTAGCGTTTTAAAGAATTCGACAGGGACAACAATAATATCAGTCGTTAGAATATAGGCGCACCAAGCAGCTAAAATTCCAGTACTAATAATTACGAGTAACATTACCCAATTGACTAATAACAGTAAAAAAAACACCCCTGTTATTGTGGTTAAGATCCAAATACTGGAATCTGGGTTCTTTAATACCATATAAGAAAAGAAAAATGGAAAGCAATAAAGTAAGGTGAAAAACCAATAAATAGGTAATATAGGTTTTAATACCTGAGGCCAAAAATCTTTCAGGGTAAGGAAAAGACACAAGACACCACCAACAATGCGTAAGGGAATATTGTCGTATTCATTAGGTGCAACTTGCTTCCATATAAAATAATATAAGATAAAGCTAATGACCCCAATGGCGCCAAGTGGAACCCATTGATGTTCTGAGTCATATCCAGATTTTTTTATGTATTCCCATGTCTTTTTTATAAAATTAAAGCGCATCATGTTAGCTGATTATCTGAAATTAATTCTTGCTGCATAATACCATATAATTATGGAATTCTGAACCAAGATCATTTGCAAATAAATCAACATCTAGATTAGGGTATACGTCTTTTTGAGAAACTATTTTTAAACCACAAAACTTAAGCCACAGTTCAGCCTCTTCATTTGAATTCCAAGCCATATAATGTCCGGGAATAATAGGACCGATTGGAAGTGAGAGCAAAAAGAAGCTATGTGGCGGTGATTCGTTTACATACTTTTTGAGATATGCAGTTGGATTAATTGTGTGTTCTATAGAATCTTGAAAGATATATAGGTCAAAGAAACCAACATAATCTTGTTGGTCCATGTCAGTTTGAATGTAGGAAATTTTTCTATCCCAATCCTTATCCCAGAGTCGAAGCAATGCACTTGAAAATAGGAATGCGGAGGGGTAAAGATCACAAAGTTTTATTTTGATGGGGATGTTATTATTAAGAATATTTTTTATATAAAGCGATGGTACACCAAAACCAATGTCTGCAATATAATGCAGATGTAACCCTTCCATGAATTGACATATCGTTTGCTGTCTTTCAATATGCCAGCTCCCTTGGAGTAAATTGTGTATGTATAATGTAAATCGATTTCCGATAGATGAGTAAATCTCATTTCCAGGTAATTCAAAAATGCTATCAAGATTGTATTCTAAAAAACCATCTATGACTTTATCATAATTAAAATTCAAAGCTTGCATAAGATCTTCAAAATGTTTTTTATATTTGAAATCAAATAATACCGAATTGGCAAGCCGAATCAACTTCTCTCTTTTTTCAGCTCTTTTATAGTCAAGTTCACTAGATAGTGGTTCTAGCAATAATTCAGATGGGCTCATTTTTTATAATATTTTAGTAGAGTAGACAACACTATAACGAGGAAAAAAATATTTTACAACAAGAAGTCTCTAATGATTGAGCCCCAGGTTTAGATGCAAAATAAGCAAAAAATAGCCTTAAAAATAACATTAAATCAACCAAAACTGATGCTTTTAAACATCAGCGCAGTTACTGATCTAGGGTCGCAATCTAAACACTCGTGGACCGAGTGATAGGGCTAAAGAATCCCACGAATTTTAGTTTTAAGGCCGTAGGCCTTACCGTATATAGCCCAGGGTCTAGGCACGCTTCGTGCCGTAACCCTGGGTAGGATGAGAAAGAATCAAGCGCTGTAAGCGCGCAAGAAAAATATTAAAAGCTTCATCTTACGCGCGCTTACAGCGCTTGTTCTCTTTTTTCTCCTACCCAGGGTGGCGGCGCAAGGCGCCTTACCCTGGGCTATATACGGTAAGGCCTACGGCCTTAAAATAAAATTCGTGGGGATTCGTTAGCAGTGCGGATGTGCTTTGCAGAGTTAAATGAAGATAATAAACTTAAAATTAAGCCCCGCGTGGAATGCGGAGCTTTTGACCGACGTTAATCGTCGTTGAGGATAAATTATTGTATTGTTGAATTAATTTTACACTCACACCGTGTGTCTTCGCGATTTTATTCAAGGTATCACCGCTTTGTACGATATAAGACTGAGTCGTTTGCGTTTGCGTTTGCTTTTTCTTCACTGGCGTATAATTCGCTAAAGCGGCTTCAAAAATCGCAACTTTTTCCACCGGTATTAATAACGTTTTGGTATTATTTGCAATCACCGTTTGAGTAAAGCCTGGGTTAATTTCCCGTAATTCTTCGGTTTCGATATCCGCTAAATCAGCAGCGATGGTTAAATCTAAGTAGTCTTCTACGTTGATATCAACGACAGCGACTTGAGGTTCATCGGCAACCGCAGGCAATTCAATATTGTGACGTTGATGATTTTTAACGACATCAGCAAGCGCAATGATTTTAGGCACATAATGGCGAGTTTCTTTGGGTAATGAAGACAGTGACCAAAAATCAGTGCCTAAACCAGCACGTTCATTACGGCGCATCGCACGATTAACTGTCCCTTCACCGGCATTATAAGCGGCCAACACTAAGTGCCAGTCATTATTATAAAGCTTGGCCAAATGGCTTAAGTGTCCAAGTGCTGCGCGCGTAGACACATGGATATCGCGACGACCATCATAGGCACCATTTTGGACGATACCGTAATGGCGTGCTGTGGCGGCCATCAATTGCCAAATACCGGTTGCACCCCGATGTGAGCGTGCAAACGGATCATAAGTACTTTCAATCACGGGAATTAAAATAAATTCCATAGGCAAACCGCGCGATGTGATCTCTTCTGCAATATAATGCAGATAAGGTTCAGCACGATTGAATACACTTTCGATATAATCAGGATTATTGAGGTACCACGTGCGATTGGTTTGCACCAGCTTCTGGCCTGTGGCATGATCCATAACGAAATCAGCGCGGAGGCGATCCCAAAGATTGTCAGGGCTGGGCTCGGTAGCTTCAACGGGAGTGCCCGCTTGGGCTACGTACTTGAAGTTCATCGTGTGCACATTATTATATGTGCCAGAACTCACAACTAACCCGACGACAATGAAGAACAACGATAAATGCTTGATATATTTATTTGTACTGTTCATAGCACCCAGTATACCATTGTCGGGGTGGAACAGGGAAGCAAAAATCCTATATTTAATTAGTTAATCAACTTAGTTGACCCTATACTTTTCCTTTATTTAGTCTCAGGTAGGCCTATATTGCTTAAGAAAGTCGAATTATTCGTAGATGGCGCGTGTCGAGGCAATCCAGGCCCTGGCGGCTTTGGCGTATTACTGCGCTATAATGGCCAAGAAAAAACCCTAAAAGGGGCTGAAAGCCACACCACCAATAACCGTATGGAGCTTAAAGCTGCTATAACGGGCTTAAAAGCGATTAAAGTGCCTTGTGAGGTGTCAATTACCACAGATTCTCAATATGTTCGTAAAGGCATTACCGAGTGGGTGCATAATTGGAAGAAAAATGGTTGGCGTAATGCCAGTAAGGCGCCAGTAAAGAATGTAGATTTATGGCAAGAATTACTCGCAGCCTGTGAGGTCCATCAGGTAGAATGGCATTGGGTTAAAGGCCACAGCGGTCATGCGGAGAATGAAATGGCTGATCTATTGGCCAATCAAGCGATAGACGAGCTGTTAGACACATAGAAGGAACTATAAACCATGCGACAAATCGTACTGGATACGGAAACGACAGGCTTAAGTCCACAAGCCGGCCATAGAATTATTGAAATTGGCGCTGTAGAGCTCATCAATCGTCGTTTAACTGGACGGCAGTTTCATTATTATCTGCATCCTGATCGTGAAATTGATTATGGCGCGCAAAAAGTCCACGGCATCACTTTGGAATTTTTAGCCGATAAACCACGCTTTCATGAAATTACCGATGCTTTTCTAGAATTTATCCGCGATGCAGAATTAATCATCCATAACGCCACGTTTGATACGGCATTTATTAATGCTGAATTGACTCGGGTTTCGAAAAAATTAGGCGCTATTGAAGATTATGCACAGATTTTAGATACCTTACCGCTTGCGCGTAAAAAACATCCGGGACAAAAAAATTCGCTTGATGCCTTAGTTAAACGCTATGAGGTTGAACACTTTGCACGGGATTTACACGGCGCACTCCTCGATGCGCAGATTTTAGCCCAAGTGTATTTAGCGATGACAGGGGGGCAAGCCGATTTATCATTTGAAATGGCAAGTGCGCCAGATACGCGCGGGGAGAGTTTAACGCCTACGCAAAATGCTAGCGATTATACCGTCATTTATGCCGATGCAGAAGAATTGATTGCACATGAACAACTGCTAAAAAAAATAAAAAAAGAGGCACAGCATGGACAATGCCTTTGGTTACAAGAGTAAACAGCTCGGAAATTATTCTGATTTTTTAGCGCAGTTTGACAGCGCAGATTTAATTTTAACGCCTACGCGCAGGCTGGCTAAACGTCTAAACTTAGATTACGTGCAAACCCACGTATCGCCTACGCAATTGCCGATAGTATCGCTTGCCGGGTGGCTAGACAGTTTATGGCAAGCGTATGAAGATGATCTCGATAATCCACCCCTGCGTTTATTAAACCCTTGGCAAAATGCGCTGGTCTGGCAAAGCATTATTGAAGAAACGAATCTCACCCCCTTGCTACGCAAGGAACAGACTGCACGTTTGGCCGAAAAAGCCTGGAGCTTACTCAAATCATGGGGCATTTCTACGCAGCGTGTATTCAATGAAGCCCTGACAGCGGACATACGTGCTTTTTTGACCTGGTGTGACAGCTATGAAGCGCGCGCTAGAATTGAAAAATGGTGTGATCACGCCAGCCGTCTTGATTATTTATTACTAGCCAAGCAACAAGTGAAGCTAAAAATACATTTAGTGGGATTTACCGATATCAGTCCTAAGGTACGGCAATTATTGCTCCATGTTGCCGGAAATGCTGATGCCATAACGGTATTGAGCTACCGCACGCCCGATGCCAAGGTAGTTTATGCCGCCCAGCCTGACTTTAAAACCGAGTTAACCGCTGCAGCGATCTGGGCCAAACAATGGCTTAAAGAACCGAGGGTACACCCCATAGGTATTATTGTCCCTGATTTAGCCACGCGCTTTAACGCAGTGGATGAAATTTTTGCAACGGTACTGATGCCAGAGAGCCTGATTGCACATCATTATCAACAGGCGCGACCTTATAATATTTCCGCAGGGAAAAAATTAGCAGATTACCCGGTCATTGTGCTTGCTTTTGAGTTATTACGCTTAACGCACACCCAGTGGCCACTAGAGCGATTTAGCCGTGTACTGCTTACGCCGTTTATTTTAGCAAGTGAGCAGGAATGTTTTGCGCGCGCCTACCTGGATGCAACACTGCGCCACATGGGGCTTACGAAAGTGACACTAGAAAAAGTGCAAGCGGCAAGTGGCAACACGTGTATCGCTTTGATGCAGGCCTTAGTGCAGCAGCCTGCAGCGCCTAAGCAAAGTTTAACCCCCAGTGCCTGGGTGCACTACATTAAGCAGAAGCTTACGCATTGGGGATGGCCAGGAGAGCGCGTATTAAATAGTTTAGAGTATCAAGTGGTCAAGCGGTTTTATGAATTGCTGACCGAGTTTTCGCAACTCGATGGTATAGTCGCCCCCCTTAACTTTTCAGCCGCCTGTCAATTGTTAGGGCAGCAAGCTAAAAGTATCCTCTTTCAAGGGGAAAGTGAAGATAAACCCATACAAATTTTGGGCCATCTTGAAGCAGTAGGGCTCCATTTTCATGCACTCTGGGTCAGTGGTTTACATAATGAAAATTGGCCCATGCCTTGCGCGCCTCATCCGTTTTTGCCGGCACGCTTGCAACGCATCAACGATATGCCGCATGCCACACCGGAGCGCGAATATGCGTTTGCAGAAAATTTAACGCAACGCTTTACCGAGCAAGCCCAACACATCGTTCTTAGTTTTCCGCTACAAGAAGAAGATAAAAAACTGAGCCCTAGCGCGTTAATATTGCCCTATGCGGCGCACAACTCTCTTTTACAAGAAGACGTGTCTTTACTGCCTGAAAAGCGTGCAGCGTTTGAAGAGTGGCACGAGCAAGCGGTGCCTTATCGCTCGAAAGATGCTGTGGTGCGGGGTGGAACCAGCGTGTTGCAAGCGCAAGCCAATTGCCCGTTTCAAGCGTTTGCGCGCTACCGCTTATTTGCCGAAGATTTTACTGTGCCGCAAAGTGGTTTTACTGCGCTGCATCGCGGGCAAGTGTTGCACGCGGCCTTAGATTATTTTTGGCAAGTGATACAAACAAAAGAAAAATTAATTCACTTATCTGAAGCCGCTTATGCACAACACGTGGATGCGGCGATTACCAAGGCATTAACCGTCATAGAGGACGCACAATTTACCCGCATGCAATTAACCCTAGAAAAACAGCGCGTCACGGCGTTAGTCGATGAATACCTAAGACACGAGCGTATGCGTCCTGATTTTACTGTGATTGCGCGTGAGCAGGCGATTAAGGTAGAGCTTGCTTCTTTAAAATTAAATGCACGCATCGATCGCATTGATCAATTAGCAACGGGCGAAATCATACTTATCGATTATAAAACAGGAAGAATAGATGAGCCAGATTGGTTAGAGCCGCGCCTGCGCGCAGTGCAATTGCCGCTTTAT